>NZ_WUMM01000002.1:0-472397 GCF_009826875.1 Shinella sp. AETb1-6 | reverse complement strand
GCTGCCAGGCTCTTCGTTAGCCAGCTAATTTCTTTGCTGTTCCCGTTCTCGACCCCAAGAGCTACGCCGTTGCCCCGATGCGCTTGTAGAAGAACGTCGTCGCGCAGTAGCGGCCGTCGGGATAGAGCGCGTAGTCGGGAATGACGCCGGCGCGCTGCCAGCCGAGGCGCTCGTAGACCGTCTCGGCGGGGCTGCCGGTCGCGGTGTCGAGCACCAGAACCGTCTTGCCGTATTGCGCCGCTTCGGCCTCCGCCGCCGTCATCAGCGCACGGGCAAGCCCGCGGCCGCGTTCGCTTTCCAGCACCAGCAGCTTCTTCACATCCGCCCGGTGCGGCTGGTTCGGCATCTGGCGGATACCGACCTGCACCGTGCCGACGATGCGGCCGTCGCGTTCCGCCACGAAAAGCAGCGTCGCCTCCTCGGCGACCGCCGCGATCACGCCCTGCCAGAACGGCACGGCATCGGCGGACCCATAGGGCGCCATGAAGCCGACGGAGGCGCCGCCCGTCACGCAATCGGCCAGGACATCGCAGAGTTCGCCGATTCGGGCTTGCGCTTCGGCAGGATCGAGCCTTCTGATATCGCTCATCGGTTCCTCAAGATCGGCCGCGGTCCAGCACCACGGCGTAATGGGCCGGCGTGTCGCCGGGGTTTTCGAAGACATGGCCCTCGGTGATGCTCATATAGAGGCAATCGCCGGGGCGAAGATCATGCACGGCCTCGCCGACCGTCATGCGCAGGCTGCCGGAAAACAGCCAGACATGCTGCGTCATGCCGGCCTTTGCCGTTTCCGGCGGATAGGCGAGGCGCGCGCCGGCCGGGAACGTCACGTCGATGACCTCGACGCGCGACGGGGTGCCCTGCGGCGAGACGGCGCGGCGCTGATAGCCCGTCTCGGGATCGCGCCAGACCGTCTGAGCCTCGTGCCGCGAGACGGGATCGTCCGTGCCTTCGGAAAAGGCGAAGAAGGCCGAAAGCGTCAGATCGAGCGCGGCGCACAGCCGTGACAGAAGCTGTGCCGTCGGGCTCGCCTCGCCGCGCTCGATGCGCGAGATCATCGCCCGGCTGACGCCCGAGGCGCCGGCGAGATCGTCCAGCGTCATGGCGCGCGCGCCGCGCAGCAGCCGCAGCCGCTCGCCGATGGCGCTTTCCAGGGGATCGTTTGCGTTTTCCATTATCGTGGAATAATCTTCCCGCATAATGGAGTCAACCGGCATCAACCCATCCCGAAATAATTCTCCGCCATGGCGCTAAGGCGACAATGCGACATGATCAGCGGCGCTAAGTTGCCTTGAGGGCAATGGAGGGGCGGCGCATATGACGGACGGGACACAGCGGGCATCGTCGCTCTTTTCCATCACGGCCATCGTCGTCTCGATGACGCTCGTCGCGATCGGCAACGGCATCATGCTCGCCTATGTGCCCTATGTGCTGTCGCGCGCCGACGCACCGTCCTGGACGCCGGGCGCCGCCGTCACGGCAATCGCCTTCGGCGGCCTGCTCGGCTGCATCCTGGCCGGGCCCGTCATTCGCCGCGTCGGCCATGCGCGGGCCTTTTCCTGTTCCATGGCGCTGGTGCTCATCGCCGCCTTCCTCATCGCGCTCGGCGTCCATCCCATCCTGTGGATCGTGGCGCGCGGCATTTACGGCGTGGCGGGCAATGCCAATTTCATCATCGCCCAGAGCTGGCTGAACCACGCGGCCGACAACCGCTGGCGCGGCAAGGCCATGTCGTTTTTCTACATGGCCTATGTGCTGGGGCTCGGCGTCGGGGCCTGGCTGTTCGGCCGCATGCCGGCCGACGGCAATCTCGCGCCGCTCTTCACCATCTTCGTCACCACGCTCGCCATCCTGCCGATCGGCCTGACCCGCCTGCCGACACCGCCGGCCCCCGCCCGCGTCAGCGTCGATTTCGCCATGGCCTGGCGCAATTCGCCCGTCGCGCTGATCGGCGTTCTCGCCGCCGGCGGGCTCTCCATGGTCGTGCAGGGCTTTACGCCGATCTATGCCGCGACCAACAAGGTCGGGCAGCAGGACGTGGCGCTGCTCATGCTCGTCATGCAGTTCGGCCTCATATTCGTGCAATATCCGCTCGGCACGCTTTCGGACCGCATCGACCGCCGCGTCGTGCTGATCGTCACCTGCCTGCTCATCACGGGGGCGGCCGTCGCCGCGCTGTTCGTGTCCTTCCAGGCGCTTTTCGTGCTGATGCTGGTCTTCGCGCTGTGGGCGGGGGCGGTGGAGAGCGTCTATTCCATCGCAAACGCCCACGCCAACGACCGCACGGACCCCGACGATTTCGTGCCGCTCGCCTCCACGCTGCTGGTGGCCTGGTCGGTCTCCGCGACGCTCGTTCCGCTCGCCGTGACGGCGCTCACGCCGAGCTTCGGGCCGCAGACCTTCATCTATGCGGTGATCGCCGTCGCGCTCGCCTATATCGCCTTCGTGGCGCAGCGCCTGCGGCTGCGCGAGACCGTGCCGACGCAGGCGCGCGAGGGTTTCGAGATCAGAAGCGCGCAGGTGCCCAATGCCGGCGCGCTGGTGGAAGGCGACAAAGCCCCGGAATAGCGGCGCTTGCCGTTCGGAAACCCTTCATTTACCGCTTTTCGCCATCCGTGCGCGCTGCTATATGGCGCGCATGAGCACCAATTCCTCCACGCCCCTCGACCATATCCGCAACTTCTCGATCGTGGCCCATATCGACCACGGCAAGTCGACCCTCGCCGACCGGCTGATCCAGTCGACCGGCGGCCTTGCCGAACGCGAGATGTCGGAGCAGGTCCTCGACAACATGGATATCGAGCGCGAGCGCGGCATCACCATCAAGGCCCAGACCGTGCGCCTGCACTACAAGGCCAATGACGGCGAGACCTATGTCCTGAACCTCATCGACACGCCCGGCCACGTCGACTTCGCCTACGAAGTCTCTCGCTCGCTGTCGGCCTGCGAGGGTTCGCTGCTGGTCGTCGACGCCTCGCAGGGCGTGGAAGCCCAGACGCTCGCCAATGTCTACCAGGCGATCGACAACAACCACGAGCTCGTGACCGTGCTCAACAAGATCGACCTGCCGGCCGCCGAGCCCGAGCGCATCAAGGAACAGATCGAGGAAGTCATCGGCATCGACGCGTCGGAGGCCGTGCTGATCTCGGCCAAGACGGGCCTCGGCATTCCCGACGTGCTGGAAGCCATCGTCAAGCGCCTGCCCGCGCCCAAGAGCGAAGGCGGCGACAAGGCGCCCCTGAAGGCGCTCCTGGTCGACAGCTGGTACGACACCTATCTCGGCGTCATGGTTCTCGTGCGCGTCATCGAGGGCCGGCTGACCAAGGGCCAGACGATCCGCATGATGGGCACGGACGCGAAATACACCGTCGAGCGCGTCGGCGTGCTCACGCCCAAGATGGTGGCGATGGACAGCCTCGGCCCGGGCGAGATCGGCTTCATCACCGCCTCCATCAAGGAAGTGGCCGATACGCGCGTCGGCGACACGATCACCGAGGACAAGCGCCCGACGGCCAAGGCCCTGCCGGGCTTCAAGCCGGCCCAGCCGGTGGTGTTCTGCGGCCTCTTCCCGGTCGATGCGGCCGATTTCGAGGACCTGCGCTCGGCGATGGGCAAGCTGCGGCTCAACGACGCCTCCTTCTCCTTCGAGATGGAATCGTCGGCGGCGCTGGGCTTCGGCTTCCGCTGCGGCTTCCTCGGCCTGCTTCACCTCGAGATCATCCAGGAGCGCCTGGAGCGCGAGTTCGACCTCGACCTGATCGCGACGGCGCCTTCGGTCGTCTACCAGCTCTACATGACTGACGGCACGATGCGCGAGCTGCACAACCCGGCCGACATGCCCGACGTCGTGAAGATTTCGGAAATCCACGAGCCGTGGATCCGCGCCACGATCCTCACGCCCGACGATTATCTCGGCGGCATCCTGAAGCTCTGCCAGGACCGCCGCGGCATCCAGATCGAGCTGACCTATGTCGGCACGCGCGCCATGCTGACCTATGACCTGCCGCTCAACGAAGTCGTCTTCGACTTCTACGACCGCCTGAAGTCGATCTCCAAGGGCTACGCCTCCTTCGACTACCAGATCACCGACCACAAGGAAGGCCATCTGGTGAAGATGTCGATCCTGGTCAACGGCGAGCCGGTCGATGCGCTCTCGATGATGGTGCACCGCATGGCCGCCGAAAAGCGCGGCCGCGACATGTGCGAGAAGCTCAAGGAGCTGATCCCCAAGCACATGTTCAAGATCCCGATCCAGGCCGCCATCGGCGGCAACGTGATCGCCCGCGAGACCATCTCGGCGCTGCGCAAGGACGTGACCGCCAAGTGCTACGGCGGCGACGCCACCCGCAAGCGCAAGCTGCTCGACAAGCAGAAGGCCGGCAAGAAGCGCATGCGCCAGTTCGGCAAGGTGGAGATCCCCCAGGAAGCCTTCATCGCGGCGCTGAAGATGGGCGACGAGTAGAACGGAAAAGGGAGGCGATGCCTCCCTTTTTATGCCGTTTCGATCCCGCCTGGCCTTGCGGCGCCTTCCCTTGATGGCGGGGCGGGCGGGTCAGACCGCCTCCCAGCCGTCCTTTTCGCTGGCGCGGTAGATGGCGTCGATGAGCTTCTGGTTGTTGACCGAGCTTTCCAGCGGCACGATCTCCTCGTTTTCGCCGCGCGCCGCCTTGCTGAAGGCTTCGACCTCGCGGCGGTACTGGCGGGCATCCTGGAAGCGGAAGATCTGGCTTTCGGCGTGATTCTGGTTGGTCAGTTCCAGTTCCTCGGCGCCGTAGCGGTCGGCGTTGAACGGCGATTTGACCTCGATGAAACCCTTGTCGCCGTGGAACGCCATGACCTGGCGCTGGGCAAGCTGGGTGGAGACGTAGAAGGACAGTTCGAAATCGCCGAAATCGGCGCGCACGCTCGAATAGATGTCCGTGCCGAATTCCGGGTCGCGGTCGGTCGTGGCCTGCACGCGGACCGGCTCCTTGCCGGTGACGAAGCGGGTGGTGATCGTCGGATAGACGCCGATATCGGGCAGGCCGCCGCCGCCGAGTGCCGGCACGTTGCGCATGTTGCCGGGATCGCGGTTGAAATAGGTGAAGGCGCCCTGGACATGGCGCAGGCGGCCGATGGCGCCTTCCGACAAGAGCGCGCGCACCTTGCGCCAGACCGGGCTGTAGGTGACCATGTAGGCTTCGGAGATCAGCACCTTGTTGCGGTCGCGCGCGGCGATCAGCGCGTCGATCTCGCCGGCGTGAAGCGCGATCGGCTTTTCGCACAGCACGTGCTTGCCGGCATCCGCCGCCTTGATCGACCACTCGACATGCTGCGCCGTCGGCAGCGGGATATAGACGGCGTCGATCGTGTCGGAGGCCAGCATCTCCTCGTAGGAGCCGAAGGCATGCGGCACGGAGAAGCGGTCGGCCATGGCACGGGCCTTGGAAAGGTCGCGGCTTGCGATGGCGGTGACGACGCAGTTCTCCGCGTCCTGGATGGCGGGCACGACGAGTTCGCGGCCGATCTTGGCCGTCGACAGGATTCCGAAACGCAGCATGATGTCACTCCCTGATTGCGGCGAGAGACTAGTCGCGCCGCCTTCCGCCTGCAAGTTCGGAAAAATCCGCCGCGCCGCGTGCAAAGCCCCGCGCGGCGTCCTATGTTCGCCGCAGCGATTTGCGCACGAACCCTGGAGGATCCCATGCAGTTTCGACCCCTCGGCAAGACCGGCCTGTCCATCGCACCGCTGGTTTTCGGCGGCAATGTCTTCGGCTGGACGGCCGACGAGAAGACCTCGTTCGACCTCCTGGACGCCTTCACGGATGCCGGCTTCAACGCCATCGACACGGCCGACGTCTATTCGAGCTGGGTGCCGGGCAACAAGGGCGGCGAGTCCGAGACGATCATCGGCAAGTGGCTGAAGCGCACGGGCGTGGCGCGCGACAAGGTGGTGATCATCACCAAGGTCGGCTCCGATATGGGCCAGGGCCGGCGCGACCTGCGCAAGTCGTGGATCCTCGAGGAAGTCGAGGCCTCGCTGAAGCGGCTTCAGACCGACCATATCGACCTCTATCTCTCGCACTGGCCGGACGACGCGACGCCTTACGAGGAGACGCTGGAAGCGCATGCGAGCCTCGTCGCCGCCGGCAAGGTGCGTGCCTTCGGCGCCTCCAACCTCGATGCGAACCAGCTGCAGGCCTCGTTCGACGCCGCCGACAAGGCGGGCCTGCCGCGCTACGGGGTGCTGCAGCCGGAATACAATCTTTACGACCGCGACGGTTTCGAAGGCGCGCTCGCCGATCTCTGCCGCAAGGAGGATATCGGCGTCATCACCTATTTCAGCCTCGCGTCCGGCTTCCTGACCGGCAAGTACCGCAGCAAGGCGGACACGGAAGGCACGGCGCGCGGCGAGGCCGTGCAGCGTTACCTCGACGACAAGGGCCAGCGCATCCTCGCCGCCCTCGACCAGGTGGGCGCCGAGACCGGCGCGAAGCCCGCCGAAATCGCGCTCGCCTGGCTGATGGCGAAACCGGCCGTGACCGCACCGATTGCCAGCGCCACCAGCCTTTCGCAGCTGGCGAGCCTCACCAAGGCGGCATCGCTTTCGCTGTCGGCCGATCAGGTCGCGCTGCTCGACAGGGCAGGGGCGTGACCGCCGGCCTGACGATCCGCGACGCGGTGGCGGGGGACGAGGCGGCGTGGCGGGCGCTCTGGGCCGGCTACCTCACCTTCTATGCGGCCGACGTGCCGGAGGAGGTGACGGCCTTCACCTGGGCCCGCATCCTCGATCCCTCCTCGCGCGTCACCATGCGCATTGCCGAGCAGGATGGCCGGCTCGTGGGCTTCGCCATCCACCACTATCACGACTGCACCTGGGACATCGCGCCGGAAGGCTATCTCGAAGACCTCTATGTCGACGAGACGGTGCGCGGCAAGGGCATCGGCCGGGCGCTGGTGGACGATCTCATCGCGCTTGCGAAACGCCACGGCTGGCGCGGCATCTACTGGCACACCAACGGCGACAATGCCCGCGCCCGCAGGCTCTACGACAGCTATGCCCCGGCCGACGGCTATGTGCGCTACCGCCTGAAGACATAGGCCGGCCCCGCATCGGGGCCGGTTTGTGCCTGCGCCGGCCGATCAGCCGGCGATGCCCTTCAGCGTGTTGGCGACGTTGAGGCCGATTTCCGGCACGCCGTAACCGCCTTCCATGATGGTGACGACGGGCACGCCGCTGGCGGCGACCGCCCGGCCCATCGTCACGTAATCCGGCGACGTGAGCTTGAAGAAGGAGATCGGGTCCTTCTCGAAGGTATCGACGCCCAGCGACAGCACGATCGCCTCCGCGCCGAAGGCGGAAATGCGCTTCAGCGCGTCGTGCAGCGCCTGCTCCCACACGGCATAGGGCGTGCCCGGCGGCAGCGGATAGTTCTGCGTGGTGCCTTCGCCCGCGTCCTTTCCCGTCTCCTCCGCATAGCCGAGGAAATGCGGGAAGGCTTCCGCCGGGTCGCCGTGCAGCGAGGCGAAATAGACGTCTCCGCGCTCATAGAAGATATCCTGCGTGCCGTTGCCGTGGTGGAAATCGACATCGAGAACGGCCACCTTCTTCGCGCCCTTGTCGAGTAGCCGCTGGGCGGCGACGGCCGCATTGTTGATGAAGCAGTAGCCGCCGAACGAATCGATGCCGGCATGGTGGCCCGGCGGGCGGCAGAGCGCGAAGGCGGCCTTCGCGCCGGAGGCAAGGATATCGGTGGCCGTCAGCGCGGTGCGCATGGAGGAGAGCGCCGCCTCCCAGGTGCCCGGCGAGATCGCCGTCTCGGCGGCGTTGCAGTAGTAGCCGAGCAGGCCGTCGATCTGGGTGGGAATGCGCGGCGAGGTGCGGCGCACGGGGAAGGAAGTTGCGATGGCCTCGCCCCGGTAGCCGGCCGCCTTCCACTGGTCCCAGGCGGTTTCGAGGAAGGACAGGTAGCCGGCGTCATGCACCTTCAGCGCGGTTTCGAGACCATAGTCGTCAGGGGCGGCGATATCGGTGAAACCGCCGTCCTTGACGGCCGCGAGGATCCATTCCGCCCGGAACGGCGCCTCGAACGGCGCCACCAGCTCGCCGCCGTGAAGTTCGCTGCGGGCGTTCCTGAGCTTGTGGTCCTCGGAAAAGATAACGCGCATGAAGGGCTCCCCATTTTCATTCGGGCGCGACGGTAATGCATTTTTTGCGCAAGGGGAATCGGCGGGATGAAGGGGAGATGTTTTCTGTTTCCCCTTCATCCGCATCGCCTTCAGGCCACGGCGGCGCGCTGCTGCCTGATAAGGCCGATCTGCTTGAGAAGCAGGATCTCCGCAACCGCGACGGCGGCCACGGCAACGAGGGCGATGCCCGTGAGCGTGAGGCCGTCGCGGCCGGCGACGAGGACGGCGATGCTGCCGATGACCCAAAGCCCGTCGCCGGCGATGGCCAGGCGGACCGCGGCGGCCGAAGGCGGCACCTGCCGCCCGAGCATGAGGTGGAACAGGCCCCACAGCAGGAAGAAGGCCGCCAGTCCGTTGACGAGCGCGGGCGTGGCGAACGGTCCGACGAGTGCTCCGACCGGGCCTGGTATCGCGAAGAACAGGGCCGCGACGGCCAGCGAGAAGACGCCGTCGGCGAGGAGGACGGATTGCAGGAGATTGCGGTTGAGGGCGGCGAACATGATGGGCTCCTTCGTTGTCGATGGCGCCATCCTGCCGGCCATGGTGCAGCAAACCAATTACCTCGGAGGTAATGGAAATCACGCGCCACCTCCTGTTTACTGCGCGCCGGTCTGGAGGAAAGCATGGAATTCGGCGACCATCTCAGGGAATGGCGCGGCCACCGCCGCATGAGCCAGCTGGCGCTGGCAAGCGAGGCGGGCATTTCGGCGCGCCATCTGTCCTTTCTGGAAACCGGCCGCTCGCGCCCGTCGGAAGGCATGATCCTGCGGCTTTCGGCCGTGCTCGACATTCCCGCGCGCGACCAGGGCGCGCTGTTTTCCGCCGCCGGCTTCCGGCCGCGCTTCGCCACGACGCCGTCCGCCAGCCTTGCCGCTCTTCCGGCGGCGGTGGTCGAGGCGATCGGCCTCATCCTGGACCGGCACGATCCCTATCCGGGCGTGGTGTTCGACCACGAATACAACGTGCTGACGGCCAACCAGGCCTTCATGGGCCTTGCCGGCATGGCGGGGATTGCCGTTTCGCCCGGCGACAATTTTCTCGATGCCTATCTCGGCCCCACGCCGCTGCGCTCCATCGTCGTGAACTGGCCGCGCTCGGCCGCCGACCTCGTCAACCGCATCCGCGCGGAAGCCCGTCTCCAGGGGCCGCGCAGCCCGCTCGTCAAACGCATCGAGCGGCTGGCGGCAGCAGACGATGTCCGGGCCGCACTTGACGATTTTCCCGCCACCGAACGGCTTCCCGTGCTGCCGATCGAGATGCGGATCGGCGCGAAGCGCTTCAACTGGATCACCACGCTCACCTCCTTCGGCTCCGCGCAGGATGCGCTCGTGCAGGGCGTGCTCATCGAGAGCTTCTTCCCCGCGGATGCGCAGACGCGGGCTCATTTCGAGACGCAAGTCAGCCGTTGATGACGAGCATTCCACCAATGATCAGGACGGCGCCGATGGCGTAACGCAACGTCAACGCTTCGCCAAGGAAGAGGCTTGCAAGCAGGGGCACGAAGCAGAATGTGAGTGCCATGAAGGAATAGCCGATCGTGAGCGGCACCGCTTTCAATACGAAAATCCAGATAATCGTGCCTGTGCCGTAGATTGCCAGTGCCGCCAGAAGCAAGGGATTGAACAGCAAGGCTGTAATACCCCGCGCACCGAATTCGCCGGTGGTTTCACTCGTCAGCTTGAAGAGCACCTGCCCCACAGCGATCAGGAGCGGTGTGCCGAGCAGGCCCGCCCAGATGGTGGGGCTGTAACCGCCCGGCGTCACGCGACCGGCTCCGTCCGCTCTTCCATGTAGAAGATGTCACGGCCGATATCGACGCAGACGTGGCGTGCGGGAACGGGATGCACGGCCCGCAGGAAGGAGTGGGTGTAGGGGAAGAAGTTGAAATGCGGGTTGAAGCTGTAGCGGTACTCGCGCTCGCGCGGCACCACGATGATCAGGCGCCTGCGAGCGATGCGGCGCAGTTCGGCTATCGCCTGACGGTATTCCAGAACGTGCTCGATAACATGGGTGCATACGACGGTATCGAATTCGCCGTCCGCGAAGGGCAGCTTCTCGATCATCGCGGCGACATACTCGACGCCAGCTATTCCGGCCGCGTCATCAATGACGAAATCCACGCCGGTCAGGCGTTTGAGCCCGGGATTGCCCGTTTTGATATGGCGTAACAGCGCACCGGTGCCGCAACCGACATCGCAGACACTCTCGCCGGAAATGGACGCGACGATACGATCGATGCAGGCCTGCGAGTTGTCGGTTCCGGCATGCACACGCGGATGTTCGCGGTAGAGGTCGGCATATTCTTCGGCGGTGAGGAAGGGCGCGCGCTCGCGGAATTTCGCAAGCTTCGCGATGTGCTTGCCCCAGATGAGGCTTGCGGCCTGCCGAAAGAGTGCGGAATCGCGCAGGATCGGCGGCAGTACGTCCTCGATCACGAAGCGGATGCGGTTTGTCGTTTCCCTGTTCATGCGTGTGTCCTGTTCGATCCCTCTCAGGCGGCCATATGACGGGCGGGCGTCTCGGGCTTCGTGCGAGCGGTTCTGGCATGCTGACCGGCCGGCAGGTTCATGTAGTGGATGCGCAGCTGTTCGGCCCGGGCGCGGGCCAGCGAATCGAGGATCATGCCGGCGGAGAAGACGAGGAAGGAAATGAGCATCAGCACGAGCGAGAAGACCCAGGTCGGCATGCGCTCGACGAGGCCGGTCTCGAAATAGGCGACCAGCACCGGCGCCATGAAGACCAAGCTTGCCAGAAGGAAGCCGCCGCTGATCGCGCCGAAGAAGGTGAAGGGCCGGGTTTCCTTCATCAGCATGGCGAACATCCACAGGATCTTTCCGCCGTCGCGGAAGGTGGAGAGCTTGGAATGCGAGCCGTCCGGGCGCCGGCCGTAATCCAGCTCCAGCTCGGCCACGGGCAGGCGCAGCCGCGAGGCATGCACCGACATCTCCGTCTCGATCTCGAAGCCGCCGGAAACGGCGGGGAAGCTCTTGGCGAACCGGCGCGAGAAGGCGCGGTAGCCGGAGAAGATGTCGGAGAAATCGTTGCCGAACAGCGAACGGTAGAGCGTGTTGAAGATCCGGTTGCCGAAGGCATGGCCCTGGCGGCCGGCATCGGCACGCACGCCGCGGCGCGTGCCCACCACCATGTCCGCACCCTCGGTGATGAGCGTGCGGATGAGTTCGGGCGCATCGGAAGCGGCATAGGTGCCGTCGCCGTCGGCCATGATGTAGATGTCGGCCTCGATGTCGGAGAACATGCGGCGCACCACATTGCCCTTGCCCTGGCGGCGCTCGCGCACGACGGTCGCGCCGGCAAGGGCGGCCCGCAGCGCGGTCGAATCGGTGGAATTGTTGTCGTAGACGTAGATGCGGGCCATCGGCAGCGTGGCGCGGAAGGCGGCGACCACGTCGCTGATCGTCTGGGCCTCGTTGTAGCAGGGCAGGAGCACGGCGATATCGAGGTCTTCCATCAGGGCTTCCGTCATGGGGTGCAGTCTCCCGTCCACGCCGCCTCATGCGGGCGCCGTTTTACTATTTCTTGAGAAGGTTAAGGCTAGGTTTCGGGCGGCTTCGAACGCTGCACGAAAGGGTCAAGACATGCCGGAAACCACGCCCTCGGCCCTGCCGCTCGCAGCCGCCGCCGCGCCGCCGCGCCGCCAGGGCATGACGACAGGCGTGCTGGCGCTCTATGCCGCCATCGCCATCGCGCTCCTGCTTGCCATCTCGCTGCCGTTTGCCACCGACTATGTCGGCGCCGACAACGACGACACGATGCGCCTCGTCATGGTGCGCGACCTCATGGCCGGCCAGGGCTGGTTCGACATGACGCAATACCGTCTCGGCCTCGACGGCGGCACCCTCATGCACTGGTCGCGGTTCATCGACCTGCCCATCGCCAACCTGATCGGCTTCTTCTCGCTTTTCGCCGAACAGCCGCGCGCGGAAGCGCTGGCGCTGGCGGTCTGGCCGCTCATGCTGGTCGTGCCGGTGCTGTTCTTCATGGGATTGGCCGGCCACCGGCTGGGCGGCGCCGCCGCCATGCATGCGACGCTGATCCTGACGACGATCTTCGTCGTGGCGCTCAACCGCTTCCAGCCGGGCTCGATCGATCACCACAATGTGCAGCTCGCCATTATCGCCGGCATTGCCGCCATGCTGCTCGATCCGGGCCTGCGCGCACGCGACCACGCAGCGGCCGGCGCGCTGGCGGGTTTCGCCATCGCCATCGGTGCCGAAACCACGCCGCTGATCGGTGCGGTCTGCCTCGTCGTGGCGCTGCGCTGGCTCTGGCTGGGCCCGGCGTTCCGTGCGGCGGCGGCCGCCTTCGGGCTGGCGCTGGCGGCGACGGTGACGCTCGCCTTCTTCGCCACGGTCGCGCCCTCGCGCTACACGCAGGTGACCTGCGACAGCCTCTCCTACGGCTTCTATGCGCTCGCCACCTTCGGCGGTGCGATGCTGTTCCTGGTCGCATCCCTCACCAGCAACCGGGCCTTCGGCGGCCGGCTCGCCGCCCTCGCTGTCGGCGGCGCGGTGATCGCCGTCGCGGTCCTCGTCATCGCGCCGGGCTGCCTCGCCAATCCGCTCGATACGCTCGATCCGCTGCTGAAGACCTTCTGGCTGTCGGGCGTCATCGAGGCGCAGTCGGCCGTCGCGCAGTTCCGGCTGGAGCCGGCCTCCATCGGGACCTATTACGCGCCGGCCCTGCTTGCGCTTGCCGTCTGCCTGTGGCGCATCCGCCGTGGCGAGGCCGTCGGCGGGCACCTGACGATGCTGGCGCTGATCGGCGTCGCCTTCGCCGTCTCGCTCATCCAGATCCGCGGCGCGATCTTCAGCAACCTGCTGTCGGCGCTGCCGCTCGGCCTTGCCATTGCCGACCTGCGCCGGGCCTCGAACGCCCATCCGAGAAACCTCGGGCTCGGCCTCGCCTTTGCCGGCCTGACGCTGGCCGCCGTGCCCGCCACATGGGCGCTTGCCGGCGCACTTTTGCCCGGCCGCTCGCAGGAGCAATTGCAGGCCGGGCTTGCCGGCACCGCGAAGGTGCGCGCCGCCTGCACGGCGCAGGCCTCCATCGCGCCGCTGGCGAACGAGCCGGCGGGCGTCGTGTCCGGGCCGTCCAATCTCGGCGTGCAGATCCTGCGCTACACGCCGCACCGGGTGCTCTCCGCGCCCTATCACCGCAACCAGGGCGGCATGCTGACGGAACTGCATATCGGCCTGTCCAACCCGCACCAGGCCGAGGCTTTCCTGCGCGGGGCGCATGTCACGCTAGTCGCCTTCTGCGCCGACGACACCCAGACCCGCGACCTCGCCAAGGCCGAACCCGAAGGCCTCTATGCCGATCTGCTGAAGGGGCGGGTGCCGGATTATCTGGAACCGATCGCGGGAACCGAGAACGCCGCCTTGCAGCTCTTCCGGGTGAAGCCGCAATAGCGGCACTGCGCTGGGGACACGGCCCGCACCGGCCTGTCATCTGCCGGCAAACGCACTAGACTTGGCGGCATGAGCTTCTTTTCGGACAATGATTCGCCCAGCAACCTTGCCGAATATTCGGTGTCGGAACTCTCCGGCTCCATCAAGCGCACGGTCGAGCAGGCCTTCGACCAGGTGCGCGTGCGCGGCGAGATTTCCGGCTATCGCGGCCCGCATTCCTCGGGGCATGCCTATTTTTCGCTGAAGGACGACCGGGCGCGCATCGACGCCGTCGTCTGGAAAGGCAGCTTCTCGCGCCTGCGCTTCAAGCCGGAAGAGGGCATGGAGGTGATCGCGACAGGCAAGATCACCACCTTCCCGGGCTCCTCGAAATACCAGATCGTCATCGAGACGCTGGAGCCGGCCGGCGCGGGCGCGCTGATGGCGCTTCTGGAGGAACGCCGCCGCAAGCTCGCCGCCGAAGGCCTGTTCGATGCGGAGCGCAAGAAGCCGCTGCCCTTCCTGCCGAAGGTGATCGGCGTCGTGACCTCGCCGACCGGGGCCGTCATCCGCGATATCCTGCACCGCATCGCCGACCGTTTCCCGGTTCATGTCGTGGTCTGGCCGGTCAAGGTGCAGGGCGAGGGATCGGGCCAGGAGGTGGCCGCCGCCATCGAGGGCTTCAATGCGTTTGTCCCCGGCGGGCCGATCGCGCGGCCCGACGTGCTGATCGTCGCGCGCGGCGGCGGCAGCCTGGAGGACCTCTGGAGCTTCAACGACGAGATCGTCGTCAGGGCCGCGGCGGCCTCGCGGATCCCGCTGATCGCCGCCGTCGGGCATGAAACGGACTGGACGCTGATCGACCACGCCGCCGACCGCCGCGCGCCCACCCCCACGGGGGCGGCGGAAATGGCGGTGCCCGTGAAGGCCGATCTTCAGGCCGAGATCGCCTCGCTTGCCGCACGGCTCGGCGGCGCGATGGCGCGCCAGATGGACAATCGCCGCCAGGGCGTGCGCGCGCTTGCCCGCGCGCTGCCCTCGCTCGACCAGCTTCTGGCCCTGCCGCGCCGCCGCTTCGATGAAGCCGCCGCCGGTCTCGGCCGCGGGCTGCACATGAACACCGTCAACAAGCGCCGCAGCTTCGAGCGGGTGGCGGCGCATCTGCGTCCCGACATGCTGGTGACACGCATCGCCGAGCGCCGCCAGCGCGTCGGCGAGCGGCTGCTGCGGGCCGAGCGCGTGATCGAGCGCCGGCTTGACCAGCTGCGCGCGCGGCTTTCGGCTTTCGACGTGTCCCTGCGGGCGACACCCGCCCGCATCAGGACGCAGACCGAGCGGTCGCGCGACAGGCTGAAGGGCCTCGCGCTGCGGGGCGAAAGCGCGCTTGCCGGCGATCTGGCGCGCCGCCGTGCGCTCCTGCAGGCGCAGGATCGCGTGCTGCAATCGCTCTCCTACCGCAACGTGCTGAAGCGCGGCTATGCGCTGGTGCGCGACGAGGACGGCGCGCCGGTAAAGGGGGCGGGCGAACTCGGCCCCGGCCGCGCCATCGCCATCGAGTTCGCCGACGGCGTGGTCGACGCCGTCACGGGCCCTGTTACGGGTTCAGGCGGCGGCGGCGCGCCGCAGCGCAAAAAGCCGGCCAGACCGGAAACGGAGGCGGCAAAACCCGCGCCGCGCCAGGGCACGCTGTTCTGAGGCCGCCATGCGCATCCTGCTCGTGCTCGCCCATCCGCTGGAAGACAGTTTCGCCGCAAGCATCGCGGAAACGGCGCGCAGGACGCTGACGAAAAACGGCCATACGGTGGACTTGCTGGACCTCTATCGCGAGGATTTCGATCCGCGGCTGAGCGAAAGCGAGCGGGCGCGCTATTTCGCGCCGGATTACGACCCCGCCGAGGCCGAACCCTTCGTCTCGCGCCTGAAGCAGGCGGACGGGATAATACTGGTCTTTCCGCAATGGTGGTTCAATTTCCCGGCCATCCTGAAGGGCTTCTTCGACCGGGTCTTCGTGCCCGGCGTCGCCTTCGAGAACGATCCGGCCGGCGGGCGCATCCGGCCGCGGCTTGGCCATATCCGCCTGTTCTGGGCCTTCACCACGACGGGCTCGCCCTGGTGGGTCGTCAACCTCTATATGGGCAACCCCGTCAAACGGCTGCTGAAGCGCGGCATCGCCGCCTTCTGCGCCAAAGGCCTCGATTTCCGCATGGTCAATCTCCACGACATGGACCGCGCGGACGAGGACAAGCGCAGGGCGCATGTCGCGCGCGTCGAAAAGCGCGTCGGACGCATCTGATCATTCGAATTTCGCAAGGAAGGTCCGAAGCAGGCCGTCGAGCGCGTCGCGTTCGCCGGGGCTCAGCGCGGCGACCAGCCGGTGCTGGTTCTGCACATGGCTTTCGACCGCCGCATCGACCAGCGCCAGTCCCTTGTCCGTGAGCGCGATGATCACGCCACGCCGATCCTCCGGATTGTGCGTGCGTTCTATGAGGCCCGCCTTTTCCAGCTGGTCGAGCCGGTTGGTCATGGTGCCGGAGCTGACCATGGTGGTGGCGAGGAGATCGCCCGGGGACAGCCTGTAGGGCGCGCCGGAACGGCGAAGCGTCGCCAGCACGTCGAAGGCCGCCATGTTGATGCCGTGGCCGGCGAAGACCTTTTCCGTCTCCCGGGCAAGGTGATTGCGCAGGCGCGCGAGGCGGCCGAGCAGGCCCATCGGCCCGGTGTCGAGGTCCGGGCGTTCGCGGTTCCATTGCGCGGTAATTCTGTCGACGTGATCCATGGCGCGACTAAAGAGATAAATTATCTTGACGTCAAGATAATCGCATATATCTTGATATCAAGATTCTTTGTTTAGAGATAAATTCATGTCCCGCGCTTCCGACATCCTGTTGACGGCAACCGCCCCCGCCATCTGGGGCAGCACCTATATCGTGACCACGGAGCTGCTTCCCGCCGGCTATCCGCTGACGGTCGCCATGCTGCGGGCCCTGCCTGCCGGCCTTCTTCTGCTGCTCATCGTGCGCCAACTGCCGCGCGGGATCTGGTGGCCGCGCAGCTTCCTGCTCGGCGCGCTGAACTTCTCGTTCTTCTGGGCCATGCTCTTCGTCTCGGCCTATCGCCTGCCGGGCGGCGTGGCGGCGACGGTGGGTGCGATCCAGCCGCTCATCGTGCTCGCATTGTCGCGCGCGGTGATGGGCACGGCGGTCCGGCCGCTTGCGGTGCTCGCCGGCCTGGGCGGCATCGGCGGCGTTGCGCTGCTGGTGCTGACGCCGGCGGCAAGCCTCGACCCGATCGGCGTTCTCGCGGGTCTTGCAGGCGCGGTGTCGATGGCCTTCGGCACGGTGCTGTCGCGCCATTGGCAGCCGCCGGTGCCGCCGCTCACCTTCACCGCCTGGCAGCTCACGGCGGGCGGCCTGCTCCTGGTGCCCGTGGCGTTGCTCCTGGAGCCGGCCCTGCCGGTGCCGACGGCGGATAACCTCATCGGCTTCCTTTATCTCGGCGTGATCGGGGCGGCGCTGACCTATATCGTCTGGTTCCGCGGCCTGTCGCGGCTCGGCCCGGCGACGATCTCGCCGCTCGGCTTCCTGAGTCCGCTGGTGGCCGTCGTTCTCGGCTGGGCGTTGCTCGGGCAGGACCTGCGCCCGTTGCAGATTGCCGGAATGCTGGTGATCCTGGGAAGTGTCTGGCTCAGCCAGAAGGCACAGGCCGCGCCCGCGCCGTTGCCGCGCGCGACAAGCCCGGCGCTTTGAGGAAACGGCCGGCGTCATCAACGCCGGCCGTTTCGTATCCCGTCCGGGTCAGGCCCATTCGCCGGCGCGCATGACGGGCACGCGGCTTCCGTCGGCGCGCACGCCGTCGATATCGACCTTGTCGGAACCGATCATCCAGTCGATGTGGATGAGGCTTTCATTGCCGCCCTGCGCGCGGATCTGCTCGGGCGCCAGGCTCGCGCCGTCGAGGAAGCACTTCGAATAGCACTGGCCGAGCGCGATGTGGCAGGAGGCGTTCTCGTCGAACAGCGTGTTGTAGAACAGGATGCCGCTCGCCGAGATCGGCGAGGAATGCGGCACCAGCGCCACTTCGCCGAGCCGGCGCGCGCCCTCGTCGGTATCCAGCACCTTGTTGAGCACCGCCTCGCCCTTCGACGCCTTCGCCTCGACGATGCGGCCGCCCTCGAAGCGCACCCGGATATCGTCGATCAGCGTGCCCTGGTGGGAGAGCGGCTTGGTGGAGGAGACATGGCCCTCGACGCGCAGGGCATGCGGCGTGGTGAAGACCTCCTCGGTCGGGATGTTCGGGTTGCAGGTGATGCCGTTCTTCGCCGTGGAGGCGCCGCCGTGCCATTCGTGGCCGTCGGCCAGCCCGACCGTCAGGTCGGTGCCCGGGCCGGTGAAGTGCAGGGCGGAGAAGCGCTCGCCGTTCAGCCAGGCGGAGCGCTTGGCGAGGTTGGCATTGTGCGCGGCCCAGGCCGCGACCGGATCGGCGACATCGACGCGCGACGCGGCGAAGATGGCGTTGGCGAGCTTTTCGACCGCGACGTCTTCAGGGTCACCAGGGAAGACCTGCTTCGCCCAGGACGGGTTGGGATAGGAAACGATGTTCCAGTTGATGTCGAAATTGGCGATCTTTTCCAGCGCCGGCTTGTAGGCCATGGAGTTCGCCTTGTTGGCGCGCGCGACCTTGGAAGGGTCTTCGTTGGCCAGCAGCATCGGGTTGTCGCCGGCAATGGCGAGCCGTGCGGCACCATTGGCATAGGCCTTGGCCATGCCCTCGTAGAGCCAGTCCGCGGCGCGGTCGAAGCTTTCGTCCGGCGCATGGCGATAGCGGGCGAGCGTCGCCTCCTCGTCGGCATAGAAGGTGCTGACGAGCCCGGCGCCGGCCATGTAGGCGTGCTTCGTGATGAGCCGCACCAGCGGCAGGGCGGCGATCGGCGCGGTCATCACGAGGTCCTGCCCCTTCTGGAGCTGGAGGCCGACGCGCACGGCCACTTCGGCGAGCTTGTCGAGTTTGACGGGATCGACGGGGGAGGCGGGATGGGTCATGGCATGCCTGTCTGTTGCGAGGGATAGGAGAAACTTAGTGTGCCAGAGGGGCGATGAGAAGGTGTCTCAGGCAATCACCGGCGCGGCGATGGCCTTGAGCGCCGCCATCGCGTCGCGGGGTGCAAGCCGCACCTGAAGGCCGCGCTGGCCGCCGTTGATATAGACGGCCTCATGCGCCAGCGCCTCCTCCTCGATGGCCGTCGGCACCTGTTTCTTCTGGCCGAAGGGGCTGATGCCGCCCACCACGAAGCCGGTCAGCCGCTCGGCATCCGCCGGTTTCATCATCGCGGCCGACTTGCCCTTGAAGGCGCTGGCGAGCTTCTTCATGCTGACCTCGCGGTCGGAGGGCACGATCACGCAGACCGGCTTGCCGTCCACCTCGGCCATCAGCGTCTTCAGGACGCGCGACGGGTGCTCGCCGATCGCTTCCGCCGCCTGGAGGCCGACACGGTCGGCATTGGGGTCGTAGTCGTAGGTGTGGAGGGTGAAGGAAACGCCGGCCTTGGCGAGGGCCTGGGTGGCGCGCGTGGTCTTGGACATGGGGCTGCCGTCATCGAAGCGAAAAGAATGTCCGCCATGGGTGGCAGGTGGCGGGCCTGCCTGTCAATGCGCGGGCCGTCGCACCCGTCATCTTGACAGCGTGCCGCGCATTCCCAACTCTCGGACGGACAACAGGAGAGCGCCATGAGCGACGACGACGAGAGCAAGCTCACCCGCACCAAGCGCCGATGGGCGGACGAGGGCCGGTTCCTCACCGGGCGCATCACCCGCCCCGAGACCGACCGCCTGCCGCCCGGCCAGCATCTCGTGAAGAACTGGCCGGTGCTCGATCTCGGCCAGCAGCCGGTGATCCGGCCGGAAAGCTGGCGGCTGGACGTGAAGGGCGGCGCGGAAAACCCGATGTCCTTCGACTGGGCGGCCTTCCTCGCCCTGCCGCAGAGCGACCGGCTCACCGATATCCACTGCGTGACCACCTGGTCGCGCTACGACAACCGCTGGCAGGGTGTCGCGACGCGCGACCTGCTGGCGCTCGTCATGCCGCGGCCGCAGGCGCATTTCGTGATGCTGACGAGCTATGACGGCTACACGACCAACCTGCCGCTTGCCGATTTCGCCGCCGAGGACGCCATCCTCGCCACCCATTGGGAGGGCCAGCCGCTCTCCGTCGAGCATGGCGGTCCGATGCGGCTCGTCGTGCCGCATCTCTATTTCTGGAAAAGCGCCAAGTGGCTGACGCGCATCGACTTCCTGCCCGGCGACCAGGCCGGCTTCTGGGAGCGCAACGGTTATCACATGCGCGGCGATCCCTGGGCCGAGGAGCGCTACTCCGACGACTGAGCCTCAGAACAGGGTGTCGTAGATCTCGGGCTTGAAGCCGGCGGTCAGCGCGCCGTCGCGATCGAGGATCGGGCGCTTGATCATCGAGGGCTGGGCGAGCATCAGGGCGATGGCCTTGCCGGCATCGAGGTCCTGCTTGTCGACATCCGGCAGGGCGCGGAAAGTGGTGCCGGAGCGGTTGAGCACGGTTTCCCAGCCGAGCGTCTCCACCCAGCGCTTCAGGCTCTCCGCGTCGATGCCCTCGGCCTTGTAGTCATGGAACCGGTAGGCGACCCCCTTGGCATCGAGCCAGGTGCGGGCCTTCTTCATCGTGTCGCAGTTCTTGATGCCGTAGATGGTGACGGTCACGCATGCCTCCTTCTGTCGTTTGCGCCTTCTTAAGCCGCGAAGGGACTTACGTCACGCCCAGATAGCGGCCCGGGCGATGGTTGATGGCGAGCGTCATGTTGACGATGACGGCGCCGATCAGCGACAGCGCGAGCCGGTCGGCCGGGATGACGAACCAGGCGGCGGCGAGGATGGCGAGGTCCACGGCAAGCTGGAAATAGCCGGCGCGCAGGCCGAAGCGATCCTGCAGGTAGATGGCGAGAACGTTGATCCCGCCGAGCCCCGTGCGGTGGCGGAACAGGATGAGCAGGCCGGTGCCGGCGAGCGCCCCGCCCATGACGGCCGCATAGAGCGGATCGAGATGGGAAAAGCCGACGAGTTCGGAGGTCAGCCGGCTGAGCACGGAGACGAGCGTGACCGCCGCGAAGGTGCGCAGCGTGAACGCCCAGCCGAGCTTCTTCACCGCCAGCACGTAGAACGGCAGGTTGATGAGGAAGAACAGCCACCAGAAGCCGATGCCTGTCGCATATTGCAGCAGGAGCGCCAGACCCGACGTGCTGCCGGTCAGCAGCACGGCCTTGGTGTAGATCACCACGCCGAGCGCCACGAACATCGTGCCGATGAGGATGGCGATGACATCCTCATAGACGGAGTGCCGTTCCGGCGAGGTCGTGGTCCCGGTCGTCATGGAGGCCTCACAGGCTCAGGAATTTTTCGATAACGGCATCGACCTCGGCCGACTTGAGGCCGGCAATGTTGATGCGGCCGGAGGCGGGCATGTAGAGGGCGTGTTCGGCGCGCAGCTTCATGACGTCGGCTTCTTCCAGCGGCAGCAGCGAGAACATGCCTTCCTGCGCGCGGATCGACGTCAGCACCTGCCAGCGGGCGGAAAGGCCGGCGGCGAGGCGTTCGCGGATCGAGGTGATGCGCTGGCGCATGGTTTCCAGTTCCGCCATCCAGTCGGCCTTGAGCGCGGCATCGCCGAGAATGGTGGCGACCACGGCCGCGCCATGGTCCGGCGGCATGGAATAATTGGTGCGGGCGAGCGAGGCGAGGTTGCTGCGCACGGAGAGCGCCGTTTCGGCATTGCCGCAGGCGGCATAGATCGCGCCGGTGCGCTCGCGGTAGAGGCCGAAGGACTTGGAGCAGGAGACGGCAACCAGCGCCTCGGGAACGGCTGAAAGCAGCGTGCGCAGCCCTGCGGCGTCCTCCTCCAGCCCGCGGCCGTAACCCTGATAGGCGATGTCGACGAGCGGCAGCAGGCCGCGCGCGGCGATGAGATCGGAGACGGCGCGCCACTGGTCGTCGGTGAGGTTGGCGCCGGTCGGGTTGTGGCAGCTGGCATGCAGGAGGACCGCATCGCCGGCAGACGCCCCCGACAGGGCCTCCATCATGCGATCGAACAGCACGGTCTGGGAGGGGACGTCGAAGAAGGGGTAGCCGACGACCTCCAGCCCGGCGACCTTGAAGATCGCGGCATGGTTCGGCCAGCTCGGCAGGCCGAGCCAGATACGCCTGGTGCCCATGAGCGCCATGAGATCGGCGGCGAGGCGAAGCGCGCCGGAACCGCCCGGCGTCTGGAGGGCGGCGGTGGCGCGGCCCCTGCCGGCCTCGCCCGTCGTCAGCGTCCAGAGATGATCGAGAAAGACCGGGTTGCCCTCGGGGCCGACATAGGCCTTGGTCGGCTGCGTCTCGACAAGGCGGCGCTCGGCGGCCTTGACGGCGCGAAAGATCGGGGTCGCGCCCGTCTCGTCACGATAGACGCCGACACCGAGATCCACCTTGCCGGCGCGCGCATCCGTGCGGAAAAGGCCGATCAGCGCAAGCAGCGGATCGTCGGGCTGGCGGGCGAGGGCATCGAACATGTCAGGGGATCCTGTCTGGGGTGGCAATGGTCGTGGTGTAGGGGAAACCCGCCGCAAAATCGACCATGATTTTGCGGGCATCGCGCAAGGTACTTTTATCTTATTGCGCATTTCAGCTAGATTGATCCTGATTTTTGCTGATGGGGCCGATATGGACAGAAAGATTGCCGATGACGTCGTGCTGGACCAGACGGATCGGCGCATCATCCGCCTGCTCGTCGAGGATGCGGGCCTCTCCAACAACCAGCTCGCCGAAAAGGTCGGCCTGTCGCCCGCACCGCTGTCGCGCCGGCTGGCGCGGCTTGAGGCGAGCGGTGTGGTCCGCCACACCGTGATCGTCGATCCGCGCGCTGCCGGCATCGGCTTCCAGGCCTTTCTGGAAGTGTCGCTCGAGCGCACCGGCCCGCGCGTCGGCGAACGGTTCATCGATCTCGTGCGGCGCATGCCGGAGGTGGTGGAATGCCACACGGTCGCCGGCAGTTTCGATTTCCTGCTGAAGATCGCGGTGAAGGATGCCGGGGATTACCGCCGGCTGCTGTGGAGCGAATTCGAGCGCATGGGCGAGATCAAGACGCTGCGCTCGACCATCCTGCTCGACAGCCCGAAGATGCAGGTGAGCCCGCTGCCGTGATTTTTCCGGAACCTTCCCGCCGCCGGGCGGTTGCCGGAAAGGCGCGCGCGCCCATATGATGCATGGGTGCCACGAGGAAGGTGCATTGGACAGGAACAGCAGGACGACATCCGCCACATTGCTGACGGCCATCCGCAATCGCCGCGGTCATCGGCCGCCGGAAAGCAATCGCCCGGGCGACACGGTGATCGCCTCCTACAACGTGCACAAATGCATCGGCGTCGACCGGCGTTTCGATCCCGAACGCACCGCAAGCGTGATCGCCGAGATCGACGCGGACGTGATCGCCGTGCAGGAGGCCGACAAGCGTTTCGGCGAGCGCTCGGGCCTGCTGAACCTTGAGACGCTGGAGCGCGATTGCGGGCTGGTGCCGGTGCCGATCACATCACTCTCGTCCTCCGGCCACGGCTGGCACGGCAACATGATCATGATCCGCAAGGGCGTGGTTGGCGCCGTGCGGCAACTGAAGCTGCCGGGCGTGGAACCGCGCGGCGCGCTCGTCGTGACGCTCGACCTGCCGCGCGGCAAGCTCCGGCTCGTCGCCGCCCATTTCGGCCTGCTCAAGCGCTCGCGCGAGCAGCAGGCCATGGCGATCCTCGCCTCGGTGGCCGAGGAGGAGGCCATGCCCACGCTGCTCGTCGGCGATCTCAACGAATGGCGCGTCGGACGGCGCTCCTCGCTCGCGCGTCTCCAGCCGACCTTCGACCCGGCATCGGGCGCGGTGCCGAGTTTTCCCTCGCGTTTTCCCGTCCTGGCGCTCGACCGGGCGCTCGGCCATCCGCACGACCTCGTCACCTCCGTGGAAGTGCACGACACGCCGCTGGCGCGCATCGCCTCCGATCACCTGCCGATCAAGGCGCATATCGACCTGGAAGCGGTGTCGAGCCGCGCGGCGGACCTTACAGATAGGGCGAGCCAAGCCAGGTAATGTGCTCGACGAGGCGCTGGACGAAGGGCCGCGCCCTGATTTCCTCCAGCGTCACCTCGTGGGCACCGGCAAGGGCGGTATCGATGCGCTCGCCGACGAGGCTGGCGAAGCCTTTATCCACCACCTCGATATCGACTTCGAAATTCAGCCGCAGCGAGCGCGGATCGATGTTCGACGAGCCGATATAGGTCCAGGCGTCGTCGACCACCGTGAGCTTGGAATGGTTGAACACGCCGGCGGCCCGCCAGATGCGGCAGCCGTGTTTGAGCATCTGGTCGAACTGGGCGCTCATGGCGAGGTCGACCAGTTTCAGGTTGTTGGAATAGGGCACGACGATATCGATCCTGACCCCGCGCCGCGCGGCCGTGAGAATGGCGCTGATCAGTTCGCGGTCGGGCAGGAAATAGGGCGACATGATGCGGATGTGCTTCTTGGCGACGGACACCGCCCCCATCAGCACACGATGGTTGGTTTCGAGGCTCTTGTCCGGCCCTGACGGCACGACGCGGGCCAGCATGCCGCTGCCCGGCGCATCCGGCGGCGGCGCGATATGCCAGGCCTCGCCGGAAAGCTCGTCGCCACCCGAAAAGCGCCAGTCCTCGTAGGCGAGGCGGAAGAGATCGCCCACCACGGGGCCGGTGACGCGGAAATGCGTGTCCAGCGCCGCCGCCGCGCCGGCGAATTCCGTGCAGAAACCGGCGCGGATGTTGAGCCCGCCGGTGAAGGCGACGCTGCCGTCGACGATAAGGATCTTGCGGTGGGTGCGCAGGTTCGCATAGGGCAGCCGGAGGCCCATGACGATATTGCCGTTGAACACGTCGACCGGCACGTTCGCCCGCTTCAGTTCCGACACGACGGAGGGAATGGAATAGCGCGCGCCGACGGCATCGATCAGCACGCGCACCTCGACGCCGCGTTCCACCGCATCGGCAAGTGCTGCCACGAAGCGGCCGCCGGCATCGTCCCGGTCGAAAATGTAGGTTTCCAGCAGGATGGAGCGTTCGGCGGCGTCGATGGCGGCCAGCATGGCGGCATAGGCCTCGTCGCCGCTCGAGAGGAGGCCGATGCGGTTGCCCGAGGTCAGCCGGAAGCGGCCGACCGTGTCGCCCAGCCGCTGCATGGCGGCGAGCGCCCCGCCGAAGGCCACCTGCACATGCTCGTTGGACACGTCGTATTCGGCGCGGTGCTCCCAGCCGGAGGCCAGCAGTCCCTCGCGGCTGAGGCTGAGCGTCTTGCGGCGGATGCGGTTCACCCCGGCGACGTAATAGATGACAGCGCCGACGACCGGCGAGAGCACGATGACGCCGACCCAGCCGATGGCGGCGCGCACCTCCTCCTTCGTCATGGTCGCGTGGATCGCGGCCGGAACGCCCAGCGCGATGGACAGCGCGACGAGGATATGCGGCCAGTAGGCGGCGAAAGTGTCAAACATGATGCATTCGGCTCATCCCGCGGGCGGCAAGCCCGCCCCGCTATATATTGCCCCGGATGATGCGAATGCGAGAGGGTGTTTTGCCCCTTGGCGGAAAGATTTTCCGCCCTGGCGTCAATCCTCCAGCGTGCCGGGCTTGCGATCGCGCCGCGTCGCCTCGTGGCCGGCGATCTTCATGAGATCGTCGCCGCGCCGCGCATAGCGGGCGGAGCTGCGGGTGGCGATCAGCCCGTCATGGCGCGCCGCCACGGTGATCGTGCCGTCCGCCGCGCCGGGGCGGGTGATGAGGGTGGCGAGGATGTCGCCCGCCCTGACCGTCTCGCCGATATCGCGGTGGAAGAGGATGGTGCCGGGCGCGGGCGCCTTCACCATTTCGATATTGTCGAGCGGAACGGCCGGGCCGGTATAGGCGCGCGCACTGAGCGCGGGATCGGCGACGACGCCGCGCCCGGCGAGGAAGGCCCAGAGGCCATCGGCATCGCGGGCGGCCATGCCGGAATAGACGTCGCGGCGGCCGCGCAGTTCCACCGTCACGGAGAGACGCCCGGGCACGGTTTTCAGCTTCTCTCCGCCCTGATGCTTGAAGGCGTGGCCGACGGCCTCCTCGAAGGCGGTGCTTTCGCCATCGGAGAGGAACACCGCCTGCATGTCGAGGGCTGCGGCGAGATCGGCCGCCTCCGGCCAGAAGGCATCGTCGATATAGGCATATTGCAGGGATTCGTCGTCGCAATGCAGGTCGAGCACGAGGTCGTGGCCGAGTGCCGTGTGGAGCAGCGTGCGTTTCAGCCGGTCGACGGCGCTGCGGCGGTCTAGGTCGGCGATGAGCGTCTCACGCTCGGCGAGCGCCACGAGCGGGAAATCCCGGTTGAAATTTGTGCGCGAGCCCAGGTCGAACCGGCCTTCCATCTCGCCGAAATGGGACTGGGCAAGCCCGATCGGATTGGCCTGCGGGATGACGGTGATGTCGCCGCGAATGGTGCCCGCAGCATCCGCCGCGCGCAGCTTTTCGAGGAGGAAATGCGCGACCGCGACGCCGGGCAGTTCATTGGCGTGGAGGGCGGCCTGCATATAGACGGAGGGCGCCGCCGCATCGCTGCCCTTGAAGCGGAAGACCGGCGCGCGCCATTCGATGCCGGCCGTATCGCCGCCGATGATGATCTCTGTCCGTTCCACGTCATGCCCTCGCTGCTTCGTTTCGCCCGGTTATGCGAAGGGATGGCGCGTTCCGCAAGCCCCGGCAAGAATCGGGTTGAAAGCGGCGGGCCAAAGCCCGATCTTCGGTGAAACGGAAAGGAACCGATCATGCCCGGCGATATCCGCTATCTGATCTTCGACACGGCTGGCGGCCCCTGCGGCATCGCCTGGACCCCGGCCGGCATCGTGCGCTTCCAGTTGCCGGGCGAGGATGCGGCGACGACGCGCCGCCTGCTGTTGCGCCGCCTGCCCGAGACCGAGACAGCGGCCGGGGCCGGCGCGCCGCCGCCGGATGTCGCCCGCGCCGTGGATGCGGTGAGGCGCTATTTCGCGGGCGAGGCTGTCGATTTTACCGGCGTCGCGCTCGACCTTGCGGGCCAGAGCGATTTCTTCCTGAAGGTCTATGAGGCCGCGCGCCGGGTGCCATGGGGCAGGACGACGACCTACGGCACGATAGCCCGCGATCTGGGTGCTGGCCCGGAAATGGCGCGCGAGGTCGGCCAGGCCATGGCGAAGAATCCCGTCGCGCTCATCATTCCCTGCCACCGCGTGCTCGCCACCGGCGGCAAGGTGGGCGGCTTCTCCGCGCCGGGCGGCTCGTCCTCCAAGCTGAAGATGCTGGCGCTGGAGGGCATCTCCTTCGCGCCGCCCGCACCGGCGCAGCAGTCCTTTGGCTTCTAGGGACGTCGACGGCGGTGCGGCGGATGATGGGACTTGCATTACGACCTACTAGTTGGTAGATAGCGACATGAGCAACCTTCCTTCCACCGCCGACGACATTCTCCGCTGCGCCCGCACCCTCCTCGTGCGCGGCGGCTATAACGGTTTCAGTTATGCCGATATCGCTGCCGTCGTCGGCATCCGCAAGGCCAGCATCCACCATCATTTTCCGGCGAAGGCCGATCTCGTCCGGGCGGTCGTCGCGCAGTATCGCGAGGAGGCGCGGCAGGGCCTGGCGACCGTGGAACAGGCCGTCGCCGATCCGCGCGCGCAGGTCGAAGCCTATCTCGGCTATTGGGAGGCCTGCATCGCCGATGCGTCGCACCCCTTCTGCGTCTGCGCGCTGCTCGCCACCGAGATGCAGCTTTTGCCCGAGGCGGTGGCGCTCGAAGTGCGCGCCCATTTCCGGCACCTCTCGGGCTGGCTCGCCGCCGTGCTGGAGCGCGGTGCCGCCGAGGGCCGCTTTACATTGGCCGGCACGGCTGGCGATAATGCGGAACTGTTCATGGCCGCCGTGCACGGCGCGATGCTTTCGGCGCGCGCCTATGGCGAGCCTGCCGCATTCGCCACGGTCTCCCGCTCCCTGCTGGAGCGCATCGCCGCCTGAAACCGGCAATTCCAATGGCGCAACGCTGACACCAATTGCCTACCAACTAGTAGATAGTTGAACCGCTCACACCAGAAAGGACAATTTGATGTTCGGAATTTCTCCCCTCGGCTGGGTCCATACGCTCGGCAGCCTGCCGGCCATACCCGTGGCGCTCTACATGTTCGCCCGGCACGGCCGCATCGTCCCGCGCTCGCGCGCGGGCATGATCTATCTCGTTTCCATGCTGATCGGCGCTGCGACCGCCTTCCTCGTCGCGCACCAGCCCGTGAGCTACGGTATCGCCGGGGCGACGATCCTGTTCCTGGCCGCAGGTTACGGGGCGCAGCGCCTGTTCGGCCGGGCGCGCCTCGCACGATATGTCGAGACGATCTGTCTCACCCTGAGCGCGTTTCTTCTGATGCTGCCGACCATTACCGAAATCCTGCGCCGGGTCCCGGACGGACACCCGCTGGCGCCCGATCTGAATTCGCCGCTGCTGCTCGGCGCGCAGGCGACGCTGCTGGCCATCCTGATCATCGGCCTGGCCGCGCAGATCCTTTTCCTGCGGCGGCAGAACGAGGCTGTCGCGGCCACATGAGCCGCAAAGCCATGGCCCGATAAAGTTTGTCCCGGCGATGAGAGGTTATCGCCGGGACAAAACCATCATTCCCACTCGATCGTGCCCGGCGGTTTCGAGGTCACGTCGTAGACGACGCGGTTGATGCCGCGGACTTCGTTGATGATGCGGGTCGCGGCGCGGCCGAGGAAGTTCATGTCGTAATGGTAGAAGTCGGCGGTCATGCCGTCGACGGAGGTGACGGCGCGCAGCGCGCAGACGAATTCATAGGTGCGGCCGTCGCCCATGACACCGACGGTCTGGACGGGGAGCAGCACGGCGAAGGCCTGCCAGATCTTGTCGTAGAGGCCCGCCTTGCGGATTTCGTCGAGATAGATCGCATCGGCTTCGCGCAGGATCTCCAGCTTGTCGCGGGTGATGCCGCCCGGGCAGCGGATGGCAAGGCCCGGACCCGGGAACGGGTGGCGGCCGATGAAGCTCTCGGGCAGGCCGAGTTCGCGGCCGAGCACGCGCACCTCGTCCTTGAAGAGTTCGCGCAGCGGTTCGACGAGCTTCATGTTCATGCGCTCGGGCAGGCCGCCGACATTGTGGTGCGACTTGATCGTGACCGACGGGCCGCCTGTAAACGACACGCTTTCGATGACATCGGGGTAAAGCGTGCCCTGCGCGAGGAATTCCGCGCCGCCGAGCTTCTTCGCTTCCTCCTCGAACACCTCGATGAACAGGCGCCCGATGATCTTGCGCTTGGTCTCGGGATCCGAAACGCCTTCCAGCTCGCCGACGAAGCGGTCGACGGCGTCGACATGGATGAGATGCAGGTTGTAGTGCTCGCGGAACATGGCGACGACATCGGCCGCCTCGTTCTTGCGCATCAGGCCGTGGTCGACGAGGATGCAGGTGAGCTGCTCGCCTACGGCCTCATGGATGAGAAGCGCCGCCACGGAACTGTCGACGCCGCCCGAAAGCGCGCAGATGACGCGCTTGTCGCCGACCTGCTCGCGGATCGCTTCCACGGCGCGGGCGCGGTAGGCCGACATCGACCAGTCGCCCTTGATGCCGGCGATCTTGTGCACGAAGTTCGACAGCAGCTTGGCGCCATCGGGCGTGTGCACCACTTCCGGGTGGAACATCGTGGTGTAGTAGCGCTTCGCCTCGTTGACGCAGATGGCGAAGGGCGCGTTTTCCGACGTGCCGATGACCTCGAAGCCCTCGGGCGCCTTGGTGACGCGGTCGCCGTGGCTCATCCAGACCGGATATTTTTGGCCGACGTCCCAGAAGCCCTCGAAAAGCGGGCTGGACTTCAGGATCTCCACATCGGCGCGGCCGAACTCGCGGGCATGGCCGCCTTCGACGGTGCCGCCGAGCTGCAGGCTCAGCGTCTGCTGGCCGTAGCAGATGCCGAGGATCGGCAGGCCGGAATCGAAAACCACCTGCGGCGCGCGCGGGCTGCCCTGGTCGAGAACCGAGGCGGGGCCGCCGGAGAAGATGATCGCCTTCGGCTTCATGCGGTGGAAGGCTTCTTCCGCCGACTGGAAGGGGATGATCTCGCAGTAGACGCCTGCTTCGCGCACGCGCCGCCCGATGAGCTGGGTCACCTGGCTGCCGAAATCGATGATGAGAACGCTGTCGGGATGGGCTGTCTGGGTCATGGCGAGCCTTTAATGAATATCCGTGCGACGCGCAACCGGGGACAGGCCGGATTTTCAGCCTTTCAGCACGATCGTGCCGTCGCGCAACGACGCTTCCAGCCGGTCGACCGCCACGGCGAGCTTTTCGTCGATGACGCCGAGATACTGCGTCCAGTCGCCGATATGGCTGAGCTCGGTCTTGCCGTCGGAAATGCCGCGCAGGCCGATGAGCCGCACGCCGAAGGCCTGGCAGGCGCGCAGCGCCCCATAGGTCTCCATCTCCACCATGTCGGCATCGATGGCCGCATAGGCGGCGCCCGAGACGATATTGGCGCCGGTGGAAAGCCGCGCTTCCGCGATACCGGGAATGCGCGCGGGAAGCGGCACCTCCGCCGGCAGCGCGAGAAAGGGCGTGGCGCCCTTGGTAAAGCCGATGGCCGAGGCGTCCATGTCGCGGTAGGAAACCGAGGTCGCCTGGTAGATGCCCGTCTGTTCCAGCGTGGCGGAGCCGGCCGAACCGAGCGAGACGACGAAATCCGGCAGGCGCGCTTCCGCCGCGAGATGGCTGAGCGCCAAGGTCAGCTGCACGGCGGTCTCGACGGGGCCGACGCCGGTCAGGAGCGGCGTGATGCGCGATTTCAGATGCGGGCCGTATTCGGCGCTCACGGCCATGACATAGAGGACACGATGGTTGCCGACGGACTTGATGGTGAAGCTCATCCCGCGACGTCCTCGCGTCCGCGCACCACCATCATCGTGCCCGTCATGGACGCGATCAGCTTGGCCGGGCCATCGGACACGGCATAGCCGCGCCCGTCGGCGACGATGATGTTGGAGCCCGGCTTGGTGACCTCGCCGCGGAACAGGAAGCGCTCGCCGCGCCCCGGCGACATGAGGTTGACCTTGAATTCGATGGTGAGGATCGAGGCATCGGGATCGATGACGGAATAGGCGGCGTAGCCGCAGGCCGCATCGAGCGCGGCGGAAATGATGCCGGCATGCAGGAAGCCGTGCTGCTGCGTCAGCTTCTCGTCGAAGGGAAGCTCGATTTCCACCGTGCCGTGGGAAATGCGGGTGAGCTCCGCGCCGATCAGGCGCATGGCGGCCTGACGCTCGAAACTCCTGGCGATGCGGTCGGCGAAACCCGACGGAGGAAAGCCTGTCATGATACTCACACGGTTGCCGGCGCGCCGGCCGAAAGCGGGACAGGCGGAAGGTTGCATGGCCGATGCTGCACTGCAAGCGTCATGATGGGACGCGTGTCAGTTCAGCATGACGATGGCGGTGTTGAGTGCCGTCGCGAAGGCGACCCAGGCAAGGTAGGGCGTAAACAGCAGGGATGCCGTGCGATCCTGCCGCCAGGAGGCGGCCATGAAGCCGATGACGGCGACCAAGAGGCCGAGGATGACGATGAGCGCGGAGGAGGGATCGCGCAGGCCGAAGAACAGCGGCGACCAGGCGAAGTTGAGGATGATCTGGGCAAACCACAGCCGCATCGCCATCGTGCGGCGGAAGGAAAGCCAGGTCCGCGCGCCGACCGCGCCGATGATGACATAGAGGATGCTCCAGACCGGCGCGAAGACCCAGTTCGGCGGGTTGAACGACGGCTTGGCGAGGGATTGATACCATTCGCCCGGCACGTTGTTGGCGCCGATGAAGAGGCCGCCGCCGAGAACGACGACGATGAAGACGAGATAGGTCAGGGTCTTGTTGCTCATGCTGCGCAAAGTAGCGCGCTCCGGCGCGTCGTCCACATGGATTCAGCGGCTGGCCGAGAGTTTCGCGATGTGCTGGTCCCAGGCCACGGGCTCGCGCCGTCCGGCGAAGTGGCCGTCATAGGAGGAGACGGCAAAACCGTGCGGCGCGGCGGCGATGCCGGCGGCATCCGCGACGGCCTCATCCCGGATGACCCGGCCGTTGTCTGCCTCCAGCACGACGAAGCGCCCGCCGTTCGGCGAGGTGAGGCCGATGAGGCCCTCGCTTCGGTTGACGGCAATGGCGCCGACATAGTTGGCAAGCCCGATCGTCGTTTCCGCCGGCAGCGAAAGGAATGTCAGGTCCTCGCCCTTGCCGAAACGGCCGACGAGCGGCGGCAGGTCGTTGCGCGGCCCCTCGTACTGGCAGGCGAACCAGATGCGGCCCTTGTCGTCGAGATCGATGTGGCGGGTCGAAAGCCGGCGCAGCTTTTCCGGCAGGGCATGGCGTTCGACGAGCGCGCCGCTCGCCGCGTCGATCAGCGCGAGCGAGGGCTCCATATGGTCGAGATTGAGCTTGGTGCGGCCGAAATCCGGGTGGGTCTCGATGCCGCCATTGGCCGCGATCAACAGCTTGCCGTCGTCGCTGACCGAAAGATCATGGGTGCCGATGCCGTAGGTCTGGTATTCGCCGATGCGGCGATAGCCGTCGCGGGCGTCGTAAAGGCCGATGACGCCGCGGCGATTGTCGAAATCGTTTTCGCTGGCATAGAGCAGCCGCCCGTCCGGCGAAAAGCAGCCGTGGCCGAAGAAATGCCGGTCCTCGGCTGCCGCGATGGTGACGGGCTCGGCCCTGCCCGTGCGGTCGATCACCAGCGCGAAGGTGCCGGGCCGCCGTGCGAAGGCGACGAGATGGCCGGTGACGGGCGAAAAGGCCATGCCGTGGCTGCGGGCGGGAAGCGGCGTGCGGTCGATGACGGTGCCGTCCTCGGTAAGCACGGCGATGCCGAACGTGCCGTCGCGGTCGCGGTAGCCGGAGGCGAAGACCGCATCGGTGCGCGACAGGGCGAAGGACGGGCGCGGCGCGAGCGCGGCGACGAAGGCCACGCCCGCCATGCGCAGGAAGGCGCGGCGCTCGATGGCCGCGCTGGACCGGCCCGCCGCGCGCATCAGTCGCCGTCCGCGAAGGAGAAGCCGGCGCCCAGCCCCATGGCCGTGCCGTATTCGCCGTTCAGCCGCTCGATCAGGTCACGGGAATTGACGAGCAGGAAGGCGATCTTCTGTTGTTCCTCGGGCGTCGATACGGCCTTTTCGATGTCCGGATCGATGGTCGGCGTGACGCGCGCCAGCGCTTTCAGCACGAAATCGATATTGCCGCCGATGGACACGAAGCCGGGATCGATGAGGCCGGCCATGCCCGACGTGTCGAACAGCGCGCGCAGCCCCTCGATATTGGCGCCGATCGACACCCAGGTGTTGCCGGAGCGCCAGAACAGAGCCGATTTCGGGCGCGCGATGCCGCCGTGCCGGTAGAAGGTCTCGATGCGCTGGTCGCGCACCGCTTCCGCACCGTGCACGAGGATGCCGAGCAGCGCGGTTATCGCCTCGCGGCCGGTGCGGAAGACCGGGTTCTGCGGGCCGGGGTGTTTCCAGTCGCGCTGCACGCCGTCGGGCGCATCCCAGGCGGCGACGAGCTGCCCCGCCGTCTTTTCGATATGGCTGGCGACGGCGGCGGCGTAACGGCAGCGGAAGCCGTCCGGCCCGGCCATCAGCGTATCCGCGCCCGTGCCGTAAAGCGCGAATTCCAGCGCGCCGAAGCCCTGGATGGCGACGCTTCTGGCGCCCATCGTGGCGGCGTCGGCATCCGCCGGATCCTGCTTTTGAAGAAGCGCCTGCACCTGCTTCAGGCCGGTGCTCTTGCGGTCGGGATAGAAGAGGATGCGTTCGAAGCGGTTGTCGTCGAGCACGGGGCCGATGCGCACGATCTCGATGCGGCCCCAGTCGGCGACCGCCTGGCGAAACGCCGTGTCGACCGCCTGCCGCGTTTCGGCGGACGGGGCCGCGCAGAAGGCATCGGTCGCCCTGGCGAGCGCGCCGGCGGAGGTGTGGAAGGCGCGGTAGCCGGGGCGGATGACCTCGTCCACGGCCTTGGTCATCACGCCGACGACGTTTTCATCGGTGAGATCAGGCGGCACCGGCGCGGTGCCCTCCTGCGCCAGTGCCGGAAGCGTGGCGGTGACCGTAAGGCAGGCGGCGAAAAGCAGGGCAGCTATCCGGGGTTTGCCCGGCTTTAGCCGCGGGCGCAGGGAAAAGCGGAGGAAAGAAAGGCGCCGGATCATCAGAGGCTCTCCAGGAATTTAAGAAGGGCGTCGCGGTCGTGTTTTTCCAGCGCGGCGAAGCGGTCGCGCGCCGCCTGTGCCTCCCCGCCGTGCCACAGGATGGCTTCGGTGAGGTTGCGGGCGCGCCCGTCATGCAGGAAGAACGTATGACCGTTGACGGTTTTTGTAAGGCCGATGCCCCAGAGCGGCGGCGTGCGCCAGTCGCGGCCGGTGGCAATGCCGACTGCCTGCCCGTCGGCAAGGCCGTCGCCCATGTCGTGCAGCAGGAAATCGGAATAAGGCCAGATCAGCTGGAAGGCATGCGCCTTGTTGTCGGCATCGCGCCGCGTCACGAATTTCGGATGGTGGCAGGACACGCAGCCCGTCTCGTAGAAGACGCGCTTGCCGACCAGCGTTTCGGGGAAACTCGCCTTGCGCCGCGCGGGCACGGCAAGGTTTTCGGCATAGAAGGTGACGAGGTCCATGACCGGCGGCGGCGCCTCCACGTCGCCGAGGCGCGGCTGCACGCCGTTCGGCCGCTCCAGGCAGGCGGTCTGCGCGGGCGTGCAATCGCCCTGGTGCAACGGCACCTCGGGCGTCGAGATGCCGATATCGAAGGCGAAGGCTTCCGCGCTCTGCCGGCGCACCGTGGCGGACTGCGCCTTCCAGCCGAAACGGCCGAGCGCCTGCTTGCCGGTCGCGGGATCGATGGCGATGGCCGCGCGGCCGCGGATGCCGTCGCCATTCGCATCGTCAGGGTCGGCAAGCGCGCGGATATCGGCCTCGTGGATCGCCTGGATCAGCCCGAGGCCGAGCATCGGCTGGGTGACGCGCGGCGAGAGCGTCGTGGCCGGGTCGAGATCACCATAGGCGAGATCGGTAACGGAATAATGCGGCCGGCGCAGCATGACCATCTCGCCGCCGGCAAGCGTCACCGGTTCCTCGGTATAGGTGACGGCCATGCGTCCCTCTGCCTTGAGGCCGGGCACGGCCTGATCCTGCAACTGGCGTCCGTAGATGGGATCAGGCAGGCTCATCTGGCCGAAACTGGCGAGGGCGGTCCTTTCGTCTTGCGTGCGCGCCGGGCGGGCAAGCCGCAGGAACATGGAGGTGGCATCGGCCGCGCCTTCCGGCGGATGGCCGCGGCCGTCGCGGATATGACAGGTCTGGCACGAGCGCGCGTTATAGAGCGGGCCGAGCCCGTCGGAGGCCTGCGTGGAGGAGGGCGAGGAGACCCAGAGCTTCTGGAAGAGAGCATTGCCGAGCTTGAAGCTCTCCCGCTCCTCGAAGGTGATGTTTTCGGAAAAATGCGAGAAGCTGTTGATGTCCGTGCGGGCGAGCGACGTCGCGGCCCCGCCGGACATGGCTTCGTACTGCTCCGCCTTGGAAAAATCGGTGGCCAGGGCGGTTGCCGCCTCGACGCGCTTTTTGTCCTTTGCGGAGAGATCGTCCCGGGCGCGCCCGGAGGAATGCGCCGCCCCAAGCGCAAAAACGCCTGCCGACACGGCGACCGCGGCGAAAACCGCGAGCAGACGGCGGGCAGGGCGTTTCGTCATGCGTGAAATCGGGCCACCGTTCCCGGGAGCGGCGGCCCGCCTTCTTTCTTATTTAAAGACAGCGTTAGGATTATCCAGGCTGTCGGAGCCTTCAAGCTCGATCTTGCCGAGATCGAGCGACGCAACGACGCGCTCGATCGTCTTGGTCTGGTCGACCAGCGTGTCGATGGCGGTCTGCACGACCTTGTTGCCCTCGGCATTGCCCTCGCCGATCATCTGGTCGTAGGCCTCGCCGCCTTCCGCGCGGTCCACCAGCGCCTTGAAGGCGGCATGGCTGGCGTCGAGCTTCCCGGTCATCTCCTTGTCGAGCGCGGCGTCCTTTTCGGCGACGAGCTCGTGGAGCGACGGGCCGGTCATCTTGGTGCCGTCCGGGCGGGTATATTCGCCCGTATAGACGGTCTGGATGCCGACGACGTCATAGTAGTGCGAATTGTGCGTGTTGTCGGAGAAGCAATCGTGTTCTTCTTCCGGATCGTGCAGCAGGAGGCCGAGCTTCATGCGCTCGCCGGCAAGCTCGCCGTAGGAGAGCGAGCCCATGCCGGTCAGCATGGCGGTGATGCCGGCCTTCGGATCGGCCGTCACGTTCTTGGTGGCGTCGCCCTCCGGCGCCCAGGCCTTGACCATGTCCTGAAGGTCGGAGACGAGCAGCGAGGCGGCCGACTTCAGGTAGGCGGCGCGGCGGTCGCAATTGCCGTTGGTGCAATTGGCCGTGTCGTAGTCGCTGGCCTGGCGGTTGCCCGCACCGGGGCCGGTGCCGTTCAGGTCCTGGCCCCACAGCAGGAACTCGATGGCGTGGTAGCCGGTCGCCACATTCGCCTCGACTTCGCCGGCCTCGTGCAGCTCCTGCAGGACCTCGGGCGTGATGGTCGTGGCGTCGATGGTCTTGCCGGCGATTTCGAGCTTCGGATTGGCGATGACATTGCCGACGAACAGCGCGTTGGTGTCGCTCTCGGTGCCGTAGCTCGCGTCGACATAGTCGATCAGGCCTTCATCGAGCGGCCAGGCGTTGACCTTGCCTTCCCATTCGTCGACGAGCGGGTTGCCGAAGCGGTAGGCTTCCGTCTGCTGGTAGGGCACGCGGGCCTTGAGCCATGCCGCGCGCGCGGCCTTCAGCGTTTCGTCGCTCGGCTTGGCGATCAGCGCGTCGACGGCGGCATCGAGCGCCTTGGCGGCATCGAGCGAGTCCGAGAACTTCGCATGCGCGATCTCGGCATAATGCTTGACGATGGCGGCCGGATCGGCAGCCGCATGCGCCGTGCCGATGGCAAGGCCGGATGTCGCGGTGGCGAGTGCAAAGACGGCCGCGCGAAGGAAGGAAGTGGTCATGACGTCTCCTGGTGTCCTGTTTGGCGTGTCCCCCGACGCCGGGCAGCAGCCGGTGGCCGCAGTCCGGACGGCCCTCAAAACCGGGGCCGGGTCTGTTCAGGCCTTGATGTCATGGACCAAATAAAAACTAGTGTCAAAGTGTATAGTTTAGAACGGTTTCAAGCTGTTCCGCGCTTTTGACACAACGCAATCTTCAGGGCTTGCGCGCCATGGCGCAGAAGAAGAAACCGTCCGTGTCGGTGGTCGCCGGGGTCAGCGTCACCGTCTTGCCGTCGCGCGAGCGCGGCTGCGGCTTGTCCTTGCCGAAAAGCGTGCTCCAGGTCTCGGTGGCCGGCAGGATTTCGAAGCCGGGATGGTCCTGGCAAAAGGCGTGGACCTGCGCCTCGTTCTCCTGCGGCAGGATGGAACAGGTGACGTATAACAGGAAACCGCCGGGGCGCACGAAGACGCTGGCATTGGCAAGCGCTTCCCGCTGCTGGGCAAGGCGCTCCTCCAGGTTTTTTTCGGTGAGGCGCCACTTGGTATCGGGGCGGCGCCGCCAGGTGCCGGTGCCCGTGCACGGCGCATCGACCAGCACGCGGTCGAAACGGTCTTTCAGGGGCGCGAGGCTGGAAAGATCCTCGTGGACCTGCACATTGCGGGTGCCGGCGCGCTTCAGCCGCTCGATGATGGGCGCAAGGCGCTTGCGGTCCGTGTCATAGGCATGGACCTGGCCCTTGTTGTGCATGGCCGCGGCCATGGCGAGGGTCTTGCCGCCGCCGCCAGCGCAGAAATCGAGCACCTGCTCGCCTTCGCGCGGCACGACGAGATCGGCGACGATCTGCGAGCCCTCGTCCTGCACCTCGAACCAGCCCTTCTGGAAGGCGAGGTCGGCGGTGACGTTGGGCAGGCGCGAGGCGCCCTCGCCGGCAGGAATGCGGATGCCCTGGCGGGCGATGGCCGAGGCGACGGCGCCGTTGCGCTCCAGCGCCTTCAGAACCTTCTCGCGGTCCGCCTTGAGCGTGTTGGCGCGAAGGTCGAGCGTCGGCCGGCCGGCAAGCGCCTTGGCCTCGGCCAGCCAGTCGGCGGCAAAATTCGTCTCGAAGGCGGGCTGGATCCATTCGGGGATATCGCCCTGAACGTGGGGCGCGGCAGCGTCGAGATTGCGGGCGCGGAAGGCGGCGAGCTTTTCGGCGCCGAGAGGTTGCGGCGCGAAGCGGTCGCCATCGAACTCCGCCGCAAGGGTTTCGGGCGTGAGGCCCCACTGGCGCAGCAGCACGGCATGGCCCAGCGCGTTGGGGCTGTCGTCGTCCATCAGATAGGCGTGCGACAGTTTCATGCGCAGCGCGTCATAGACGATATTGCCGATGGCGGCGCGGTCGCCGGAGCCGGCGAACCGGTGGGAGAGGCCCCAGTCCTTGAGCGCATCGGCGACGGGGCGTCGCCGCGTCTCGATATCCGTCAGAACCTCGATGGCTCCCGAGAGCCGCCCACCCAATCGCATCCGTTTACTCCGTTTTGCGTCGTGGTAGCGGCGGAATGCAGCAAGAGCAAGCCGGAGCCGGTAGAATTCGGGATCAGCCGATGACCTCGTAGCAGATCTTGGCATGGCCGGAGCGGATCATGCCGATGTTGGAAGCCGCCGCCTTGGAGAGATCGAGAACCCGGCCGCGGATGAACGGGCCGCGATCGTTGATGCGAACGACGACGCTCTTGCCGTTGTTGGCGTTGGTCACCTTGACCTTGGTGCCGAAGCGCAGGCTGCGATGCGCTGCCGTCATGAGGTTGGGGTTCATGCGCTCTCCCGAGGCGGTGCGCGAGTGCAGCGCATACCAGGAGGCGCGGCCACAACCGGCGGCCTGCGCATCGGAGAACGACACGAAGGAAGAGGAAGCGGCGACGAGCGCGGCGATGGCGATGCTGGAGAGCTTGGACGTCATATATCGGTGGACCTTCAGGGCAGGTTGTAGGCTTTCGCTGTGATTGGCGCCCTATGAGGAAGCAAAAATGGCAAAAACGTGCCTCAACCGGCCACACTTGCTGGCGCAAGCCCGCTGGATATACAGTCCATCGCCCGCGATGGATCTTTAACCTTCGTTAATGGGTTCGGAAAAGTTCTTTGGAATCAGTCGATAAACTGTTTCGACTTGAAAAACGGAATGGTCTTCCGGCATTAGCGCAATTTTTCGGAAAAAACTTTCAATATCCGCCGGAATCGCACAGGAATTCGGCGGCAATAATGTGGCAGATAAATTTCAGGTTGCATGAAATCGCAAAAAGACGGCCTCGCCGTCTCCCGCCTTCAGCCGCGCCAGCGGCCGGAGGAATGGAGTTCGGCAAGCGAAACGCGGTAGTTCGGATATCGAAAACCGAAGCCCGCGGCGCGCAGTTTCGCATTCGAAACGCGCTTGTTCTCGCCGTAGAAAGACCGCGCCATGGGAGAAAGTTCCGCCGTCTCGAAAGGAATATCCGGCGGCACGGGATAGCCCATCAGGCGGGCGGCCTCGGCCACCACGTCCTGCGGCGGGCCCGGTTCGTCGTCGGTGATGTTCCAGATGCCGCCAAGGCTCCGTTCCGCGAGGAAGAGGGCTGCCCCGCCGATATCCTCGACGCGGATGCGGTTGAACACCTGGTCCTTCTTGATGAGGCGGCGGGCGGTTCCCTCCTCGATGTTGCGCAGCGCGTTGCGGCCCGGCCCGTAAATGCCCGAGAGGCGCAGCACCGCGACCGGAAGGCCGGAGGCCTGCCCGAAGGCGAGCCAGTGGTTTTCGGCCTCGACACGCTCGATGGAACGGGTGGAGACCGGGTTCAAGGGCGTGTCCTCGTCCACCCAGGCGCCCTTGTGATCGCCATAGACGCCGACGGTGGAGAGATAGCCGGCCCATGCCAGCTTCGGCATCAATGCGGAAAGTGCGGGACTTGCGGCACGAAACAACGGGTCGCCATCCCGGCCCGGCGCGATGGACTGCACGACATGCGTGGCGCGCGCCATGGCGGCGGCGAGCGCATCCGACAGGTCGTTGCCGTCATAGAGGACGGGTTCGATACCCAGCGCACGGAGGCTTTCCGCCTTCTCCTCGGAGCGGGTGGTGCCGGAAACCGTATAGCCGGCCGCCCGGAAGGTTTCGCCGATGGCCTTTCCGGAAAACCCGGCGCCGAGGATCAGGAGGTGCTTCAACGCGCGTCTGCCTTTGCTCTCTCATATTCCGCGCGCACGTCCTCGTCCGCGTCCTCAACCCTTCCTGCCGCAAATCTTGCGAATTCGCCAGCATCCATCAGCCGCGACAGCGCCCATGCGGCCATGCCGCGCACCATGGGCGCCGCATCGTCGGCGAGACGGAGGCACGCAGCGATCAGGCCGCGGTCGCGCGAATTGCCGGCGGCGATCAGCGTGTTGCGCACGAAGCGGTCTCGCCCGATGCGCTTGACCGGCGAACCGGAGAAATGGCTGCGGAAGGCCGGATCGTCGAGCGCAAGGAGATCCGCGATGGCGGGCGCCTTCAGCTCCTCGCGCGCCACGAGCTTCATCTCCGAGGCTGCCGCCGCGAACTTGTTCCACGGGCAGGCGGCGAGGCAATCGTCGCAGCCATAGATGCGGTTGCCGATCTTCTCGCGCATGTCGGGCGCAATCGCGCCCTTGTGCTCGATGGTGAGATAGGAGATGCAGCGCCGCGCATCGAGCTTGTAGGGCGCGGGAAAGGCATCCGTCGGGCAGGCGTCGAGGCAGGCGCGACAGGAGCCGCAATGATCGCGCTCGGGTTCGTCGCGCAGAAGATCGGCGGTGGTGAAGAGGCTGCCGAGGAACAGCCAGGAGCCATGCGTGCGGCTGACGAGGTTGGTGTGCTTGCCCTGCCAGCCGAGGCCGGCGGCCGCGGCGAGCGGCTTTTCCATGACGGGTGCCGTATCGACGAAGACCTTGACGTCTTCTCCGCCGCGCGCGGCAAAGCGGGTCGCCACTTCCTTCAGCTTGCCCTTGATGATGTCGTGATAGTCGCGGTTTTGCGCATAGACCGAGATCGCCGCCCGGTCCGGCAGGGCGAGCACCTCGCGCGGATCGTGCGCCGGGCCGTAGTTCATGCCGAACAGCACGATGGAGCGCACGTCGCTCCACAGGACGCGCGGGTCGGCGCGGCGGGCCTGCGTCTCTGCCATCCAGTCCATGGTGCCGTGATAATCGGCGGCGAGGAAATCGGCGAGCCGGGCAGGCGCTTGCGGAATGGAATCGGGTGCGGTGATACGACAGAGGTCGAACCCCTTGTCGGCCGCTTCCGCCTTGATGAAATCGGTCAGGCGGCGCCGGATCCTCTCGTCGCCCGACATGATCAGGTCCTCAGAAATCCAGGTCCGCGTAATGCGAGACCGGCGTGACCCCGCGCACGCGCTCGGCCAGCAGCGGCCGGAAGGAGGGGCGCGATTTCAGCCGCTGGTACCAGTCCTTGGCCTGCGGCGCCTCGGTCCAGTTGATCTCGCCCATATAGTCGAGAACCGAAAGACAGGCCGCGGCGGCAAGATCGGCATAGGAGAGACGGTCGCCGGCCAGATAGGTGCGCGAGCCGGCCAGCCAGGACAGGTATTTCATGTGCTGGCGGATATTGGCGCGCGAGTTGCGCAGGATCTTGCTGTCGGGCGGCCCGCCGCCCTGGTCCGATGTCATCTGGAGCTTGAAGATGCGCTCGCGCACCAGGGGACGCGTGACGTCCTGCTCCATCTTCTGCAGGAACCATTCCGTCAGGCGGCGGATCTCCGCGCGCTGGAAAGGGTCTTCCGCCAGCAGGCGGCGGTCGCGCTTCAGGACGCCATGGGTCTCGTCGAGATATTCCGAGATGATGCTGGCGCCACAGAGCGCGCGCATGCTGTCATCGACATAGACGGGAAGCGTGCCGGCCGGGTTGAGCGCCAGGAAGTCGCGCCGGTTCTCCCAGGGTTGCTCCTCGGCGAGCTCCGTCTGGAACCCGTATTCCGCAAGGATGAGGCGGACGAAGCGGGAGGCGGCAGACATCGGGTGATGATAGAGTGTTGGCATGAACGCGGCTTTTACTCATCGTGCGGAAAGGAATGCGCCGGGCCCGCCGACTCATGCGGAACTGATTTGGCCACGGATTTGACGAACCTATAGAAATTTGGTGGTACAAACACAAGCGAATCGGGCCTCGTGCTGCAAGCCCGCTTTCGCTTCTCGCCTTTCCTCCCAAAGACTCAAGGAAGTTTCATGGCAGACCAGTCCATCGTCAGCGCCCTCATCCTCGGCCTCATCGAGGGCCTGACCGAATTCATCCCGGTGTCTTCGACCGCCCATATCCTGCTCGCCGGGCATTTCCTCGGCTTCAAGTCGCCGGGCAACACCTTCGCCGTGCTCATCCAGCTCGGCGCGATCCTGGCGATCCTGTCCGTCTACGCGGCGAAACTCTGGAAGGTCGCGGTCGCGCTGCCGTCGAGCCCGGAGGCGCGGCGCTTCGTCATCAGCGTCCTCGTGGCCTTCCTGCCGGCGGTCGTCATCGGCATGCTCGCGCATGATTTCATCAAGACGGTGCTGTTCGAAACGCCCATGCTGATCTGCATCGTGCTGATCATCGGCGGCGTCATCCTCTACGTCATCGACCGCATGCCGCTTCAGCCCCGCTATACGGATGCGATGAAGTACCCGCCGTCGCTCGCCTTCAAGATCGGCCTTTGCCAGTGCCTTGCCATGATCCCCGGCACGTCACGCTCGGGCGCCACCATTGCCGGCGCGCTGCTGATGGGCACCGACAAGCGCTCGGCGGCGGAATTCTCGTTCTTCCTGGCGATGCCGACCATGCTCGGCGCCTTCACGCTCGACCTCTACAAGAACCGCGACGCGCTGTCCTCCGACGACATCCTGATCATCGGCGTCGGCTTTATCGCCGCCTTCATCGCGGGCCTCTTCGTGGTGCGCTCGCTGCTCGACTTCGTGTCGCGCCGCGGCTTCACGATCTTCGCCATCTGGCGGATCATCGTGGGAACGCTGGGCCTGATCGCCCTTCTGATCTGGGGTTGAAAGACCGGCTTCGGCCGGTCGCTTCAGACGGGCCGAAGCTTACTTGACCGACGAGGTCGTGCAGGGGTCGACGCCATAGGCCGGCGTGCAGCCGTGTTTGCCGGCGGAGACCGTCGTGGGTGCGGCAAAGGATCCGGCCACGATGATCAGAGCCGAAAATCCGAAGAAGATTGCAATTGCCTTGCCCATTTGCGCCGAAAGCCTCTCGAGGTGCTGAAATACGCCGCACACTGCTTTCCTGCAGGACGCGACGGGGGCGGTGTTTATTCTCTGACCCTGACACAAGCAATATCGCGACATGCTGAATCCGGCGTAAATGCCGCCACGCTTTTTTTAACCGCTGCATAAGTGCAACAGCCGCCGCAAAGCCCCTTGCGCCAAACACAACGGCCGCCGCGCGAGACCTCGCACGGCGGCCGTTTTCATGGGGGAAAGGCAGGCTCAGGCGGTGCGGTCGAGGCGCGTGAACTGGCCCTGCTGGCGATAGCGAACGAGGTAGCTCGGCAGGATGGCTTCCACCAGCGCCGGCTCGATGCCGATGGCTTCCAGCGTGCGGCCCTCGCTGATGGCGGCCTGCGAGACGATGTTGTCGGAGCGCAGCAGCGTCACCTGGTCGGAGGTGAGCGGCGGCTTCACGAAGGGCACCAGCGAGGCGATGGAGCCGATCAGCGACGCGATGCCGAAGGGAAGCGAGACGAAGGGGTTCTTGCGGTCCGTCACGCGCAGCATGGTTTCGAGACACTGGCGGAAGGTCAGGACCTCCGGGCCGCCCAGCTCATAGACGCGGCCGCGTGCGATCGTGCCGTCGACGGAGCGTGCGACGGCTTCGGCGACATCGGCGACATAGACCGGCTGGAGCTTCGTGTGGCCGCCGCCGATCAACGGCAGGACGGGCGAGAAGCGCGCCATGGTGGCGAACTTGTTGAAGAAGCCGTCCTCGGGACCGAAGACGATGGACGGGCGCAGGATGACGGCATCCGGAACCGCGCGCAGCACGGCAGCCTCGCCGCGCGCCTTGGTGCGGGAATAGGTGGAGGCGGATTTTTCATCCGCACCGATGGCGGAGATGTGGGTCAGCGTCGCACCGGCCGCGCGGGTGGCCTCGGCGACGGCGCGCGCGCCGAAATCCTGCACCGCATCGAAGGTGTTGCGGCCGCTTTCCAGGAGCAGGCCGACGCAGTTGATGACATGGTCGGAGCCCGCCACGGCGCGGTCGACCGACTGCCGGTAGCGCAGGTTCGCCTGGACGAAGGAAATCTGCCCGACGCCACCCATCGGCTGAAGGAAGCCGGCGAGATCGGGACGGCGCACGGCGACGCGGATGCGGTAGCCGCGGCGCGCCAGCGCGCGCACCACATGACGCCCGACGAAGCCCGAGCCGCCGAAGACGGTGACGAGCGGCGGAAGGTTGGACAAGGTCATGAGGCTGCTCCTGAGAAATAGGATCGGTAGGTGAGGCCTACATAGCCCAAAGCATCGGCAAGGTGAAGCGCGGCGAAGCGTCTCGCGCGCCGGTTTTTCAGGCGTCGGCCCGCCGGATGCTCATATGCCCTCGACGACGACCATCTCCGCGTCCGCCACTTCCTGCCGGATGGCGGCGGCGATCTGGTATTCGGGCGAATTGTAGCAGTCGACGGCGGCCTGGAGCGAGGGGAACTCGATCACCACGTTGCGGGCGCGCACCTGGCCTTCCAGCGGCTCGAAAGCGCCGCCGCGGGCCAGGAAATTGGCGCCGTATTTCTCGAAGGCCGGCTTGGCGGCGGCGACGTAATCCTTGTAGCGCTCGGCATCGCGCACATCGACCCGTGCAATCCAGTAACCCTTCGCCATGGTTTTCTCCCTTTTGATCGTTGAAGCCCGGCCGCCCCCTCATCCGCCTGCCGGCACCTTCTCCCCGAGGGGAGAAGGGGACAAATGAGAGGTCGCCACCCTTCCTTCTCCTCGCAGGGAGAAGGGCATTGCCGCCGACGTCTCGCTTCCCTTCTCCCCTCGGGGAGAAGGTGGCCCGAAGGGTCGGATGAGGGGGCCGCCTGTCCGTTATTTCACGCCGCCAGCGCGCCGTCCATCTCGGCGAGGATCGCCTTGGCGGCGGCGAGCGGATCGGCGGCCTTGACGATGGGGCGGGCGACGACGAGATGGCTGGAGCCGGCCTTCAAGGCATCGGCGGGCGTCATCACGCGCTTCTGGTCGCCAGGCTCGGCGCCGGCCGGGCGGATGCCGGGCGTGACGATGGCCATGTCGGGGCCGACGATCTTGCGCACGGCGCGCGCCTCCTCGGCGGAGCAGACCACGCCACCCATGCCCGCGACGCGGGCCTGTTCGGCGCGGCGCAGCACCAGCGTGTGCGGATCGTATTCATAGCCGGCGTCGATGACGTCCTTGGCATCCATGGAGGTGAGCACGGTGACGCCGAGCAGGCAGAGATCCGAACCCTTCGCCGCGGCGACCGCGGCGGCCATCGCCTTCGGATAGGCATGCAGGGTCAGCATCGACATGCCCATCTTCACGATGTTCTCGACGCCCTTGGCCACCGTGTTGTCGATGTCGAGCAGTTTCATGTCGAGGAAGACCTTCTTGCCGTCCCTGGCAAGATCGCGGGCGAATTCCAGGCCGCCGGCGAAGACCAGCTGGTAGCCGATCTTGTAGAAGAGGGCGGTGTCGCCCAATGTCCTGACCACCCGTTCCGCCTCCGCGATGGTCGGTACATCGAGGCCAACGATCAGGCGGTCGCGCGCGGACATGGTCAAAACCCTTTCCAAGATTCCATTGCCGTCCAGTCGCATGTGACGGTGCGGTCCGCAAGCCGGAAAGCGAAAAGATTGCCGCCTCCGGCAGGCTGGTCCCGGTCGCGCGCGATCGGCCTGCCCTGGAGGTGGCATTTGAGCAGCGTGCCGACCCCGCCATGGCCGACGAAGGCGATGGGGGCGGAGGGATCGTGCCCGGCCAGCGCCCGCTCGACGGCCGCAACGATACGCGCCTGCGCATCCACCGCCCGCTCCCAGCCTTTGAAGCTCTCCTCGGGATGCGCAAAGAACCAGTTTGCGGCATCCTCGAAGGCGTCGGGCGGCAGGTAGCCGGTGGCGGAACGGTCGTTCTCGCCCATGGCGTGGTCCGTCTCGATCGCGACGCGCCCGGCGGAGAGGATTTCGGCCGTCTCGATGGCCTTGCGCTCGGTGCTCGCGGCAAAGCGGCCGATCTCTCCCGCCCAGCCGGAGGAGGCCGCAAGCCGCGCCCTTTCCACGCCCCTTTCGGAAAGGCCCCAGTCCGGCACCGGCACGGCCGGGTCGATGGCAACCTGCGGATGGGTGATGTAGACGGCGAACACCGCAACACCTCAATGGGTGCGGCGGTACGTCCAGAGCTGCGCCGGCGGGATGTTGCGCACGACGAAGTCGAGATGGCTGATCTGGTAGCGGTCCGGCATGGCGACGACGGGCGAGAGCGGACCGTAGGAAATCTGCACGACGGGCCGGCCGACCGGGATGCGCGACAGGAGGTCCTCGATCAGTTCCACGCGGCGGTGCATGGGGAAATTGAGCAGCGGCACGGCGGAAATGACGCTGTCGAAGGTCATGTCCTTGAGATCGCCGAGCGTCTTGTCGAGATCGAAGGCATCGCCGTTGATGAAGTTGACGCCGTGGAAGCGTTCGACGAGGTGATTGTAGAAATCCGTCGAGAATTCCACGGAAACCAGCTTGTCCGGCGCGATGCCCGCGCCGAGGATCGCCTTGGTGATGACGCCGGTGCCCGGGCCGAGCTCGAGGACCGGAAGGCCGGAGGCGGGGTTGACGACGCTCGCCATCCGCCGGGCGGTGACGGAAGAGGTCGGGATGATCGCGCCGACCGCCTTGGTGTTGCTCACCCAGCCCTTGAAGAAACGGATCTCGTCGTCGAATTTCTTGCCGAAGCGTTCCTTCACCTTCATGCGCAGCGTCATGTCGTTCCCCTTCATGGTTCATCCGCAAGCCGCTGGCGGGTTGTGCCCCCTCGACTCATCGGCCCGGCGAATATGCGACGCGGTTTGCGTCAAAAACAAGTCTGATTGCGTCGCTGTCAGGCGTTTCCGAGCGGCGGCAGGGTAAAAAAGAACCCGCCGGCGGCCGGCGGGTTCCTGAACGGTTTCCCGACGCCGCGAGACCGGCCCTAGACGCGCATCGGCATCAGAACATACAGCGCGTCGTCGCCGGCGAGATCACGCACGAGCGTCGGCGAGCCCGGATCGGCCAGCATGAACACGGCTTCCGAGCCCGAAAGCTGCGCGGTGATGTCGAGCAGGTACTTCGCGTTGAAGCCGATTTCGAGCGGATCGTTGTCGTAGCCGACGGGCAGTTCTTCCGTCGCACTTCCCGAATCCGGGTTGTTGACGGTGAGCGTCAGCTGCCCCTCGGCCAGCGCCAGCTTCACGGCGCGGCCGCGTTCCGACGAGATGGTGGAGACGCGGTCGACGGCCTGCGCGAAGGACTGGCAGTCGATCTTCAGTTCCTTGTCGTTGTTGGTCGGGATCACGCGCTGGTAATCCGGGAACGTGCCGTCGATCAGCTTGGAGGTCAGCACGATGGAGCCGATGGTGAAGCGGATCTTCGCATCCGACACCTCGACGGTGACCACGAGTTCGGGATTGTCCACCAGCTTCTGCAACTCGCCGACCGTCTTGCGCGGGATGATGATGCCCGGCATGCCCTCGGAGCCCGAAGGCGCTTCCACGTCGGCGCGCGCCAGGCGATGGCCGTCGGTGGCGACGGCGCGCAGCTTCAGCTGGCCTTCGCTCTCGATCGTGTGGATGAAGATGCCGTTGAGGTAATAGCGGGTCTCTTCGGTCGAGATCGCGAACTGCGTGCGATCGATCAGCATCTTGAGGTCCGTCGCCTTGAGGCGGAACGTGTGCGAGAAGCTGCCGGCGGTGAGATCGGGGAAATCGGACTGCGGCAGGCACTGCAGCGAGAATTTCGAGCGGCCCGACGTGACGGTCATCGAAGAGCCGTCCGCGTTGGTGGCGAGCGCGACTTCCGAACCGTCGGAAAGCTTGCGCACGATATCGTAGAGAAGGTGGGCCGGAACGGTCGTGGCGCCGGCCTGGTCGACCTGCGCCGGCGTCGCCTCGGTGATCTCGAGGTCGAGGTCCGTCGCCTTCATGTCGAGGCTGGCGCCGTCGCAGCGCAGCAGAACGTTCGAGAGGATCGGGATCGTGTTGCGCCGCTCGACCACGCGATGAACGTGGTTCAACGACTTCAGGAGATTGGACCGCTCGAGAGTAATGCGCATGAACTGTACCGCTTTCGACCGCTGGCACGCCGGAAACCGGCGCGGCATTGCCTTGAAATTCCGGCCAGGCCGGAAAGATGGGACGGGCAAAATGGCAGAATTTCGCGACGGATTGCAAGTGCTAACGGTGCGCGACACGCGATAGTCAACCGTCGTCTCTTGCGAGCGTGCCGGTGCTCGACCATAAGGGGTGGAATGCACGGCCGTTCACGCGGCCGGAAAGGCGTGGGATCGATGCGGGACGAAAGCGTGGCAAGCGGGATGGGCGAAGGCGGCAGGACGTTCCGCCTGCACAATGCCGTGGTGCCCGCCCGGCCGCTGGAGCCGGCGCTCTATCTCGTGGCGACGCCCATCGGCAACCTCTCCGACATCACGCTGCGGGCGCTCGAAACGCTGGCCGGCGCCGATGTGCTGGCCTGCGAGGACACGCGCGTCACCCGCGTGCTGCTCGACCGCTACGGCATCGTCAACCGGCCCTACGCCTATCACGAATACAATGCCGACGAGGTCGGCCCGCGCCTGATCGCGGCACTGGAGGCCGGCAAGTCCGTCGCGCTGGTGTCGGATGCCGGCACGCCGCTCGTCTCCGACCCCGGCTATCGCCTCGCATTGCTCGCCATCGAGGCCGGTCACCGCGTCGTGCCCATCCCCGGCGCTTCGGCGCCGCTCGCCGCCCTTGTCGGCGCGGGTCTTCCGAACGACGCCTTCTTCTTCGCCGGGTTCCTGCCGTCGAAGGACAAGGCCCGGCGCGACCGGCTGGCCGAGCTTGCCGGCGTTCCCGCCACGCTTCTCTTCTTCGAATCACCCCATCGCATCGCCGCCACGCTGGTGTCCGCGGCCGATGTGCTGGGCGAAAGCCGGCCGGCCTGCGTCTGCCGCGAACTGACCAAGACCTTCGAGGAATTCCGCCGCGGCACGCTCGGCGAGCTCGCGGCGCATTATGCCGAGGCCAGCGCGGTCAAGGGCGAGATCGTGCTGGTCATCGGCCCGCCGGGCGAGGCGGCCGCACCCGAGGCGGAAGACGTCGACCGCCTGCTCGCACAGCTTGTCCACGACATGCCGGCCGGCAAGGCGGCGACCGAGGCGGCCCGCCAGACCGGCCTGCCGCGGCGCGATCTCTATCAGCGCCTGCTCGACCTGAAGGACGGCGATGCGCGATAGGCCGGCGGATCCGAACCGGCTCAAGGCCTTCCGCCGCGGGCACGTCTCGGAATATCTCGCCGCGCTCTATCTTCTCGCCAAGGGCTATCGCATCCGCGCGATCCGCTACCGCACCAAGGCCGGCGAGATCGACATCATCGCCCGGCGCGGCGATCTGGTGGTCTGCGTGGAGGTCAAGGCGCGCCGCGATGCGGACAGCGCCGTCTTCGCGGTGACCGGCACGGCCCAGCGCCGCATCCGCGCGGCGAGCGAAGTCTGGCTCGCCCGCCAGCCCGACGCCCACCGTATTTCCCTGCGCTACGACATCGTCGCGGTGCGGCCATGGCGGCTGCCACGGCATTTCGTGGATGCGTTCTGACGGGAAAGAGCCCTGAAGTCTGTCCGGGCGACGCCACCGCGGATTTCGCCTCCGGCCGGCGTTGTCTTCGCGCCCGGGGCGTCCTAAATGTGAGCGGCATTCCTGAGGGGACTTTTCATGGCTAAGATCAAGAACGTCGCGGTCCAGATGGACCATGTGTCGACCATCAGCATCGCCGGCGATTCCACCTTCGCCATGAGCCTCGAGGCGCAGGCCCGCGGCTACAGGCTCTTTCACTACACGCCCGACCGGCTGAGCCTGCGGGACGGGAAGGTCTATGCGAGCGTCGAGCCGATGGAACTGCGCGACGTCAAGGGCGACCACTATACGCTGGGCGAGGCCGAGCGCGTCGATCTCTCGACCATGGACGTGGTTCTGCTGCGCCAGGATCCGCCCTTCGACATGTCCTATATCACCTCCACACACCTGCTCGAGCGGATCCATCCGAAGACGCTCGTCGTCAATGACCCGGCCTGGGTGCGCAATTCGCCGGAGAAGATCTTCGTCACCGAATTCGCCGACCTGATGCCCAAGACCCTGATCACCCGCGATCCCGCCGAGATCCGCCGCTTCCGCGACGAGATGGGCGACATGATCCTCAAGCCGCTCTATGGCAATGGCGGCGCCGGTGTCTTCCATTCGACCAAGGACGACCGCAACCTGTCGTCGCTGCTCGAAATGTTCGGCCAGATGTTCCGCGAGCCCTTCATCGCCCAGCAATATCTGCCCGACGTTCGCAAGGGCGACAAGCGCATCATCCTTGTCGATGGCGAGCCGGTGGGTGCGATCAACCGCGTGCCGGCCGAGCATGATGCGCGTTCCAACATGCATGCCGGCGGCCGCCCGGAGCCGACGGAACTGACGGCGCGCGAAAGGGAAATCTGCGCCCGCATCGGCCCTGCGCTGCGCGAGCGCGGCTTCCTGCTCGTGGGCATCGACGTCATCGGCGACTACATGACCGAGATCAACGTCACCTCGCCGACGGGGTTGCGCGAGGTGAAGAAGTTCGGCGGCGCGGACATCGCGGCCCTGCTGTGGGACGCCATCGAAAGCAAACGCTGACGCCGGCGGCGGGGCCTGTGGTTCGCCGCCACCCCGCCTTTGTTCCGCTGATACAACCGCATGCAACCGGTGCGCGGATAATTCTCGCCGAAGTTCTATAATTGTTCTTGTTTCATTCCACATTCCATGCCAGATTTGCAGCTGCAACCCTGGGGCGGGTTGATGGTCCGTTTTCGGCTGGAGCGAGCGGGGGCAATCATGGTGGCGCGTGTCGGGACAATAGCGTTTCAGGGCATCGAGGGCGTGCCTGTCGATGTGCAGGTGATGGTCGCGCCGGGCAAGGTGGGCATGCAGATCGTCGGCCTCGCCGACAAGGCGGTCGCCGAAAGCCGCGAGCGGGTGCAGGCCGCTCTGCACGCCTCCGGCCTCTCGCTGCCGCCCAAGCGGGTCACGATCAACCTTGCCCCGGCCGACCTGCCCAAGGAAGGCAGCCACTACGACCTCGCCATTGCGCTCGGCCTGATGACGGCGCTCGGGGCGGTGCCGGGCGATGCGCTGGATGATTATCTTGTCATCGGCGAACTCAATCTCGACGGCACGATCGCGCCGGTCGCCGGTGCGCTTCCGGCGGCCATGGCGGCCAACGCCCTGGGCAAGGGCCTGATCTGCCCGGCGGAAAACGGCGCGGAAGCCGCCTGGGCCGGCGGCGGTCTCGATATTCTGGCGCCCCGCAGCCTGATCGCGCTTGCCAATCATTTCAAGGGCAGCCAGGTCCTGTCGCGCCCGGCGCCGGCCATTCGCGCCGCGGCCGCCGGCCTGCCGGATCTTGCCGATATCCGCGGGCAGGAAAGCGCCAAGCGCGCGCTGGAAGTGGCGGCGGCGGGCAACCACAACCTGCTGATGGTCGGGCCGCCCGGCTCGGGCAAGTCCATGCTCGCCGCGCGGCTGGCCGCCATCCTGCCGCCGCTCTCGCCGGCGGAGCTGCTCGACGTCTCGATGATCCATTCCATCGCCGGCCAGCTTTCCGGAGGACGCCTGTCGGATCGGCGCCCGTTCCGCACGCCGCATCATTCCGCCACCATGGCGGCCCTTGTGGGCGGCGGATCGCGGGCAAGGCCCGGTGAGGTGTCGCTCGCGCACAACGGCGTGCTGTTTCTTGACGAGCTGCCGGAATTCTCGCCGCAGGCGCTCGATGCCTTGCGCCAGCCGCTGGAGACGGGCGAATGCATCATCGCGCGGGCCAACCACCGCGTCAGCTATCCCGCGGCCTTCCAGCTCGTCGCGGCGATGAATCCCTGCCGCTGCGGCATGGCGGGCGAGCCGGGACGCAGCTGCGCGCGCGGGCCGCGCTGCATGAGCGAGTATCAGGCCCGCGTTTCCGGCCCGTTCATGGACCGCATCGATATCCGTATCGACGTGCCCGCGGTGTCGGCGAGCGATCTCATCCGCCCCGTGGCCACCGAGCCGAGCGAGGCGGTTGCCCGGCGCGTCGCGACCGCGCGCGCCCTGCAGGTCGACCGGTTCGCCCGTCTGGGCATGCCCCGGGTGACGAGCAATGCCCGCGCCTCCACCGCCCTCGTCGAACGCATGGCCGAGCCCGATCCGGCGGGCCTCCAGCTGTTGCGGGATGCGGCGGAGAAGATGCGGTTTTCCGCGCGTGGCTATCATCGTGTGCTCAAGGTCGCCCGCACGCTGGCCGATCTCGACGAAGCCGCGATCGTCGGACGGATCCATCTGGCGGAAGCCATTTCCTATCGCATCGTGGGAGAGCGGATGGTCGCGGCCTAAAGCATTTCCAGCCGAAGCGAAGTCGCTTCGGCGTCGGATAATGCGGCAAAAACAGGAATCTGGAGCATTTCCGGTGAACCGGAGTTCACCGGAAATGCTCTAGCGCCGGGCCCGCGACTGGCGGCGTGAACGGGAGATGGCACGCGATATCGAGCGGGTCATGCGGCGTGCCGTGGCGTCACGCCGGCCCCTTGAAGACGGCTTCGATCCGGTGCCCGTCCGGGTCGATGACGAAGGCGGCATAATAGTCCGGGCCATACTGCGCCCGAAGCCCAGGTGCGCCGTTGTCGGTGCCGCCGGCCGCCAGTGCGGCGGCGTGGAAGCGGTCCACGGCCGCGCGGCTCGACGCGGCGAAGGCGATGTGGAAGCCCGGCCCGGGAGGATGCGCAGCGACGCCAAGTTCCTTGATGGCGAGCTTATCGCCACCGTCCGCGAGACCGTAGCCCACAGCCTGTCCGGGCTCACCCGGCCGGATGTCGGACCAGACGCGTGCATAGCCGAGCGCCGCCATCGCGGCGTCGTAGAACACGACGGCCCGGTCCAGGCTGTGAACGCCGAGGGAAAGATGGTGGAGCATGGCAGAGCCCGCCTGTTGCGGAAGGCCCACCGCGGTTGTGGCGGCGGGCCCATCCTCTGTCAGGCGAGGCCTTCGAAGAGCGCGGTCGAGAGATAGCGTTCCGCAAAGGACGGGATGATGACGACGATCGTCTTGCCAGCATTTTCCGGGCGGCTGCCCACCTTGACGGCGGCCGTAAGAGCCGCACCCGAGGAGATGCCGACCGGAACGCCTTCGAGGCGCGCCACCAGGCGGGCATTCTGGAAGGCCTCGTCATTGGTCACGGTCACGACCTCGTCGTAGACCGATTTGTCGAGGATCGCGGGGGCGAAGCCCGCGCCGATGCCCTGGATCTTGTGCGGGCCGGGATTGCCGCCTGATAGCACCGGGCTGTCGGCCGGCTCGACGGCGACGACCTTGAAGCCGGGCTTCCTGGCTTTCAGCACCTGGCCGACACCGGTGATCGTGCCGCCGGTGCCGATGCCGGACACGAGGATGTCGACGGCGCCGTCGGTGTCGTTCCAGATTTCCTCGGCCGTCGTCTTGCGGTGGATGTCCGGGTTGGCCGGGTTCTCGAACTGTTGCGGGATGACGGCGCCGGGAATGGTGCTCGCCAGCTCCTCGGCCATGGCGATGGCGCCCTTCATGCCCTTGGGCCCCTCGGTCAGCACGAGCTCGGCGCCGAGCAGGGCGAGCATCTTGCGGCGCTCGACCGACATGGTCTCGGGCATGGTGAGGATGAGACGATAGCCCTTGGCGGCCGCCGCGAAGGCCAGCGCGATGCCGGTATTGCCCGATGTCGGCTCGACCAGCGTCGACTGGCCGGGCGTGATCTTGCCCTGCGCTTCCAGCGATTCGATCATCGCCACGCCGATACGGTCCTTCACCGAGGCGATCGGATTGAAGAATTCGAGCTTGCCGAGAAGATGGGCGACGACGCCGTTTGCCTTGGCGAACTTGTCGAGCCGCACAAGGGGTGTGTCGCCGATCGTCTCGGTGATGGATGCATAGACGCGGCCGCGGCCGGGTTTGCGGGTGTCGCTCATCGGGTACCTCCTGGTTCTCGTTGACGGGAATGTAGGAGGGAATGGGCCTTTAGACGAGTCCGGATTTCGCGGCAAAAGCGCCGGTTGTGGAATAATCGGGTCGTTCCGCTGCGAAAGCCCGCTCCCGTCAGGCCGCCCTCGTCGCGATATAGGCCGCCGTGCCGGCAAGAACGCTCGCGGCGACGCGGTTCAGCCTTTGCAGGGCCTTGGGCTGCCTGAGAAGCAGCCGGGCGCGCGAGGCGAGCGCGATATAGGGAATGAGCACGGCGAGAAGCACGACGAAGGTCGCGGCCAGCAGCAGGCCGTAGTCCGCAAGGCCGACGGCGTTGAGGTCGACGAGCGTCGGCACGAGCGCCACGTAGAACAGCATCGTCTTGGGATTGCCGAGCGTCACGAGCAGGCCGGAAAGGAAGGCCGCGCCGTTGCTCGTGGTGCGGCGGGCCTCGATATCCTGCGGCAGGAGCCCGGTGGTCCACAGCTTCCAGGCGATATAGCCGAGATAGAGCGCACCGGCGATCTTGATGACCATGAAGGCCGTGGTGAAGGTCTGCGCGATGAAGGCGAGACCGAGGATGACGGCCGTCAGATAGACCATGTCGCCGAGGATGAGCCCGAGCCCCATGAAGAAGGTCGGCCGGAAACCGGAACCGAGCGCACGCGCCACGATGGCCGTGATGCCGGGGCCGGGAATGATGGCGGCGATGAAGAGCGCGCCGGAATAGGCGAGAAGAACGGCAAGCGACATGGAGGGCTCCTTGATCGGCTCCTCTTACGCCCGACGCCGTTTTCCGGCAATGGGTCGCGCGCGCGCTGATCCGTCATCTGAACGCGCGAAAACGGCGCGTGAAAGCCGGCGGGACCGGTTCATTCGGCCCGGGCAAGGCGGTATCGCGGTGCCTGCATTCGCGTCAACGGCGGGCCACGGCCGGCGGCGGCACTTGTCACCGGGACAAGGGCCCTCCTTGCGATGGCCGCAGCCGCGGCGTAGGCTTTAGGGGCGCATCAGGGAGAAACGTCCGTGCCCGACCCGACAAGCCTTGCCGCCTTCGCCCTCATCGCGCTCGGCATGGTGCTGACGCCGGGGCCGAACATGATCTATCTCGTCTCCCGCTCGATCTGCCAGGGGCCGGCGGCCGGTCTCGTCTCGCTCGGCGGTGTCGCGCTTGGCTTCGTCTTCTATGTCTTGTCGGCTGCGCTCGGCATCACCGCGTTCCTGATGGCGGTGCCCTTTGCCTATGATGCGTTGCGGCTAGCCGGCGCGCTCTATCTCGCCTGGCTTGCCTGGCAGGCGCTGCGCCCGGGCGGCCGCTCGGCCTTCGAGGTGAAGGCGCTGCCGCGCGACAGCAACCGCAGGCTCTTCTTCATGGGGTTTCTGACCAATCTCCTGAACCCGAAGATCGCGATGCTCTATCTTTCGCTTCTGCCGCAGTTCATCGATCCCGCAAAGGGGAACGTTCTCCTGCAATCGCTGGTGCTGGGCGGGGTGCAGGTGGTCATCAGCGTCAGCGTCAACGCGCTGATCGCCGTTTCGGCCGGCTCCGTCGCGGCCCTCCTTTCAGCGCGCCCGCGCTGGACACTCGTGCAGCGCTGGCTGATGGGCACGGTGCTGGCCGGGCTCGCCCTGCGCATGGCGACCGAAGCGCGCCGCTGATCAGAACGCGGCCATCGGCGGCAGGGCGAAGGGCAGGGCGGGCTGAAGATCGTCCGGGCCGCGCAGCATGAAGACCATCTCGCCGTCGTCGGCAGTCGCCTCGCCATCCCACGCCAGATGATCGGGCGCGAAATGCACGGTCACGCGCTGCGGCGTGACATCGAGGCTCGCCAGAATATCCGCGAGGGCGGGCATGCGCGTGCCGACGATGTCGAGGATATCGACATTGCCTTCGCCATCCGCCTGCCAGGCGACGACCGCGCCGGCGTCTCCCAGGAGGTCGAGCTTGAGATCCGGCATCAGCGATGCGTTGAACAGGAACATTTCCTTCTGCCGGAGCGGCGCGAAGCGGTCGGAGACGGGTGCGCGGCCATCGAGCAGACGGCTGAGCAGCGTCAGGTCCGCCTCGTTCGCGAGGTGAAGCCGGCGGGTCGCGAACGCCTGCCCGTCCGTGGGAGGCACGCCGGCGAAGCGGTGCTGCGGGAGCGGGCGAAAGCCGTGTTTCTCGTAGAGCGCCGGCTTGTCGGTCAGCAGCACGACCGCCTCGAAACCCTCGGCGTCGCAATGATCGAGCGCCGCCTCCATGACGGCGCGGTAGAGCCCGCGGCCGCGATGGCTCGGCCGGACTGCGCCGGATTGCAGGCCTGCCGCGCGCACGAAGACGCCGTCGATGACGAGCGGCATGGCGAAGGCGGTGATGTTGGCGATGCAGGCGCCGTCGGCGTCAAAGAAGCCGAAGGGCGCGCTGGTCGGGTCCGGTCCGCCCAGCTGGTCGAGGCCCGAGATGTCGATCTCGAAGATGTCCCGGAGCAGGTCGCAGAGGCCCTGCCAGGCCGCGCGGTCGTCGATGTAATGCGCGCGGAAGATGAGGCCCGCCTTGCCGGATGACATCACCGCACGCCGGTGGAGCCGAAGCCGCCGGCGCCACGCGCGGTTTCGCTTGCCTCCACGGCCTCGCGCACGGCGACCTGCGTCACGGGCGCGATGATCATCTGGGCGATGCGCATGCCGCGTTCGATGGTGAAGGCCTCCTCGCCGAGATTGACGAGCAACACCTTCACTTCGCCGCGATAATCGCTGTCGATGGTGCCGGGCGTGTTGAGGCAGGTGACGCCGTGCTTGAAGGCGAGGCCGGAGCGCGGCCGGATCTGGGCCTCGTAGCCATGCGGGATTTCGAAGATGAAGCCGGTCGGCACGAGCACGCGTTTTCCCGGCGCAAGCATAAGCGGCGCGTCGGCATCCACCGCCGCGCGCAAATCCATGCCGGCGGCGCCCGTCGTCTCGTAGGCGGGAAGCTCGATATCCGCGCCGTTGGGCAGGCGAACGAGGGAGAGTGTGGGCTTGGCGGGGGCGTGTGCGTTCATGGAACCCATAAGCCGGCCGCAGGCGCGGGCCGTCAATTGCATCTTCGCGGCGGAGCCTGTAAAGACCGCGCCAACTCACAGGATATTGCTTGAACATGGCCGAAACCCTTGCCGAGGCGGTCTCCCGCCGCCGCACCTTCGCGATCATCGCGCACCCGGACGCCGGTAAAACAACGCTCACCGAAAAGCTGCTGCTGTTCGGCGGCGCCATCCAGCTCGCCGGCGAAGTGAAGGCGAAGAAGGACCGCATCCAGACCCGTTCGGACTGGATGAAGATCGAGCGCGAGCGCGGCATCTCGGTCGTGACCTCGGTCATGACCTTCGAATATGACGGCAACGTCTTCAACATTCTCGATACGCCCGGCCACGAGGACTTCGCCGACGACACCTACCGCACGCTGACGGCGGTGGATGCGGCCGTGATGGTCATCGACGCCGCCAAGGGTATCGAGCCGCGGACGTTGAAGCTGTTCGAGGTCTGCCGCCTGCGCGATATCCCGATCATCACCTTCGTCAACAAGATGGACCGTGAGAGCCGCGATCCCTTCGAGATCCTCGACGAGGTGGAAGAGAAGCTGGCGCTGGACACCGCACCGGTCACCTGGCCGGTCGGCCGCTCCAAGACCTTCTGCGGCTCCTACCATCTGGCCGATCGCACCTTCCGCGGCTCGGACACGCAGGTCCAGCCGACGAAGATGGACGATGCCGCCGAAGTCGCCAAACACCTGCCGGAAAACGAGCGCCAGGCCTTCATCGACGAGATGGAACTGGCGCGCGAGGCCTGCCGCCCGTTCGACCGCGAAGCCTTCCTCGAAGGCCACATGACGCCGGTCTTCTTCGGTTCGGCGCTGCGCAATTTCGGGGTGCGCGATCTCATCAACGCGCTCGGCGCCTTCGCGCCGCCGCCGCGCGACCAGGTGGCGGATGTGCGCAAGGTCCACGCCGCCGAAGACAAGATGACGGCCTTCGTCTTCAAGATCCAGGCCAATATGGATCCGAACCACCGCGACCGCATCGCCTTTGCCCGTGTCTGCTCCGGCATGCTGGAGCGCGGCATGAAGGTCCGCCTTGCCCGCACCGGCAAGCAGATCGGCCTCTCGGCGCCGCAGTTCTTCTTCGCCTCGCAGCGCCAGCTCGCCGATACGGCCTATGCCGGCGACGTGGTGGGCATTCCCAACCACGGGACGCTGCGCATCGGCGATACGCTGACGGAAGGCGAGGCGCTGGTGTTCGAAGGCGTGCCGAACTTCGCGCCGGAAATCCTGCGCCGCGTGCGGCTTGAAGACGCGATGAAGGCCAAGAAGCTGAAGGAAGCGTTGCAGCAGATGGCGGAAGAGGGCGTCGTGCAGCTCTTCTCGCCGGAAGACGGCACGCCGGCCATCGTCGGTGTCGTCGGCGCGCTGCAGCTCGACGTTCTCAAGGAGCGCCTGCAGCAGGAATACGGCCTGCCGGTATCCTTCGAAATGTCGCGCTTCTCCGTCTGCCGCTGGATTTCCTCCGACAATGCGGCCGAACTCGACAAGTTCGTCACCCAGCGCCGCGGCGATATCGCCCGCGACCTCGATGGCGATCCGGTCTTCCTTGCGCAGGACAGCTTTTCGCTGCGCTACGAGGCGGAACGTTACCCCGCTATCAAGATGGTCGCCATCAAGGAGTACCACGTCACCAAGGCGTGACGGCGGCCTGTCACTTTCAAGGTGACAGGCGCCTCTCCATTTGCGAAAAGCGTTGCCGAGACAGGGGCGTCCGCGCAGGCGGGCTGAGAAGCACCCTTTGAACCTGAACCGGATCATGCCGGCGGAGGGAGTCGCTGGCACTGCATTCGCCGTTGTCCCGCGCCCGCCTCCGTCCGCAAGGAGGCGAGATGGCAGACACAATCGCAAACATCCTGTCGATCGCAGGCTCCGACCCCTCGGGCGGCGCCGGCATCCAGGCTGACCTCAAGACCTTCGCCGCCCGCGGCACCTACGGCATGGCCGTGCTGACGGCGCTGACGGCGCAGAACACGCAGGGCGTTTCCGGTCTGCATCTCGTGCCGCCGGCCTTCGTCGCCGCGCAGATCGCCGATGTCTTCGCCGATGTGCGGGTGGGCGCCGTCAAGATCGGCATGATCGCCTCGGGCGAGATCGCCGAGGCGGTCGCGAACGCGCTGTCGCCGCATCGCTCCGTCCCCGTCGTGCTCGATCCCGTCATGATCGCCAAGGGCGGGGCCTCGCTTCTGGCCGCAGACGCTGTGGAGGCCCTGACGCGCCGGCTGCTGCCGCTGTCCACGCTGCTCACGCCCAACCTGCCGGAGGCGGCCGCCCTGCTCGGCGAAGCCGAGGCGACGGACCGCGCTGCGATGGAAAGCCAGGCGAAGCGCCTGCTGGCGCTCGGGCCGAAGGCGGTTCTGCTGAAGGGCGGGCATCTGCCGGGCAACGAGAGCCCGGATGTGCTGGCCATGCCGGGCGCGCTGCGCTGGTTCGAGGGCGTGCGCGTGCTCACGCGCAACACCCACGGCACCGGCTGCACGCTGTCGAGCGCGGTGGCGGCGGAACTGGGCAAGGGGCATTCGCTGCCCGATGCCGTGGCGGCGGCCAAGAGCTTCGTCGCCGGCGCCGTGCGCGGATCCGGTGCGCTGGCGGTCGGCGCGGGCCATGGACCGCTGCACCATTTCCACGCGCTCTGGGCGTGATGGTCAGCGATCCGAAAGCGCCAGCCGCAGGCCCATGAGCCCCAGGGCCGCGGCGAAGCTGCGCTGCATCCAGGTCATGACCGCCGGTCGGCCCAGCACCTGCCGGCGCAGGCTGGCCGCAAGCGCGGCATAGACGGCGAAGACGAGGAAGGTCAGCAGCATGAACACGCCGCCGAGCAAAAGCATCTGCGCCGTCAGGTCCGGCGCGCCATCGGGCACGAACTGCGGCAGGAAGGCGAGGAAGAACAGCGAGAGCTTCGGGTTGAAGACATTGGTGAAGGCGCCCTTGCGCACGATGCGCGCGGCCGCCCCGACCGGCTGTTCCGGTGCCATGTCGAGCGCGACGCTTTCGCGCAGCATGCTCCAGGCGATGAACAGCAGATAGATGACGCCGATGATGCGCAGCATTTCGAAGGCAAGCGCGCTGGCATGCAGGATGGCGGCGAGCCCGGCGATGCTGGCCAGCATATGCGGGATGATGCCCAGCGTGCAGCCGAAGGCCGCAAGCAGGCCGGCGCGAAAGCCGCCGCTGACCCCGCGCGCCACGGTGTAGATGACGCCGGTGCCCGGAAGCAGGATGACGATGAGCGAGGTGATGAGGAATTCGGCAGTCATGTCGGGTTTCCATGCGCTTGAAGAGGCGGCAGGAAACACCGGATGGTCATCGCGGTCTTGAACGAAATTGCAGGTCAGGCGAGGGCGGCGAGATAGGCGCCCGGCGTATAGCCGTAGCGCCGCGTGAAGTTGCGCGTCATGTGGCTCTGGTCGGCGAAGCCGGCGCCGGCCGCGGCATCCGCAAGTGGATTGCCGGCGGCGATGAGGCGTCGGGCGAGATCCGTCCGGCGCTGGATGAGATAGGCGTGGGGCGTCAGCCCCGTGGCGCGGGCGAAATCCCGCACCAGCCGGAAACGGCCAAGGCCGCAATCGGCAGCGAGTACATCGAGCGTGACGGGCGAGACCGGGTCGGCGTCGATCCGCTCGCGTGCGCGGGCGATGCCGGCAGCCGCAATGCCCTCGCGGCGCGGCGCCTGCTCGCGCAGCACGGCCGCCAGCAGCAGGAGAAGACGCTCATCGCGGCAGATTGCGGCGGCCTTGCTGTCCACCAGCGCTGCCAGGGCGGCTGCGACAAGCCGGCCGACACGGCCGTCGTCCAGCACGGGCGCATGAAACTCCTCGCGGGTGCCCCCTTCGAAAATGTCCTGTGCCGCGGCCGCGACGATACCGGGCCGCATATAGAGCATGCGCCAGGCGCGGGACGCGCCGCCAACAGGCGCGCCGTCATGCACCTCGCCGGGATTGACGGTGATCGTGTTGCCGGCCTGCGCCTCCACGCGGCCGCGCCCGCTCGCCGATGTCTGCGCGCCGCGTTCGACCAGGCCGATGCCGTAGGTGTCGTGGCTGTGGCGGGCGAAGGCATGGCTGCTGTCGGCGATGACGGCTTCGACGCCGTCGATGGCCGTGTGCAGGACCTGGAAGCACCCGCTTGCCACGCTCTACTCCCGCGGCGTGCCGGGAAGGGCTTCGGTCTCGCCGAACCAGTCCATGGCCGAGGAGCACCAGATCTGGCGCTTGGGCTTGAGGGCGGCGCGCTGGTTGATGCTGCCCCAACGGATGCCCCAAAAGGCGGCCGCCTCGCCCGTGCCCGAGGAAAACAGCGGCGTTCCGCATTCCGGGCAGAAGTGCAGAAATCGCTCGCGGCCGCTTTCGGCGATCTTGGTGTAGACCTTCGGCGTCTCGCCGGTGAGGGTGAGATCGGCCCGCGGCACGCGCACGGTAACGCGATAGGGCGAGCCGGTCAGCCGCTGGCAATCCGTGCAGTGGCAGATGAGCAGCCCATCGGGATCGATCTCGGCTTCATAGGTCACGAAGCCGCAATGGCATTGTCCGTCGATCCGCATCTCTCGTCCTTCCGCCTCGGGTAAAGGCGGAAGGATAGGCGCCTGTCGCGCGACGTCAATGCGCCGGCTTGATGAAGGTGCCGTTGCGCAGTTCGCGCATGGCCTGCCGCAATTCGGCCTGCGTGTTCATCACGATGGGGCCGTGCCAGGCGACGGGCTCCTCGATGGGCTTGCCGGAGACCAGCAGGAAGCGGATGCCCTGCTCGCCGGCCTGCACCGTCACCTCGTCGCCCGTGTCGAAGACCACGAGCGTGCGGTTGCCGGAGAGATCGCGGATGTTCAGCTCCTCGCCCTGGAACTCCTTCTCCACCTTCACGCCGAAGGGCTTGGAGGCGTCGCGGAACGTGCCGGAGCCGGCGAAGATATAGGCGAAGGCCGAACGGTAGGTATCGACCGGCAGGCGCTTCGTCTTGCCCGGCGGCACCGAGATGTCGAGATAGACGGGCTCGGCGGCGATGCCGTCGACCGGGCCGGTCTTGCCCCAGAAGCTGCCAGCGATGACGCGCGCCACCGTGCCGTCGTCGTCGACGGCGACGGGAATATCGGCGGACTTGATGTCCTGATAGCGCGGCGCCGTCATCTTGAGCGACGAGGGCAGGTTGGCCCAGAGCTGGAAGCCATGCATCTTGCCGGCGAAATCGCCGCGCGGCATTTCCTGGTGCAGGATGCCGCTGCCGGCCGTCATCCACTGCACGTCGCCGGCGCCCATGACGCCGTGGTTGCCGAGGCTGTCGCCGTGCTCGACGCTGCCGGCCAGCACATAGGTGATGGTCTCGATGCCGCGGTGGGGATGCCAGGGGAAGCCGCGGATATAGTCGTCGGGATCGTTGTTGCGAAAGTCGTCCATCATGAGGAACGGGTCGGTCAGCGATGGATCGCCGAAGCCGAAGACGCGGTGCAGTTTCACGCCGGCGCCTTCCATGGCGGGGCGGGCAATGCTTTCGTGTTTGACGGGGCGTATGGACATGGGAGAAGTCCTTTCGACTGGGTTGTTTGTCCCTTCTATACGCCAGCGCCATTGTTCACGAAATCTGCCCGACATGAAACGGAGTGTTCACAAAAAGCGACGTTCGTGGCGCGCAGCCGTGCGGCTCGCCCGTGCGGGAATGACACGCATGGTTTCCGCCCGTTTACTTTCGTTAACGCATTTTTACCCATTTGCGTTGAAAATCCGGGCAGTGCCATGGTTAATGCGTCGGATCCGTCACCGGTTCGCACCGGTCCAATCAAGCAGGAAATGTCATGTGCCGTTGGGCAGCCTATCGCGGAGAGCCGCTCTTTCTCGAGGAACTCGTGTCCTCGCCCGCCCATTCGCTGATCGAACAGTCCCACTGCGCCACGCGCGCCAAGACGGCCACCAACGGTGACGGCTTCGGCATCGCCTGGTACGGCGACCGTCCGGAGCCCGGCCGCTACCGCGATATCCTGCCGGCCTGGTCCGACTGCAATCTGCGCAGCATTGCGCGGCAGGTCCGCTCGCCGCTCTTCCTCGCCCATGTCCGCGCCGCGACGGGCGGCGGCACGCGGCGCGACAATTGCCATCCCTTCGTGCACGGCATCTGGTCCTTCATGCACAATGGCCAGATCGCCGATTTCGAGCACCTGCGCCGGCCGCTCGAGACCATGCTGGACAATGATCTCTACAGCGCGCGCACCGGCTCGACGGATTCGGAACTGCTCTTCCTGCTGGCGCTGCAATTCGGCCTTGCCCGCGATCCGCTCGGCGCCATGGCCGAGACCATCGCCTTCGTCGAGCGCCTTGCCGCCCATCTGGAGCATAAGGTGCTCGTGCGGTTCACGGCCGCGTTTTCCGATGGCAAGCAGCTTTATGCCGTGCGCTATGCGACGGACTATGCGGCGCCGACGCTCTACGCCGCGCCGATGGGCGATACCGGCGGCTATTGCCTCGTGTCCGAGCCCCTGAACGACGACACGGAGGCCTGGGTGGAAATTCCGGATGGCAGCGCCGTGGTGCTCGGCGAAAACGGCGTCGACATGCGCATCTTCTCGCCTGCCGGCCGCCCGGCAGGATCGATGGAAGCCAAGCTCGCCCTCGTCAAATAAGCCGTTCGGCAATCCAGCCGGCGAGACGATCCGCGACATCGTCCTTCGACAACTCCGGCCATGCCGTGATGCCATCGGCGGTAATGAGCTTCACGCTGTTCGTCGTGCCGCCCATGATGCCGGTTTCCGGGGAGACATCGTTGGCGACGATGAGGTCTGCGCCCTTCTTCTGGAGCTTCACGCGGCCGTTGTTTTCGACATCCTGCGTCTCGGCCGCAAAGCCGACGACGACAGTCGGGCGCTTCGTGTGATGGCCGACGGTCTTCAGGATATCGGGGTTTTCCGACAGCATCAGCGGCGGCGGGCCTTCGCCGGGCTGCTTCTTGATTTTCTCCGCGTTGGGCGTCGCCACGCGCCAGTCGGCGACGGCGGCCACCATGACGGCGATATCCGCCGGCAGCGCGCCGAGCACCGCCTCCAGCATCTCCGACGCTTGCTCGACGCGGATCACCGTCACGCCTGGCGGGTCGGGGATCGTGACCGGCCCGGAAACGAGCGTCACCTCGGCTCCAAGCCGCGCGAGCGCTGCGGCGATGGCATGGCCCTGCCGGCCCGAGGAGCGGTTGGCGATGTAGCGCACGGGATCGATGGGCTCATGCGTCGGACCCGACGTGACCACGGCCTTGCGGCCGGCAAGCGGCTTCGCCCCGCCATCCAGCAGGCGCTCCACCGCCGCGACGATCTCCAGCGGTTCGGCCATGCGGCCGGCACCCGCCTCGCCGCTCTCGGCCATTTCGCCGGCATTGGGGCCGATGAAGGCGAGGCCGTCGCGGCGCAGCGTCTCGACATTGCGGCGCGTCGCGGCATGGGACCACATTTTCGGGTTCATGGCCGGCGCGAGCAGCACGGGGCGGTCGGTGGCGAGAAGCACGGTCGAGGCGAGGTCGTCGGCCAGCCCGTTCGCCATCTTGGCCATCAGGTCGGCCGTGGCGGGCGCGACGACGATGAGGTCGCAGTCGCGCGCCAGGCGGATATGGCCGACATCCTGCTCGTCCTCACGCGAGAACAGGTCCGTATAGACATGGCCGGACGACAGGGCGCCGACGGCAAGCGGCGTGACGAAGTGCTGGGCGCCCGACGTCATGACGGGCCGCACCTCTGCGCCGCGTTCGCGCAGGCGGCGGATGAGATCGAGGCTCTTGTAGGCGGCGATCCCGCCGGAAATGACGAGGAGGATGCGTTTTCCTGCAAGCGGCATGGCATGTCCCGGGCTCGTGAGGCGCAAGCGGCCCCGAAGGGCGTTCGTGATGTCCTATCGCGTCGAAACCGCATTTCCAAGCGCGCTCTTCGCCCGAACGCCTCAACTGCCCTCGTCGGGAATGTTGAGGACATGGCCGCAGGCCTTGCAATGCACGGCATCGGCGTCGTGGCGCGACAGGCCGCATTGCGGGCAGGGGAAGGTCACCTTGTAGGGCCGTACGATGGCCTGGGCGAGGCGCACGAAAAGCGAGATGCCGACGATCATCGTCACGATGGCGGTGAGCTTGCCGAGCGTGCCGGGCAGCACGATATCGCCGAACCCCGTGGTGGTGACGGTCGCGACAGAGAAATAGAGCGCGTCGACGAAGCCGGCAAAGCCCTCCGCGCCGTAGAAGAAGTTGGAGTAGACGAAGCCGGTCACGAGGAAGAGGAAGACGAGGAAGTTCACGCAGGCCTGGATGAGGTCTTCCTTGTCGCCATGCCCGGTGCGCCGCAGCGTCAGCGTGACGAGCTTGCTCTGGCTGATCGCCCAGATGCGCAGCACGCGCAGGAACGCGAAATTGTGCAGCTGGTTGGGAAAGAGCAGCGTGCCGAGAATGACGATATCCACCCAGGTCATCGGCCGCATGAGCCAGTAGCGCAGGTTGGGCGCGATCAGGGCGCGGGCACACAGTTCGAAGGCGATGACGGCGGCGATGAGATAGTCGACGATCACATAGGCCGAGCCCTTTCGCAGATAGGGCCCGGCAATGAAGAAGGCGAGGATCGCCACATCGAGCAGAAGCATGCCGATCTGGAAGCGGATCGCCTCCCGGTCGCGGCCGAAATAGAGCCCGCGCAGCTGCCGTCGCGTGCGCTCGATAAAGGATAGGGATTCGTCGACGCCGGGTGGCTCTGCGCTCATGGCAGGGAGACTAGCGCCGGGCCGGCGCCGGTCAAGCGGCTCAGGTGAGCTTCCAGGCGATGTAGACGAGTGTCGCGGCGATCAGCCAGAGCGCGACGCGGCCCGAACGGCTGTGGCGCGCTTCCGAGCGGCCGATGGCTTCCGCCGTGTCCGCGTCGAAGCGCAGGCCGCGCTCTGCCATGACCGTCAGGTCGTGCGAGAATTTCTCGGCCTTGGCGGCAATCTCCGGGGCGGCTTCCGCCAGCCGCAGGGCGGCGTGCGCGCCGTCGCGCAGGTCGACCAGGAGGCGCTTGGGGCCGAGATTGTCGCGGATCCAGTCGCCGACGACGCCTTCCGAGGCCTTCCACATGTTGAAGCGCGGGTTGAGCGTGCGCGACACGCCCTCCACCACCACCATCGTCTTCTGCAACATGACGAGCTCGGTCCGGGTCTCCATGTCGAAGAGTTCCGTGACCTCGAAAAGCAGGGTGAGCAGCTTGGCCATGGAGATGGTCTCGGCCGGCTGGCCGTGGATCGGTTCGCCGATGGCGCGGATCGCCTGGGCGAAGCTCGCGGTATCGTGGTGCGACGGCACGTAGCCGGCCTCGAAATGGACGTCGGCGACGCGCTGGTAGTCGCGCGTGATGAAGCCGTAGAGGATTTCCGCGAGAAAGCGGCGCTCCTTCTTGCCGAGCCGGCCGACAATGCCCATGTCGACCGCGACGATGACGCCCTGCGGATCGACGAACAGGTTGCCCTGGTGCATGTCGGCATGGAAGAAGCCGTCGCGCAGCGTGTGGCGCAGGAAGGACTGGATGAGCGTGTCCGCGAGATGGTCCAGATCGTGGCCGGCGGCGCGCAGGCCCTCGACATCCGACATCTTGATGCCGTCGATCCATTCCATGGTGACGACGTCGCGTCCGGTGCGCTCCCAGTCGACCTTGGGCACGCGGAAGCCGGGATCGTGGGCGGTGTTCTCGCCGAGCTCGGAAAGGGCTGCGGCTTCGAGGCGAAGGTCCATCTCGACCTTCGTCGTCTGTTCCAGCGTTCGCGTCACCTCGACGGGTTTCAGGCGGCGCGTGTTGGGCAGGATCGCTTCCTGCAGCCGCGCTGCGGCATACATCGCTTCGAGATCGTGGGTGAAGCGCTGGCGCACGCCGGGCCGGATGACCTTCACGGCGACCTTGCGCTCGCCGTTGGCGTCGCGCACCGTCGCGGGATGGACCTGCGCGATGGAAGCCGCGGCGACGGGATCGCCGAACGTGACATAGAGGTCATCGAGCCGTCGGCCGAGCGAACCTTCCACCGTCGTGACCGCCGCCTCGCGCGGGAACGTCGCCATGCGGTCCTGAAGGGTGGACAGCTCCACGGCGATCTCGGCGCCGACCACATCGGGCCGCGTCGCGAGAAACTGGCCCATCTTCACATAGGACGGACCCAGGCGCTCGATGGCGCGCGACAGCCGGTCGCCGCGATCTTCGTGCGCGGCCCTGCGGCGCGCCAGAAGGCCGGCGAAGGCGTGCGCGGTGCGCGCCAGCGGCGGCATGCCTTCGGTCGGCAGGGCGGAGACGACACCCTCGCGCACGAGAACCCAGCCCACGCGGGCGAGGCGAAGATAGGCACCGACGACGCTCATGCGGCCAGGCTGCGTGAAGACGAAAAACGGATCATGATCAGAGCTTCCAGCCCGAATGCAGCGCGGCGATGCCGCCGGTATAATTGGTGTAGGTGACGCGGGAGAACCCGGCGGCGCGGATCATCGCGGCGAAGTCTTCCTGGTTGGGGAACTTGCGGATGGATTCCACGAGATACTGGTAAGGCTCCGCATCCCCGGTGATCATCTTGCCGAACTGCGGGATCGCATTGAACGACCAGGCATCGTAGAACCTGTCGAGCAGCGGCATCTCCACTTCGGAGAATTCCAGAACCAGCAGGCGGCCGCCGCGCTTCAGCACCCGGTAGGCTTCCGAAAGCGCCACGTCGATGCGCGGCACGTTGCGGATGCCGAAGGCGATCGTATAGGCATCGAAGCTGCCGGCTTCGAACGGCAGTTCCTCGGCATTGGCCTCGACGAAATCGAGATTTGCCGAAAGCCCCTTCTTCGCGGCCCGGTCGGCGCCCACGGACAGCATCGAGCCGTTGATGTCGAGCACGGTGGAATGTGCCAGCCGGTCGGAGGCCTCGATGATGCGGAAGGCGATGTCGCCCGTACCGCCCGCCACATCGAGCGTCCTGTAGGACGGGTCCTTGCGCGGGTTGAGGCTTGCGATCATCGCATCCTTCCACGCCCGGTGGAGGCCCGCGGACATGACGTCGTTCATGATGTCGTAGCGCTTGGCGACCTTGTGGAACACGTCGTTGACGAGCGCCTGTTTCTCGCCCTCGCGAACCTCGCGAAAGCCGTAGGAGGTTTCCATGCCGCCGTCTGCGGATGTGCGCTGTTCCGTCATCGTCGTCTCCATGGGCCGGTCTGTCGCAGCCGAATTGCCGCAAGGACCATAGCGAATTGGCTGTTGCCGCGCTATCTGAACGCTTCGCGGGGTATATAGGACATAGATTGCCGAGAGGGAAATGCCGGAGCGCGGCAAATGCGCCCAAGGTTAAATCCCGTTCAAGGAGATGGATATGCCGGAACTGCCGGAAGTGGAAACCGTCAAGCGTGGCCTCGCGCCCGTGATGGAAGGTGCGCGGATAAAAAGAGCCGAACTGCGCCGTCCGGATCTGCGCTTTCCCTTTCCGCCCGCCTTCTCCGAGGCGCTCGAAGGCCAAAAGATCCTGTCGCTCGGCCGGCGCGCCAAATACCTGCTGGTCGATCTCGAGGGCGGCGATGTGGTGATCGCGCATCTGGGCATGTCCGGCTCGTTTCGCGTGGAAGGCCCCGCATTGGAAGAGACGCCCGGCGATTTTCACATGCCGCGCAGCAAGGATCCGCGTCACGACCATGTCGTGCTTCACCTGGAGACGGGGGAAGGCGAGCGCCGGGTCATCTACAACGATCCCCGCCGCTTCGGCTTCATGGATCTTGCACGGCGCGAGGATATCGCCGCCCATGCCTTCTTCCGCGATCTCGGTGCCGAGCCGACGGGCAACAGCCTGGACGCCGATTATGTCGCGGCGAAGTTCCGCGGCCGGCAGACGCCGCTGAAGGCGGCGCTGCTCGACCAGAAGAACATTGCCGGCCTCGGCAATATCTATGTGTGCGAGGCGCTCTGGCGCGCGCATCTTTCGCCCGAACGGCTGGCGGGGACGCTGGTGACGGCGGCGGGCAAGCCGAAGAAGGAGCTGGTCGCGCTGACCGAGGCGATCCGCCAGGTCATTGCCGACGCCATCGAGGCGGGCGGCTCCACCCTGCGCGATCACATCCGCACCGACGGCTCGCTCGGCTATTTCCAGCACACCTTCTCCGCCTATGATCGCGAGGGCGAGCCTTGCCGGACACCGGGTTGCACGGGCACTATCGGGCGAATCGTCCAGAGCGGCCGCTCGACCTTCCATTGCGCGGTCTGCCAGAAATAAAGCCGATGCCGGGACCGGTGTCGCGCGCCGCAAACGAGGAGACAGGACATGGCCTATGAAACCCTGCTGGTGGAGACGCGCGGACGCGTCGGTCTCGTCACGCTCAACCGGCCGCAGGCGCTGAATGCGCTGAACCGCCAACTGCTGGAGGAGCTGCAGGGCGTGCTTGCCGGGTTCGAGGCGGATGCCGGTATCGGCGCCATCGTCATCACCGGCTCGGAAAAGGCCTTCGCGGCCGGCGCCGACATCAAGGAGATGCAGCCCTACGGCTTTGCCGAGGCCGTGACGGAAGACCTCGCCGCCGGCTGGGACGCGGTGGCTGCCTGCCGCAAGCCGATGATCGCGGCCGTCAGCGGCTTTGCGCTCGGCGGCGGCTGCGAGCTCGCCATGATGTGCGATTTCATCATCGCCTCGGAAACCGCGAAATTCGGCCAGCCGGAAATCACCCTCGGCATCATTCCCGGCATGGGCGGCACGCAGAGGCTGACGCGCGCCGTCGGCAAGGCAAAGGCCATGGACCTCGTTCTCACGGGCCGCATGATGGATGCGGCGGAGGCCGAGCGGTGCGGTCTCGTCGCCCGCGTGGTCGCCCCGGAAAGGCTTCTGGACGAGGCGCTGGCGGCAGCCGAGAAGATCGCCGGCTTCTCGCTGCCGGCGGTCATGATGGCAAAGGAGGCGGTCGGCCGCGCGCAGGAAACGGTGCTGTCGGAGGGCATGCGCGCCGAGCGGCGGCTGTTCCATGCGCTGTTTGCCACCGAGGACCAGAAGGAGGGCATGGCGGCCTTCATCGAGAAGCGCAAGCCGACCTTCGCGAACCGCTGAGCATCCGTGCGGCCTTTCTTGCAGAATCCGCGTTGACGGCACCGCGGTTTCCAGCTATACGCCGCCCACAGTTTGGAAAGCCGAATTCTGAGGTTTTCCGATATTGCTCCCGAATTGCTTGGATGACAGGTCGCAGTGACCCGGCACAGCGAGGGTGGAGTTTGTGTCAGATTTCTGAAGAGAGGCATACATGGCCAATACAACCTCGGCTAAGAAGGCGACCCGCAAGATCGCCGCGCGCACCGCAGTCAACAAGTCGCGCCGCTCGCGCGTCCGTAACTTCATCCGCAAGGTCGAGGAAGCCATCGCTTCCGGCGACCAGACGGTTGCCGCTGCTGCCCTCAAGGCAGCCCAGCCGGAACTGATGCGCGCCGCCACCAAGGGCGTGCTGCACGCCAACACGGCTTCGCGCAAGGTCTCGCGCCTCGCAAACCGCGTGAAGACGATGTCGGCCTGATCGCTCAGCCCGAAGAGCTATGCATTTTTAGTCAAAGCCCGGCCATCGGCCGGGCTTTTTCTTTGCTTTTTCGGCGCCGCTATGGTTAACGCGCAAGGCTCGATCGTGTCAAAAGAGTGACGACGAAAATTGTTTAAATTCAATTACTTGTGGGAGGTTGTCCCGCTCGGGCCGGCCTTTCGTAGCGGAAGTTTGACAGCAATTTGAGTCAAGCGAATTTTTATTTTTTTCGTTTTTCGAGCCCTGCGAAAGCCAGGCGAAAACAAAGCCATTGATTCCTAACGGATTCTCTTGAGAGGCCCCGATTCCGAGTCAAAAACCCCCATCCGAGTCAACGGCCGGCCCTTAATTTTGCGTAAAATTCGCCATTGATCTTGCCCCCTGATCCTGCCTAAATGCTTTCCACAGGGGGCGCGGGACAAGCCTGAAAACAAGCATCGGCAAGGCCGTCTTTAACGGTGGCCATGGTTGTTTTTGTCCTCTGTGACGGAGCGGTCTACGCTTCGTAAAATCACCCAACCGGCAAAGCTTGCCCCAGGTGCCATCGGCACGCTGGCAAAGGCTTTTGTGACCTCAGGTTGTGCCGGTTGTCGGCGCGCGAAAGCGCGTCGATGGTGGTATGGTGTCTGCTGCGGTTCTACGAGGGAACGGCGGCGAGGCACCAATCGGGACGGTCGGCTCAGACATGGATGTCCGGTCGGTCCGAAGCGACTTGTGTTTGGGAGAAGGGACTGTGCCGGAGTTTGGGGACCGGCATGGTTCGGGGCACCCATATCCAGAACGGGGCGATTGGCTCACCCGGTTTTGGACATGGCAAACATGAAAGGCGCCGGCAATGCTGCCGGCGTGGCGAATAGAGCATGAAAGGCGGCAAGATGCAGATGAATTCGGCCAGGACGGCTGGTGCATTGGCAAACGGGGAAAATGCAAGACAAGCGCTCCCGCAAGCAGGAGCGCAAACAACGGACGCGGGGGTTCCATCCGACATGAAGCAAGACGCGCTTTTCGACCGAGTCAGCGCGCGCCTGAAGGCGCAGGTCGGTCCCGACGTCTATGCGAGCTGGTTCGGACGCCTGAAGATTCACTCCGTTTCCAAGAGCCTTGTGCGTCTTTCCGTTCCCACGACATTCCTGAAGTCGTGGATCAACAACCGGTATCTCGATCTCATCACCTCGCTCTTCCAGCAGGAAGACGCCGAGATCCTGAAGGTGGAGATCCTGGTGCGCACCGCCACCCGCGGTGCCCGTGCCGGCGCCGTGGAGGATGCCGTCGTCGAGCAGCCCGCACCGCAGGCGCAGGCCCGTCGCACCGCCTCCGGCCCGCAGGCGGTCGCCAGTGCCGTTGCATCGGTCGCCGCCGCTGCCCAGCCGCGCGCCACGCAGAACACGAGCCCGCTGTTCGGCTCGCCGCTCGATCCGCGCTACACGTTCGATGCCTTCGTGGAAGGCACGTCGAACCGCGTCGCCCTTGCCGCTGCCCGCACCATCGCGGAAGCCGGCGCCGGCGCCGTGCGCTTCAACCCGCTCTTCGTCCATTCCAGCGTCGGCCTCGGCAAGACGCATCTTCTGCAGGCCATCGCGCTCGGTGCGCTCTCCAGCGCCCGCAATCCGCGCGTCGTCTACCTGACCGCCGAATATTTCATGTGGCGCTTCGCAACCGCCATCCGCGACAACGATGCGCTGTCGCTGAAGGAAACGTTGCGCAACATCGATCTGCTCATCATCGACGACATGCAGTTCCTGCAGGGCAATTCGATCCAGAACGAATTCTGCCATCTCCTGAACATGCTGCTCGATTCCGCCAAGCAGGTCGTCGTCGCCGCCGACCGTGCGCCGTGGGAACTGGAATCGCTCGATCCGCGGGTGCGCTCGCGCCTCCAGGGCGGCGTTGCCATCGAGATGGAAGCGCCTGACTACGAGATGCGCCTGGAAATCCTCAAGCGCCGCCTTGCGGCCGCCCAGCAGGAAGACCATTCGCTCGATATCTCGCCTGAAATCCTGAGCCATGTCGCCCGCAACATCACGGCGAGCGGCCGCGAGCTGGAAGGCGCCTTCAACCAGCTGCTCTTCCGGCGTTCCTTCGAGCCGAACCTGACGATCGAGCGCGTCGACGAACTGCTCGGCCATCTCGTTGCCGCCGGCGAGCCGCGCCGCGTGCGCATCGAGGATATCCAGCGCGTCGTGGCCAAGCACTACAATGTGTCGCGCCAGGAACTCGTCTCGAACCGCCGCACCCGCGTCATCGTCAAGCCGCGCCAGATCGCCATGTATCTCTCCAAGACGCTGACGCCGCGGTCCTTCCCGGAAATCGGCCGCCGCTTCGGCGGACGCGATCACACCACGGTTCTGCATGCCGTGCGCAAGATCGAGGAACTGATCTCGGGCGACACCAAGCTCAGCCACGAGATCGAGCTGTTGAAGCGTCTGATCAACGAATAGGGATGATGGCGAATAGCGAATAGAGTATGGACACCCGTCGCGTTACGGGTATCCCGCTATTCGCTATTCGCTATTCGCTATTCGCTATTCGCTATTCGCTATTCAGCAAGCCAAATCCGCCACCACCGCATCCAGGATCAGCATCCCTGCAGGCGTGCAGCGCAGGCGGGAATTGCCGAGGCGCTCGATGAAGCCGTGTTCGATGAGGAACTGTTCGCGGTCCGGGTCCGGGTCGCGGCCCGACAGGCTCTGCCAGCGGGCAAGGTCGACGCCTTCCTTGAGGCGAAGGCCCATCAGGAGCAGTTCATCGGCCTGCGCCTCGCGCTCCAGAAGCTCCTGCTCGATCATGCCGTGCCCTTCGGCCTCCACGAGGCCGAGCCAGGCTTCCGGCTTGCGCTCGGTCGCCGTCGCGATCTTCGCGCCGCCGGTCGTCAGGCGTCCATGCGCGCCGGGGCCGATGCCGACATAATCGCCGTAGCGCCAGTAGGTCAGGTTATGGCGGCTCTCGCAGCCGGGGCGGGCGTGGTTGGAGACTTCATAAGCCGGCATGCCCTCACGCTCGGTGATCTCCTGCGTCGCCTCGTAGAGCACGGCCGACTGCTCGCCGTCGGGCACGATCAGCTTTCCGGCCTTGTGCAGGCCGTAGAAGGGCGTGCCTTCCTCGATGGTGAGCTGGTAGAGCGAAAGGTGGTCGACCGCGTAGGACACCGCCTCCTTGAGCTCCAGGTCCCACTCCGCCACCGTCTGGTTCGGGCGGGCATAGATCAGGTCGAAGGACATGCGCGGAAAGATGTCGCGCGCCAGCCTGATCGCCTTCAGCGCATCGGCGACGTCATGCAGCCGTCCCAGGAATTTCAGGTCGCGGTCGTTCAGCGCCTGCACGCCGAGCGAGACGCGGTTGACGCCGGCGGCGCGATAGCCGCGGAAACGCTCCGCCTCCACGCTGGACGGGTTGGCCTCCAGGGTGATCTCGATACCGTCAGGCACATGCCAGTGCCGCGCGATGCCGTTGAGAATGGCGTCCACCGTTTCCGGCGCCATCAGCGATGGCGTGCCGCCGCCCATGAAGATGCTGGTCACGGTGCGCGAGCCCGCCATGCGGCGCATCGTCGCCATTTCCTTCAGGAAGGCCTGCACGAAGCGCGGCTGGTCCACCGGCTGGTGGCGGACATGGCTGTTGAAGTCGCAATAGGGGCATTTGGCGGCACAGAACGGCCAGTGCACATACACGCCGAAGCCGGGATCGGAGAGATCCGTCAGGATGCTCGGCCGCATGTCGAAGGGCACTGCCGTCATGGGTCGTTTACGCCTTCAGGCAGGTTTCGACGAAGATCTTGAAGGCGCGGGCGCGGTGCGACAGCGCGGCCGCGTCGCCGGGCTTCCAGCCGTGCTTTTCCTCCGCACTCATCTCGCCGAACGTCGTCGCGTAGCCTTCCGGCTGGAATATGGGATCGTAGCCGAAGCCGCTGGTGCCGCGCGGCGGCCACACGACATGGCCCTCGACTTCGCCGCGGAAGAGTTCGGTATGACCGTCCGGCCAGGCAAGGCAAAGCACGGAGACGAAGCGCGCGGTGCGGTCCTTCGCCTCTGTCGCGCCTTTCTCGGCAAGCGCCTTCTCGACCTTCTCCATGGCCATGGCGAAGTCGCGCGTGCCGGTCGCCGTTTCCGCCCAATTTGCGGTATAGACGCCGGGGGCGCCATCAAGGGCATCGATGACGATGCCGGAATCGTCCGAAAGCGCGGGCAGGCCGGAGGCCCTGGCCGAGGCGAGCGCCTTGATGGCGGCATTCTCCTCGAAGGTCGTGCCGGTTTCGTCGGGCTCTTCGAAGTTCAGTTCGGCGGCGGATTTCGCCGAAAAGCCGAAGGGACCGATCAGGTCCTCGATCTCGCGGATCTTGCCTGCATTGTGACTGGCGACGACGATCGTCTTGGTATCGAGCTTGCGCATGAGGTTTCCCTAGGCGATGTTCCACAGGCCGGGCTCGGCACATTCGAGGCTGTTGCCGGCGGGGTCGCGGAAATAGATGGAGCGGGCGCCGTTCGGCCAGTGAAAATCCGCTTCGATGGCGATGCCGGCTTCTACGAGCTTTTCGACCCAGAAATCAAGCTCCGGCCCCGGCACGCGGAAACAGGCATGGCCCGGACCGCGCGCCCCGTGCGCGGGCACGGCGCTCCCCGGCGAGGCGTGGATGGTCTCTGCCGGATTGAAGATCAGCAGAACGCCGGGACCGCAGCGGAAGAAAACGTCGCGGTTTGCCTGGCGCGCGATCTTCTCCAGCCCCAGGATACCGCCATAGAAGGCTTCCGCCGCGTCGAGGTCGTCCACGTAGAGCGCGGTTTCGAGAATACCTTCGAGCGCGGCGGCCATGGGCAAATCCCTCTCAGGCGATGGCCTGCTTCTGCATCTCGACGAGTTCGGCAATGCCGTTGCGGGCGAGCAGCATCAGCGAGGCGAATTCCTCCTCGGTGAACGGCTTGCCTTCGGCGGTGCCCTGGATCTCGACGATGCCGCCCGAGCCCGTCATGACGAAGTTCGCGTCGGTTTCTGCGGCGGAGTCTTCGAGATAATCGAGGTCGATCACCGACTGGGCGGCGAAGATGCCGCAGGAGATGGCCGCGACATGATCCTTCAGGACCTTTTCGGTCTTGATCATGCTGCGGGCTTCCATCCACTTCAGGCAGTCGTGCAGGGCTACCCAGGCGCCGGTGATGGAGGCGGTGCGGGTGCCGCCATCGGCCTGGATGACGTCGCAGTCGATGGTGATCTGGCGTTCGCCGAGCGCTTCGAGATCGACGATGGCGCGCAGCGACCGGCCGATGAGGCGCTGGATCTCCTGCGTGCGGCCGCCCTGCTTGCCGGCTGCGGCCTCGCGCTTCATGCGGTCGCCGGTGGCGCGCGGCAGCATGCCGTATTCGGCGGTCACCCAGCCCTTGCCGCTGTTGCGCAGCCACGGCGGCGTCTTGTCCTCAAGGCTTGCGGTGACCAGAACATGCGTGTCACCGAACTTGACGAGACAGGATCCCTCGGCATGCTTGGAAACGTTGCGCTCGAAAGAAACCTTGCGCATCTGATCGGTTTTTCTGCCGGACGGCCGCATTGCGAACTCCTCATTGGTATGGTGGGAGTGCTTTAGACCGTTTCGCCGGGCGAGGGAATGCCGGTGCGGCAACTGGTTGGAAAATCCGTTTTGCGCTGCCCTCAGAAATCACTATATTCCAGGGGAGTAACAGGGTTGCAGACAGACGATGGTTTTGAGATCTCCGGGTCCTGACATTCAGGCGGCACTGGACGAACGTTCAGGGGAAGTCTTCCGCCGCATCGTGGAAAGCTATCTGGAAAGCGGCGAGCCGCTGGGTTCGCGAAACCTTTCCCGTATCCTGCCCATGTCGCTCTCGCCGGCCTCCGTGCGCAATGTTATGAGCGATCTGGAAGAGCTTGGGCTCATCTACTCCCCCCATGTCAGCGCCGGACGACTCCCCACGCAGCTCGGCCTGCGCTTTTTCGTCGATGCCTTCATGCAGGTCGGCAATATCTCGGCGGAGGATCGCGCCTCCATCGAGCGGCATGTGCGCCCGCATGGCCAGAAGCACGGCGCGGTCGAGACCATGATGAGCGAGGCGAGCCAGGCGCTGTCGGGCATGTCGCGCGGCGCAGGCCTCGTCATCACCACCAAGAACGATGCCGTTCTAAAACATGTCGAGTTCATCCGCCTGGAGCCGACCAAGGCGCTGGTCGTGCTCGTCGGCGATCACGACCAGGTGGAAAACCGCATCATCGAGTTGCCGGCCGGCGTCACCAGCTCGCAGCTCACCGAGGCTGCCAATTTCCTCAACGCGCATCTGGCCGGCAACACGCTGCTGGAGGCGCGCTCGCAGCTCGAGCGGCTGCGCGGCGAGATCAGCCGCGAGCTCGACCGGCTGTCGCAGGATCTCGTCGAGCGTGGCCTTGCCGTCTGGTCGGGCGATTTCGAGGAAAACAAGGCCACAAGGCTCATCGTGCGCGGCCGGGCCAATCTGCTGGAAGGGCTGGCCGGCGCCGACGATATCGATCGCCTGCGCCTGCTCTTCGACGATCTCGAGCGCAAGGAGAGCCTGATCGAGCTTTTGAACCTCGCCGAGACCGGCCCGGGGGTCCGCATCTTCATCGGCTCGGAGAACAAGCTGTTCTCGCTGTCCGGCTCCTCGCTGATCGTTGCGCCCTACCGCGATGGCGACGACAAGATCGTCGGTGCGGTGGGCGTCATCGGCCCGACACGGCTGAATTACTCCCGTATCGTGCCGATGGTGGACTATACGGCGCAGCTCATGTCGCGGCTTTCGCGCTGAGAGCCGGTATTCACCCTTCAGCCCTTGATTTTTCGGGTCTAAACCTCGATATCGGGCCCAAACCCCAACAGTGGCAATTCGGAGTACGTCATGACCGACGAGACCAAGAAACACGGACCTGACGAAGCGGTGGACAGCAATCTCGCCGCGGATGCAGCCGCGGAAGACGCGATCATCGAGGAGGAGGCCGTCGCCACGCCCGATCCGCTGGACGTTCTGCGCGCCGAAAACGCCGATCTCCGTGACAAGTACCTGCGGCTCGCCGCCGAGATGGACAATCTGCGCCGCCGCACCGAGCGCGATGTGAAGGACGCCAAGTCCTATTCCGTCGCCGGTTTCGCCCGCGACATGCTGGCGGTCTCCGACAACCTGCGCCGCGCGCTCGACGCCATCCCGGCCGATGCGCTGGAAAACGACGCGAGCCTGAAGGCACTGGCCGAGGGCGTGGAGATGACCGAACGGTCCATGCTGGGCGCCCTCGAGCGCCACGGCGTGCGCAAGCTCGACCCGATGGGCGAGAAGTTCGACCCGAACTTCCACCAGGCGATGTTCGAAGTGCCCAATCCCGATGTCGCCAACAACACGGTCGTCCAGGTCGTGCAGGCGGGCTTCACGATCGGCGAGCGCGTGCTGCGCCCGGCCATGGTCGGTGTGGCCAAGGGCGGCCCCAAGGCGCCCTCCGGCGAGGCGAATGCCGCGGACGCCTGATCGCGCGACAGGCTCAACGACACAAACAAAAACCGGCGGCCGAAAGGCCGCCGGTTTTTTTCATGCAGAGATGGCCGGGCTCAGGCCGCGGACGCCTGTTCCTCGCTGAGGCAGGCATAGATCGCGCTCTCGCTGTCGGAGGCGCGCAGCTTGGCGACCATCGCGGGATCGCGCAGCACGCGCGCAATGCGCGACAGGGCCTTGAGGTGATCTGCGCCTGCGCCTTCCGGCGCCAGGAGCAGGAAGACGAGATCGACCGGCTGATCGTCGAGTGCTTCGAAGTCCACGGGGGTTTCGAGCCTCGCGAAAAGGCCGACGATCTGGGTAAGTGCCCTCAGCTTGCCGTGCGGGATGGCGATGCCATTGCCCACGCCGGTCGAACCGAGCCGTTCACGCTGAAGGATGACGTCGAAGATCTCACGTTCCGGAATCCCGGTGATCTTGGCCGCTTTTGTCGCCAGTTCCTGAAGCAGCTGCTTCTTGGAATTGGCCTTCATCGCCGGAATAATCGCACTCTGCTGCAGTAGACCTGCCAATGCCATGCTTTTGTCCTCGTGCGCTGCGTGAAGGGGTTGAAGAGACGTGGTGCCGGTCAGCGGCACCACGTTCCCCCACTCAGCCTTTGATATTGGCTGCGTCGATCCAGCCAATATTTCCGTCGTTGCGTCGGTAGACGATATTGAGCTGCTCCGAGCCGGCGCTGCGGAAGAGAAGAACCGGATCGTCCGTCATGTCGAGCGCCATGACGGCACTTGCGACAGACATCGTCCTCAGTTTCTTCGTGCTTTCCGCAACGATGGTCGGTGCGTAGTCCTCGGGAAGCTCGTCGTCTTCGTCGGGGACCGAATCCATCACCGTGTAGGCTACTTCTGCAAAGGCATCGTGACCGTTGCCGTTATGGTGTGCCTTGAGCTTGCGCTTGTACCGGCGCAGGCGCTTCTCGATCCGTTCCGAGGCCGACTGGAAAGCGGCCAGAGGATCGTTTGCTTCGCCATTTGCCTGCAAGGCCATCCCCGTATCGAGGTGGATCTTGCAGTCCGCGCTGTACCGCGATCCCGCTTTTTCTACGGTGACCTGGCTCGAATATCCTCCGTCGAAATATTTGGTTACGGCATCTCCCATCTGCTCTTCAATGCGCTGACGGAAAGTTTCACCGATTTCCATATGTTTACCGGATACACGCACACTCATGGAGGTTTCCTCTCTTTCGTGATTTGCGTGCAACAGTCTATTCCAACCTCATCCACGTTCCAAGCTTTTCACGCATGTGATGTCGCGGGTATCGCCTGATAAAGAAAAACGGGGATATGTCTGGAATTCCGGCCTGTCTTCCCATTGGAATTGGGGCGCGCATTAGCCCGTCTGGCCGGTGAAGTCAATCGGCGGATTCAGCGATCGTTAACTTCCGGCCGTCGGAAGGTGGTTTGTGCAGGCCTGTTTTACGAGGCCGTGGCCCTGGCAAGCGCCCGCTTTTCCCGGCGCCGCTGCACGGACGATGGGATGTTCATCGCCTCGCGGTACTTGGCGACCGTGCGGCGTGCGAGATCCACCCCCCCCTTGCGCAGGGCATCGACGATGTCGTCGTCGGACAGTACCGCGGCAGGGTCCTCCTGCGTGATCATGGTGCGAATGCGGTGGCGTACGCTCTCGGCGGAATGGGAATCGCCGCCTTCGGCCGAGCCGATCGAGACGGTGAAGAAATATTTCAGCTCGAAAAGGCCGCGCGGCGTCAGCATGTATTTGTTGGACGTGACGCGGCTCACCGTCGATTCGTGCATCTTGATCGCGTCGGCGACCGTCTTGAGGTTCAGCGGGCGCAGATGATCGACGCCGTGCATGAGGAAGGCATCCTGCTGGCGCACGATCTCGGTGGCCACCTTCATGATGGTGCGGGCGCGCTGGTCGAGGCTGCGGGTCAGCCAGTTGGCCGTCTGGAGGCATTCGTTGAGGAAGCCGTGGTCTTCGCTGTCGCGGCGCGTGCGGCTGGAGACGTTGGCGTAGTAATCGCGGTTCACGAGCACGCGCGGCAGCGTGTCGGCGTTGAGCTCGATGTGCCAGGAGCCGTCAGGGGCAGCGCGCACGATGATGTCGGGCACCACGGCTTCCGATGCGCCCGTCTCGTAGCGCGTGCCCGGCTTGGGATCGAGCTTGCGGATTTCCGCCAGCATGTCCAGGAGGTCCTCCTCGCCCACGCCGCACAGCTTCTTGAGCGTGGCGAAATCGCGCCGGGCGAGCAGCTCGAGATTTCCCACGAGCGCGGCCATCGCCGGATCGAACCGGTCGAGCGCCCTCAGCTGGAGGGCGAGGCATTCGCTGAGCGAGCGGGCAAACACGCCGTGCGGCTCCAGCTGCTGCAGGCTTGCGAGAACGCGCTCCACCTCGGCCACCGGCTTGGCGAGCTTCAGCGCCGTCTCGGCGATATTGCCCTGCAGATAGCCGGCATCGTCCAGCTGGTCGACCAGATGCTGGGCGATCAGCCGGTCGATGGGGCTTGCGAGCGCGAAGGGGATCTGCTCGTTCAGGATATCGCGCAGCGTCTTGCGTGCGGCCACGAAGTCGTCGAGGTCATAGCCTTCGCCCGCCTCGCTGCCGGGCATCGACTTCCATTGGCCGATCAGCTCCGGGGCATCCGCGGCCCGCGGCCCGGCATCATCCGGAAACACGTTGTCGAGGCCGCCGTCGAAGGTTTCGGAGGCGTCGCCCGCGCTGCCCATCGTGGCATTGTCGTAGAGATCCGGCTGGCCGGCATCCTCATTGCCCATGCTTTCGGCAGGGCCGCGGTCGTCATTGACGAGAATATGGTCACTTGGCCCGCCACCGCCGCCATCGTCGGCCGGTGCGATTTCGAGCAGTGGATTCTTCTCGACTTCCTGCTCGATGAACTGGTTGAGCTCGAAATGCGTCATCTGCAGCAGCTGAATCGACTGCATCAGCTGCGGTGTCATGACCAGCGACTGGCTTTGGCGCAGAAAAAGGCTGGCTGCGAGTGCCATTCGGACGCGTTACTCCCCGGAAAAAACAGTTTCCGTCCGCCACGGTGGACGTGGCAAAATCCAACTGGCCCAAAAATTGCTTTTTTAGGGGGTTTGGTCAAGTCACAGCGACGAACTTGGTGAAGATCGCCGCTGTCGTCTCAAAGACTGAAGTTATCGCCGAGATAAAGGCGGCGGACATCGGGATTGTTGACGATGTCGTTCGCCCGGCCGTGGGTCAGCACTTCGCCGGCATGGATGATATAGGCCCGGTCGATCAGGCCGAGCGTCTCGCGCACATTGTGGTCGGTGATGAGAACGCCGATGCCGCGGGACGTGAGGTGGCGCACCAGCGCCTGGATATCGGAGACCGAAATGGGGTCGACGCCGGCAAAGGGTTCGTCGAGCAGCATGAAGGTCGGGTCGGTGGCCAGCGCGCGGGCGATTTCCAGACGACGGCGCTCGCCGCCCGAAAGGGCCACGGCCGGCGATTTGCGCAGATGGGAAATCGAGAACTCGGCGAGCAGGCTGTCGAGCTTGGCTTCGCGCCGCGCCTTGTCCTTGTCGTGAACTTCCAGCACGGCGCGGATGTTTTCCTCGACCGTCAGGCCGCGAAAGATTGAGGCTTCCTGCGGCAGGTAGCCGACGCCGAGCCGCGCGCGGCGGTACATCGGCATGGTGGTCACCTCGTGGCCGTTGATCTCGATCGACCCTTCGTCGACAGGCACAAGCCCGGTGATCATGTAGAAACAGGTGGTCTTGCCCGCGCCGTTCGGCCCCAGCAGCCCGACCGCCTCGCCACGGCGCACCACGAGCGACACGCCATTGACGACGCGCCTGTCGCGATAGGTCTTGGTCAGCCCGCGGGCGATGAGGGTGCCCTCATAGCGTGCCAGATCCGCTGCGTGCGGAGCATGATGCTGCGCAGCATTCTTCGGAGCGCGCGTCAGACGGGAGAGCAGGGAAGGAGCCACTGGGTAAAACGCTATATCAGTTCGTTTGCTTGCGGGACTTGGGATCCAGCTGGATCATCACGCGGCCGCCGCAGGCATCGAGCGTGGCCTCGCCGGTGCGCATGGCCACGTTGAGCTGGCAGCCGACGAAGACGTTTTCGCCTTCCGAGAGCACGACCTTCTTGCCCTTCAGCTGCATGGTCTCGTTGACCATGTTGAAGGTGCCGGTGTCGCCGGTCGCCTCCTGCTTGTCAGACTTGAGATAGACCTTGTCGAAGACGTCGATCTTCTCGATGTCGGCATTGCCGCTGGCCACCGAGCCTTCGCCCGATTTGTAATAGACCACCATCCGGCCGGCCTGCATCGTCGTGGTGCCCTGCACGACCTTCACATTGCCGGTAAACTCGGCCTTGCGCTCCTGGTCGCGGATCTCGAGCTTGTCGCTCTGGATCTGGATGGGCTGGTCGTTGGAGAGCTGCATGCCCGTCATCTGGCTCGTCTGCTGGGCGCCGGCCGGACCGGCGGCAAACGCGAAGCCCGCGACAAGAACCAAAAGGCTGGTGGCCCGGACAGGGGCGGAGAGGGTGGCGAACATGGGGCTCTTACTGTTCTTTGTTGCGGATAGCGGCCGGGTCGACATCGACGACGACCTTGCCCTCGAAGACGACGACCTTGCCTTTATCCGTCATTCGCAGCGACTGCGCAACAATGGATGCGCCGCTGGATTTGATCGAGACGGGCTTGTCCGTCGACATCGTGCCGCCATTGATATCGAGCTGGGCGGACTGGAAGGCGGCATCGAGGCCGGTATTGAGGTGGATGGTGAAGGGCGCAACCATGTCGAGCAGGTTGCGGCCGCGGTCGTAGATGCCGTTCTGGGCGACGACTTCCGCCACCGTGGATTCATTCATGGGCATTTTCGCGAGGATGTCGTGAAGCTCGATGACGTCGGGCTGCTTCATGTCCTGCAGCGCGCGTTCGGCCTTCATGGAATAGCTAATGCCGTCCTTGTTGCGGCCGGCGATGGCCGGATTGCGCATCACGATCTTGCCGTCCTCGATCGATGCGCTCTCCACCTGGAGATCGGAGGGGAGATAGGTGCGCACGATGGAAACCACGGCAAAGACGGCGCCGATGACGAGGGCGGCGACAGGCAGGGCGATCTTCAGCAGGCGCACGCGCGAGGAGTGCCGCGTCGCGAGGCGGTAGGCCTCCACGGAATTGCCTGTGCTCTGCGCACCCGTCGGTGTGTCTGCCGCGCTGTTCAGCATCCTGCCTGCTTGAATTCGAGTATCGGCAAATCGGGTCGCCCTGGTAACGGCTCCCATATGGCGATTATTCCTGAACAAACAATGGATGCCAAGAAAGTTCAGCGACGAATTGCCATTTGCACGGCCAATGCCATATCGATAGGGCCTTCGGCAAGTCACCCCAGGGTCGGCTTCCATAGGGAATGAGGACAGGGAATGGATCACTCCGCCATCGCCGACCGCCGGCAGCTGCGTCGCAAACTCACGTTCTGGCGCGTCGTCGCCATCCTGATCGCGCTTGCCGTCATCCTTGCGGCCGTCGCCTGGCGCTGGCCGGATGCGGGCGCTGGCGACCATATCGCGCGCGTCGAGATTTCCGGCATCATCCAGGACGACAAGGACCTGCTGGAACGCCTCGACCGCATCGCCAAGAACGACCGCGTCAAAGCCCTGGTGGTGACGATTTCCTCGCCGGGCGGCACGACCTATGGCGGAGAGGTCATCTTCAAGGCGCTGCGCAAGGTGGCGGAAAAGAAACCAGTCGTCTCGGATGTGCGCACGCTCGCCGCCTCCGCCGGCTATATGATCGCGACCGCCGGCGATACGATCATTGCCGGCGAAAGCTCGATCACCGGCTCCATCGGCGTTCTCTTCCAGTATCCGCAGTTGAAGGACCTCATGGACAAGGTCGGCGTCTCCCTGGAGGAGATCAAGTCGGCGCCGCTGAAGGCCGAGCCGTCGCCGTTCCATCCCGCCAGCGAAGAGGCCAAGACCATGATCCGCGCCATGGTGATGGACAGCTACGACTGGTTCGTCGACCTGGTCGCCGAGCGCCGCAAACTGCCGCGCGCCGAGGTGCTGCGCCTTGCCGACGGCAGTATCTTCACCGGCCGGCAGGCGCTCGCCGCCAAGCTGGTGGACACGCTGGGCGGGCCGGAGGCGATCCGCGCCTATCTTGCCGAGCGCAAGGTCTCGGCCGACCTTCCCGTCATCGATTACGCGCCGGCCGGCCGCACCGGCTTCCCGTTCCTTGGTTCAGGCGCGCTCGATTTCGTCCGTTCGCTTCTCGGCATGCCGCTCGACCTGCAGCCGACAATCGAAAAACTGGGCGGCCAAAAGTTGTTTCTTGACGGTCTTGTCTCCGTTTGGCAGGTTGACCATGATTGAAAAACAAGAGTTTTTGAGGGGGATACAGTGATCAAGTCCGAACTGGTTCAGATTGTCGCCGCTCGCAATCCACACCTCTACCATCGCGACGTCGAGAATATCGTCAATGCCGTGCTCGACGAGATCACCGATGCGCTTGCCGCAGGTAATCGGGTCGAGTTGCGCGGCTTCGGGGCCTTTTCGGTCAAGAACCGCCCCTCGCGCTCCGGCCGCAACCCGCGCACCGGCGACGCGGTCTTCGTCGAAGAGAAGTGGGTCCCCTTCTTCAAGACCGGCAAGGAACTGCGTGAACGCCTCAATCCCGGTCAGGCCGACCAGGACGATTGAGGCGATTAGCCAAGGGTTTCGCGGGGTTACGCGCGGAGCCGCAGGAATGGAGGCAGGGCGCCCGCGGGCGCCTCGCGCCGGAAAGGTGACGTCATGGTCAAGAGAGTTTTCAACGTCGTCGTGCTGATCCCGATCGGCATCCTGCTGATCGTTCTGTCGGTCGCCAATCGCCAGCCCGTGACCCTGGCGCTCAACCCCTTCCGGCCGGAAGACAGCGTGCTGTCCGTCACCGCGCCCTTCTTCGTCTACCTGTTCCTCGCGACGATCCTCGGCCTTGTGCTGGGTGCGCTGATCACCTGGTTTACCCAGGGCAAGTACCGCAAGCGTGCCCGTATCGAGGCCAACGAGGCGGTGAAATGGCACAGCGAGGCCGAAAAGCACCGCACCCGCGCCGAGGCGATCGCCTCGCAGGCCGTCCTGCCGTCGCCGGGAAAGTGATCTAGGCGGCCCTGCCGTTCAGCCGCGCCTCGAGATCGGCGAAGAAGCGCATCGCCAGTTTTCTGGCCGAGGAACCGATGAGGCGCGAGCCGAACTGGGCGAGCTTTCCACCAACCTGCGTGTGGATGTCATAGGCGAGGATCGTGCCCGCGTCGTCCTCGATCAACCGCACATCCGCGCTGCCCTTGGCGAGGCCGGCAATGCTGCCCTTGCCTTCGCCCGTGATCGTGTAGCTTTCGGGCGGGTTGAGGTTCGAGAGGGTGACTTCGCCGCTGAAGGTGGCCGAAACCACGCCGATCTTGAACTTCACGGTCAGGTCGAGCTCCGTCGGCGATCGCCGGACGATCTCCTGGCAGCCGGGAATGCAGGCCTTCAGCGTGTCGGGATCGTTGAGAGCGGCCCACACCGCATCGCGCGGGGCGGCTATGCGTTCCTCACCGGTCAGGTCCATCTGCGATTCTCCCTTGTGTGGTCTCAAGTTATCGTCATCGGAAAGCGCTTTGCCAAGTGGGGGAGGGATGGTATGGGAGCCGCTTGTTTTCCGGCGTTGCCGGCCAGTTTCCAACCGACGACGGACGATCCATCGTGAAGGACAGACACCGCCGGCCGAAAAGCGGCCCCGCCGCCCCCGCCAAGCCGCACGGATCCCCGCGGCCGCAGACGCAGAAGGCCCCGGCCGTAAAGACCACCGTCGCGAAGCCCGCCGCGAAGAAGGAGCCGCGCCCGGCGCCGGATGCGCCCGCACGCCCGCTGATGCGCCGCGACGGGTCAAAACCCGCCGAGCGCGTGCCGGTCATTCTCGAAACGGCGGGTTCGGATCAGTATCGCCTCATCGACACTGGCGCCGGCGAGAAGCTGGAGCAGTACGGCCCCTATCGCATCGTGCGCCCGGAAGCCCAGGCGCTCTGGCAGCGCAGCCTGCCCGACAGCCTGTGGGACAAGGCGGACGCCTTCTTCACCGGCGATACGGACGAGGACGGCATGGGGCGCTGGAAGTTTCCCCGGGAGGCTCTCGGCGAAACCTGGCCGATGCAGCTCCTGGGCGTCGATTTCCATGGCCGCTTCACCGCCTTCCGCCATGTCGGCGTCTTCCCCGAACAGCTCGCGCACTGGAGCTGGATGAAGGAGAAGGTCGAGACGGCCGGCCGCCCGGTCAAGGTGCTGAACCTCTTCGGCTATACCGGCGTGGCTTCGCTGGTGGCCGCCGCCGCCGGGGCCGAAGTCACCCATGTCGATGCCTCGAAGAAGGCGATCGGCTGGGCGCGCGAGAACCAGGCGCTCGGCCGCATGGACAAGCTGCCGATCCGCTGGATCTGTGAAGACGCGATGAAGTTCATCCAGCGCGAGGAACGCCGCGGCAGCAAATACGACATCATCCTCACCGACCCGCCGAAATTCGGCCGTGGTCCCAATGGCGAGGTCTGGCATCTCTTCGACCATCTGCCGCTGATGCTCGATGTCTGCCGCGAGATCCTGTCGCCGAAGGCCATCGGCCTCGTGCTGACGGCCTATTCGATCCGCGCGAGCTTCTATTCGATCCACGAGCTGATGCGCGAGACGATGCGCGGCGCCGGCGGCACGGTGGAATCGGGCGAACTCGTCATCCGCGAGAGCGGCACGGACGGCAGGCAAGCCGGCCGCGCGCTCTCCACCTCCCTCTTCAGCCGATGGATCAGCGCATGAGCCACGATCACCAGGGAACGCGCCGCGTCGGGCAGGTCAAGGAGGTCACGAGCCTCTCCAACCCGATCGTCAAGGACATCAAGGCGCTGTCCGACAAGAAGCACCGCGACGAGACGAAGAGCTTCATGGCCGAAGGCCTCAAGCTCGTCATCGACGCGCTGGAGCTCGGCTTCGAGATCCGCACATTGGTCCATGCCAAGAACGTCAAGGACAAGCCGCAGGTCGTGCAATGCGCGACGAAGACGGTGGCGCGCGGCGGGCTGGTGCTGGAGGTGAGCGAGAAGGTGCTCGCCTCGATCACGCGGCGCGACAATCCGCAGATGGTCGTCGGCATCTTCACCCAGCGCTGGACGAACCTGCGCGACGTGAGGCCCGGAAACGGCGAGACCTATGTCGCGCTCGATCGCGTCCGCGATCCCGGCAATCTCGGCACGATCATCCGCACGGCCGATGCCGCGGGTGCGAGCGGCGTCATCCTCGTCGGCGAAAGCACCGACCCGTTCTCGATGGAGACCGTGCGCGCCACGATGGGATCGGTCTTTGCCGTGCCGCTGGTCAGGGCCAGCCTGGCGGACTTCCTCGCCTGGAAGAAGGGGGCGGGCGTGCGCGTCGTTGCGACCCATCTCGCCGGCGCCGTCGATTACCGCACCATCGACTACAAGACGAAGCCCGTCGTGCTCCTGATGGGCAACGAGCAGTCCGGCCTGCCGGATACGCTGGCGAGCGAGGCGGATGCGCTGGCCCGCATTCCGCAGGCGGGCCTTGCGGATTCGCTCAACCTCGCCATCGCCACCGGCGTCATGCTCTTCGAGGCGCGCCGCCACCTGCTGACGCTGGAAGACCGCGCATGACCAATCGCATTCCCCTCATGTCCCGGCCGGTGCCGGTCATCATCGTCATCCTGCTCGCGCTGCTGCTCGATCAGGCGGTGAAATTCGCCGTCGAGATGTGGCTTCCCTTCCAGGAGGCGGTGCATGTCGTGCCGATGCTGGCGCTCTACCGCACCTACAATTACGGCGTCGCCTTCTCGATGCTGTCGGGCCTGGAGGGCTGGCTGATCGTGACGCTGCGCCTCTTCGTCGTGGCTTTCGTCGCCTGGCTGTGGCGGCAGACGCCGAAGGAGCGCGGCTTCGCCCATGCCGGCTACGCCTTCATCATCGCCGGCGCCTTCGGCAACCTCATCGACCGGGCGCTCTTCGGCTATGTGATCGACTATATCCTGTTCTATACGGAGACATGGTCCTTCGCGGTGTTCAATCTCGCCGACAGTTTCATCACCATCGGCGCGGGCCTGGTGATCCTCGACGAGCTGCTTCTGCTGCGCCGCAAGGATCGCTAAACTTTTAGCGACTTGCTGAAGCCGATTTGAACGGTCCGCGTGATAAGCGGATCCCATGAGCGAACCCGTCAAGCTACAGAGCCGGCTTCAGGCCGAATTCGCCGAGGCGCCGTCCCGGCCGGCTCACGGCCGCCCGGATGGAGAGATGACGCGCGACGCCTCAGCGTCCGCCGCCGCCGTGCCGGAAAGCCATGCGGCGATCCGCGCCGTCATCGCCGGCGTCGGTCTGCTTTGCGCCGCGCTGGTCCTGATCACCGGCATGGCGTCGGGCTTTTACATCGCTGCCGCCGGTCTTGGTCTCACGGGCATAGCCGGCGCCATGTTCCTCTTCCTGTCCCGCCGGCCGCCCGCCGGCATCGAGACGGTGCATGACCGCGGCTGGGAACGCAGCGAGACCTCCGAAATCCTTTCCGCGATCCATGACGTGCTGGGCGATATCATCGTCACCCGCACCCTTGATGGCCGCATCCTGCGGGCCAATGCCGTTCTGGGCGCGCTGACGGGCGTCGCCGATGTCGAAGGCCGCACGCTGGAGGCGCTCGGCCTCTCCTTCCGTTCGCAGGCCAGCGCACATCGCTACGATGTCGACGTGCAAACCGCGTCCGGCATGCGCATCTATTCCTGGCACGATGTCACGGTGCGCGATCCCGCGTCGGGCGAACTGGTGGTGCAGTCCATTGCGCGCGACGTGACGGAAGAACGCCGGGCGGAAGGCGAGCGAGAGAAGGCCCGCCAGCGCGCGGAGGCGGCGAGTGCCGCCAAGTCCCGTCTGCTGGCCACCGTCAGCCACGAAATCCGCACGCCGCTTTCCGGCATCCTCGGCATGTCGCATCTCCTGGGCCAGACCCGGCTCACGGCCGAGCAGAAGAACTACCTCGCCGGCATGCGCCAGTCCGGGCACGCGCTCGTGCAGCTCGTCGACGACCTCCTGGATTTCTCCAGCATCGAGGCAGGCCGCTTCCAGCTGCGGCCGTCGGAAGAGCCGGTGCGTCCGATGCTGGAAAGCGTCGTGGAGATGCTGTCGCCGCGCGCCCATGAAAAGGGGATCGAGATCGGTTCGTTCGTCTCCGCGGATGTGCCGGGCCTTCTTCTCTACGACGCCGCGCGCCTGCGCCAGGTGCTCTACAATGTCGTCGGCAATGCCGTGAAATTCACCCATACGGGCGGTGTCCTGCTGGAAACGGTGCTCGACGGCGATGCCATCGTCATCCGGGTGACGGATACGGGGCCCGGCATGCGGCCGGACGAGCAGGCCCGCATCTTCGAGGAATTCGAACAGACCGGCAGTGCGGCGCAGCGCAGCGGCGGCACGGGGCTGGGGCTCGCCATCTCGGCACGCATCCTTTCCGAGGCCGGCGGCGCCCTGACGCTGGAAAGCACCCCCGGCCGGGGCAGCACCTTCACCATCCGCATGCCGGTGGCGGCGCGACTGCGCCCCTCTCACGGCACGCGCAAGAGCGTGCTGCGCGGCAGCCTCGTCTTCCTGCTTGCGCCGGCGGGCCCCGCCTCGGCGGCGCTGGTGCGCACCATCGGCGCGCTCGGCGGCGCCTGCCACCTCGCCACCTCCGTCGAGGAGGCCGAAAACGTCATGCGCCACCTGGCCGCGCGGGGAGACACCCTCACCGATATCATCGTGGACAACCGCCTGGCCGGCGTCTTCCGCCGCGAACTGGCGGACATGACCTTTCTGCGCGAAAGCGCCGCCCGCCGCATCTATCTCGTCAATCCCGAGGATCGCGGCAGCCGCGCCATCGGCAAGGGCGAGGGGTACGATTCCTGGCTGATCCGGCCGCTGCGCGAGCGTTCGCTCGTCGAGGTGCTGCGCGGCCGGATGAAGGGGGTCGAGGTGCGCGACGCGATCAACGACAACCGCCCGATCCTGAAGGACCCGCCGCCGGTGGCGCCGGACCCGCGTGCGGCAGCCTCCTCGGGCATCCGGATCCTGCTGGCGGAGGACGATCCGGTCAATGCCATGCTGGTGCGTTCGGTGCTGGAGCGCGCCGGCCATACGGTGCGCCACGTGCCGGATTATCCGGCCCTCGTTTCCGCGCTCGGCGGGGCGACGGATGCGGGGCCGTTTGCGCCTGAACTGATCGTCACCGATCTCGGCATGCCGGGCGGTGAAGGGCAGGAGATGATCGCCCGGATCGTGCGCTGCGATTACGGCAATGCCCGCCTTCCCGTGATGGTGCTGACGGCGGACAACCGCACGGGCCTTGCAGAGGAACTCCTTGCCATCGGCGCCGATGCGGTGCTGGCCAAGCCCGCCGATCCCGCGCGTCTTCTGGGGGAAATCGCCCGGATCGCCCGGCGCGCACGGGCCTGACGGCCGACGCTGGCGGCTTTGCCCTATCCAAGCCGGCTTTACGTCATTATCCTGTTGCAGAATCGTGATTAAAGTCGCGAAGCTCATCAACGGGTAGACTGCCATGACGCTCGAACTCTCCCAGACCCTCGCTCCCGTGGAGATCGCTCAGAAGCCGGCCCCGGCAACGGAACGGCCGGCCTCGGACGTGCTCGGCCGCATCGGCAATCTCGAAACCCGTCTGGCCCGCTCCGTCTCCGAGATCGATGCCGCGCAAGCCGTGCGCTACCGCGTCTTCGTCGAGGAGATGAAGGCCCAGCTTTCGCCCGATGCCGTGCGCCGCAAGCGCGACATCGATGCCTGGGACATGGTCTGCGACCACCTGCTCGTGCTCGACACGGCAATCGAGGGCGATGCCGAGGAGCAGATCGTCGGCACCTATCGGCTGCTGCGGCAGGATGTGGCGGCCGTTTCCGGCGGCTTCTATTCGCAGTCCGAGTTCGATGTCGATGCGCTGGTCGCCCGCCATCCTGACAAGCGCTTCATGGAGCTCGGCCGCTCCTGCGTGCTGCCGGCCTATCGCACCAAGCGCACGGTCGAGCTGCTTTGGCAGGGCGCCTGGGCCTATTCGCTGAAACATGGCGTGGACGTGATGTTCGGCTGCGCCTCGTTCCACGGCACGGTGCCGGAGGAGCACGCGCTGGCGCTTTCCTTCCTGCACCACAATGTGCAGGCCAAGGACGACTGGAGCGTTTCGGCCCGGCCGGAACTCTTCCGCGTCATGGACCTGATGCCGGCGGAAGGCATCGATGCGCGCAAGGCGCTGGTGGCCATGCCGCCGCTCGTGAAGGGCTACCTGAGGCTCGGCGCGACCATCGGCAGCGGCGCGGTCGTGGACCACGCCTTCAACACGACGGACGTGCTGATCGTCCTGCCGATCGGCCAGATTTCCGGCCGCTATCTCAACTACTATGGCGCGGATGCCGGGCGTTTCGCGAGCTGAGGAATGAGGCGGTAGCCAATAACCGGTAGGTGTGTTGCGCTTCCCTACTGCCTACTGCCTACTGCCTACTGCCTTAACCGCCCGAATTATACGCGGCCAGCGTCGCCATGTTGACGATGTCCGAATCCTTTGCACCCATCGAGACGATCTGCACCGACTTGTCGAGGCCGACCAGAAGGGGGCCGATGACGGTGGAGCCGCCGAGTTCCTGCAGCATCTTGGTCGAGATCGACGCCGAGTGGAACGCCGGCATCACCAGCACGTTGCCGGGGCCGGAGAGGCGGCAGAATGGATATTGCTCCATGATGCGCGGATTGAGCGCCACGTCGGCCGCCATCTCGCCGTCATATTCGAAATCGACGCGGCGGCGGTCGAGGATCTTCACCGCCTCGCGCACCCGCTCGGAGCGTTCGCCCGACGGATGGCCGAAGGTGGAATAGGCGAGCATCGCCACGCGCGGCTCGTAGCCCAGGCGGCGGGCAAGGCCTGCAGCCTCTTCCGCGATATCCGCCAGTTCCTCCGAGGATGGCATGTCGTGCACGGCGGTATCGGCCACCAGCACGGCGCGGCCGCGGCAGAGCGCCAGCGACGCGCCAATGACGCGATGGCCGGGCTTGGGATCGATGCAGCGCCGCACGTCTTCCAGCGCGGTGGAATAGTTGCGGGTCAGGCCCGTCACCATCGCATCCGCATCGCCGAGCGCCACCATGCACGCCGCGAAATGGTTGCGGTCGTTATGGATCATGCGCTGCGCGTCGCGGTAGAGGAAACCCTTCCGCTGGATGCGGGCATAGAGATAGTCGATATAGGCGTCGTTGCGCGTCGAGATACGGGCATTGAGCAGCTGGATGCCGGGCCGGTCGAGATCGATGCCGGCGCGCTCGGCGATTTCGCGCATCCGGTCGTCGCGGCCGACGAGGATGGCGGTGCCGAGCTGCTGGTTGGCATAGGACACGGCGGCGCGCATCATCTGCTCTTCCTCGCCCTCGGCGAAGACGACGCGTTTCGGCTGGCGGCGCACCCGGGCATAGATCTGCTGCAGCGTCGAGGCGATCGGGTCTCGCCGTGCCTTCAGGTCGCGCGCATAGGCGTCGAGGTCGGGAATGTCCTTGCGCGCCACGCCGGTTTCCATCGCCGCCTTGGCCACGGCGACGGGAATGGCCGAGATGAGGCGCGGGTCGAAGGGCACGGGAATGATATATTGCGCCCCGAAACGCGGGCGCACGCCCTGATAGGCGGCGGCCACGTCGTCAGGCACGTCTTCCTTCGCGAGATGGGCGAGCGCTTCGGCGGCGGCGATCTTCATCGCATCGTTGATGGTCGAGGCCCGCACGTCGAGCGCGCCGCGGAAGATATAGGGAAAGCCCAGCACGTTGTTGACCTGGTTCGGATAATCCGAGCGTCCCGTCGCCACGATGGCGTCGTCGCGGATGCGCGCGACTTCCTCGGGCGTGATTTCCGGATCGGGATTGGCCATGGCGAAGATGATCGGGCGCGGGGCCATGGAGCGGATCATCTCTTCGGAGAATGCGCCCTTGGCCGAGAGGCCGAACACCACGTCGGCGCCGGCCATGGCCTCGGCCAGCGAGCGACGGTCGGTCTTGACCGCATGGGCCGATTTCCACTGGTTCATGCCGTCTTCGCGGCCCTGGTAGATCACGCCCTTCGTGTCGCAGAGGATGACGTTGTCGGGCGCGAAACCCATCGCCTTGATGAGTTCGATACAGGCGATGGCGGCCGCACCTGCGCCGTTGCAGACGAGCTTCGTCGTCTTGAAGTCGCGGCCGGTCAGCGCCAGCGCATTGATGAGGCCGGCGGCGGCGATGATGGCGGTGCCGTGCTGGTCGTCGTGGAAGACCGGGATGTCCATCAACTCGCGCAGGCGGCTTTCGATGATGAAACAGTCGGGCGCCTTGATGTCCTCGAGGTTGATGCCGCCGAAGGAGGGGCCGAGATAGCGCACGCAGTTGATGAACTCGTCGACATTCTCCGTATCGACCTCGAGGTCGATCGAATCGACGTCGGCAAAGCGCTTGAAGAGCACCGACTTGCCCTCCATGACCGGCTTGGAGGCGAGCGCGCCGAGATTGCCGAGGCCGAGAATGGCCGTGCCGTTCGAGATGACGGCGACCATGTTTCCGCGCGTGGTGTAGTCGTAGGCGGTGGAGGGGTCTTCGGCGATGGCCTTCACGGGCACGGCGACGCCGGGCGAATAGGCAAGCGACAGGTCGCGCTGCGTCGCCATCGGCTTGGTCGGCGTGATCTCCAGCTTGCCCGGACGGCCGGAGGAGTGGAAATCCAATGCTTCGATGTCCGTGACGCTGGCCTTCTGGCGATCGGATTTGGCGGTTCCCGGCATGCTGTCCCCCTTCATACTCCTGTGGGCGATAGGCCCACACCTCCACGCAGGTGTTGTTTTCTATAGCGGCACATGGCTAGGGTGACACCTCTTTTTTAGGAAGAACTGACTCTCCGTGAACGACCAGATCGCACGACCGAACGATATCCTGTCGACGGCCGAACTCGCCTCCGACGAAAGCCGCGCATCGGCCACGCCGATGATGGAGCAGTTTATCGAGATCAAGGCTGCCAATCCCGACAGCATGCTGTTCTACCGCATGGGGGATTTCTACGAGCTGTTCTTTCAGGATGCCGTGGACGCCTCGCGCGCGCTCGGCATCACGCTGACGAAACGCGGCCAGCATATGGGCCTCGACATCCCCATGTGCGGCGTGCCGGTTCATGCGGCGGACGATTATCTGCAACGGCTCATCGCGCTCGGTTTCCGCGTCGCCGTCTGCGAGCAGGTCGAGGATCCCGCGGAGGCCAAGAAGCGCGGCTCGAAATCCGTCGTGCGCCGCGATGTCGTGCGCCTCGTCACGCCGGGCACGCTGACCGAGGAAAAGCTGCTCTCGCCCTCGGACGCCAACTACCTGATGGCCGTCGCGCGCATCCGTGGCGGATCGGAACCCTCCATGGCGCTCGCCTGGATCGATATCTCGACCGGCATCTTCCGCCTGTCGGAGACCGCGCAGGGCCAGCTTCTGGCCGACATTCTGCGCATTGATCCGCGCGAGCTGATCGTGCCGGACACCCTGTTCCACGATCCCGATTTCCGCCCGGTGCTCGACGTTCTCGGCCGCGTGGCCGTGCCGCAGCCGGCCGTGCTGTTCGACAGTGCCACGGCGGAAGGCCGCATCGCGCGCTATTTCGGCGTCTCCACCCTCGACGGTTTCGGGACGTTTTCGCGCGCCGAAATGGCTGCGGCCTCCGCCGCCGTCGCCTATGTCGAAAAAACCCAGATCGCGGAGCGCCCGCCACTCGGCCGGCCGGAGCGCGAAAGCTCGGCCTCGACGCTCTTCATCGATCCAGCCACCCGCGCCAATCTCGAACTGGTCCGCACCCTGTCGGGCGAGCGCAGCGGCACGCTCCTGAAGGCGATCGACCGCACCGCCACGAGCGGCGGCGCGCGTCTTCTCGCCGAACGCCTGATGTCGCCGCTGACCGACCCCGAGGCGATCAACGCCCGGCTCGATTCGATTGCGACGCTCGCCGACCGGCCCTCCTTCTGCGAGGACCTGCGCCGCGCCCTCAAGCAGCTGCCCGACATGCCGCGCGCGCTTTCGCGTATCGCGCTCGGCCGTGGCGGCCCGCGCGATCTGGGCGCGATCCTCCAGGGGCTTTCCACCTCCGCCGAGATCGCCCGCCTGATGGCATCCGAGGCGCTGGAGGGCGAGCTGGCCGCCGCGCGCGACGCGATCGCCACGCTGCCGCTCGATCTGTCGCATCGCCTCGCCTTCATGCTGGCCGACGAACTGCCGCTTCTGAAGCGCGACGGCGGCTTCATCCGCGAGGCGGCCGATGCCGAGCTGGACGAGATGCGGGCGCTGCGCGACCAGTCCCGCCGCGTCATTGCCGGCCTCCAGCTGGAATATGCCGAGGAGACGGGCGTCAAGTCTTTGAAGATCAAGCACAACAACGTGCTCGGCTACTTCATCGAGGTTTCGGCCGGAAACGCCGCGGCGCTGACCGACAGCGACGAGGCCAAGGCGCGCTTCATCCACCGGCAGACCATGGCCGGCGCCATGCGCTTCACCACGACGGTGCTTTCGGAGCTCGAAACCAAGATCGCCAATGCCGCCGACCGGGCGCTGGCCATCGAGCTTGCCGCCTTCGACGGTCTGGTCGAGGCGGTGGTGGCCGAAGCCGAGGCGATCAAGGCGGCGGCGCGCGCGCTTGCCGTGGTGGATGTGTCCGTCGGGCTGGCGGCCCTGGCGGAAGAGCAGGCCTATTGCCGACCGGTCGTGGACGGCTCGACCATGTTCGCCATCGTCGGCGGGCGGCATCCGGTCGTGGAACAGGCGCTGCGCCGCCAGCACGGCGCCGCCTTCGTCGCCAATTCCTGCGATCTCTCGCCCCACGACGGCAAGGGCCACGGCGCGATCTGGCTGCTGACCGGTCCCAACATGGGCGGTAAGTCGACCTTCCTGCGCCAGAACGCGCTGATCGCCATCCTCGCGCAGATGGGATCCTACGTGCCGGCCGAAAGCGCCCATATCGGCGTTGTGGACCGGCTGTTCTCGCGCGTCGGCGCATCCGACGATCTGGCGCGCGGCCGGTCGACCTTCATGGTCGAGATGGTCGAGACGGCGGCGATCCTCAACCAGGCGACGGACCGCTCGCTTGTCATTCTTGATGAAATCGGCCGCGGCACCGCGACCTTCGACGGCCTGTCCATCGCCTGGGCCGCCGTCGAGCACCTGCATGAGGCCAATCGCTGCCGTGGCCTGTTCGCCACGCATTTCCACGAGCTGACGGTGCTGTCGGAGAAGCTCGCACGCCTTTCCAACGCCACAATGCGCGTCAAGGAGTGGGACGGCGACGTGATCTTCCTGCACGAGGTGGGCCCGGGGGCTGCGGATCGCTCCTATGGCATTCAGGTGGCGCGTCTTGCCGGCCTGCCGGCCTCGGTCGTGGCGCGCGCCAAGGATGTGCTCGCAAAGCTCGAGGATGCGGACCGCAAGAACCCGGCAAGCCAGCTGATCGACGATCTGCCGCTGTTCCAGGTCGCGGTGCGCCGCGAGGAGGTGCAGCGCAGCTCCGCTCCGTCGAAGGTCGAGGAACTGGTGAAGGACCTCAACCCGGATGACATGACGCCGCGTGCGGCGCTGGATGCGCTCTATGCGCTGAAGAAAGAACTTGGCAACCGGTAACGGCTAGGGTGATTGTCCTCGCGTGCCGAAAGGGTCTATAGGCATGCGCACCGAACGGGCGATGGACGACAAGCGGGACGCAAGCCGGAATCCGATGGAAAAGAAGCTTCTGGCACCGGCCGAATCCGGCCTTCTCGACGTGCCTGCACTGCGCGCAAGATGCGAATTCATTGCCAGCGCCAATGCCGATTATCGCGACCGCATGCGCAGCGCGCTCCTGGCCGAGTTCAAGAAGGCCAATAGTGAAGGCCGGGAGCGGGCGCGCGAGCTGCTGTTTTCAGACGGCAGCGGCCTGCAATGCGCCGCGCGCATCTCCTGGCTTCAGGACCAGCTGATAACGGTCCTTCACGATTTCACGCTGAACCATGTCTTCAGCGCCGGTCAGGCATCGCCCGCCGCGCGCATCACGGTCACGGCCGTCGGCGGCTACGGGCGCGGCACGCTGGCGCCGGGCTCGGATATCGACCTGCTCTTCCTGCTGCCGGCGAAGCCCGCCGCCTGGAGCGAGCCGGCCATCGAGTTCATGCTCTACATCCTGTGGGATCTGGGCTTCAAGGTCGGCCATGCGACCCGCAACATCGAGGAATGCATCCAGCTTTCCAAGGGCGACATGACCATCCGCACGGCGATCCTGGAGGCACGCTTCATCTGCGGCTCGGTCGCGCTTTTCGAGGAGCTGGGCGTGCGCTTCGACCGCGAGATCGTGCGCGGCACCGGCCCGGAATTCATCGCCGCCAAGCTCGCCGAACGCGACGAGCGCCATCGCAAGGCCGGCGACACGCGCTACCTCGTCGAGCCGAACGTCAAGGAAGGCAAGGGTGGTCTTCGCGACCTGCACACCCTGTTCTGGATCGCCAAATACTTCTATCACATCCGCGATCCGGCCGAACTGGTGAAGCTCGGCGTGCTCTCGCGGCAGGAATACAAGCTCTTCCAGAAGGCGGACGACTTCCTCTGGGCCGTGCGCTGCCACATGCATTTCCTGACCGGCAAGGCGGAAGAACGGCTGTCCTTCGACATCCAGCGCGAGATCGCCGAGTGCCTCGGTTACCAGCCGCATCCGGGCCTCTCGGCCGTCGAGCGCTTCATGAAGCACTATTTCCTCGTCGCCAAGGACGTGGGCGACCTCACGCGCATCTTCTGCGCGACGCTGGAGGACCAGCAGGCCAAGGAAGCGCCGGGCCTGACCGCGGCGATCAGCCGCTTCACCCACCGCACGCGCAAGATCCCCGGCACGCTGGATTTCGTCGAGGACCGCGGCCGCATCACCATCGCCGGTCCTGACGTCTTCAAGCGCGATCCGGTCAACATCATCAGGCTGTTCCACATCGCCGACATCAACGGGCTGGAATTCCATCCCGATGCGCTGAAGCAGGTCACGCGCTCGCTGAAGCTCGTCAATGCCGCGCTGCGCGAGGACGAGGAGGCGAACCGCCTCTTCCTGTCCATCCTGACCTCGCCGCGCGATCCCGCGCTCAGCCTGCGCCGCATGAACGAGGCGGGCGTGCTCGGCCGATTCATCCCGGAATTCGGCAAGATCGTCGCGATGATGCAGTTCAACATGTATCACCACTATACGGTCGACGAGCACCTGATCCGCGCCGTCGGCGTGCTGGCAAGCATCGACCAGGGCCGCGAGAAGGAGGCCCATCCGCTCAGCTACCAGGTGATGCCGGCCATCGAGGACCGCATCGCGCTCTATGTGGCGGTGCTGCTGCACGACATCGCCAAGGGCCGTCCCGAGGATCATTCGGTGGCCGGGGCGAAGGTCGCCCGCAAGCTCTGCCCGCGTTTCGGCCTCTCGCCGAAGCAGACGGAGCTGGTCGTCTGGCTGATCCAGGAGCATCTGACCATGTCGATGGTCGCGCAGACCCGCGACCTCAACGACCGCAAGACCATCGTCGACTTCGCCGACAAGGTGCAGTCGCTGGAGCGCCTGAAGATGCTGCTGGTGCTGACGGTGTGCGATATCCGCGCGGTCGGCCCCGGCGTCTGGAACGGCTGGAAGGGCCAGCTGCTGCGCACCCTCTACTACGAGACCGAGCTTCTGATTTCCGGTGGCTTCTCCGAATTGTCGCGCAAGGAGCGGGCGCGGGCGGCGCGCGAGGTGCTGCTGAAGGCATTGCCGGCCGACTGGAGCCAGAAGGATCGCAAGACCTATGCGAACCTCAACTACGATCCCTATCTGCTGACGGTCTCGCTGGAGGATCAGGTCCGCCATGCGGCCTTCATCCGCGAGGCCGACCGGGCGCGCCAGACGCTGGCGACGACGGTGCGCACCCATTCCTTCCATGCCATCACCGAAATCACGGTGCTCTCGCCCGACCATCCGCGGCTTTTGACCGTGATTGCCGGCGCCTGCGCGGCGGCCGGCGCCAACATCGTTGATGCGCAGATCTTCACCACATCCGACGGGCGCGCGCTGGACACGATCCTCGTCAACCGCGAATTCCCCAACGATTCCGACGAGATGCGTCGAGCCGGCACCATCGGCAAGATGATCGAGGACGTGCTGTCCGGCCGCAAGCGCCTGCCGGAAGTCATCGCCACGCGCACCAAGAGCCGCAAGCGCAGCCGCACCTTCACCGTCTCGCCGGCCGTCACCATCTCCAACACGCTGTCGAACAAGTTCACCGTCATCGAGATCGAGTGCCTCGACCGGCCCGGCCTGCTGTCGGAGGTCACGGCCGTCCTGTCCGACCTGTCGCTCGATATTGCCTCGGCGCATATCACGACCTTCGGCGAGAAGGTCATCGACACCTTCTACGTCACCGATCTGGTCGGCCAGAAGATCACGACGGACAACCGGCAGGCCAATATCATCGCGCGGCTGAAGGCCGTCATGGCGGATGAGGCGGACGAACTGCGCGACCGCATGCCGTCCGGCATGATCGCGCCGGTGCCCGCGACGCCGAAAAAGGTCAGGGCAGAACAATGAGTCTGGTCAAGAAATTCGCGACGGTGGGCGGCGCGACGCTCGGCAGCCGCGTGCTCGGCTTCGCGCGTGAGACGCTGATGGCGGCCGCGCTGGGCACGGGCCCGATGGCGGATGCCTTCTATGCCGCCTTCCGCTTCCCCAACCTCTTCCGCCGTCTCTTTGCCGAGGGCGCCTTCAACGCCGCCTTCGTGCCGCTCTTCGCCAAGGAGATCGAGGAAGGCGGTGTCGATGGCGCCAAGCGCTTCTCCGAAGAGGTCTTCGGCGTCCTGTTCACGGTCCTGCTTCTGCTGACCATCGCGATGGAGCTGCTGATGCCGCTCATCGTCGCCTGGATCATCGCGCCGGGCTTCGTGGGCGACGCGGAGAAGTTCGACGTGACGGTGAAGCTGGCCGTCGTCATGTTCCCCTATCTCATGTGCATGTCGCTGACGGCCATGCTTTCGGGCATGTTGAACTCGCTGCATCACTATTTCGCCGCCGCCGTTGCGCCCGTTTTCCTCAATGTCGTGCTGATCGGCGCGCTAGGCTACGCGCTCTGGCAGGGTGCCTCACCGCTCGATACGGCCTGGTATCTCTCCTGGGGCGTCCTGGTGGCGGGGCTGCTGCAGATGGCGGTGCTTTACGCGGGTGTGCGCCACGCCGGCATCCGGATCGGCTTTCGCAGGCCGCGCATGACGCCGAACGTCAAGCGCCTGCTGTGGCTGGCCTTTCCGGCGGCCGTGACGGGCGGCATCACCCAGATCAACCAGCTGATCGGCCAGATGATCGCCTCCACCAAGGACGGCGCCATCGCGGCCCTGCAATATGCCGACCGCGTCTACCAGCTTCCGCTCGGCGTCGTGGGCATTGCCGTCGGCGTGGTGCTGCTGCCCGAGCTTGCGCGTGCGCTCAAGGGCGGGCACCGGATCGAGGCGGCGAACATCCAGAACCGCTCCATGGAGTTCGTGCTCTTCCTCACGCTACCCGCCGCGGGCGCGCTCTGGGTCATTTCGGATGAGATCGTGCGGGTTCTCTACGAGCGCGGCGCCTTCAGCCCCGATACGACCTCGATCGTTGCCGGGACGCTCGCGATCTATGGCCTCGGCCTGCCGGGCTTCGTGATGATCAAGGCGCTCAATCCCGGTTTCTTCGCGCGCGAGGATACCAAGACGCCGATGCGCATCACCATGCTGTCGGTGGTGGTGAACTGCATCCTGGCCGTCTCGCTCTTCCCGCTTTTCCACGAGCGCGGCATCGCCACCGCCGAGGCCGTCTCCGGCTGGCTGACGGCGCTGCTTCTCTTCGTGACGCTGGTGCGGCGCGGTCACTGGCCGCTGGAGCGGGCGCTTGCCTGGCGCGTGGCGCGCCTCATCGTCGCGACGCTCGTCATGGCGGTGTCGCTGGAATACGCCTCCGGCTTCCTCGCCGACCGGCTCGCGCCATCCTCGCCGCTCCTCGAACAGCTGGCGGCGCTCGGCCTTCTGATCGGCTTCGCCATGGTCGTCTATTTCTCGGTCGCCTTCCTCATCGGCGGTGCCGATCTCGGCATGATCCGCCGCAACATGAAGCGCAAGGCGAAGGCCGTGCCGGGCGAGGGGTCCGCCGAGTAGGCCACTCTAGCGCGAGGCGGGCCGTGCGCGTGTCGTGAGCCGTGCCAGCCCGCCGCCGCAATGATGCCAGCGGCGCTTCGGCCCGACATCGACATGCACGATGCCGTTGCAATAGGTGCCGAGGCCGCCGATGGCGGGTGCCGAGCGCGCGGCCGCGAGGATGCGGTTTACCGAAACGCCGGGAACGCGGATATCCGCCGCAAGGCATTTGCGGTGATAGGAGCCGCGCCGCCCATTCGAGCGGTGGCCGGACGTGACGAGGGGCCTCCGGCCGACCGCGCGGGCGATATGCGACAGCACGCCCCTGAGCTTGCTGGGGAAACATCGGTGCCGCACGCGCGGCGTCTGGATGCTGTAAGTTTTCGCCACGACGTCCTTGTCGGTTCTGGCGGCGTGCTTGTCGTTGCGGCCTGCCGTGGTCTCCGTCGCGAAGAGCGACGTCACAGCCACGAGGCAGGCAAGCAGAATGGAACCGTTCCTTCGCACGGTGTCCTCCCGTTTTGCGCCCCTTCGTCACAAAACGGCCGATCGGGATCGACCTTCCCTCAAATCCCCGCAGTCAGGAACAACCGGAAAGTGTCATTTATAAGGACTCCCTGATGAGAGGTCCCGCCGCAAGGCCGGCCCCACTTGATCGGCGTCCCGGCGCCGTGCATAAGCGCGGCGTATTTCTTTCGCAGATCCGTCCGCAAAACCGGGCCGGAAACTGCGCGTGCAACAGGACCAGGCCCTCCACCCGCCTGAAGGAAACCGTCATGAGCGCATTCAAGCCCCTCGTCTTCTCCGGCGTGCAGCCGACCGGCAATCTCCACCTCGGCAACTATCTCGGCGCGATCCGCAAGTTCGTGGCGCTGCAGGACGATAACGACTGTATCTATTGCGTCGTGGACCTGCACGCCATTACCGCGCAGCTGGTGCACGAGGATATGCGCGGCCAGATCCGCTCGATTGCCGCCGCCTTCATCGCCGCCGGCATCGACCCGAAGAAGCACATCGTCTTCAACCAGTCCGCCGTGCCGCAGCACGCCGAGCTCGCCTGGATCTTCAACTGCGTCGCGCGCATCGGCTGGATGGAGCGCATGACCCAGTTCAAGGACAAGACCGGCGGCAAGAATGCCGAACAGGTCTCGCTCGGCCTGCTTGCCTATCCAAGCCTGATGGCCGCCGACATCCTCGTCTACCGTGCGACGCATGTGCCCGTCGGCGACGACCAGAAGCAGCACCTGGAGCTGACCCGCGACATCGCGCAGAAGTTCAACATCGACTTCGGCAATCACATCCGAAAGGCCGGCACCGGCGTCGATATCGTGGTCGGCGAGGAGCCGGTGCACGCCTATTTCCCGATGGTCGAGCCGCTGATCGGCGGACCGGCACCGCGCGTCATGAGCCTGCGCGACGGCACGAAGAAGATGTCGAAGTCCGATGCCTCCGACCTGTCGCGCATCAACCTCACAGACGATGCCGAGACGATCTCCAAGAAGATCCGCAAGGCCAAGACCGATCCGGACGCCCTGCCGAGCGAGGTCGAGGGCCTGAAGGGACGCCCCGAGGCGGACAACCTCGTCGGCATCTATGCGGCACTCGCCGACAAGACCAAGGCCGACGTTCTCGCCGAGTTCGGCGGCCAGCAGTTCTCGGCCTTCAAGCCGGCGCTGGTCGACCTTGCGGTCAACGTTCTCTCGCCGATCACGGATGAGATGCGCCGCCTGATGGACGACACGAGCCACATCGACGCCATCCTGCGCGATGGTGGCGAAAGGGCACGCGCGCGGGCCGAAAAAACCATGAAGGAAGTCCGCGACATCGTCGGTTTTGTGCAGTAAGGTCGACCCCGAAACGTCTTAGAGAGAAGGGGGCCGCATGGTTTCTCGACGACTTTCCCGCCTGGAAGGCCACCGCCGCAAATTTCTGGCCGTCATCGACGATACGCCGGAATGCCAGCGCGCCGTGCATTATGCGGGAATGCGTGCGAAGAATTCCAACGGCGCCGTCGTGCTGCTCTATGTGATCGCCAATGGCGATTTCCAGCAATGGCTGGGTGTCGAGGAGATCATGCGGGCGGAAGCGCGCGAGGAGGCCGAGGCCGTGCTGGCCAAGGCCGGCCAGGCGCTGCGCGAGGCCATCGGCATCGAGCCGGAAACCGTGATTCGCGAGGGCGTGGCCAGCGAGGCGATCAACAGCCTGATCGAGGAAGACCGCGACATCGCGATCCTCGTTCTCGCCGCCGGATCGTCAAAGGAAGGGCCGGGACCGCTCGTCACGTCGCTCGCCAGCCGCGCGCAGGCGTTTCCGATCCCCGTCACCGTCATCCCCGACCAGCTGAGCGACGAGGAACTGGACGCGCTGAGCTGAGGTCTCGACCTTGAAGATAGCGACCAAAAGGTTTATCTTCTTTTGAACGTTTCTAAAGAATATGGCCGCGAGCCTGTCCGGCCGCACGGAGAGTAAGATGTTCATCCAGACCGAATCGACGCCGAACCCGTCGACCCTGAAGTTTCTGCCGGGCAAGGTGGTGCTGGAGAGCGGCACGGCCGAGTTCCGCGACGAGACCGAAGCGCGCGCCGCGTCCCCGCTTGCCGCCCGCCTCTTCGGCATTCCCGGCGTCACGGGTGTCTTCCTCGGCTACGATTTCATCACCGTCACCAAGGACGGTGCCGACTGGCAGCACATGAAGCCGGCCATCCTCGGCAACATCATGGAACACTTCATGTCCGGCCAGCCGGTTCTGGCCAGCGGCGCCTTCGGCGGCAATGGCGATGACGAGGGCGAGTTCTTCGAGGCCGGCGACGAGACCATCGTCGCCACCATCAAGGAACTGCTCGACACGCGCGTGCGCCCGGCCGTCGCCCAGGATGGCGGCGACATCACCTTCAAGGGTTTCCGCGACGGCGTCGTCTACCTCAACATGAAGGGCGCCTGCTCGGGCTGCCCGTCCTCGACGGCGACGCTCAAGCACGGCGTCCAGAACCTTCTTCGCCATTTCGTACCGGAAGTGCAGGAAGTTGAAGCCGTCGCATAAGGCCTGCCGCGCGCATCGCCGGTGGCCGGCATGATCGTCCTGGCGATCGATACGGCGGGAACGGGCTGCTTTGCCGCGCTCTATGATTCCGACAGGGACACCGTCCTCGGCACCGCCGGCGCCGATATCGGCCGCGGCCATGCCGAGCGGCTGATGGAATTCGTCGATGCGGCGCTCGAGGCGGCCGGCATGGATCTTCCGGATATCGACCGCATTGCCGTCACCATCGGCCCCGGCTCCTTCACGGGCATCCGCGTGGGGGTCGCCGCGGCACGGGGGCTCGCGCTGGCGCTCGGCGTGCCGGCCGTCGGGGTCTCGACGCTTGCCGCCCTTGCCGCCGACCGGCCGGGACCCTCGCTCATCGCCATCGATGCCAAGCGCGACGAAGTCTATTGGCAGCGGTTCGCAGCCGATGGCAGCGCGGCCACGCCGCCGGCCATCGCCTCCGTCGAGCAGGCGCGTGCCATCGCGCTGGCTAAGGGGGAGACGCTCGGCGGCTCGGGTGCGACGCTGCTACGCGCAGATGCCGAAGCAGGGACGGACGGCGTTTCCATCGCCACCGTCGCGCGGCTTGGCGCCCGCCTCGATCCCGAGGCCAGCCAGCCGCGGCCGCTTTATCTGCGCGGGCCCGATGCCAAGCCGCAGGCGGGCTTTGCGATCCGGAGGGCGTGAATGTCTCTCAGCGACTACTTCATCCGCAAGCCCGTCTTCGAGATCTTCCCGCTCGAAAAGGATGACGTCGCGCTCGCCGCGGCCGTGCACAAGCTGCGATTTGCCCAGCCCTGGAATGACGGCGAGCTTCATTCGCTGCTGTCGCAGGACACCGTCTTCGGCTTTCTGGCTCTGAAGGCCGGCGTGGCGGAGCGTGCAGCGGGCGGTTTCGTGCTTGCGCGCGCCACGGCCGGCGAGGCGGAAATCCTCACCATCGGCGTCGACCAGCGCTTCGGGCGCGGCGGTCTCGGCTGGCGGCTCATGCTGGCAGCGCTGCGTGAGGCGAAGATGCGCGGTGCGGAGGATATTTTCCTGGAGGTTGATGCGGCCAATCAAGCCGCCTGCGGCCTCTATGCGAAGCTCGGCTTCGCCAAGGTCGGGGAGCGCAAGGCCTATTACGCCTCGGCCGATGGCGGCCGCTCCACGGCGCTTGTCATGCGGCGCGATCTTCGCTAGTCCCCTTGCGGGAGGCCGGAAGAACGAGGGCAGGTCGTATGACGTATGTCGAGAAATCGCTGGAAGAGCTGTGTGTCGAGCGCGGCATGCGCATGACCGAACAGCGCCGCGTTATCGCGCGCGTATTGGAGGGCTCCGCCGATCATCCCGACGTGGAGGAGCTTTATCGCCGCTCCTCGGCCATCGATTCGCGCATTTCCATCTCCACCGTCTATCGCACCGTCAAATTGTTCGAGGATGCCGGCATCATCGAGCGCCACGATTTCCGCGACGGACGGTCGCGCTACGAGACGGTGCCGGACGAGCATCACGATCATCTCATCGATCTGAAACATGGCCACGTCATCGAGTTCCACTCCCCGGAAATCGAGGCCCTGCAGGAGCGCATCGCCCGCGAGCACGGCTTCAAGCTGGTCGATCACCGGCTGGAGCTTTACGGCATTCCGCTCAAGGAGGGTGAGTGAGGTCCGTCGCCGTTCCCACTTTGAGACCTCTCTCCCCGACATGGGCCCGGTGAGCGCTTGATCACCTGGCTGCGCATCGCCATCGGCGCGATTGTCCTTCTTGCGGTCACGCTCCTGCTCTTGCCGTTCCAGCTCCTCGGCCTGCGCTTCAATTGGAAGATCCGCCGCTTTCTGCCGCGCCTTTGGCATCGTGTCGCCTGCCGGGTGCTTGGCATCAGGGTGCGTGTGCATGGCGTGCCGGAGGCGAAGCGTCCGCTGCTTCTGGCCGCCAACCATGCGTCCTGGAAGGATATCCTGGTGCTCGGCTCGGTCGCCGACGTCGTCTATATCGCCAAATCGGAGGTGCGCGGCTGGCCGGTCTTCGGCATTCTCGCCCGCCTCCAGGCGACGATCTTCGTGGAGCGCGAGCAGCGCCAGAAGACCGGTGAGCAGGTCAACGAGATCGCAGAGCGCCTGGCGGCCGGCGAGATCGTCGTGCTCTTTCCCGAGGGAACGACCTCCGACGGCAATCGCCTGCTGGAGGTGAAGTCCTCGCTCTTCGGTGCGGCCGCCTCCGCCGTGCCGCATGCGCCGGATGGCATCGTGCACATCCAACCCGTTTCCATTGCCTATACCGGCCTGCACGGCATGGCGATGGGCCGCTACCACCGCCCGATCGCCGCCTGGCCGGGCGATATCGAACTCATGCCCCATCTCATGGGCATCCTGCGCGCCGGGGCCGTGGACGTGGATGTCGATTTCGGCGAGCGCGTGGATTACACGCGCACGAGCAACCGCAAGGCGGTGAGCCGCACGGTCGAGGCGCGCATCCGCGCCATGCTCGGCGCACGCCTGCGCGGCCGATAGGGCGCGATCGCAACGGCGAAAACAAAGAATCGCTTCATTCTCCGGGCTTTTTCCACTATGGAAGCGGCCATGAGCGAACAGTCCCTCTCCGCCCCCGATGCCCCCGTGGCCACGCCGAACATCCGCAAGGTCTTCGTGAAGACCTACGGCTGCCAGATGAACGTCTATGATAGCGACCGCATGACGGACGCCCTGTCGAAGGACGGCTATCAGGCGACGGACGTGCTGGAAGAGGCCGATCTGGTGCTGCTCAACACCTGCCATATCCGCGAGAAGGCTGCCGAGAAGGTCTATTCCGAGCTTGGCCGCCTGCGCGAGATGAAGAAGGCGCGCGCCAGGGACGGCCGCGAGATGGTGATCGGCGTCACCGGCTGCGTCGCCCAGGCCGAGGGCAGGGAAATCCTGCGCCGCGCGCCGGCCGTGGACCTCGTCGTCGGTCCGCAGACCTATCACCGCCTGCCCGACGCGCTGCGTCGTGCCAAGGGCGGCGAGCGTGTCGTGGAGACGGACTATGCCATCGAGGACAAGTTCGAGCACCTGCCGGCGCCGGAAAAGGCCAAGACCCGCGCGCGCGGCGTCACCGCCTTCCTTACCGTGCAGGAAGGCTGCGACAAGTTCTGCACCTTCTGCGTCGTGCCCTATACGCGCGGCTCGGAGGTCTCCCGGCCGGTCGCGCAGATCGTCACGGAGGCCGAGCGACTCGTCGAGGGCGGCGTGCGCGAGATCACGCTGCTCGGCCAGAACGTCAATGCCTGGCACGGTCTCGGGCCCGATGGCACCGAGTGGGGCCTGGGCGACCTGCTTTACCGCCTCGCCGAAATCGAGGGCCTGGCGCGGCTTCGGTACACGACCAGCCATCCGCGCGACATGGACGACCGCCTGATCGAGGCCCATCGCGACCTGTCCAAGCTGATGCCCTACCTGCATCTGCCCGTGCAGTCCGGCTCCGACCGTATCCTCAAAGCGATGAACCGACGCCACACGGCCGCCGAATACATCGCCCTCATCGAGCACATCCGCGCCGTCCAGCCGGACCTCGCGATCTCGGGCGATTTCATCGTCGGCTTCCCCGGCGAGACGGATGAGGACTTCGAGGACACGATGCGCCTCATCGAAACCGTCGGTTATGCACAGGCATTTTCGTTCAAGTATTCCATCCGCCCCGGGACGCCGGGCGCGGAGATGGACGGCCATGTGGCCGAGGACGTGAAGGCCGAACGCCTTGAAAGATTGCAGGCTTTGCTGTTTCGCCAGCAGCGCGAATTCGCCAGGACCTGCATCGGCAAGGAGATCGACCTGCTCCTGGAGAAGCCCGGCCGCATGCCCGGCCAGCTCGTCGGCCGCTCGCCCTGGCTCCAGCCTGTGAATATTGATGCAAAAGGTTCTGAAATCGGTGACATTATCCGGGTACGAATCATCGATGCCGGGCCCAACAGCCTCTTCGCCGAAGCGATCGGTTGACGGGTTTCACACAAGGAGCTTGACCGCTTGAACGGACACGAACTGATGACGTCCTCGCCGCGCCAGTCGAAGACCGAGACCGACGCAAATCAATTCGTCCTGACTTTCGAGAACAATCGATACGCAAGCGAGCTCTTCGGCCAGTTCGATCAGCACCTGAAGCTCATCGAGCAGCGCCTGCACATCGATGCGCGGGCCCGCGGCAACTCCGTCGTCATCTCCGGCGACGTGGTGGCCACCAGTCAGGCCCGCCGGGCGCTGGACTATCTTTACGACCGCCTCCAGAAGGGCGGCTCCATCGAGCTTTCCGATGTCGAGGGCGCCATCCGCATGGCGATCGCAGCCGACGACCAGCTGTCGCTGCCGACCATGGAGCGCAAGGCCAAGCTGACCATGTCGCAGATCTCCACCCGCAAGAAGACGATCGCCGCCCGCACGCCGACGCAGGATACCTATATCCGCGCGCTCGAGCGCTCCGAGCTGGTCTTCGGCGTCGGTCCGGCCGGTACGGGCAAGACCTATCTTGCCGTCGCCTATGCCGCCCAGCTTCTGGAGCGCGGCGCCGTCGACCGCATCATCCTGTCGCGCCCGGCCGTGGAAGCCGGCGAGCGCCTCGGCTTCCTGCCCGGCGACATGAAGGAAAAGGTCGATCCCTATCTGCGCCCGCTCTATGACGCGCTTTACGACATGATGCCGGGCGACAAGGTCGAACGCGCCATCACCGCCGGCGTCATCGAGATCGCGCCGCTCGCCTTCATGCGCGGTCGCACGCTGGCCAATGCCGCCGTGATCCTCGACGAGGCGCAGAACACGACGTCGATGCAGATGAAGATGTGCCTGACGCGTCTTGGCGAAAACGGCCGCATGATCGTCACCGGCGACCCGAGCCAGGTGGACCTGCCGCGCGGCGTCAAGTCGGGCCTCGTCGAGGCCCTGCAGATCCTGCATGGCGTCGAGGGTGTCTCGGTCGTGCGCTTCAAGGATGTGGACGTGGTGCGCCACCCGATGGTCGCACGCATCGTGCGGGCCTACGAGGCGACGACGGCCGTGCACGACGAAAGCGAGCAGATCGACCGCTGAGGTCGGCACGTCCGATGAGCCAGCTCGACATCCAGATTTCCATAGAGGAGGGCCGATGGCCCTCCGAAGAACGCCTGTTCGACATGAGCACGCATGTGCTCGGTGCCGCCGTCGATTTCCTGCGCGAAACCGAAAAGCAGCCCTTTCCGAAGACAGGCGCGCCGGAAGTCTCCCTCGTCTTCACCAGCGATGCGGAGATCCGCGGCATCAATGCGCAATGGCGCAGCCAGGACAAGCCGACCAACGTCCTGTCCTTCCCGGCCTTCCCGCTGACACCCGGCAAAATGCCGGGGCCGATGCTCGGCGACATCATTTTTGCAGAGGAAACATTGACCCGCGAGGCTGCCGAACTCGGCAAGTCTTTCGACGATCATCTCACCCATCTGATGGTGCATGGATTTCTGCATCTCTTCGGCTATGATCACATGGACGAGGAAGAGGCGGAAAAAATGGAAGGGCTTGAGACTCGCATTCTTGCCGGGCTTGGCCTATCTGACCCCTACGGGGACGATCCCGATTAACCAGTTTGGACCAATGAGCGACTTCAGAAACCAGTCCGTAGCGACGGAAAAGCACGAGGCGGATGCCTCCAGTCAGGACGAGGCGGGCAGTAGTACCAGCGCGCCGAAGCAGGAAAACGGGGGCCGGACATCCTTCTGGTCCCGCGCAGCGCGGCTTTGGCGCATGACAGGGGCCTCCAGCCTCCGCAAGGACCTCGCAGAGGCCTTGATGACGGAAGAGAGCGGCGGCGAGCCGGCCTTCCTGCCCGAAGAACGGGCGATGCTGCACAACATTCTCCGCTTCCGCGAGGTGCGGGTCGAGGACGTGATGGTCCCGCGCGCCGATATCGAGGCCGTCGACCAGGACATCACGATCGCCGAGCTGATGGTGATCTTCGAGGATTCCGGCCGCTCGCGCATGCCGGTCTACCATGAAAGCCTCGACGATCCGCGCGGCATGGTCCATATCCGCGACCTGCTTGCCTATGTCACCAAGCAGGCCCGCAACAAGCGCCGCAGCGGCGCAAAGGCGGCGCCCGCAAACGGCGAGAAGCCGGTTCGCACGCCGAAGGCGGAATTCGACCTCGGCCGCGTCGATCTATCCAAGACCGTGGCGGAAGCCGGCATCATCCGGCAGGTGCTGTTCGTGCCGCCGTCGATGCTGGCCGCCGACCTGATGGCGCGCATGCAGGCCGATCGCACGCAGATGGCGCTCGTCATCGATGAATATGGCGGCACGGACGGTCTGGCCTCGCTGGAGGACATCGTCGAGATGGTCGTCGGCGATATCGAGGACGAGCACGACGACGAAGAGGCCATGATCCAGCGCGCCGGCGACGACGTGTTCATCGCGGATGCCCGCGTCGAGCTGGAGGAACTGGCCGAAGCGATCGGCCCGGATTTCGACATCCGCGACCAGCTGGAGGATGCCGATACGCTCGGCGGCCTGATCTTCGCATCGCTCGGACGCATCCCAGTGCGCGGCGAGGTCGTGCAGGCGGTGCCGGGCTTCGAATTCCACGTTCTGGATGCCGACCCGCGTCGCGTGAAGCGCGTGCGTGTCACCCGCAAGCGCGCCAGCGCCGTACGCCGCCGGGAACGTCGCCCGGAAGGCGAGGCGGGCGGGGTGACGCCGGAGCGCGCAACGGTTTCGGAGCCGCAGGCCGACAGCACCGGCACGGATTGAGCCGTCCTGAGATAATCTTGAAAATGATCTGCGCCTTGTCCTGCCGTGACGCGGGACAAGGCGCTGGTTTTTTGGGAGACTGGCGCGGCTGATTCGGGGAAAGCGACAAGAAGGGGACGGCATGGAGCGGCTCGCGGGCACGGTCATGCTCCTGTCTGGAAAAAGACGGGCGCTTGTTGCATTTCTTGCGGGCCTGATCGGCGTCCTGGCGCTGCCGCCCTTCGGCTTCCTCGCGGCGCTGTTCGTTTCCTTCACCCTTCTCGTCTGGCTGCTCGATGGCGCGACTGCCGCGCCTGAAGCGGGCTTCCTCCGGCGCCTGGCGCCCGCCTTCCGCATCGGCTGGCTGTTCGGCTTCGGCTACTTCGTCGGCGGATTGTGGTGGCTCGGCAATGCATTGCTGGTGGAGGCGGATGCGTTTGCCTGGGCCGTGCCGCTCGCCGTGCTGGGACTGCCGGCCTTCCTTGCCTTCTATTACGGCTTTGCCACAGCGCTCGCCCGGCTCTTCTGGTCCGACGGCATGGGCCGGATTGCCGCGCTCGCCTTCGCCTTCGGCGTCGGAGAATGGCTGCGCGGCACGCTGTTCACCGGCTTTCCCTGGAATGCCGTCGGCTATGGCATGATGCCGGTCCCGCTGCTCATGCAGTCCGCCGGCCTCGTCGGCATCGCCGGCATGAACGTGCTCGCCGTTTTCGTCTTCGCGGCCCCCGCGCTGCTCGGCACGCGGCGGGGAAGGGTGGCCGGCCTAGGCCTCGCCGTCATCCTGTTTGCCGCCCATCTCGGCTATGGCGCCTATGCGCTTCATGTCCTGCCGCTGCCGGAAAACCAGGCGACCGTCATCCGCCTCGTCCAGCCGGTCATCGACCAGGCCATGAAGCTCGATGATTCCGCCCGTGCGGATATCTTCGAAAAGCACCTGGCGCTGAGCGCGGCCAAGCCTGCCGAGGGGGGCAAGCGGCCGGACATTATCGTCTGGCCGGAAACCTCCATTCCCTTCATCCTCACGGACAATCCCGATGCGCTCGTGCGTATCGCCGAGGTCCTGGAAGACGACCAGGTGTTGATCGCCGGCGCGGTGCGCACCGAAAGTGCGGGATCCGGCAAGGCGCCGCGCTACTACAACTCCATCTACGCGATCGACGGCAAGGGGCAGATCATCGGCGCGGCCGACAAGGTTCATCTCGTGCCCTTCGGCGAATACATGCCCTTTGCCGAGGTCTTCGAAAGCCTCGGCGTATCGCCCGTCGCCATGCCCGGCGGGTTTTCCCCGGCACGCGAGCATCCGCTGTTGAACGCCCTCGGCAAGGGCCTTTATCCGCTGATCTGCTACGAGGCGATCTTCCCGTCCGAGATCGGCCCCGCATCCGACGCGGCCGCAGCCCTGCTGAATGTGACGAACGATGCCTGGTTCGGCGACACGCCCGGGCCCTACCAGCATTTCCAGCAGGCGCGTCTTCGCGCCGTGGAGCGCGGCATGCCGTTGATTCGCGCCGCCAACAACGGTATTTCCGCCGTCGTCGATGCCAGGGGCGAGGTGATTTCGGGCCTGTCCTACGACGTCACGGGTTTCGTGGATGCAACTCTTCCGGGTAAGATTGCGCAGGGCCGGTGGACGAAGTGGCGGGATTGGGTCTTTCCCGCTCTTCTTGGTCTTTTCTTTCTTGTGGCGAGCATTTCACGCATTGGTTTTAGAAACAGATTGAATTGACCAAAAACCCCTAAAATAGCATAGTGCCCGCCACCGGTCGTTCTGCTGTAGTGTCGGACTCTCCGGTGGTCGCGCATACAACGTGACGTTAAGTATTCAGTAAGGGTGCCGGTCGGGGTGGGGCCATTTCCGCGTTAGGACCAAAGTGATGATGGAAAACAAGAAGAAGCCGAATCCGATCGACATTCATGTCGGCAGCAGAATTCGGCTTCGCAGGACCATGCTCGGTATGAGCCAGGAGAAGCTGGGCGAAAGCCTCGGCATCACCTTCCAGCAGATCCAGAAATACGAGAAGGGCACGAACCGCGTCGGCGCAAGCCGGTTGCAGAACATTTCGAGCATTCTCAACGTGCCTGTCTCATTCTTTTTCGAGGATGCACCCGGTGACACCGCTGACTCCCAGAGCGGTTTCGCCGATGCTTCCAGCTCCAATTATGTGGTGGATTTCCTGTCGTCTTCCGAAGGCCTGCAGCTGAACCGCGCCTTCGTGAAGATCACCGATCCCAAGGTGCGCCGCAAGCTCGTCGATCTCGTCAAGGCGCTGGCAGCCGAAGCCGAAATCGAATGATCGCTTTCAGCGAGATGGTCTGAAAAGGCGGCCCTTCGGGGCCGTTTTTTTATGCGCGCAGGAGAAGGAAATTTCGATATAAAGATATTCTTATGTCCTTCTGTTCTTGTTTTTGGGCGATGAACTGAATAACAACATCGAAGTCTGTTTTCTTTGAGGGGACTTCCCGCATGCGCAGCAATTATCTCTTCACCAGCGAGTCCGTCGCCGAGGGGCATCCGGACAAGGTTTGCGACCGCATCTCCGACGAGATCGTGGATCTCGTCTATCGTGAGGCTGTGAAGTCGAAGGTCGATCCGTGGTCGGTCCGCATCGCATGCGAGACGCTCGCCACCACCAACCGGGTCGTCATCGCCGGTGAAGTGCGCCTGCCGCCGAGCCTTCTGAAGAAGGACAAGGACGGCAACGACGTCATCAACCCGTCGAAGTTCAAGTCCGCCGCGCGCAAGGCGATCCGTGACATCGGCTACGAGCAGGACGGCTTCCACTGGAAGACGGCGAAGATCGACGTGCTGCTGCATTCCCAGTCGGCGGATATCGCCCAGGGCGTCGACAATGCCGCCGACAGGCAGGGCGACGAGGGCGCCGGCGACCAGGGCATCATGTTCGGTTACGCCTGCCGCGAAACGGCGGAGCTGATGCCCGCACCGCTCTACTACGCGCACCGCATCCTTCAGCTGCTCGCCGAGGCCCGCAAGAAGGGCGTGGGCGATGCCGGCAAGCTCGGCCCGGATGCCAAGAGCCAGGTGACCGTGCGTTACGTCGACGGCAAGCCGGCCGACGTCGCCTCGATCGTCCTGTCCACCCAGCATCTCGATGAAAGCTGGGACTCCAAGAAGGTGCGCGAGGTCGTCGAGCCCTATATCCGCGAGGCCCTGCACGACATCGCGATCGCCGACGATTGCGTCTGGTACATCAACCCGACGGGCAAGTTCGTCATCGGCGGCCCGGATGGCGACGCCGGCCTGACCGGCCGCAAGATCATCGTCGACACCTATGGCGGCGCGGCACCCCATGGCGGCGGCGCCTTTTCCGGCAAGGACACGACCAAGGTCGACCGTTCGGCCGCCTATGCCGCCCGCTACCTTGCCAAGAACGTGGTGGCCGCCGGCCTCGCCGACCGTTGTACGATCCAGATTTCCTATGCCATCGGCGTCGCGCAGCCGCTGTCGATCTATGTCGACCTGCACGGCACGGGCAAGGTGAGCGAGGACGAAGTGGAAGCCGCGATCCGCAAGGTCATGGACCTGTCGCCATCAGGTATTCGCCGCCACCTGGACCTCAACAAGCCGATCTATGCCAAGACATCCGCCTATGGCCATTTCGGTCGCAAGGCCGGCCGTGACGGCTCTTTCTCCTGGGAGCGCCTCGACCTCGTCAAGGCACTCAAGGAAGCGCTGAAGAACTGAGATCGCCATGACCGATGCAGAGCGCCGCAGCCGCGCGACCGAAGCCTTCTTCGGTCGCCGCAAGGGAAAACCGCTGAGGGAGCGGCAGGCGCATCATCTCGAGACGCTGCTTCCGGCGCTGAAGGTCGACCTTTCGGCACCGGCGCCGGCCGACATCGCATCGCTCTATGATTTCAAACCGGCGCGCGTCCGGCTCGAAATTGGTTTCGGCGGCGGCGAGCATCTCATTCATCGCGCCCAGGAAACGCCGGATACCGCCTTCATCGGCGTCGAGCCCTTCGTCAACTCCATGGCCAAGCTCATCGGCAGCATCGAGGATACGGGCGCGAAGAACATCCGCCTCTACGACGACGATGCGACGGAATTGCTGGATTGGTTGCCGGCGGCGTCGATCGATCAGATCGATCTTCTCTACCCCGACCCGTGGCCGAAGAAGAAGCACTGGAAGCGGCGCTTCGTGTCCAGGGTCAATCTGGATCGCTTTGCCCGCGTGCTGAAACCGGGCGGGCACTTCTGTTTCGCGTCCGACATCGACACCTATGTCAACTGGACGCTGATGCATTGCGGGGCGCATCCCGCTTTCGTATGGACCGCGGAAAACGCGGCCGACTGGCTGACGCCCTATGCCGGCTGGCCGGGCACGCGCTACGAGGCCAAGGCCAAGCGCGAGGGTCGCAAGTCCGCCTACCTCACCTTCCGCCGTCTCTGACGGAAGGCTCCGGTTCCGGGGTCAGTGGAGGCTGACGGTGCGCAGGTCGTCCTCGGCAGCCTTGTAGAAGGTGCTGGAACGATTGTCGGTCAGCAGGATCGGCGTGCCGTCGGCGCCGAACAGGGCCCACAGGTCGAGGCTGGGGTCGATCTCGGGCGCCTCGGGAAAGACGCGCGAAACTTCATCCGCCTTCATTTTCCTGATGTAGCCGACTTCGCCCTCGCCCAGATGTGCGAGATCTGCCTTCGAAACGGTGGGGGTAATGGTCTTCAGTCCCATCTTTGCCTCCATGGCAATGCCGGCAAGTGCCGGCCGCTGGGCGCCCGCGTCCATAAGGGAGCTCGGTGCGTCAGCGATCAGGTTACGCTCGAGACGGTCCGGCGGGGTGTTGCCGCAGGAACGGCTCATGATCTAGTCTGATACGGAAATGTTAATTTTCTTTACCATTCGCTGCGGTTCCGGCCGGATGAGATCGACCGAGAGAAGGCCGTTCTTCAACTCGGCACCCTCCACGCGCATGCCCTCGGCAAGGACGAAGGTGCGCTGGAACTGGCGAGCGGCAATGCCGCGATAAAGATAATCCCGTTCGTTGCTGTCGGTCTGGCGACCGCGGATGACGAGCTGGCTTTCCTCTGTCGTGACATCGAGCTCCTCTTCGGAGAAGCCCGCCACGGCCAGCGTGATGCGCAGGCGCTCGGGCGCACCCGTCGCGTCGTTCGAACGCAGCCGTTCGATGTTGTAGGGGGGATAGCCATCGTTGCCCTTGGCGATGCGCTCCAGGGTTTTTTCCATGGCGTCGAAGCCCAGCAGCAGCGGGCTTGCGAAAGGGGTCATGCGAGACATACGTCCAGTCCTTGCTTTCAAGCGACCAAGACGGGACCCGAAACCGGCATCCCGACGGAACCAATATGGTGACTGTGCGCTTGCGGCGCAAGACGCTTGCGAAGCGCGATTTCGCAAATATAGTCGCCGCTTCGCCCGCGCGGTGCTGGCGAAAACCATGAAGAGACAAGGACGCAACGGCATGTCTGAGCCGAGGAAAATCATCATCGATACCGATCCTGGCCAGGACGACGCCGCCGCGATCATGCTGGCGCTCGGCAGCCCCGAGCTGGAAATCCTCGGCATCACGACCGTCGCCGGGAACGTGCCGCTGTCGCGGACCTCGACAAATGCCCGCATCATCCTGGAGTTCTGCGGCCGCACCGACATCAAGGTCTTCGCCGGCGCCGAAGGGCCGATTGCCCGTCCGCTGGTGACCGCCGAGCATGTGCATGGCAAGACCGGTCTGGACGGCCCGGAACTGCATGAGCCGCAAATGCCGCTCCAGCCGCAGCATGCCGTCGACTTCATCATCGAGACGTTGAAGCGCGAGCCGGCGGGCACCGTCACGCTCTGCACCCTCGGCCCGCTCACGAACATCGCCCTGGCGCTGGAAAAGGCGCCCGAGATCGCCGGCCGGGTGCGCGAACTGGTCATGATGGGCGGCGGCTTCTTCGAGGGCGGCAACATCACGCCGGCGGCCGAATTCAACGTCTATGTCGATCCCGAGGCGGCGGCCGCCGTCTTCATATCAGGCATTCCGATCGTCATGATGCCGCTCGATGTCACCCACAAGGTGCTGACGCTGAAGAGCCGTGTCGAAAAGCTCCGCGCCATCGGCAACCGCCCGGCCAAGGCCCTGGTGGAGATGCTGGAATTCTTCGAACGGTTCGACGTGGAGAAATATGGCTCCGACGGCGGCCCGCTGCATGATCCGACCGTCATCGCCTATCTACTGAAGCCCGACCTGTTCTCCGGCCGTGACTGCAACGTCGAGGTGGAAACGACCTCGCCGCTCACGGCCGGCATGACGGTGGTCGACTGGTGGCAGGTGACAGGCCGCAGGCACAATGCCCGGGTCATGAAGGATGTCGATGCCGACGGGTTCTTCGCGCTGCTCACCGAGCGCGTCGGGCGCCTTTGATGCGGGGTTCGCGCGTCGCCAGTCCCGCGGTGGAGGCCCGTTTCCACAAGGAGATGATGGGCCTCTACGACCGGTTCGCCGACCTCGGTTTCCGACCCGTCCTGCTGCGCCGCTTTGTGCTGCTCAACGGCGGTGTGGCGGCGGCGAAGGAACTCGTCTTCAAACCCGGCACGACCGGCCTGGAGCGTCTGCTCGATGCGGGCAAGGCCGAGCTTTCCATGGAGGCGCTGATGCTGCGGCCGGAATATCAGCGGCTCTTCTCCGAGCTTGAACTCAAGGAAGCCACGCAACGGCTTGCCAACGCCACGCGGTCGCGCTCACGCGGGCGGCTGCAGGCACAGCCGAGCCAGCCGAAGTAGCCCAGGCAGCCTCGCCCCCAAACGAAAAAGGCCGGCGGAAACGCCGGCCTTTTGCTTTGATCGCGGGAGCGGCTCAGAACTCTTCCCAGTCGTCCTGCGCCAGCGCCGTGTTGCCGGAAACCTGCGGGACCGGCCGGCTGGCCGTGCGGGCGGGCTGGTAGGCCGCGCGCTGCGGCTGGACCTGCGGGCGTGCCGCCTGCTGTATCGGCTGCACGCTTGCCGTCACCGCCGAGCCGGAGCGGAAGCGCGCGACGAGCGACTTCAGCGTCTGGGCTTCGTCGTTCAGCGCCATGCTGGCGGCGGTGGTTTCCTCCACCATCGCGGCGTTCTGCTGCGTGACCTGGTCCATCTGGTTGACGGCGGCGTTGATTTCCTTGAGCCCCACGGCCTGTTCGGACGCGGAAGAGGAAATCTGGCGGATGAGATCGTTGATCTGGTTCACCTGGTGGGCGATGTTTTCCAGCGCGTCGCCCGCACGGCCGACGAGGCTGACGCCGTCGCGCACCTGGGACTCCGACGTGTTGATCAGCGTCTTGATCTCCTTGGCGGCATTGGCCGAGCGCTGGGCAAGCTCGCGCACTTCCTGCGCCACGACCGCAAAGCCCTTGCCGGCTTCGCCGGCGCGCGCCGCTTCCACGCCGGCATTGAGCGCCAGAAGGTTGGTCTGGAAGGCGATGTCGTCGATCACGCCGATGATGTTGGAGATTTCGCGCGAGGAGCTCTCGATGCCGTGCATCGCATCGATCGCCTTCTGCACGACTTCGCCCGACCGGCTCGCATCCTCGTTCGCCGTTTCGACGGACTTGGCCGCGACCCGGGCATTCTCCGCGCTGGAATTGACCTGCGAGGTCAGCTGGTCGAGGGCGGCCGCGGTCTCCTCGAGGCTTGCGGCCTGCTGCTCGGTGCGGTGCGAAAGATCGGCCGCGCCCTTGGAGATCTCGCTGGTGCCGCCGCCGATATTGCCGACGGAGGCGTTGACCGTCTGGATCGTCTCCTCGAGGCTGGCGATGGCGGAGTTGAAGTCGGTCTTCAGCTTGCCGTATTCCCCCGGGAAATCGCCCGAAAGGCGGAAGGCCAGGTTGCCTTCGGAGAGCTGGGCGAGGCCGTCGCCGAGGCGGGCGACGATCTCGCGCTGCAGGGCGCTCGATTCCGCGCGCTCCGTTTCCGAGCGGCTGCGTTCGGCTTCCGTCAGCTCGCGCTGGCGGCTGGCTTCGGCTTCCAGCGTGCGGGTATTGGCGAGCTGGTGGCGGAACCCTTCCAGCGCCTTGGCGACGGCGCCGGTTTCATCGGACCGGTCCTGCCCGCTGACGGGCTGCGTGTAGGTGCCGCCGCTCAGCGCATCGACGTCGCGGACAAGGCCGGCAAGCGGCTTCTGCACGAACACGCGCACCGCGACGTAGAGCCCGGTCAGCACGGCGGCCAGAACGATGAGGCCACCGATGATCATCATGAAGGTCTGATCCTGCACGGGCGCATTGATCGCCGCGCGCGGCACATCGACGAGCACGATCCAGGACGTGTTGATGTCCGGCAGCGCGAAGGGGTAGACGACACGATCGAAGGCCGCGAGTTCGTCGAAGGTCACGTTCTCGACGAGACCCGGCTTGCCCGTGGAGAGCGCGGATTTGACGATATCCTCGCCGACACCTTCATAGGGCTTCATGACGAGGTCGGCATTCGGCGCGACGAGCCACTTGCCGGTCTGCGACAGCAGCAGCACGCGGCCCTCGCCGAACGGCGCCAGCTTGCTCAGCTTGTCGGAGAGGGTCTTCAGCGAGACGTCGACGCCGGTGACGCCGATACGCTTGCCGTCCGAGACGACAGGAAACGCGATCGAGGCCATGGTGAAGCCTTCGCCGGTCGAGCTTTCCTTGTAAGGCTGGGTCATCGCGCCCTTGCCTGAATTCGCCGCCAAGGCATACCACTCGGCCTTGTAATCGGATTCGAAGGTGGAGAGTGCGATAGAGCCGTCCTTGCGCTTGGTCCAGTAGGGATTGAACGAACCATCCTTGAACGTGCCGGTCTCCAGCGATTCGCCCGTCTCGCGCGACTTGCCGTCGAAGGCATTGGGCTCTTCCGCAAACCAGCTGCCCAGCGCGAAGTCGTTCTTCTCCGCATTGGCCTTGATGATATCGACCACTTCCTTTCGGTCGAAGTGAGCGTTGGCATGGCCCTGCTCGATCACGCCGGCCATCGAGCGCGCGGCGCTGGCGAGCTGTCCGATATCGGTCGCGATGTCGGACGCGATGGCTTTCGCTTCCGTATTCGCCTCCGAATAGACGAGGCCGGCGACGCGATCCTGGCTCTGCTGGATGAGCACGGTGTTGGAGGCGAGCAGCACCAGGGCGATGGTGCCGCCGGTCACTGCGATGAGCTTCGTCGCGAGCGACTTGGCCTGAAACTTGAACATGAAATCCTCACGATAGGAAGCGTCCGCGGCGGGTGCCGCGGAGAAGCACGTTCGATTGTCGGGATGGGCTCCATCATGGAGTGCGAGGCGCGCGACCTGCGTCCTGGACCGCCCGGGCCGCTTTTCGCAACGTCGGTGGTTTGAGGATTTCAATACTCTGTAGAATATTAATAAAGAGCCAAATTTCGATCCCCAGTGTCAGCGGGATCGCTGAATTACCGGGCGTCGCGGGCAAAACGACACGCGGTGTCCCCGTTGCGAAGTTCCCCCGCAACGGGCCGCGCGATGGCGTCAGACTTCCGCGTCGACGGCATTTGCGAAGGGGATGGACGGCTGGGCGCCGGGCTTCAGGCAGGCAAGCGAACCCGCGACGGCCGCACGGCGCAGTGCGTCCTTGAAGGCAAGTCCGGCATCCAGCGACGCGGCCAGGTAGCCGCAGAACGTGTCGCCCGCGCCGACCGTATCGACCGGCTCGATCTTGAGGCCGGCGGCCCGGTAGATCTCGTTCTTGCGGATGGCGACGACGCCGTCCGCCCCGAGCGTGACGATGATGGTCTGGCCGTTCTCGCCGTGGATGCGATGCATGACGGCTTCCCGCTCCTCGTCGGACAGCTCGCCCTTGCCGACGAAGAGATCGAATTCCGTTTCATTGGCGACGAGGATGTCGGCCGTGCCACCCAGCCGCTTGGCCTCGGCATTGAACGGCGCGATGTTGATGATGGAGACGACACCCTTCTGCCTGGCTGCGGCCAGCGCGGCCTCGATCGCGCTCGTCGGGATTTCGAATTGCAGCATCAGGTAATCGCCGCGCGACATGGCCGCGATAGCGCGCCGGGCGTCCTCGTCGCTGACGGTGCCGTTGGCGCCGGGAACGACGACGATCATGTTCTCGCCGTCAGGGGCGACGAGGATGTGGGCGGTGCCCGTCGCCTCGGCGGGATAGCGCACGGCGTTGAGATCCACGGCGGCATCGGCCAGCAGCGCCAGCGCCTGGCTGCCCAGGCGATCGTCACCCACGGCGCCGGCCATGCGCACCATCGCGCCGGCGCGGCGCGCGGCAAGCGCCTGGTTGGCGCCCTTGCCGCCGGCAGCGGTGGTGAAGCTGGTTCCCATCACCGTTTCGCCGGGTCTCGGCAGGCGTTCCGGCGTGGCGATGAGGTCCATGTTGATGGAGCCGAAGACGGTGATCATGAAAATAGCCCTTTGTCGTTTCCGCCGGACACTGCCCGAGGCAGTCAGTCCTCGTCAACCACCCTCAGCCGCGGCGGCGCCGTTCGTCCCTCGGCAACCGCATCGGGGCTCTCCGAAAGGGCGGCGACGGTCTCGAATTCCAGCTCGCCGATGCGCGCGCCGCGCCGGGTAAGCTTCTCCGTCGACGTCAAAATCAGGTCCACATCCTTCTGCGCGGAGGTGAAATGGCCGTGCAGCTTGCGCACCCGGTCGTCGAGCCGCGTCAAATCGTCCATCAGCCGCGCGACCTCGCCCTGGATGACATGGGCCTGCTCGCGCATGCGCTGGTCCTTCAGCAGTGCCTGCAGCACCTGCACCGACAGCATCAGCAGCGAGGGCGAGACGATGACGACGCGGGCGCGGTGCGCCCGCTGCACGACGGCCTCGAAATTCTCGTGGATGCTGGCGAAGATCGATTCGGACGGCACGAAGAGGAAGGCCGTATCCTGCGTCTCGCCGGCGATCAGGTATTTTTCCGAGATATCGCGGATGTGGACTTCCATGTCGCGGCGGAATTGCTGGGCGGCGATCTTCGCGGCCTCCGGCGAGCGCGCGTCCGACATGGCGTTCCACGCTTCGAGCGGGAATTTCGCGTCCACGACGAGCGGCGGCTGGCCGTTCGGCATGCGGATCGTGCAGTCCGGCCGCACCCCGCTCGCCAGCTGCGCCTGGAACTGATAGGCGCCGGACGGCAGCGCATCGGCGATGATGGTCTCCATGCGCGACTGGCCGAAGGCGCCGCGCGTCTGCTTGTTGGAGAGAATGGCCTGAAGCCCCACCACGTCCTTGGCCAGCGACTGGATGTTGGTCTGGGCGTTGTCGATCACCGCGAGCCGCTCCTGCAGGCGGCGCAGGTTCTCGTGGGTCGCGCGCGTCTGTTCGGAAATCGACTGGCCGAGCCGCTGCGTCAGCCCGTCGAGCCGGGTGTTGATGGCCTGGTTGGTCTCGGATTGCTTGGCGCCGAAGACCTCGGCCATGGCGGCGACGCGCCCCTGCATCTCCGTCTGCGCCTTGAGCAGTTCGGCGAAGCGCAGCTCCGCGAGGCTCGCCGCCTCGCGCTGGCGCGCCTGGCTGCGGCGGGCCGAAAGCAGGCCGAAAACCAGGATCAGGACGGCGAGAAGCAGGGCCAGCGCAGGCCCGGTTCCGCCGAGCCGGTCGAGCGTGGAGGTGAGAAGCGTATCAAGGGCAGGATCGATCATGCCGCGACCATACCACGGATGACGGCAAAAACCAGATCATACCGTGAACAAAGCCGCTGTCCGGTCGTGCAAGCCGATTGAAAGCCCGAAAAAAGCAGGTTAAGGAGGCGCATGACCATCAAGCCGCTGATTATCCTTCCCGATCCCATCCTTCGCCAGGTCTCGCAGCCCATCGAGACCGTGGATGGCGAGGTCAAGAAGCTCGCCGACGACATGCTGGAAACCATGTACGACGCGCCGGGCATCGGCCTTGCCGCCATCCAGATCGGCGTTGCGCGCCGCATGCTGGTGCTCGACGTGTCGAAGGATGGCGAGGACAAGCAGCCGCTCGTCTTCATCAATCCGGAAATCGTCTCCGCCACGGATGCGCGTTCGGTTTACGAGGAAGGCTGCCTTTCGATCCCCGACTATTACGCGGAAGTCGAGCGTCCGGCAGCGATCAAGGTCAGGCATCTCGACCGGGACGGCAAGGAGCAGCTGACGGAGGCCGACGGCCTTCTGGCGACCTGCCTCCAGCACGAGATCGATCACCTGAACGGCGTGCTGTTCATCGACCACATTTCCAAGCTGAAGCGCGAAATGGTGATCCGCAAGTTCACCAAGGCCGCCAAGCTGCGCGGCAGCAAGGCGCTCTGAGCGCGATTGCTGCGGCTTCGTTTTCACGCGGTTCAAGGCGCAAGACCGCCTTGCGGTTTTGCCGAACTGCTTTCACGGAGGCTGACCGATGGCCCTTCGCATCATTTTCATGGGCACGCCGGGCTTCTCCGTCCCGACCTTGACGGCATTGGCCGCGGCGGGCCACGAGATCGTCGCCGTCTATTCGCAGCCGCCGCGCCCGGCCGGCCGCCGCGGCCTCGAACTGGTGAAATCCCCCGTGCACCAGGCGGCGGAGCGGCTGGGCATTCCCGTCCACACGCCCGTCAATTTCCGTGAGGACGCGGAGCGCGAGGCGTTCCGCGCCCTGAAGGCGGGTGTCGCCGTCGTCGTGGCCTACGGCCTGCTGCTGCCGGAAGCGATCCTCACCGGCACGCGCCTCGGCTGCTACAACGGCCATGCCTCGCTCCTGCCGCGCTGGCGGGGGGCGGCCCCCATCCAGCGGGCGATCATGGCGGGCGATGCCGAGACCGGCATGATGATCATGAAGATGGACAAGGGCCTCGATACCGGCCCCGTCGCACTCACCGCCCGCGTGGCGATCGGCGAGACCATGACTGCAGGCGAACTGCACGATGCGCTGATGCAGGAAGGCGGCGCGCTGATGGTCGAGGCCATGGCGAAGCTGGAGGCCGGCAGCCTGCCGCTGACGCCGCAGGCCGAGGAGGGCGTGCTCTACGCCGCCAAGATCGACAAGGCCGAAACCCGTATCGGTTTTTCGAAGCCGGCTAAGGATGTGCACAACCATATCCGCGGCCTCTCGCCGTTTCCCGGCGCGTGGTTCGAACTGCCCGTCGCCGGCAAGCCGGAACGGGTGAAGGTGCTGGCAAGCGCGCTCGTCGATGAAAGCGCCGCGCATCCCGCCGGCACGGTACTCGACGATGCGCTGGCCATCGCCTGCGGCAAGGGCGCCGTCCGGCTCCTGCGCTTGCAGAAGGCCGGCGGCAAGCCGCTCGATGCCGCCGATTTCCTGCGCGGCACGCCGGTCGCGCCCGGTCAGGTCCTGGCCTGATGCCGCGCTACAAGCTCGTAATCGAATATGACGGCACGCCCTATGTGGGCTGGCAGCGGCAGGACAATGGTCCCTCCGTCCAGGGCGCCATCGAGGCCGCGATCCTGTCGCTGACCGGTGAGACCGTCTCGATCCGCGGTGCGGGGCGCACGGATTCGGGCGTGCACGCCATGGGGCAGGTCGCCCATGCCGACCTGACGCGCGACTGGAAGGAGCATACGCTCCGCAACGCCCTCAACGCCCATCTCGGCATGGCCGGCGAGCGGGTCGCGATTCTCGATGCGGCACGGGCGCCCGACGATTTCGATGCGCGCTTCTCCGCAAAGAAGCGGCACTATCTCTACCGCATCATCTCGCGCAAGGCGCCGCTGGCGCTGGAGGCGAACCGCGCCTGGTTCGTCGCCAAAGACCTCGATCACGACGCCATGCACGCGGCCGGGCAGATGCTGGTGGGAAAACACGACTTCACGACGTTCCGCGCGGCCCAATGCCAGGCGAACAGCCCGGTGCGCACCATCGACCGTCTGGAGGTGACGCGCAACGGCGATCTCATCGAGATGCGTGTGTCCGCGCAAAGCTTCCTGCACAACCAGATCCGTTCCTTTGCCGGAACGCTGAAGCTGGCCGGCGAGGGCAAGTGGACGGCCGGCGATGTGCGCGCGGCGCTGGAGGCGCGCGACCGCAAGGCCTGCGGCCCCGTCGCGCCGCCCGATGGCCTTTACTTCATGGCTGTCGATTACTGATCAGACCGGCATCGTGCCGAGAAGGCGCTGCAGTTCCTGTCCGACGATCATTGGCGGCAGCACGAAGATCGCGGTGATGGCCGCGGCCAGAAGGGCCTGCCTGCCGACGCACATCCAGACCAGCCGGTACTGCAGCACGACACTGGCGCCGAAGACCACGTAGAGAAGCAGGCCGGCGAACGGCGCGCTTGTGGGCAGCACGAGCGTCAGCGCGAAGGGAATGGCGGCCGCATAGGCAAAGGGGATCGCGACCCAGTTGCTGGCGGTCACCAGCGTTGCGAGATACTTGCCGTAGCCCAAGGGGCCGGCAAGCACCGCCAGCAGCGCGAGCGGCAGCATCCAGCCGACGACGTCGATGACGGCGAGTTTCACCAGGAAATTGAAGCCCGCCGGCGTATCGGCGGGCATGGCGGCGAGATAATAGAGCCGCCACGATGCCCAGATCACGGCAAAGGCCGGCAGGCACCACACGATCGCCCAGAACGACCGCGTGAAGCCGCGCATCGTCAGGTCCAGCCAGCCGAAGCCTTCCTGCTTCTGGCGCAGCAGCAGAACGACGCCGGTAAGATAATGCAGGACCTCGTCAAGACCGGGCATTGTCGAACCAGCGTTCGATGAAGGTCTCGTAGATCGACGTCAGCGTCTCGAGATCGGCGACGGCCACCCGCTCATCCACCATATGCATGGTCTGCCCCACAAGGCCGAACTCGACGACCGGGCAATAATCCTTGATGAAACGGGCATCGGACGTGCCGCCGGTCGTCGACAGCTTCGGCGCGCGGCCGGTCACCGCCTCCACCGCGCCCGACAGCGAGGCGATCAGCTGGTTGTTGCGCGTCAGGAAGACATGGCTGGGGCGTTCGGCCCAGGCGATATCGTAGCGCACGGGGCTGCGGCCGGGCCGCAGCCTCTCGTCGGCGGCCGCGGCATCGAGCCGGCGCACGATCTCGGCCATGACGGTCTCGGCCGTCCAGGTGTCGTTGAAGCGGATGTTGAAGCTGGCGGTCGCCTTGCCCGGCACGACATTGGTGGCGCGGTTGCCGATGTCGATGGTGGTCACTTCGAGGTTCGACGGCTGGAAGTTTTCCGTGCCGGCGTCGAAGGGCGGGTCCATCAGGGCGTCCGTCAGCGCGACGATGCCGCGCACGGCATTGTCGGCGAGGTGCGGATAGGCGGCATGACCCTGCACGCCATGCACCGTCACGGTGCCGGAGACGGAGCCGCGCCGGCCGATCTTGATCATGTCGCCGAGCTGATCGGGATTGGTCGGCTCGCCCACGAGGCAGGCATCCCAGCGCTCGCCGCGGGCGGCCGCCCATTCGAGCAGCTTGATCGTGCCGTTGACGGCCGGGCCTTCCTCGTCGCCGGTGATGAGGAAGGAGACGGAACCCGTCGGCGGGCCGTGTTTCCCGATATGGCGCGCGACGGCGGCGACGAAGCAGGCGATGCCGCCCTTCATGTCCACGGCGCCGCGGCCGAACATCTCGCCGCCGGCGATCTCCGCGCCGAACGGATCATGCGTCCAGGCAGCCTCGTCGCCGACAGGCACGACGTCGGTATGGCCGGCAAACATCAGATGCGGGCCGTCCGTGCCGATGCGGGCATAGAGGTTCTCGATATCGGGCATGCCGGGTTCGCGGGCCACCATGCGCTCCACGGTGAAGCCGAGCGGCTCCAGCATGGCGGCAAGGGCTGTCAGCGCGCCGCCCTCGGCGGGCGTCACGGACGGGCAGCGGATCAGGGTGGCGAGATTGGCAATCGGGTCGGCAGAGGTCATGGGCATGCGATCACGGCACGGAAACAGAGGGAATCGAGATGTAGCCCATCGCTCGCAAGCTGTCACGCGCGCGAGGAGCGCGGCAGTCAGTCCATCGGGCGGTCGGGCAGGCGTCCGTAGTCGTTCGGCCCCTGGGTGCCGGGCCAAACGAGAAACACGAAGAGCGCGAAGAACGAAAGCGCGGGAACGAAGAGGCAGAGGATGAGAGGGGCGGGCAGGTTCATGTCGTGCACCCGCTTGACCGAAAGCATCAGCGAGGAGATCGTCGAGACGACCGCCAGCGCCAGGAAGATGAGAACCCACGGGACGAAGGACGGATGATCCTCCGGCACGGCAAGGACGCGGGTGAAGGAGGCCGACAGGACCGTCAGCCAGAAGGCCCAGCCGAGCGCATGGGGCGCGCGGCTGAGGCGACCCGACCAGCCGAAGAAGAGCCAGGCGAGACGCGGTCGCTGCTCTTCCACGGCCATCGGGAATTAATCCCGGAGAAGTTCGTTGATGCCGGTCTTCGAACGGGTCTGGGCATCCACGCGCTTGACGATGACGGCGCAATAGAGGCTGGGCGCGGGCAGGCCGTTCGGCATGGTCTTGTCCGATGGCATGGAGCCGGCGACGACGACCGAATAGGGCGGCACTTCGCCATAGGTCACTTCGCCGGTCGCGCGGTCGACGATCTTGGTCGACTTGCCGATGAACACGCCCATGCCGAGCACGGAGCCCTCGCGCACGATGCAGCCTTCGACGACTTCCGAGCGCGCGCCGATGAAGCAATTGTCCTCGATGATGGTCGGGCCGGCCTGCATGGGTTCCAGCACGCCGCCGATGCCGACGCCGCCGGAGAGATGCACATGCTTGCCGATCTGCGCGCAGGAACCGACGGTCGCCCAGGTATCGACCATGGTGCCTTCGCCGACATAGGCGCCGAGATTGACGAAGGAGGGCATCAGGATGGCGTTCGGCGCGATATAGGCGGAGCGGCGCACGACGCAGTTCGGCACGGCGCGGAAGCCGGCCTTCTCGAATTCATTGACGCTCCAGCCGTCGAACTTGGAGGGCACCTTGTCCCACCAGGAGGACTCGCCCGGGCCGCCCTTGACGATTTCCATCGGGTTGAGGCGGAAGGAGAGCAGCACGGCCTTCTTGAGCCACTGGTTCACCGTCCAGTTGCCGTCCTCGCCGCGCTCGGCGACGCGCACCTTGCCTGCATCCAGCAGGTTGAGCGCGGTCTCGACCGCATCGCGGATTTCGCCGCGCGTGCCGGTGCTGACACCGTCGCGTTCCTCGAAGGCGCGCTCGATGATGGCGGAAAGGGTGGCGAGATCGGACGTGCTCATCGGAATTCCTTAAACTTCGACGCTTATTTTCGCTTGTCGGCAGGCCGGAAGGTCGATTTCATCAATCAGCGAAATGCTCTAGAGCAAGTGCCGGAAAAGATGAAGCCCTTTTCCGGCAGATACTGTCGCACGGACGCAATGGTGATTCCGCACGGCGGCGAGACAGGAAAAAGTGATGGCAAGACTGAAGAAAAAGAATCTGCGCCGCAAGGACGGCGTGTGGGATCCGTTGGCCGACAGCGCGCAGGACAAGCATCGCGCTTCCGTCGTGCCGCAGACGCCGCAATCGGCCCACCCGGCCTATCGGCTTGCCTATGTCGACGACGATTTCCTCTGCCGCGAGGAACTGCGTCCGGTGCGTCTCCAGCTGGAACTCCTGAAGGTGGAGATGATGCTGTCCGAGCACGGCATCAAGTCGACCATCGTGATGTTCGGCGGCGCGCGCATTCCCGCGCCCGGGCAGGATGCCTGGGCGGCCCGCAACGAAACGCAGCGCGTCAATCTGGAAGCGGCCTCGATCTATTACGAGGAAGCGCGCAAATTCGCGCGCATGTGCTCCGAGAAGTCGGCGGAGCTCGGTTTCAAGGAATATGTCGTCGTGACCGGCGGCGGGCCGGGCGTGATGGAAGCGGGCAACCGCGGCGCGGCCGATGTCGGCGCACCGTCCATCGGCCTCAACATCGTATTGCCGCACGAGCAGGCGCCGAACCCCTATGTCACGCCCGAGCTCAGCTTCAATTTCCACTATTTCGCGATCCGCAAGATGCATTTCCTGCTGCGCGCCAAGGCCGTGACGGTCTTCCCGGGCGGCTTCGGCACGCTGGACGAGCTGTTCGAGACGGTCACGCTGATGCAGACCGGCCGCATGGCGCTCGTTCCGCTCATCCTGTTCGGCAAGGAATTCTGGCACAAGATCATCGACTTCGATGCCCTTGCCGCCTTCGGCACCATCGCGCCCGGCGATGTCGAACTCCTGGAATTCGTTGAGACGGCCGAGGAGGCCTGGGACATCATCGTGAAGTTCTACGAGAAGCTCGAAGCCGAGCATGCCGTGGCTGAAGCCTGACATGAGGCAGGCCATGCACTGCCGCCAATAAAAGACGCCCCGGCATGGCCGGGGCGTTTCAGTTGGACGTGCTGGCAGGGAATGCTCTGTCGTTTCGCAGCATTGTCCGATGCCGAAGCGCTCCCGCTTCGGCTGGAAATGCTCTATTTCTGGTGGCGTTTCATGACCATTTCGTCGGCGGTGATGAAGCCGTCGCCGTTGCGGTCGCGCTGCTTGAAGAGAGCGGCGGCGGCGGTTTCCATCTCCGCCTTCGTCAGGACACCGTTCTTGTCGGTGTCGGCGCGCTCGAACATGCGTGCGCCCATGCGGTCGATACGCGCGTCACGCATCGCCTGGCGCGCGGCGTCCTTCGCCTCGCCGTCAGTCGCCTTCACCGCCTGGAACGCCTTGCGGGCATCCCGGAACGCTTCGCGCCTGGCGTCCACTTCTGCTTTGCTCACTTCGCCGTTCCTGTCCGTATCGAACCGCTCGAAGGTCGTCGTGGCATAGGCGAGCATCTCGGCCTGCGAGATCTTGCCGTCCTTGTCGGTGTCGGCGCGCTCCAGCATGCGCTGCGCACGCTCCTCGCTCTTCTTGCCGTGCCACTTGCCCTTGCCGCCGGCATCGGCCACGTCGATGGCGCCATCCTTGTTGGTGTCGCGACGTTCGAAGATCCTTTCGGCGGCAGCCATGACCTCGGCTTCCGAGAGCGTGCCGTTTTTATCGGTATCGGCGCGGTCGAACATCTTGCCCGCACCCGGCAGCATGTAGGGGCCACCGGCGCGCAGTGTCTCGCGGGCCTTGTCCTTGTCCGCATCGGCGGCGGCGCGGATGGCCTTGCGGGCATCCTTGAACGCGGCGTGGCGCGCCTTGATCTCGTCCTTCGTCACCTGCCCGTCGCCATTGGCGTCGAAGGTCTTGAAGGCGGTGGCTGCATTGGCCTTGAATTCGGCAAGCGTCACCTTGCCGTCCTTGTCCGTATCCAGCCGTTCGATCATCGCGGCATGGCGGGCATGGTGCTTGCCGTGCTTGCCTTCGTGTTTGGCGGCAAAGGCCGGGGCGGCGAGGCCCGAGAAGATAAGGCTGGCGGCAACGGCGCCGAGAAGGAGTTCCTTTTTAGCCATGGTCGTTCCTTTCATCCATTGTCGTCCCTTGGGAGCGCAGGATAGAGGGAAAGACGGCCGTGGCCAGTTACAAATTGGTAATTGAATCCTTTGACGGGAAAGGGTTTTTTCCGTGTCAGGAATGTGGCCGGCCGAATGTCAAAGAAGCGCGTTCAGAAAGGCCGTGAGGTCGGAGGTCGCATAATCGATATGCTCGTCCTCTTCCGAACGCTTCTCCCAGGCATCCACGAATTCGTGGTTCTCGTTCTGCGGAATGAGCAGCACCGTCTTCATGCCGAGCGCCTTCGGCACGAGAAGATTGCGCGGCAGGTCCTCGAACATCACCGCCTGCTGCGTCTCGATGCGGTGCAGCGCCATGAACTTGTCATAGGTCGCGCCCGCCGGCTTGGGCATGTATTCGGCCGCCACGATGTCGAAGACGTCGTCGAAATGGTCGAGGATGCCGAGCGCCTTTGCGGCCATCTCGGCATGTTTGACGCTGCCATTGGTGAAGATGAACTTGCGGCCCGGCAGTGCCCGGATCGCCTCGCCCAGCGACAGGTCCGGCGACAGCACGCCGTAGTCGATGGCATGCGCCTTTTCCAGGAAGTCCAGCGGGTCGATGTCGTGGTGGATCATCAGGCCCTTCAGCGTCGTGCCGTGGTCGTAGTAATATTGCTTCTGCAGGGCGCGCGCGTCCTCGCGCGACAGGCCGAGCAGCGCCGAGACATAGGCCGTCATGTTCTTGTCGATCTGGGCGAAGAGATCGACGTGGTGCGGATAGAGCGTGTTGTCGAGGTCGAAGACCCAGTCACGCACATGGGCGAAGTCGGCTTTGTTCGGAAGATCGGTCATGGCCGCCTTATGCCATGGGCCCGCGCGGCGGCAAACGGAAATTTGAGGCGCCGCTTTCGCTGCCGATGGATTTGCGCAAACCGGCGTGCTAGCGGCAGTGCATGGAACTCTGGATTCCCATCACCATCGCCGCCGCCTTCCTGCAGAACCTGCGCTCGGCCCTGCAGAAGCATCTTCAGGGCTCGCTCGGTACGCGCGGCGCGAGCTTCGTGCGCTTCGGCTATGGTTTCCCGCTGGCAATCCTCTATGCGCTTTCGCTGCACTGGATCGCCGGCCTGGCGTTTCCGGCGCTCAACTGGACCTTCGCGGTCTGGACGGTGATCGGTGGTCTCGCGCAGATCTTCGCGACCATGCTGCTCGTCTATCTGTTCTCGCTCAGGAACTTCGCCGTCGGAACCGCCTATTCCAAGACGGAGCCGGTGCAGGCGGCGATCTTCGGCTTCATCCTGCTTGGCGAACGCATCACGCCCGGCGCCGTCGTCGCCATCATCGTCGGCGTCATCGGGGTCATGCTGATCTCGGTCGCCCGCGCGCCGCTGTCCTGGCGCAATACCTTCGCGGCGCTGACGGGCCGCACCGCGCTGATCGGCATCGCGTCAGGCGGCGTTTTCGGCGTGTCGGCGGTCGCCTATCGCAGCGCCGCCCTGTCACTGGACGGGCCGGGGCCGATCATGAGCGCGGCCATGACGCTCGCCTGCGTGACGACCTTCCAGACGATCTTCATGCTCATCTGGATGCTGTGGAAGGACAAGAACGAGATCGTCCAGGTTCTCAAGAGCTGGCGGTCCTCGTCGCTGGTCGGCATCACCGGCGTGATGGGCTCGGCCTGCTGGATCACGGCGATGAGCCTCCAGCAGGTGGCCTATGTGCGCGCACTCGGCCAGATCGAACTGGTCTTCACCTTCATGGCCTCCTACTTCCTCTTCCACGAGCGGGTGAACCGCACGGAAGTGGCGGGATGCCTGCTGATCGTCTGCGGCATCCTCGGCCTGCTCTTCCTGTAGGCCCGGCGGCGCAGTGCCGCCGGTAAAAGCCGTCAGGGCACGATCAGCGTGCCGGCGCCATGCTCGGTGAAGAGTTCGAGCAGTACGGAATGGGCGGTCTTGCCGTTGAGGATGACCACACCCTGCACGCCCGCCTTGATGGCGTCGATGCAGGTCTCGACCTTCGGGATCATGCCGCCGGAGATCGTGCCGTCCTTGATGAGCGCGCGCGCCTGCGCCACCGACAGTTCCTTGATCAGCTGGCCGTCCTTGTCGAGCACGCCCGGAACGTCCGTCAGGAAGAGCAGGCGCGTGGCGTTCAGCGAGCCGGCGATGGCGCCGGCAAAGGTGTCGGCATTGATGTTGTAGGTGTGGCCGTCGCGGCCGGGCGCGACCGGCGCGATGACCGGGATCATCTCGGACCTGGCGAGCAGGTCGATCAGCGTGCGGTCGACTTCCACCACTTCGCCAACGAAGCCGAGGTCCAGAACGCGCTCGATATTGCTGTCGGGATCGGTGACGGTCTTCTTGGCCTTCTCGGCAAAGACCATGTTGCCGTCCTTGCCGCACAGGCCGATCGCCCATTCGCCCGTCTGGTTGATGAGCGCGACGATCTCCTTGTTGATCGAGCCGGCGAGCACCATCTCGACGATCTCGACCGTCCTCTGGTCGGTGACGCGCAGGCCGCCTTCGAACTTCGATTCGATGCCCATCTTGGTCAGCATGGCGCCGATCTGCGGGCCGCCGCCATGCACGACGATGGGGTTGACGCCGGACTGCTTGAGAAGCGCGATGTCACTGGCGAAGGCTTTGCCGAGCTCCGGGTTGCCCATGGCGTGGCCGCCATATTTCACCACGATGGTCTTGTTCTCGTAGCGCTGCATGTAGGGCAGGGCCTGAACGAGAAGGCGGGCTTGGTTTTCGCTATCGGATTGGGACATGGCGGCCTCTCGGGAATGGGTGGGCGCCTGTTTAACGCATGTTTTGTGACGATGGAATGATCCTCTTTTCACAATGCGTCGGTCGGCGCGAGAAAGCGCTTTTCATCGCGTCAGCGTCGATGGCGCAACGGCATGGGGAAGATTATGATGTCCAGGCGTGCTTGCTATGGCAAAATGCCTCCGCGTGTTCCTATATGTAAGAAAACCACCGTTGCGCGCCCTCTGCGCGAACCGAGAGAGTACACAAGGCGATGACGGCATTCGGCCGAGATATGGGCGAGACCCGCTGCGACGAAGTGATCGCCGGCGAATATGTGCTCGGCGCGCTTTCCCAGGAGGACTGCCGCAAGGTCGAGGCGCGGCTGGCATCCGACCGGCGCTTTGCCGCGATGGTCGGGCGCTGGCAGGAAACGCTCTCCACCTTCGGCGACGACGCGACCCATGCCGCACCCGATGCCGGCTTCGGCGGTCACCGGCAGGTCCTGCATATGGGACCGTGCGATGCGGTGTTTACAGGCAAGGTTTCCGGCGGCTGCTGGAATTCCCTGGGCTTCTGGCGCGGGCTTGCCTTTGCGGGCGTTGCCGTTGCGGCCGGGCTCGTCCTGTCGCTTGGCGGCTTGCTCACGCAGCGGCCCGCCGGTGCCGGCCGCCCCGTGTCCGACGCCACGGGCGAACGAGGCGCAATCGACCATTTCGTGCATTACGAAGAGACGAACGGCGCGCTCCGCCTCACGCCGGTTTCCGATGTGGGTGAAAAGAAGCGGCCGCTCGAAGTCTGGCTGAAAAAGGAAGGCGAGGCGCCGGTGTCTTTGGGCGTCGTGCCCCGGACGGCGGGAAGCGCGCTCATCCTGTCACATCAGGGCCAGCCGCCCGAAAAGTGAGACGACGCCGGTAAGTCGCCGGCGTCTCAGAACTCTTCCCAGTCCCCGCCCGATCCGGTGTCCTGGCGTGCGCCAAAGGCCCCGGCGATCTTCTCGTTGAGCGCGAGCGCGGGAGAGGACACGGCACGGGACTGGCTGGAGGCGGCCTTGACGTTCCACTGGCCCGGGGATTTGCGCACCGGAGCCGGCGTGGCAGCGACCGGCGCGGCCGGTGTCGTGGGCACGACATGCAAATGTGCCTGCATGGTGCGGCTCGATGCCGACGACGTGCCGCCCACATTGAAGCGGCTGATCAGCGCGTTCAGCGCCTGAACCTCTGCGGCGAGCCCATGGCTGGCGGCCGTGGTTTCCTCAACCATGGCGGCATTCTTCTGCGTGCCCTGGTCCATGCTGTTGACGGCGGTGTTGATTTCCTGAAGACCCACGGACTGCTCGCGTGCCGCCTCGACGATAGCGGCCACGTGGCTGTTGATCTCCTGCACCTCGGTGACGATGGTCTGCAACGCGCGACCGGTGTCGCCGACCAGGGAGACACCGGTGCGGACCTGATCGCCCGATGTGGTGATCAGCGACTTGATCTCCTTGGCGGCCTTGGCCGAGCGCTGCGCCAGCTCGCGGACTTCCTGCGCCACGACCGCAAAGCCCTTGCCGGCCTCGCCCGCGCGGGCGGCTTCCACGCCGGCATTCAGCGCCAGAAGATTGGTCTGGAAGGCGATATCGTCGATCACGCCGATGATGCTGGTGATCTCGCTGGAGGATTTCTCGATTTCGTTCATGGCCGCGACGGCGCGCCGCACGATCTCGCCCGATTTTTCGGCACCGGCGCGTGTGCGCGCAACGAGATCGCCGGCTTCTTCCGCGCGCCGGGTCGAATCCTTGACGGTGGTCGTGATCTCTTCCAGCGCGGCGGCGGTCTCCTCGACGGAAGCGGCCTGCTGTTCGGTGCGGCGCGACAGGTCGTCGGCGGCCGAACGGATCTGGCTTGCGCCCGCGTCGATCGCCGCGGCGTTCTCGCCCACTTCGCGCAGCGCATCGCTGAGGCGCGAGACGGAGGCGTTGAAGTCTGCCCGCAGCCGGTCGAGATCGCCCTCGAAGGGCTCGTCGATGCGGCAGGTCATGTCGCCGGCGGCAAGCCTGCCCAGGGCGTCGGCAAGGCTTGCGACGGCCTGCTGGACCTGGCCGCTGTCGCGCGTGCGTTCCGCCTCGCGCGCCTGCCGGTCGCTTTCGGCACGGCGGCGGTCGTCTTCGGCCTGGCGTTCGAGACGCTGGCGCTCGGCGGCGTTGTCACGGAAAACGGCGACGGTGCCGGCCATGTCGCCGATTTCGTCCTTGCGGCCGGCGCTGGGAATGGTGACGACCGTATCGCCGTCGGCCAGCCGCTTCATTGCGCCTGCAAGGCCGTTGAGCGGCCGCACGACGCGACGGTTGACCAGGAAGATCGCGGCAATGGCGAGGCCCATCGCGGCTGCGAGCGAAGCCCAGGTCAACGCGAAGGCGGAGCCTTCCTCGGCGCGCGCGGTCTCGATCGTTTCGTCGGTCACCGTCTGGGTGTGTGCCACGAGCGCGTTGAGGGCCGCGGTGATCGCATCGGCGCTCGCCTTCATCGAACCCTTGTAGATGTCGAGCGCCGGCCCCTTGGCGCCGATGGCGGAGAACTGCACGAGCTTGGCGGCTTCGTCGAGATAGGTCGTCAGCGTCGTCTTGATGGTGTCGATCCCGGCGATCGCCGCCGCATCGCCGCTATTGTCGGCGGCATGGGTCTTCACCATGGCCTCGAAGGCTTCCGTGCGTTCCTTGATGCGCGCCTCGATGCGGCCGATCTCGTCCGGGTCCATCGAAAGCAGATGTTCCGCGTAGATCGCATTGAGATCGGAGAAGGCGTGGCTCAGTTGCAGGATGGCGCTCAGCTGCGGCATGCGATCGGTGCCGATACGCTCGATATGGCCGGTCATCGCAGACAGCGACCGGAAGGCGACCGCCCCTTGCAGCGCCCCCAGAACGACCATCAGAAGGAAGAGCGCCGGCAGGAGCCTGCTGATCCGGACATTATGCATGACAGTTCCCTGGTTTTCTCGAAGACGCGCTTTTTGCGGTTGCGCGAAAGTCTAGGGCCCGTCGTTTAACGCGGCCTTAATGGGCCGTGCTCATCTCCTGCCTTGCCGGCCGGTTTTCCACACCCTACATGCCAGATCGAACAGGAGTTTTCGATGATCCTCGACGCCGCCCGGCTTGCGCTTGCCAACCTCTTCGCCCCCGAAACGCGCAGCGTCTTCTGGAAGGTCCTGGGCCTGACGATCCTCGCCCTCGTCGTGGTGTGGTTCGGTCTGCGCGAAAGCTTCATCGCCTTCGCCTGGCCATGGCTGCAAGGCGCATTCATGCCGGACCTGCCGCAATGGGCCGGCTGGCTCACCTTCGTGTTCGGCATCGTCGCCAGCATCGGGCTCGCGCTCGGACTGGCGCTGCTGCTCGCGCCGGTGACCGCCATCATCGCCGGCTTCTTCCTCGACGATGTCGCCGAAGTCATCGAGAAGCGGGATTATCCTGCCGACAAGCCGGGCGTTCCGCTGCCCATGGGCCAGGCCATCGCCGGGTCGGTCAAGTTCCTCGGCATCGTGCTCGTCGGCAACCTCGTCGCGCTGTTCCTGCTCTTCATTCCCGGCGTCAACCTCATCGCCTTCTTCGCCGTCAACGGCTACCTGCTCGGCCGGGAATTCTTCGAGTTCGCCGCCATGCGCCATCGCTCGCCGCAGGAGGCGCGGCGGTTTCGCGAAAAGCACTTTTCCACGGTCCTGATCGCCGGCCTGCTGGTCGCGGCCTTCCTGGCGATCCCGATCGTCAATCTTCTTACACCGCTTTTTGCCGCCGGCCTGATGGTGCACCTGCACAAGGCCTTGAGCCGCAAGGACCCCGGCTTCGCGCTTCCACAGGCGCGGTAAAGAAAAGCCGGTACGTCACCGTGCCGGCTTTCGATCATCGTATGGCGGTTCGGCTCAGTAGGCGTCTTCGTACGCCGCGCAGATTTCCGCCTGCGTCTTGCCGGCGAGATAGGCGATCTCGCCTTCCTTGTGCTTGACATAGACGTCCGCGAAGCCCTCCGGGAACCAGCTGCACACCGTCTCGTTGCCGCGGAACCGCTGCAAGGCCGCTTCCAGCGTCTGCGGCAGGCGGACATAGCCGCGGGCGGCAAGGGCGTCCGTGCCGAGCAGCGAAAGGTCTTCCTGGGTGGCCTCCGGCACGGCGAGGCCTTCCTCGATGCCCTGCACGCCGGCATGGACGATGGCGGCAAGCGCCAGATGCGGGTTCGCCGCACCGTCCGCCGCGCGGAATTCGAAGTTGAACTGTGCGGCGCGCGCGATGTCGCTGATATCGGAGACCGGGCATATGCGCACCGACGCTTCACGATCCCGGAAGCCGAGATTGTTGAAGGCAGCACTCCAGCGATGCGGCGTCAGCCGCAGGTAGGAAACGACGCTCGGCGCGGTGATGGCGATGATCGAGTCGAGGTATTTCAGGATGCCGGCCACGAACTTGCCCGCGACGTCCGAAAGCTCGTGCTTGCCGGCGGGATCGTGGGTCACGGGATTGCCGGACGCGTCCAGCATGCTCATGTGGACATGCACGCCATTGCCGACGCCGGCCGGATCTCGGATCGGCGTGAAGGTCGGGTCGTAGCCGAGTTCGCGCGCGACGAGGCCGACGATCTCCCGCGTGATGATGGAATGGTCGGCGATGGTCACGCCCTTCTGCGGGCCCATCGTCACCTCGAACTGCCCGGCGCCGAACTCCTTGAGGATCGTGTCTGGCGTCACGCCGGCGGTGCGCATGCCGGCGATGATCGCCTCGCAGAAGTGCCGCTCCCGCTGGAAGCCGCCCAGCGTGAAGGCGCCGCCCACTTCCGACACCAGATGCTTGATCTGGAATTCGTGCTCGAAGGCGCCGTAGAGCGTCACGCCCGCCACCTTTTGCAGGCGTTCGAGCGCGGCTTCGAGGATCGAGCGCGTGCAGAATTCCCATGGCCTGCCATCGGTGTAGCGGATATTGCCGAGCACGAAATTCTCGTTCGGCGCGCCGTCCTCGCTTTCGATGCTGACACTGGTTGCCGGATCGGGAATGAGCACGAGGTCGCCCAGCGAGCCGAAGGGGCTTTCGGCGATGGCGTCGAAGCAGGTTATCTGGACATTGGTCGGCGTCCAGCCCACGCCGCGCTTCAGGCGCTTTTCCATCTGTGCCAGCGGAAAGGCCTTGCCGCGCACCTTGCCCGAAAGGTCGCCGCAGCAGGCAACCATCATTTCTTCACGTTTCATCGTCGTCCCCGTTGATCGTATCCTGGTCGTAGCCCGGCATGGAGAAGCGTACGCCGTCCCAATCCCTGATGCGTTTCTGCGTCGCCTCCCAATCGGCCTCGGAGACGCGCACGATCAGCGCCTCGACGAGAACGATTGCGGCCGCCACCGTATCCCAGGCCGTGCCGGCCTCGATCGGCAAGGCGACGATGTGATCGGCACTGCGGGCGGCCGGCGACATCCACTTGTCGGTGATCACGACGATGGTCGCGCCGCGCGCTTGCGCGATCGTCTCGGCAAGGCGTGCGAGGCTGAGCTGGTAGCGCCGGAAATCGAACAGCAGCACGACATCCTTCTTGCGCATGCGCAGCACGTGTTCCGGCCAGAACTCGGGATTGTCGGACATGTGGTAGATGCCGCTGCGGATCTGCCGCAGATGGATAGACAGGAAGGACGCGACATTGTTGCTGACGCGGCCGCCGAGCAGGAAGATGTTGCGCGAGGGATCGGCGATCAGGTCGGCGAGGATATCGAACTGCGCCTGGGAAACCGTGGCCGCCATCTCCTGCGTGACGGAGGCGATGCGCCGCACGTACTCCGACAGGAACTCCGAATGGCCGACCGGCGTCTGCCGCGTCTTCAGGTCGAGCGGCGAACGTTGCCCTTCCTTCAGCTCGGCAATGAGCTGGCGTTGCAGGTCCTGGAACCCGCTGCAGCCGATCTTGCTGACGAAGCGGGTGATCGAGGGCGCGCTGACTCCGGTTTTCGCCGCCAGTTCCTGAATGTTCTCGAGCCCCGTGAAGGGGTAGTCGGCAAGGATGGCATTGGCGATCTTGCGCTCGCTGGCCGTGAGCTGCCCGGCAGCCTCCCGGATCCGCGTGCGGACCGTCGTCGACGATTTCCCATCGCTCATAGGTATGTTCCCGTTCTTGGGGCGGATATTTGCGCCATGAAAAAAATTAGTCAAATGGAAAAATCGGATTGACTATGATTGGAAAATTTCTTTGACTGGCTGTCATCGAAGCCCTCGTACCGGCCCATGCCGATGCGATCGACGGATACCATTTCATGCTCAGTCTTGCAGATAGCGACATGTCCAGATTGCTGAATGCTGGCGACCCGGACCCCGTGGAATGGATCAACGCGACCGGGCGTTCGCCGATCTTCCTGACCTGCGAGCATGCCGGCCGCGCCGTGCCTGCCGCGCTCGGCGATCTGGGCGTCGCATCCGCGGAAATGGACCGGCACATCGCCTACGACGTCGGTGCCGAAGGGCTTGCCCGCAGGCTTGCGGAACGGCTCGATGCCGCTCTCATCCTCCAGCGCTACAGCCGCCTGGTGATCGACTGCAACCGTCCGTTCGAAGCGGAAGACTGCGTTCTCAAGCGGAGCGACGGAACGCTCATTCCCGCCAATGCCAATGTTTCCGACGCGCAGCGGCGTGGCCGCTTCGTGGAAATCCACCAGCCCCTGCATGAAGCGATCTCCGTTGCGCTGGAGCGGCGGCAGGCGGCCGGCGGGCCGCTCGTCCTCGTTTCCGTGCACAGCTTCACGCCCGTCATGCGCGCGACCGGCGCGGTGCGCGATTTCGAACTCGGCCTGCTCTACAATAGGGACGCGCGCTTTGCGGAGCGCCTTGCCGAAACCTTCAGCGCGGCGAATGCCGACGTGACGGTCAAGCTCAACGCGCCCTACCACGTCGACGATGTCTCCGACTACACGATCCCGGTGCACGGCGAACGGCGCGGCATTCCGCATGTGTTGCTCGAAGTGCGCAACGACCTCATCCACGATGCGAGCGGTCAGGAGGCATGGGCCGAGCGCCTTGCCGGTCCGCTTCTCCTCGCAGCCCAAAGCCTTGAAGGATCCTCCGATGGCCGCTGACCATCCCTCCACCCGCAACCTGCCGCTCGATCCGGCCGCATCCGCCATCCTCTTCATCGACGTGCAGAACTTCTCCGTGCGCCGTGACGGCGGCGAGTTCAAGGACGTCTCCGACGCCGATATCGAGGGCAAGTACGGCTATTATTTCAAGCGCATCCACGAGGTCGCCATTCCGAACATGCAGCGCCTCCTGGCCGGCTTCCGCAAGGCCGGCATCGAAGTGCTGCACACGACGATCGAAAGCCTGACGAAGGACGGCCGCGACCGCAGCCTCGACTACAAGATCACCGGCTTCAACGTTCCGAAGGGCTCGTGGGACGGCAAGGTCATCGATGAGCTGGCGCCGCTGGAGGATGAGATCGTCCTGCCCAAGAGCTCGTCGAGCGTCTTCGTCTCCACCCATGTCGACTACATCCTGCGCAATCTCGGCGTACGGCAGATCGTGCTCTGCGGCCTCCTGACGGACCAGTGCGTGGAATCGGCGGTGCGCGATGCCTGCGACCTCAACTACCTCGTGACGCTCGTGCCCGATGCCTGCGGCACCTATTCGCAGGAGCGGCACGACTTCTCGATCAATGCGATCAAGGGCTATTGCCGACAGATCTCGACCGACGATCTGCTCAAGGAAATCGGGCAATAAGCGGCCCGGCACAATCACGCGACGGGATCAACCAAGGAGCTTTCAGGCGGGCCGCACAAAACAAGAAAAAGGCCGGACCGCATTCCATTCACAGCCGCAAGGCGTTCATCAAGGGGAACGATCATGATGAAAACATCCAAATTGCTTCTGGCGGCGGGCCTTGTGCTCGCCTCCTCCTCCGCCGCCGCCTTTGCCGATGACGACAAGATCGTCATCGGCGGCGCGCTGTCCATGACGGGTATCCAGGCTCCGCTCGACACGCCCGGCTTCAACGGCGCGCAGGTCGCGGTGAAGTACCTGAACGACAATGGCGGCGTGCTTGGCAAGAAGATCGAGTTCATCAATATCGACGGCAAGTCCGATCCGGTCACGGTCGGCAACGTCGCCGTCGAACTGATCGACAAGGGCGCCCAGGTCATCGTCGCACCCTGCGACTTCGATTTCGGCTCGCCGGCCAGCCGCGAGGCGCAGTCCGCCGATATCGTCGGCATCTCGACCTGCGCCTCCGACCCGCTCTATTCCTCGTGGTCGCTCGGCGACAAGCAGTTCACGCTCTCCATGTGGAACACCACGATGGGCGCGACGGCTGCCGATTTCGCGGTGAAGGAAAAGGGCTGGAAGACGGCCTATGTCGTCACCGACCAGTTCATCGCCTACACCAAGTCGCTCTCCAAGTACTTCGTCGAGCAGTTCAAGGCTGACGGCGGCGAAATCCTGCTGGAAGACACCTACACGAACGGCGACAACAACTTCTCCGCCCAGCTTTCGCGCCTCCAGGCGCTCGGCAAGAAACCCGACGTCATCTTCGTCTCGTCCTACGGCACGGATATCGGCGTGATCATCCGCGCGCTGCGCGAAGTCGGCTACGATGCGCCGGTTCTCGGCGGCGACGCCTATGACGATCCGGCCATGCACGAAGCGCTCGGCGAGAAATTCGGCAACGACGTCTACTTCGTCACCCACACCTGGATGGGCGCGGGCGCCGATCCGGAAATGGAGAAGTTCATCGGCCTCTACAAGGAGATGTTCGGCAAGGATCCGGATACTTCCTTCGTCTCGACGGGCTGGGACACGATCATGATGATCGCCCAGGCCATCACGGCGGCCGGCACGACGGAAGGTGCGGCACTCGCCAAGGCGCTTGAAGACGGCCATTTCAAGCTGCTCACCGGCGAACTCGACTACGGTACGGCCGAAGAGGGCCACGTTCCGAACAAGGCCGCCGCGGTGATTGAACTCAAGGCCGGCAAGCCGACCTTCGTCGGCTGGCGCAAGCCGGAATCGCTGCCGAAGCCCTGATCCCTGCCGTCCGGGCCGGCGCATCAGCCGGCCCATACCTTTCGGAAAAACCATGTCTGAAGCACGTCTTGCGGTAAACGACGTGTCGGTGGAATTCACCGGCCTCCGCGCTCTCGACCATGTCTCGCTCTCCGTCGCCACCGGCGAGGTTCTGGGCCTCATCGGGCCGAACGGTTCCGGCAAGACGACGATGATCAATGCGATCACCGGCCAGGTGAAGCTCGCCGGCGGCACGATCACCGCCGGCGATGTCACGCTGTCGGGCCTGTCGCCCCGCGATATCGCGCTGGCCGGCGTGAGCCGTTCGTTCCAGATCGTGCGCCTGTTCAACGGCATGACCGTGCTGGAGAATGTGGAGGCCGCGGCCCTCGCCAAGGGTGTCTCCCGCGCCGTCAGCACCGAGCGGGCAGTCGGGCTGCTCGATGAGCTCGGCCTGGCGGACAAGGCGGACGAGCTTGGCGAGAGCCTGAGCTACGGCGACAAGCGCCGTGTCGAGATCGCCCGGGCACTGGCAGCCGAACCGCGCTTCCTGCTGCTCGACGAACCGGCCGCCGGCATGAACGACGCCGAGACAGAGACATTGCTGCACACATTGTCCGAGCTGCCCAAGACCCGCGGCCTCGGCCTCATCATCATCGACCATGACATGGGTCTCATCATGCGGCTCTGCCACCGCCTGCACGTCCTGGCCTCCGGTCGCACCATCGCGGAAGGAGACGCCGCCCACGTGCGCAGCCATCCGGCCGTCGTGGAAGCCTATCTCGGCAAGGGGGCGGCCCATGCTTGATGTGCGCGACCTTTCCGTCAGCTACGGCACGATCCGCGCCGTGCGCGGCATCAGCTTTACCGTGGGCAAGGGCGAACTCGTCAGCCTGCTCGGCGCGAACGGCGCGGGCAAATCCTCCACCATCAAGGCGATCGCCGGCGCGCTGAAGACATCCGGCGGCGCGGTCACGCTGGAAGGCAGGGACATCACCTCGGCCAATCCCGAGCAGGTCATCCGCGCGGGGCTTGCCACCGTGCCGGAAACCCGCGACGTCTTCCCGGACCTGACCGTCGCCGAGAACCTGATGCTCGGCGCCTATATCCATCGCCGCGACCACGCCGGCAACCGCGACAACCTCGACAGGCTGCACACGCTCTTTCCGCGTCTTGCCGAACGCGCCGCGCAGGCGGCGGGCACGCTGTCCGGCGGCGAACAGCAGATGCTGGTGATCGCCCGCGCGCTGATGGCGCGGCCAAGCGTGCTGCTTCTCGACGAACCCTCGCTCGGTCTGGCGCCCGCCATCGTCGAGCGCATCTTCGAGATGATCGAGACGCTGAAGAAATCCGGCCTGACCATCCTGCTCGTCGAGCAGAACGTGAACCAGGCGCTCGCCGTCGCCGACCGCGCCTATGTCATGCGGCTCGGCGCGATCGTCGCGTCCGGCACGGCAGACGAGATCCGCTCCACCAGCGATCTCAGCGCACATTATCTGGGAGGCTGATCCATGGCTTTCGCGATCCAGTTCGTCATCGACGTGCTCAGCCTCGGCGGCGCCTATGCGCTGATGGCGCTCGGCCTCGTCATCATCTACGGCATCCTGCGGCTGGTAAACTTCGCCTATGGCGAACTCATCATGGTCGCCGGCTACACCATGTTCCTGACCAGCGGCTCCGGCCTGCCCTGGCTGCTCATGGCGGTCCTTGCCGTCGTCATGGCCATCGTCTTCGGCATCCTCACCGACTACGTCGCCTTCCGCCCGGTCCGCGCGAAATCGGTGACGGCGGTGCTGATCACCTCCTTCGCCTTCTCGAACCTGCTGCAGAACGCGGCCCTGCTCTTCATCTCGCCGCGCCCGCGCAACGTGCCGCTGCCGGATATCTTCTCGCAGACGGTCTCGATCGGCGGGGCGATCACGCCGGTGCGCAACCTCATCACCATCGCCGCCTCGATCGTGCTGCTGGCCGCCGTCGCGTTTCTCATGCGCAAGACGACGCTCGGCATCGCCATGCGCGCGGCCGCCACCAACTTCACCATGGCGCGCATGCTCGGCGTGCCCGCCAACCTGATCATCTCCTCGGCCTTTGCGCTTTCGGGCTTCCTCGCCGGCGTCGTCGGCCTGCTGTGGATCGGGCGTATCGGCACGGTCGTGCCCGGCGTCGGCCTGGAGCCGCTGCTCGTCGCCTTCATCGCCACCGTCATCGGCGGCATGCGCAGCCTGCCGGGCGCGGTGGTCGGCGGCTTCCTTCTGGCGCTTATCGACACCACGCTCAACTACACCCTGTCGCAGGATCTCCTGAAGTTCCGCGATGCCTTCACCTTCAGCCTCGTGATCCTGATCCTGCTGTGGCGGCCTGAAGGCCTCATCAAGGGTCCGGCCAGCGGCCAGCGGACCTGAGGAGCGGAACCCATGAAACATTCCTATCTCACCGCCCTCATCCTGATCGCCGTCATCGCCATCATCGCCGTCGGCAGCCAGATGATCGGCATCCGGCTTTACGACCGCATTGCCACGAACCTCCTGATTTCGCTCGTTCTCGTCATCGGCCTGCAGACCTTCATGGGCAATTCGGGCCTGCTTTCCTTCGCCCATATCGGCTTCATGGGGCTCGGCGCCTATACGTCGGCCGTGCTGACGATTCCGGCGCAGATGAAGGGCATGGCGCTGCCGGATCTCTACGAGTTCATGAAGGTCGTGGAAATCTCGCCGCTGCTCGCCATGCTGGCCGCCGGCGTGGTCGCGGCCCTCGTCGCCGCCGTCGTCGCCTACCCGCTGATGCGGCTTTCGGATGCGGCCGCCGTCATCACCTCCTTTGCGCTCCTCGTCGTGCTCTATACGATCATGAACAACTGGAGCGCGCTCACCAACGGTCCGCGCACGCTGTTCGGACTGCCCAAGACGACGGAAATGCCGATTGCCGCCATCGTGGCCGCGGTCGTCGTGCTCGTCGCGCTGGCCTTCAAGGAATCGCGCACCGGCAAGCTGCTGCGCGCCTCGCGCGAGGACGAGGTCGCCGCAGCGGCGCTCGGCGCGAACATTCCGCACCTGCGCTGGCGCGCCTTCATCCTGGCGGCCTTCATCGCGGGCATCGGCGGTGCGCTCTGGGGGCATTTCATCACGTCCTTCGCGCCCAAGGCCTTCTACCTCAAGGAAACCTTCCTCATCATCACCATGCTGGTGATCGGCGGCGCCAACACCGTCACCGGGGCGGTTGCCGGCACGGTCCTCATCACCGTCGCCTATGAGGGGCTGCGCGGCACGGAAGCCACGCTCAATGCCGCGTCCTCCGGTTCCGGCCAGGTCATCGGCCTGACGGAAATCGTGCTCGCGCTCGCCATGATCGCCGTGATGATCGTCAGGCCGGGCGGTCTCTTCCCCAACCGCGAGATCGGCCACATCCTCACCCGCAGCCGCCGAAAGAAGGAGAAGACCGCATGACCTGGAAGACCGCCTACCGCTCCTTCTATTATGCGAATGCCGAAGAGCCCGAGGATATCGTGCTCGATCCGGAAACGACGGCGCTGCTCGTCATCGACATCCAGAACACCTATCTCGATCCCAAGGATACGCCCGAGGAAACCGCGCGCTGGCAGCCGTTCTACGACCGCATGCGCCAGACGGTCATTCCCAACACGGCCCGCCTGATCGATGAGTGCCGCAAGCGCAAGGTGGAGGTGATCTTCGCGCGCATCGCCTGCCTCAAGCCCGATGGCCGCGACCGCTCGCTCAGCCAGAAGAAGCCCGGCTTCAACTACCTGCTGCTGCCCAAGGACTTGCCGGAAGGGCAGGTCGTGCCGGAACTCGAGCCGCGCGCGGACGAGATCGTCATCACCAAGACGACGGACAGCGCCCTGACCGGCACGAACCTGCGCCTCATCCTGCACAATATGGGCATCAAGGATGTCATCTGCTGCGGCATCTTCACCGACCAGTGCGTCTCCTCGACCGTACGCAGCCTTGCCGACGAGAGCTTCGGCGTCGTCGTCGTGGACGATTGCGGCGCGGCCGCGACGGACGAGCTGCACAAGCGCGAGCTTGAGATCATCAACATGATCTACTGCCACGTCGTCCAGCTCGACGAGGTCCTCACCTTCTTCAAGAAGTAAGGGGAAAAGCCCATGTCCGGCCTCTATGCACGTGAACGACAGTCGGTGTCCTCGATGGCGCATCTGCGGTTCTTTCCGCAGGCGGTCGTCGGGGGCAGCGGCGCGTATCTCACGGCAGACGACGGACGGCGGCTTCTCGATTTCGCCGCGTCCTGGGGTGCCGCGAGCCTCGGGCATTCCCACCCGGCGGTGCGGGCTGCGGTCGACCGTGCACTCTCCGACCAGGCGGGAGCGAGCTACCTTTCGTCGGCGAACGAAGCCTGCGTTCTGCTTGCCGAAAAGCTCCTGTCGCTGGTGCCGGAGCGGGCGCGTGGCCGCGTCTGGTTCGGCCATTCCGGCTCGGATGCCAACGAGACCGTCGCGCGCATGGTGGTCGCGGCGACGGGCCGGCCCCGCATTCTCGCCTTCGACGGCGCCTATCACGGCGGCACGGTCGGCTCCATGGCCGTCTCCGGGCACCCGGCGCAACAGGGCACACGCGCTGCCGGCCTGACGCTCGTTCCCTATCCCAACAGCTATGCCGCTGATACGCCGCAGGCGGCGAGCGAGGCAGCCCTTGCCCATCTCGACCGGCTTTTCGAAACAAAGATCGCACCGGACGAGATTGCCGCCTTCTTCATCGAGCCCATCCAGTCAGACGGCGGCATGCTGGTGCCGCCGGACGGCTTCTTCAAGGCCGTGGAGGAGCGTTGCCGCAGGCACGGCATCCTCATCGTCTCGGACGAGGTGAAGGTGGGGCTCGGCCGTTCGGGGCGCTTCAACGCCTTCGACCATTCCGGCATCGCGCCCGACATCGTCGTCTTCGGCAAGGGGCTTGGCGGCGGGTTGCCGATCTCCGCGGTCGTCGGGCCGGAGGCGATCATGAACCATGCGGTGGCGTTCTCGCTCCAGACGGTGCACGGCAACCCGGTCTGCGCGGCCGCCGCACTCGCCGTGCTGGAGACCATCGAGCGCGACCGCCTGGCCGAGAATGCAGCCAGGACCGGTCGTGTGTTGCGCGACGGCCTGAATGCGCTCGCGCGGCGCCACGCCTTGATCGGCGACGTGCGCGGGCATGGCCTTGCGCTCGGCGTGGAGCTCGTCGGCGATCGCGCCGGCCGGACGCCCGCAACGCGGGAGACCGCCCTCACGGTCTACCGCGCCTTCCAGCTCGGCCTCGTGCTTTATTATGTCGGTGTGCGGTCGAACGTGCTCGAATTCACGCCGCCGCTGACGCTGACCGAGAGCGAGGCGCGCGAAGGCCTCGCCATTCTCGACCAGGCCCTTACCGATGTCGCCGCGGGGCGGGTCGATGAGGCCCTTCTTGCGGATTTCGCGGGCTGGTAGCCCTGGCGATCAGGGCGTCGGACCGAACAGCTGGAGCGGCAGCTCGACAAGCGGGGCCGGCACGTCGCAGGTCTTTTCCGGCGCCTTGCACAGATCGGCGATGACGCAGCGCTCGCATTCGGGCTTGCGCGCCTTGCAACAGTACCGCCCGTGCAGGATCAGCCAGTGATGGGCGTGGTAGAGATACTCGTCCGGGATGAGGCGGATGAGCTTGTCCTCCACCTCGTCGGGCGTCTTGCCGGGGGCGAGGCGCAGGCGGTTGGCGATACGGAAAATATGCGTATCGACCGCCATGGTCGATTGCCCGAAGGCCATGGACAGCACCACATTGGCCGTCTTGCGCCCCACGCCCGGCAGCATCACCAACTCCTCACGGGTGCGCGGCACCTCGCCGCCGAAGCGGTCGATCAGCATCTGGCTGAGCGCGATCACGTTCTTGGCCTTGTTGCGATAAAGGCCGATCGTCTTGATGTAGTCGCGCAGCTTCTCCTCGCCCAGCGCCAGCATCTTCTCCGGCGTGTCGGCCACTTGGAACAGCGCGCGCGTCGCCTTGTTGACGCCGGCATCGGTGGCCTGGGCGGAGAGAGCGACCGCGACGACGAGCGTGAACGGGTTCACATGCTCAAGCTCGCCCTTCGGCTCCGGCCGCTGGATGGAAAAGCGGCGGAACATCTCGCGCAGCTCGTCCTGCGAATAAATGCTTTTCGGCCGCGCCGGCGCCTTGCGGCGGGCGGGCGCGGCAGCTCTCGACTTTTTGATCTTTCCGTTTTCCATGATGCTTCTATAGTCATGCGCCATGACACAAGGCAACGCCGACACGAGCATGGCCGACATGAGCATGAACGAGCGCCCGGTCTTCTCGGCCGAGCTGCATCCCTATCGTTCGCTCGGCCGCCACGGCCATCGCATCTTCTTCCTCATCGCCGGCGTTCTCAGCCTTGCGCATGTGGCCGTGTTCCTGATCTCGGGCGCGTGGCCGGTCGCCCTGTTCTTCGGCCTCGATTTCCTCGTTCTCTTCGGCGCCTTCTGGCTCAACAACCGGGCAGCGAAGGCGCGCGAACTGGTGTCGCTGTCGCGCACCAGCATCTCCATCCGCAAGATCAGCCCGTCCGGCCGCGAGACGCAATATGCCTTCAATCCGTTCTGGGCGCGTTTCCTCGTCTCCCGCAAGCCGAAGATCGGCATTACGGCCATGCATGTGCGCGGCAACGGGCGCGAGACCGATGTCGGCACCTTCCTGCCACTCGACGACCGCGAGCGCTTCGCCTCGGCCTTTTCGGGTGCGCTCGCCCGCGTGAAGCGCGGTTACTGACGGGCCGGCAGGAATCGGGTGGCGGGCACGCCGCGGGCGTGCTTTTCTAGCGGCACAGGAGACGATCATGAACATTGCCGCGACCTTGCAGACCGATATCACCCCCGATGGCCAGGACTATGCGACCGTCCGGCAGGTCATCGAGATGATCACCGAGGATTACCGCGATCAGCCGGGCCTTGAAGACATTGCCGTCCGCCTCGGCCAGTCGCCGAGCCAGTTGCAGAAGACCTTCACGCGCTGGGCGGGCCTTTCGCCGAAGGCCTTCCTCCAGGCCGTGACGCTCGACCATGCCAAGCGCCTGCTGCGTCAGGAGGAGCTGCCGCTGCTCGAAACGAGCTTCGAGGTCGGCCTCTCTGGGCCCGGACGGCTGCACGATCTCTTCGTCACGCATGAAGCCATGTCGCCGGGCGAGTGGAAGGCGCGGGGGGCGGGGCTGACGATCCGCTACGGCCTGCATCCGTCGCCCTTCGGCACGGCGCTTGTGATGATCACCGACCGCGGGCTTGCCGGCCTCGCCTTTACCGACCAGGCGGGCGGGGCGGATGCTTTCGAGGACATGTCGTCCCGCTGGCCGAACGCCCATTATGTCGAGGATGCCGAGGCGACCGCGGCCTACGCGGCCCGCATCTTCGATCCCGCCCGCTGGAACCCGGAAGAGCCGCTGCGCGTCGTGCTGATCGGGTCGGATTTCCAGGTTCGCGTCTGGGAGGCGCTGCTGCGCATCCCGATGGGCTGCGCCGTCACCTATTCGTCGATTGCCGAAAAGCTCGGACAGCCGACCGCCTCTCGCGCCGTCGGTGCCGCGGTGGGCCGCAACCCGATCTCCTTCGTCGTGCCGTGCCACCGCGCACTCGGCAAGAGCGGCGCCCTGACCGGCTACCATTGGGGCCTGACGCGCAAGCGCGCGATGCTCGGCTGGGAATCGGGACGGGCCTGATGGTGACAGTGACCGGCTTTGTGTGCCCGGAATGCCGCGATGGCGCCCCTCTTTCATGTTCCCGCCGCAATCGTTAGGTTGAAGCAGAATCATCGAAGTCTCCGGGGACCCACATGTATAAAAAGGCTCTGCTCGTCGCGCTCGCCGCGACCTATCTTTCCGCCTGCACGACGACCGATCCCTATACGGGCGAGCAGAAGGTTTCCAACACGGCGGGCGGCGCAGCCATCGGCGCCGGCATGGGCGCCGTCGCCGGTCTCCTCGTCGGCAACAATCCGGTGCAGCGCCGCAACGCAGCCCTGATCGGCGCGGGTATCGGCGCGCTGGCCGGCGGCGCCATCGGCAATTACATGGATACGCAGGAATCCGAGCTGCGCGCGCAGCTTCAGGGCACCGGCGTTTCGGTTACGCGTAACGGCGACCGCATCATCCTCAACATGCCCTCGAACGTCACCTTCGCGACGGACCAGGACCAGGTCATTCCGCCGTTCTATCCGACGCTCGATTCGGTCGCGACTGTGCTGCGCAAGTTCGACAAGACGCTGATCGACGTCGACGGTCATACCGACTCGGTCGGCAATGCCGGCTACAATCAGGATCTGTCCGAGCGCCGTGCCAATTCCGTGGCCAATTATCTCGCCGCGCGCGGTGTCGATCCCCGCCGCATGTCGGCCATGGGCTACGGCCTCACGCGTCCGATCGCCTCGAATGCATCGGAAATGGGCCGCGCGCAGAACCGCCGCGTCGAAATCTCGATCTCCCCGCTGCGTCAGGGCTGATCCGCGTCAGGCGCGCCTGAGCGCCGGATCGTCGTCGGCCGGGTTGTAGAAAAGGGAGAGCACCAGGCTCTTCGCGATCCGCTCGGCCGTCGCCATGAACCACGCCTTCGCCTCGGGCGAGGGCGCGATATCGTCGAGCGTAGCGGAAAACAGGCCGAGCCAGGTCTGGAACAGCGGCGGGTTCATGCCCGCGACACCCTGGTGCGCCATGACAGGCTTGCCGCCATAGCCGCCGTCCTTGAAGGCGACGGCAGACCAGAAGCGGTTCATCTTTTCCATATGCTCCGGCCAGCGTCCGGCCAGCCGCCCGTTGAAGACGGGACCAAGCTCCGGATGGGCCCGCACGCGGCCATAGAAGGTGTCCACCAGCAGCGGAATGAAATCGGCGGTGATGCCGATGGCGTGCATTTCGGCCTCCGCGCGGGCGCGGATGGCGGCGAAATGGGACTGGCGGTCGCGGTCTTGCTCTGTCATGCCGGCAAGATAGGTGCCGCCTGCGGCCTGCGCAATCCGGCCGATCGCCGCAGAGGTTTCAGGGCCCCTTGCGCTCCGGCGCCCATTCCAGCCGCTTGTAGTCGAAACCGTATTTCAGCGTGGGTTTGACGATCTCGAAATAGGGCGAGAGGTCGAAGTCGCGCGGCGTATAGAGCGAGTGGTGGCGGATATGCAGGATCTCTTCCCGCGAATAGGGAGAGGTCGCCGCCGCCCGGCCGGGCGCGCGCGTAACCTCCGGCAGGATCGGGTAGCGGATGGCCTCGAAAGCCATGGCGATCAGCGTCGAGCAGATCGCCCGCGTCGGATCGCCCGAGCCGAAGGCGATCATGCGGCGGCGCCAGCGCACCGGCACGGGCGGCGTCGGCAGGAAGTAGCGCAGCATGTCGGTGATGTTCTTCAGGTCGTATTTGAGCCCGAGGCGCGAGACCATGAAGCCGACCAGCGCATCGCGGTCTTCGGGCGTCAGCCCGACCGGACGGCAGATGCGCGTGTTATAGGTGCGGTATTTCGTGAGCGGCACCGCCACGCAGCCTTCGCCGATATTGACCTCGATAAGCTGCGGCCGCTCCATCGTCGGTCGCGCCGCCTGGTCGAGCGTCAGCGGGATTTCGTCGCCGACGAAGAGAGCCGCGTGGGACCAGGTCGACTGCGTCAGGTACTTGATCGCCGCGGAGACCTTCTGGTTGCCCTCCACCAGCAACACGTCGCCGGGGCGCAGCGTGCGCGCCAGCGTTTCAGGATCGGAAGGCGTATAGGGCTCGTAGCCCGAGGTCTGGCTTTGCAGTCGGTCGGCGATACGGCGGCCGAGACGATCGAGCAGCGTGTCGCGGCTTGCGGAAAGCGGCTTCAGTCCGGCGGTCACGTCTCGTCCCTTGCTGTCATACCGGCCCACTCTAGCGTCCCGCTGCACCGCATGTCGAGCTTGACGGCGAGAGGGTAGGTCCTATATTTAGAATAATTCTAAACTGGAATGGCCGCCGATGTTCTCCCGTCTCCTCCGCCCTGGCAAACGCAGTCTCGAATCGCTCAGCGAGCAGGAAATCCTGGCGCTCGCCATCTCCTCGGAAGAGGATGACGGGCGCATCTACCTCGCCTATGCCGATGCCCTGCGCGAGGCCTATCCCCATTCGGCCCGCGTCTTCGAAGAGATGGCGGCGGAGGAAAGCCACCACCGCCAGATATTGATCGATCGCCACATCGCCCGCTTCGGCGATCGCATCCCGCTGGTACGGCGCGAGTTCGTTCGCGACTTCCCGGAGCGCAAGCCGGACTGGTTGATCGCCAACATGTCGCTGGAGGCGATCCGTGAACAGGCGGAGGCCATGGAGGCGTCCGCGCATCGGTTCTACCTCACGGCTGCCGCCCGTACGCAGGACGCGGCCACGCGCAAGCTTCTGGGCGATCTGGCGCTGGCGGAGAAGTCGCACGAATCGCTCGCCCGGCGGCTTGGCGAGCAGCACACACCCGCCGACGTGAAGGCGCAGGAAGACCAGACGGCCCGCCGGCAATTCATCCTCACCTATGTGCAGCCCGGTCTGGCCGGCCTGATGGACGGCTCGGTCTCGACGCTCGCGCCGATTTTCGCCGCCGCCTTCGCCACACAGGACACCTGGCAGACCTTCCTCGTCGGCCTCTCGGCTTCGGTCGGTGCGGGCATTTCGATGGGGTTCACGGAAGCCGCCCATGACGACGGCAAGCTGTCGGGACGCGGTTCGCCGATCAAGCGCGGCTTGGCCTCAGGAATCATGACGGCGCTGGGCGGGCTGGGCCACGCGCTGCCCTACTTGATCCCGAACTTCACGCTGGCGACAACCATCGCCGTCCTGGTCGTGTTCGTGGAATTGTGGACCATCGCCTTCATCCAGAACCGGTATATGGAGACCCCGTTCCTGCGCGCGGCGATGCAGGTGGTGCTGGGCGGCAGCCTCGTTCTGGCCGCCGGTATCCTTATCGGAAATGCCTAGGCGGAAGCGCCGCCTTAGCGGCGGGTCATCCGGTTCATGTCGCGCACGACCCAGCGGTAGAAGAGATAAACGCCAAAGGCCATGGCGGCCAGCGGCAGAAGATTGGCGACAGAATCCATTTCGACCTCAATTGACCTCCCCTGCGAGGCAATTAAGCGGTCGTTAACCAGACTGCAATGCTGAAAACGGCGATGGTGCGTTCACAAAACGCGACCATCGTTCATGAAAAGCAAAACGGGGCGTCTCCGCCCCGTTTTCACTTGGATCAGGCGCGCAGCGTGCCGCCGGTTGTTTTCAAAACATTGCCGACGATCCTTGCCGTCAGCGCTTCGAAATCTTCGTCCGTCAGCGTCTTGTCGACGGGCTGGATGACGACCTCGATGGCGACGGACTTCTTGCCCTCACCAAGCGAAGCGCCCTCGAACACGTCGAAGACGTTGACGGCGGAGATCAGCTTGCGGTCGGCGCCGGTCGCGGCGCGGACGATCGCACCCGCTTCCACCGTCTTGTCGACGACGAAGGCGAAGTCGCGCTTCACGGCCTGGAAGGGCGAAAGGTCGAGCGCCGGCTTGGTGCGCGTCGCCTTCTTCTTCGGCTCGGGCATGGCATCGATGAAGATCTCGAAGCCGCAAAGCGCACCGGAGACGTCCAGCGCGCCGAGTGTCTTCGGATGGAACTCGCCGAAATAGCCGAGCACGATCTTCGGGCCCATCTTGATGGTTCCCGAACGGCCCGGATGATACCAGCCCGGCGCGCCGGGCTCGATCTGCACATTGCCCATCGGCAGGCCACAGGCCTCGATCACCGCGAGCGCATCGGCCTTGGCGTCATAGACATCGACCGGCTTGCCGCCGCCCTTGGTGGCATTCGACCAGAGGCGGCCGGAACCGGCGAGCGTCGCCGTGCCGCGCCGCACACCGCCGGCCACGCGGCGCTGGCCCTCGGGGCGGTCGTTCTCATAGGTGCCGGAGACTTCGAACAGCGCGACGTCGCCGTAGCCCTTGTCGGCATTGCGCTGGGCGGCTGCAAGCAGGCCCGGCAGCAGCGAAGGGCGCATGTCGGACATGTCCGATGCAATCGGGTTCGACAGCGCCAGCGACGGTGCGCCACCACCGAACAGCTCGGCATGGGCCTTCGGGATGAAGGACCAGGTGACGGCTTCCAGCATGCCGCGGGCGGCCAGCGCCCGCTTGGCAAGGCGCGTGCGGATCTGCAGCGTCGTCAGGATGCGGCCATTGACCGCCGCATGGCTTTCGAGCGGCGCCGGCTTGATGTTGTCGACACCGTGGATGCGCATGACCTCTTCGACAAGGTCCGCCTTGCCGTCGACATCCGGACGCCAGGAGGGGACGGCGACCGAGACGCGCTCGCCCGAGCCCGTCACGGTGAAGCCGAGGCGGGTGAGGATATTGGCGCTTTCGGCTTCGGACACGTCGAGGCCCGTCAGGCGCTTCACTTCCGAGAAGGGGAAGTCCACGACCTTGGGGGTGTAGCCCTTGTAGCCGACGACATCGGCCTTGGCCGGTACGCCGCCGCACAGTTCCAGCACGAGTTCGGTCGCGCGCTCGAGGCCGGGAACCATATATTCCGGGTCCACGCCGCGCTCGAAGCGATAGCGTGCATCGGTGATGATGCCATGCGAACGGCCGGTCTTGGCGATGTTCATCGGGTCCCAGAGAGCCGATTCGATCAGCACGTCGACGGTGTTTTCGTCGCAGCCCGAATGTTCGCCGCCCATGATGCCGCCGATGGACTCGACGCCGTTGTCATCGGAAATGACGACGTTAGCCGGATTCAGCGTGTATTCGCGCGTATCGAGCGCCAGCACCTTCTCGCCCTCTACGGCGCGGCGCACGACGAGGTCGCCCTTCACCTTGGCGGCATCGAAAACGTGCAGCGGACGGCCCTGGTCGAAGGTCATGTAGTTGGTGATGTCGACGAGCGCGTTGATCGGGCGAAGGCCGATGGCGATGAGCCGCTGCTGCATCCAGCGCGGGCTCGGGCCGTTCCTGACGCCGCGCACGAGGCGCAACGCAAAGCCGGGGCACAGATGATCGTCGCCGCCCAGTTCCAGCTTCACCTTGACCGGCGTCTCGCCCTCGACCTTGAAGGACGGCGCCTTCGGCGTCTTGAGCGTGCCGAGGCCGGAGGCGGCGAGGTCGCGGGCGATGCCGTAGATGCTCGTGCAGTCCGGCCGGTTCGGCGTCAGGTTGATCTCGATGACAGGATCGTCAAGGCCGGCATAGCCGGCATAGCTCTGTCCCACAGGCGCATCCGCCGGAAGCTCGATGATGCCGTCGTGGTTGTCGGAAATCTCCAGTTCCTTTTCCGAGCACATCATGCCGCGGCTTTCGACACCGCGGATGTTGCCGACCGAAAGCGTGACATCGATGCCGGGCACGTAGGTGCCGGGGGCGGCGAAGGCGCCGATGAGGCCGGCGCGCGCGTTCGGCGCACCGCAGACGACCTGGATCGGATCGCCCTTGCCGGTATCGACCATCAGGACGCGCAGCTTGTCGGCGTTGGGATGCTGCTCGGCCGAGACGACCTTGGCGATGACGAAGGGCTTGAACGCCGCCTTGTCGTCGACATCTTCCACTTCAAGGCCGATCGCCGTCAGCTTCTCGCAGATCTCGTCGAGCGAGGCGTCGGTGTCGAGATGGTCCTTCAGCCAGGAGAGCGTGAATTTCATGATTTTTCCCCTTGGATGCCGGTTATGCGCTCAGCCCGCCGAACAAGGTCGGCATGTCGAGCGGGCGGAAGCCGTAGTGGCTGAGCCAGCGGACATCGGCGTTGAAGAAGTCGCGCAGGTCGGGCATGCCGTATTTCAGCATGGCGATGCGGTCGAGGCCCATGCCCCAGGCAAAGCCCTGGTATTCGTCCGGATCGAGACCGCCGGCGCGCAGCACGTTCGGGTGAACCATGCCGCAGCCCAGGATTTCCATCCAGTCGGTGCCTTCGCCGAACTTGACGATCGGGCCGGACGAGCGGTCGCACTGGATGTCCACCTCGAAGGACGGCTCGGTGAACGGGAAGAACGACGGGCGGAAGCGCATGGTGACGCTGTCGACCTCGAAGAAGGCCTTGCAGAACTCTTCGAGCACCCAGCGCATATTGGCGACATTGGCCTTCCTGTCGACCACGAGGCCCTCGACCTGGTGGAACATCGGCGAATGGGTCGCGTCGCTGTCCTGGCGATAGGTCTTGCCGGGAATGATGATGCGGATCGGCGGCTTTTGCGCTTCCATCGTGCGCACCTGCACCGGCGAGGTGTGCGTGCGCAGCACCTTGCGGTCGCCGTTCTCGTCCGCCGGGAAGAAGAACGTGTCGTGCATCTCGCGGGCCGGGTGCCCTTCGGGGAAGTTCAGCGCCGTGAAGTTGTAGTAGTCGGTCTCGACATCGGGGCCTTCGGCGATCGAGAATCCCATATCGGCGAAAATGGCGGTGATCTCGTCGACGATCTGGCTGATCGGATGGATGCGGCCGCGTTCGGCAGGCGACGAGCGCACCGGCAGGCTCACATCGACGGTCTCGGCCTTGAGGCGGGCATCGATGGCCGCGTCGCGCAGCGCCGTCTTGCGCGCGTTGATCGCGTCGGTGACGCGCGTCTTCAACGCATTGATGGCCGCGCCGCGCGTCTGGCGCTCTTCCGGCGACATGGTGCCGAGCGTCTTCAGGAGTTCGGAGACGGAGCCCTTCTTGCCGAGTGCGGCGACGCGCACGGCTTCGATCGCCGCTTCATCGGAGGCGGCTACGACATCGGCCAGAAGCCCGGATTCCAGTGTTTCGAGTTCAGTCATCTTTACCTGCTTTGCTTGCATCGGCCGCGCGAGGGGCCAGGAGAACCTCGGACAGATAGCCGGTTGCGGCGAGGAAGCGCCGCAGATCACTACCCATGTGAACGCGCCCGATCAATCGGGTCGGCGACAAAAACTTGGCCAGGAACCGGATCATGGTCGCCAGCGCCGCCTCGGTCTCGGGCGGTGCGGCGGCGCGCCACGCGCCATAGGCTTGCCGCGCCGTGGCCTCGCCCAGGCGGGCGCGATCCGTCAGCTGGAGAAAGAGCAGCCACAGGTCGCGGGCCTGCGCATCGGCAAGCGGCATGGCGGCCTCCGGCTCCTCCTCGAAATCCATGAAGCCGATCCCGTCCCCCGCCACGAAGAAATCGCGCGGATGCGGCCGGCCATGGCAGAGACCCTTGGCATGCAGCGCGCCGAGATCGGCGGCGCAGCGCACCAAAAGCGCGTCATGGGCAGCCGGGTCGGTATCGCGCAAGGCATCCAGGCGGGCCGTGACGGTCGGCGCGACGTCCGACAGCACCAAGGCGTTTCCGGAAGCGTAGAGCACCTGCGGCACCGGTATGCCGTGGGCGGCGAAGGTCTCGATACGGCGGATCTCGCGTGCCGTCATGCCCTTGCTGTCGAGCGCGGGGGAGGGGCGCAGGAACGGCAGGCCAAATAGGTTGGCCAGGCCCGTCTGCGCCTTCGTCCAGACCGGCGGGCGCTCCGTGCCGTAGCGCTTGATCCAGACGGCACCGAACGACAGGTCCACGCGCTCCACCCGGCGCGTCTCGCGGGTCAGCGCGGCAAGCAGCGTCTCGATGTCCCCATCGGTCATATGGGGGATATTGCCGAGCGCGGTGTGCCTGCCATCCATGGTTGGAAATCCTGCCGTCAAAAGAAAAACCCGCACCGGTTCCCCGGCGCGGGTTTCACAACGAATGAAAGTGGTTGTGAGCGCCGGTTAGTTTACGGCGGCCTCAAACTCGTTCTTCGTGCCGGCGTCCTTGAGGTATTCCAGAGCCTTCTTGGAGGCAGCGACGAGCGCGCCGAAAGCTTCGGTCTCATGGATCGCCATGTCGGAAAGGACCTTGCGGTCGACTTCGATGCCGGCCTTGTTCAGGCCGTCGATGAAGCGGCCATAGGTCAGGCCATGCTCGCGGACGGCAGCGTTGATGCGCTGGATCCAGAGAGCGCGGAAGTTGCGCTTGTTGACCTTGCGGTCGCGGTAGGCGAACTGCTTCGAACGGTCAACCGCGGCCTTGGCGGCGCGGATGGTGTTCTTGCGGCGGCCGTAGAAACCCTTGGCTGCCTTCAGCGTCTTCTTGTGCTTGGCGTGCGAGGTGACGCCGCGTTTTACACGTGCCATGTCATGATCTCCTTAACGTATCAAATTGCTCGAGAAGTCTCAGAGACCGTTCGGCAGGTAGTTCTTGATGACCTTCTTGCCATCGGCTTCGGCCAGCACCATGGTGCCGCGCGCGTCGCGAATGAACTTGTTGGTACGCTTGATCATGCCGTGGCGCTTGCCGGCTGCGGCGGCCAGGACCTTGCCCGACGCGGTGATCTTGAACCGCTTCTTGGCAGACGATTTCGTCTTCATCTTGGGCATTTTGCTACTCCATTCTTCTTGAATTCGAGCCGCGTGACGATGCACGGCTCCAGCGTAAAGAACGGCCACGGCATGCCCTGCCGGACCGTTCGGACGGCGGCTTGTAACCGATGTCCTTTAAAAGCGCAACCGGAATCCTCGCCTGCCGCGGGTTCGGGGCGCGGAAATGGAAAAGCCGCCCCGGAAGGCGGCTTTGATCCGTTCAGCGCGGGGCGCCGAGAAAGGGGCTCACCGCGGGGCGAGCACCATCATCATCTGGCGTCCCTCGAGCTTCGGCTCGGCTTCGACCTTGGCGATCGTCAGCGTGTCTTCCTTGACCTGCTGGAGAAGCTTCATGCCGAGTTCCTGGTGGGCCATTTCACGGCCGCGGAACTTCAGCGTCACCTTCACCTTGTCGCCTTCTTCGAAGAAGCGGTTCATCGCCTTCATCTTCACGTCGTAGTCGTGCGTGTCGATGTTCGGGCGCATCTTGATTTCTTTGATCTCGACGATCTTCTGCTTCTTGCGCGCTTCGGCCGCCTTCTTCTGGTTGGCGTATTTCAGCTTGCCGAGGTCAAGGATCTTGCAGACGGGCGGTTCGGAGTTCGGCGCGATCTCCACGAGATCGAGGCCGGCCTCTTCAGCCATGCGGAGTGCCTGATCGGTGGGGACGGTGCCGTGGTTCTGGCCTTCGGCGTCGATGAGCTGGACGCGGGGAACCCGAATTTCCTTGTTGGAGCGCGGCCCGTCCTTGACGGGGGCTTCCGCTTTGAATGGTCTGCGAATGGTCGTGTTCTCCTCGAACTGTTTCGAAAGTGTATGAATCTGCGCGTCGACCAGGACATTTGCCCGCCTGCCGGCGTTTTTTCGGCAATGTGTTGATCGCGCTTGTGAAGTCAATAGCACGGCGCGCGGAAAAAATCACCACCTGTCCTTGCGCTTGCGAATCTGGTCTAGGTCTGGCGCAAGAGCCGGTTTCGCGGGTGGTTTTTCGCAGCCGGGCGCAGAGGCGGGAGATAGGCATGACGGGCGCGAACGGCAATGGGCAGGCGGCGGAATTCATCACGGTGGGCACCGGCGACGCGGCGCGGCGCATCGCCATCGCGCTCCAGCCGCCCGCTGCCGGCAATGATCTCGCGCACTTCGTCTGGCTCGGCGGCTACCGGTCCGACATGTCCGGCACCAAGGCTGTCGAGCTCGCCGGCCTTGCCGCACGCCTCGGCACCGGCTGCCTGCGCTTCGACTATTCCGGCCACGGTGCATCCGGCGGCGCCTTCGTCGACGGCACGATCTCGCGCTGGCTGGAGGAATCGCTCGCAGCCATAAAGCACGCGGCCGGCGCCATCGGAGCCCGGCGCATCGTTCTCGTCGGCTCGTCGATGGGCGGCTGGATCGCCCTGCGCGCCGTCGCCGAGCTTGCCCGCCAGAGCGACATCGACATCGCCGGCCTCGTGCTGATCGCGCCCGCGCCAGATTTCACCTCCGAACTCATAGAACCGAACCTCACCGATGCCGAGCGCACGGCTTTGGCCGAGCGCGGCCAGTTCGAGGAGCCGACACCCTACGGCCCCGACCCGAATATCTATACGCTCAAGCTCATCGAGGACGGCAGGAACAACCGCGTCCTGACCGGTGCCATCGAGACCGGCTGCCCGGTCCATATCCTGCAGGGCATGGCCGATCCTGACGTGCCCTATGCCCACGCCGTGCGGCTGATGGAGCACCTGTCCGGCGACGACGTGGTGCTGACGATGATCCGCGATGGCGATCACCGCCTGTCACGGCCGCAGGATATCGCCAAGATCCTCGAGGCCGCCGAAACGCTGGCGCGCGGGCAATAGTGGCGCCGGCGTGTCGCGCCGGTCACATCTTAACCATATTCCAGCATCGCCAATTCTGATGATTGACGAGAGGGCCGGCCGACCGTTAACTCTTTATTAACGATAGGGGACGGTTCATGGCACGAATGATTGGTGCAAAGGCTGGGGCTGCGGCGTTTCTCGCAGTGCTCGTCTCTTCTTCCTCGGCCTTTACCGCGCCGGTCTCGGCGCTTTCCATGACGACAGGCGGCATCACCTCGCAGCCGATCGGCCATTACGAATTCTGTCAGAGCCACGCATCCGAATGCCGCGCCGGCGCGCGCGCCCAGGCGCCCGCCAAGGTCACGGAGTTCGGCTGGGAGACGGTCCGCCAGATCAATGCCCGCGTCAACCACGACATCACGCCGATGACGGACAAGGAACTCTACGGCAAGGACGAGTTCTGGACCTATCCCGACGGCGGCGCCGGTGACTGCGAGGACTTCGTGCTCCTCAAGCGCCGCATGCTGATGGAAAAGGGTTTCGCGGCGGGCGACCTGCTGATCACCGTCGTGCGCAAGCCCGATGGCGAAGGCCATGCCGTTCTCACCGTGCGCACCACGCAGGGGGATTTCATCCTCGACAATCTCAACAACGATGTGAAGCTCTGGACCGAAACGTCCTACCGCTACCTGAAGCGCCAGGCCTCGTTCCACGCCGGCCGCTGGGTCTCCATCGAAAACGGCGATGCCGTCATGGTTTCGTCGGTCGGCCAGTAAGGCCGCACGTTTCGACATATCTCGAAAAGAAAAACCCCGCTGTTCAGGCGGGGTTTTCTCTTTTGCGGTGACGGCGCGATATCAGGCGGCCGGCTGCTTGGTCTTGCGCAGGTAGGGCAGCACCGTGTCGAAGGAACCGAAGCGCGCGATGGCATCCTCGTTCGAAACGGCGGCGGTGATGATGACGTCGTCGCCCTGCTGCCAGTTGGCCGGGGTCGCGACCTGGTGCTTGCTGGTGAGCTGGATGGAATCGATGGCGCGCAGGATTTCCGGGAAGTTGCGGCCGGTCGTCATCGGGTAGGTGAGGATCAGCTTGATCTTCTTGTCGGGACCGATGACGAAGACGGAGCGCACCGTCGCGTTGTCGGCGGGCGTGCGGCCTTCCGAGCTCTCGCCGGCAGCGGCGGGCAGCATGTCGTAGAGCTTGGCGACGGCGAGGTCCTTGTCGCCGATCAGAGGGTAGTCCACGTCGAAGCCGGTGGCCGTGCGGATGTCGGCCTTCCACTTGGCATGGCTTTCGACCGGATCGACGGAGATGCCGATGATCTTGACGCCGCGCTTGCGGAATTCGCCTTCGATGCCGGCCATGGCGCCCAGCTCCGTGGTGCAGACGGGCGTGAAGTTCTTCGGGTGCGAGAAGAGAACGGCCCAGCCGTCGCCGATCCATTCATGGAAGTTGATGGTGCCGGCGGTGGTTTCGGCGGTGAAGTCCGGAGCGATATCGTTGATGCGAAGGCTCATGTCTCGTCCTCTCTGTCTTGCGGGGTCGCAGGCACAGGCCCGCGGAAAGTGTAACCGTGGCGGTAGATAGACCGAAAAGGCCGGATTGCCTATAGCGGTCCGGTGTCATCCTGCACGCCCCGGTGGCTGCAACTTTTCGTCATTTCAAGGGGTTGGGAGAAGGCTTTCGGCGAGACCCGGCCGACGCGCCAAATCGTTCCGCCACGCGTGCTTGTGGTGGAAAGGCGATTTTATTTCACCTTTTGCCTGAAATGACGTTCAGGCGCCGAATTCGGCACGTCCGCTCGTGAGGTCGATGACAAGGCGGCTGGTCTCCTCGGCCTGTTCGGCCGGAACGCGGAAGACGAGCCGTGCGCCGCTCTCGTGAAACGCCCCGTCGTCCATCAGGAGGCCGGGCAGGGCGGCAAGCCGGGCCTTGACCAGCGCGAGGTCGGAGAAGCCGAGCGAAACCGTAAGCGTGGTGCGTTCGACATATTCCGTCTTGGCGGCCGCGCGCAGGCAGAGCGCCGCCGTGCCGCCATAGGCGCGGATGAGGCCGCCGCTGCCGAGAAGGATGCCGCCGAACCAGCGTGTTACCACGACGAGCGTCCGGTCCAGCGCCTGTCCGTCGATCGCCTGGAGAATGGGTTTTCCGGCGGTGCCGCTCGGTTCGCCGTCGTCGCTGAAACGGTAGGCCTGGCCGATGCGCCAGGCCCAGCAATTGTGGTTGGCGGAAGGGTCGGAAACCTCCGCCAGCCGCGCTTTCGCGTCCGCCTCGGTGTCGACAGGACAGGCAATGGCGATGAACCGGCTCTTGCGGATCTCCTGCTCGAAACGTTCGGTCTGGTCGAGTGTGTACAAGCGGCGGTTTCCGGTGGCGTCCACGCCGTCTCGTAGCGCTTCGCGGCACGCCGCATCAAGCATTGAATAGATTACCAATTTTATGGACTATTGACAGCCGCCACGTTTTTGCCATGATGATGACCGGATCTTAACCAGAACGGAAGCGATGGCATGATGTATCTCGGTGGCGTGACGCTCGGCTACTTCAACCTCTATCCGGTCGGCTTTCAGCCGAAGACCGAAGACACTCGGTCTGCCGGCAACTCAAGTGAAACCGAGGCTGCGGATGGAACGCAGGAAACCCTGCCGCTCGAAGGCAGCCGCCTTTCCTCCGCGCGTCGTCCGGTGCAGTGGCCGACACACGTCTTCTTTTGATTTTGAGCGCGCCGCTTCGAGGCGGTGATGGTCAGGGCAGCGACGGGCAGGTTCCCGCTTTTGCGGGAAGCGCGCCGCCGCTGACGAGGGCAGCAAGCTGCGGGCGGTCGCCATCGGCTGTGGGCTGGATGTTCAGCGGCTCGCTGGCCGGCCACCAGTCTCCCGCCGCCCAATAGGTCCAGCCGGTCCACACGGCGTTTTCGCGATGGACCAGTGCGGTCATGCGGGCGAGACCGTCGAGGCAGGCCGGCTCGGCCGATCCGCCGAATTCTCCCAGAAAACCACGCTTGCCGTTGCGCTTCAGCCAGTCGGTGAAGCGCTCCAGGGCCTTTACGGCATCGTCGGCGCGTTCGCAGGTGCTCGCCTTGCCGGAAAAGTCCCCATCGAGATACTGGTGCACCTCGTAGGCATTGTTGTCGGCCGGGTCCTGGATGCCGAGCATGACCGTGCCGTTGGCGCCGCCATCCCGCTCCTCTTCCCAGCTGTGTGCACCGGTCCAGATCGTGCCGGGCACCAGCACCAGATTGTTCGCACCGGTGTCGCGGATCGCCGCGATGGCGGCGTTGGCGGAGGCAAGCCATTGTGTCGCCGGCACGTCATGCGGCTCGTTCATCAGCCCGAACTGCACGCCCGCATCCTGCTTGTAATCAGCCGCAAGCCGGCTCCAGAAATCGGCGAAGGCGCTGTCCGGCACGGCGGCCGAACCGATCTGCTGGTCACCGTAATAGGCGTAGTTGTGCGGATCGAGGATGACCGTCATGCCGGCCTTGCGCAGGGCCTTGACCGTATCGGAGAGGCGCTTGCGCTCCGCCTTGTCGAAGCTTCGGTTGAGCCGCGGCTGGAGGCGTTCCCATTTGAACGGAAGGCGCACTGCGTTGAAGCCCTTGTCCGCGAAATAGGTGATCGTCTCGTCGGAAGGATAGGCATAGTCCTTGCCGTAGGTGCCCCGCCCCTGGCCGAATTCCGCGCCCGCGAGATTGATGCCCGAAAGGCAGGCCGCGCTCGCCTGAAGGGGAAGTGCAATTGCCGCCATAGCCGCCACCAGCCGAAGAACCGGCGTCGTACCGGATGAGGATCGCATGCCATTTCTCCGTGCCGTTCGTCGCGGGGGATAACACTCCGATGGCCTTAAGGCGACGTTAAGGCGCGCTGCCGGGCCGCAGACAGGATTAAGAGATTGCAACCGCCGGTCCGCCCGGATAGAGGCGAAGGCCTCCACGCCTCGTCCCTTGCCGACAACAGGTTGCCTCATGTCCGTATCACCGCCTTCAGCGCCTTTCTCTTCCGGCAGACGCCATCCGCTGCGGGTACTGCTTTCGCTCGTCAGCGAGGAGAAAGGCCGCGTCACCAGGGCGGTCGCGGCGTCCGTCATCAACAAGATCTTCGACGTGATGCCGGAAATCCTCATCGGTATCGCGCTGGACGTGGTGGTGCGCGGCAAGGATTCCTTCGTGGCGCAGGTCGGCATCACCGATCCCGTGCATCAGCTGACGCTGCTCGGCATCGCCACCTTCCTCATCTGGTTCGGGGAATCGCTCTTCGAGTATTTCTACCAGATCCTGTGGCGCGGCCTGGCGCAGGACGTGCAGCATCGCCTGCGTATTATGTGCTACGACCATGCCCAGCATCTGCCCACAAGCTTCTACGAGGAGAACCGGTCGGGCGATCTCGTGGCCGTGCTGAACGACGATATCAACCAGCTCGAGCGTTTCCTCGACCGGGGCGCGAATGAGCTCATCCAGACCTTTGCCGCCGTCATCCTCGTCGGGGCGGTGTTCTTCATCGTCAGCCCGCTGATCGCCGTCGTCGCGTTCACGCCGGTTCCTGTCATCATCGCGGGGGCCTTCTGGTTCCAGCGCCGCGCCCAGGCGCGTTACGATGCGGTGCGGGCGCGCGCCGGCGGGCTTGGCGCGCGGCTCACCACCAACCTGCAGGGGCTCCAGACCATTCGCGCCTTCGGTGCGGAGGCCCGCGAGACGGCGGCCCTGACCAAGGAAAGCCGGGCCTATGTCGACGCCAACCGGGCGGCGATCCGCGTCTCCTCCGCTTTCATCCCGATCATCCGCATGGCGATCCTGTCCGGCTTCCTCGCCACCTTCCTCATCGGCGGCTGGCTGACGCTGACCGGCCAGATGCAGGTGGGCGCCTATGGCCTGCTCGTCTTCCTAACCCAGCGTCTGCTCTGGCCGATGACTCATCTTGCCGAAATCGCCGATCTTTACGAGCGCGCCATGGCCTCGACGCGCCGTATCCTGCGCCTGCTCGACGAGCCGCGCGGCGAGCCGCATGGCACGCACGATGCGCCTGTGTCCGGCCGCTTCGAATTGGAAGGCGTCGGCTTCCGCTATGCGACCAGCCCCGGCGGCGTCACCGATATCAATCTGGCGATCCGCGCAGGCGAGACGGTCGCGCTGGTCGGGCCGACGGGCAGCGGCAAGTCGACGCTCATCAAGCTGCTCGGCCTGTTCATCCGCCCGCAGAAGGGCGTGATCCGCCTCGATGGCGTGCCGCTGGCAGACTGGTCGGGCGAGCGCCTGCGCAGGAGCATGGCCTGGGTGCCGCAGGAGGTGACACTGTTCTCCGGCTCGATCGCCGACAACATCGCCTATGGCAAGCCGTCCGCAAGCCGCGAGGAGGTCGAGGCGGCGGCCCGGCTTGCCGAGGCCGACGGCTTCATTCGCGCGTTACCCCACGGCTATGAAAGCCAGATTGGTGAATATGGCCAGAAGCTTTCGGGCGGCCAGCGCCAGCGCATCGCGCTTGCCCGCGCGTTGCTGATCGATCCTGCCATCCTCATTCTGGACGAGGCGACAAGCGCCGTCGACAATGAGACCGAAGCGGCGATCCAGCGCTCGCTGGCCAGGATGAAGGGCCAGCGCACCGTCATTCTCGTGGCGCACCGGCTGAGCACGGTCGTCCATGCCGATGCCATCCACGTGATGGACGATGGCCGCATCATCCAGTCCGGCCCGCACGACCGGCTCGTCGAATGCCCCGGCCTTTACCGCACGCTCTGGAACATCCAGACAGGGCACGCGGAGATGAACGAGACGGCCTGATAGTCCCCACCCCGCTGCGGCGACCTTCGCTCCGCTTGCGGGGGAGACGGTGCCGGCAGGCGGATGAGGGGCAACCGTCCCTTCAGTGCGCCTCGTCCCAGTTATGGGCCGCGCGTGCATCCACCTTCAGGGGCACCTTCATGGAAAGTGCCGGCATCGAGGCGTTTTCCATGACGTCGACGACGACGGGGATCGTCTTTTCGACTTCGCCGTCCTCGACCTCGAAGATCAGTTCGTCATGTACCTGCAGGAGCATGCGGGCCGAAAGGCCGGCGGCGGCGAGCGCAGGCTCCATCTTCACCATGGCGCGGCGGATGATGTCGGCGGCCGAACCCTGGATGGGCGCGTTGATAGCGGCGCGCTCGTTGAAGGCGCGCACGGATGGATTGGACGACTTGATCTCGGGATAGTGCGCGCGGCGGCCGAAGATCGTCTCGACATAGCCGTGCTCGCGCGCAAAGGCCTTCGTGCTGTCCATATAGTCCTTGATGCCTGGGAAGCGCTCGAAATACTTCTTGATATATTCGCCGGCCTCCGAGCGCTCGATGGAGAGCTGGTTGGCCAGGCCGAAGGCCGAGATGCCGTAGATGATGCCGAAGTTGATCGCCTTGGCGCGCCGGCGCACTTCGCCCGGCATGCCCTCGACGGGAACGCCGAACATTTCCGATGCCGTCATCGCATGAATGTCGATGCCATCGGCAAAGGCCTGTTTCAGCTGCGGGATATCGGCGACATGGGCAAGCACGCGCAGCTCGATCTGGCTGTAGTCGGCCGAGACCAGCTTGTTGCCGGGCGTCGAGACGAAGGCCGTGCGGATCTTGCGGCCTTCCGCCGTACGGACCGGAATGTTCTGCAGGTTCGGCTCGGAGGAGGAGAGGCGGCCGGTCGTCGTGGAGGCGAGCGCATAGGAGGTGTGCACCCGCTTGGTCTGAGGATGCACGAAGCCCGGCAGCGCGTCGGTATAGGTCGATTTCAGCTTGGTGAGCTGGCGCCAGTCGACGATCTTGCGCGGCAGCGGAATGCCCTGTGCGGCGAGGTCCTCGAGCACCTGCGCGGAGGTTGACCATTGGCCGGTCTTGGTCTTGGAAGCGCCCGACAGGCCCATCTTGCCGAACAGGATGTCGCCGAGTTGCTTGGGCGAGCCGATGTTGAAACGCTCGCCGGCCAGTTCGTAGATTTCCTCCTCGAAGCGGGCGGCCCCCTGGGCCAGTTCGCCCGAAAGGCGCGACAGGACCTGCCTGTCGACGGTGATGCCGCGCTCTTCCATGCGCGCCAGCACCGGCACCAGCGGGCGCTCCAGCCGTTCATAGACGGTCGTCATGCGTTCCGCTGCCAGGCGCGGCTTCAGCACATGCCACAGGCGCAGCGTCACGTCGGCGTCCTCGGCCGCATAGGCGGTGGCGCGGGCAATGTCGACCATGTCGAAGGTCTGCGCCCCCTTGCCGGAACCGGCGACGTCCTTGTAGGCGATCGGCTTGTGACCGAGCCAGCGCTCCGAAAGCGTATCCATGCCGTGCGTGCCGGCGCCCGCATCGAGCGCATAGGACATCAGCATCGTGTCGTCGAAACTCTGCATGGTGATGCCGTGGCGGCGCATGACGAGGTAGTCGTATTTCAGGTTCTGCGCGACCTTCAGGACCGATGGGTCCTCCAGCAGCGCCTTCAACCGTTCGAGCGCCGCGCGGATCGGGATCTGGCCCTCCGCAAGACCCCCGCCGAGCAGGTCGCCGACGCCGGTCTTGTGATTGAGCGGCACATAGCAGGCGCGGATGACCGTACCGGTCGGGTCCTTCGCATTGTCGGCGACGGCAAGCGAGAAGCCGCACAACTCGGCCTGCATCGCATCGAGCGAGGTCGTCTCCGTGTCGAAGCCGACGAGACCGGTCTCGCGCGCGGCGGCAATCCAGCGGTCGAGGCTTGCGAGATCGCGCACCGTCTCATAGGCCGCGTGGTCGATCGGCGCCGCGGAGAAGCGCTCGGCGCGCCCGCGGGCAAGCGCGCTAGGCGTGTTGGCGTCCGCGCCGGCGGTAGGCAGCAGCGTCGCGGCCGCTTCGGCCGCCGTCTCCTCGCCGTCAAGCTCAAGCGCCGGGCCGGCGACATCGCCCTTGTCGAGATCGGGGCCATGGGCTTCCGCACCCCATTCGACCGGCACATCGGCCGCATCGATGGCGCCCGCATCGCAATCGCAGGCTTCGGCGACGCGGCGGGTGAGCGTGGTGAATTCCATGGCCTTGAGGAAGGCGATCAGCCGCGGGCCGTCCTGCGGATGGAGGATCAGCTCGTCGAGCGCCATGTCGAGCGGCGTGTCCGTCTTGAGCGTCACGAGCTGGCGCGAGAGCAGGACGAGTTCACGGTTCGCGACGATGTTCTCGCGGCGCTTGACCTGCTTGATCTCTTCGGCGCGGGCCAGCAGCGTGTCGAGGTCGCCGTACTCTTCCAGGAGCTGGGCGGCGGTCTTCGGGCCGATGCCGGGCACGCCCGGCACGTTGTCGGTCGAATCGCCCGTCAGCGACTGGAGGTCGATCATCTTTTCCGGCGGCACGCCCCATTTCTCGATGACCTCGGGGATGGAGATCTGCTTGTCCTTCATGCCGTCGTACATCGAGACGTTCTGCGTCACGAGCTGCATAAGGTCCTTGTCGGACGAGACGATGGTGACGTCGGCCCCGTCGGCTTCGGCAAGGCGGGCATAGGTGGCGATCAGATCGTCGGCCTCGTAGCCTTCCTTCTCGATGCAGGGCAGGTTAAAGGCGCGTGTCGCATGGCGGATGAGGCCGAACTGCGGAATGAGATCTTCCGGCGGCGCGGTGCGGTTTGCCTTGTATTGGTCATAAAGTTCGTTGCGGAAGGTCTTCGAGGAGTAGTCGAAGATGACAGCGAAGTGGGTCGGCGTCACGCCCACATCCGTGTTGCGCGCATCCTTCAAGAGCTTCCACAGCATGTTGCAGAAACCCGAGACGGCATTGACCGGCAGCCCATCCGATTTGCGGTTGAGCGGCGGGATGGCGTGGAAGGCGCGGAAAATGAAGCCGGAGCCGTCGACGAGGAAGAGATGATCACCTTTTTTCATGGGGTGAATGGATAGCGCGGGCGGCTTTCCGCGTCCATCTTTCATTGTGCTCGCAAAGGCCTTTCACGGGGCTGAAAAGCCTCACGCGAACGTTACCAATTTGTAATTCTGGCGGGCACTTGGCTCCCTTGAAAAGCCACATTCGGAGCCACAATTATTCATCAACGGCACCTGATCAAAGCCGTTGTCTGGCACACGGCCTGTCCCCCGCCGCGCCAGACAAAGGACAAAGGCCTCATCCCCCTCTCCGGGCCTTTGTCCATAATTCGAAGAAGCCGCCGCGACAAGCCTCCTGTCGTCGGCGGCTTCTCGTTTTCGGGCCCCTTCTCGTTTTCGGGCCCAAGGATCGCAGGCTATGCATTGTCTTCGGCCCTGAACCGGCATAGCTTCCGTGCATGGACTTTGACCGGACGGCGTCGGCGGCATACCTCGCCAATCTCCTGGCGAAGGCGGCGTCCCGTGCCCTTCAGGCGCGGGCGGACGGAGCGGGCTTCGCCCCCGGGCAGTTTCCGGTCCTGCTCGAATTGTGGAACGGCGACGGCCTCACCCAGCGCGAACTTCTCGACCGCCTCGACATCGAGCAGGCGACGATGGCCAACACGCTCGCCCGCATGCAGCGCGATGGCCTGATCTCGCGCCGGCGTCACCCCAGCGACCGGCGCGCGCAACTCATCTTCCTCACGCCGCGCGGCAAGGCGCTGCGCGAAACGGCCATGACGGCGGCCAGCCAGACCGAGGACGCTCTCTTCCAGGGCTTCCGTCGTTTCGAGCGCGAGCTCCTGCTTGAATACATGCGCATGCTGCTTGCCAATCTCGGCCGCGATCCGCGCGTGTGACCGTCGCGGAAGCGTCATACGATTTGCCCTCCCCGACGCGATCGGTCTAATGTCGGCACGAACATATCTGATTTGCCGCATGAAGGCCCGGACGTTTCCACGCCCGGCGCGGTATTCTCCGGGGATTCTACCATGACCAACATTCTGCCCGTCCTCGATCACGCCATTGCCGGCGTCCCGGCCAGCCTCGAACGCCTGTTCGAACTGGTGCGCATCAAGTCCATCTCCACCGATCCGGCCTTCAAGGCCGAATGCCGCCGGGCGGCCGAGTGGCTGGTGGCGGAACTGCGCTCGCTCGGCTTCGACGCGACGGTGCGTGACACCCCCGGACATCCCATGGTCGTCGCCCATCACGATGGCGCCAAACCCGATGCGCCGCATGTCCTGTTCTACGGCCATTACGACGTCCAGCCGGTCGATCCGCTGAACCTCTGGGACAACGATCCCTTCGAGCCGGCCGTCCGCGACGCCGCCGGCGGCCGCCGCGTCATCACGGGCCGCGGCACATCCGACGACAAGGGCCAGCTGATGACCTTCGTCGAGGCCTGCCGGGCCTACAAGGAAACGGTGGGCGCGCTGCCCTGCCGCGTTTCCATCCTCTTCGAAGGCGAGGAGGAGTCCGGCTCTCCGTCGCTGAAGCCGTTCCTCGAGGCCAATGCCGCCGAGCTGAAGGCCGACTTCGCACTGGTCTGCGATACAAATATGTGGGACGGCGATACGCCGGCCATTTCGGGCGGGCTGCGTGGCCTCGTCGGCGAGGAGATCGTCATCAAGGCGGCCGATCGCGACCTGCATTCCGGCTATTTCGGCGGTGCGGCGGCAAACCCGATCCATATCCTCGCGGACATCCTCGCCGGCCTGCATGACGAGACCGGGCGCGTCACGCTGGATGGTTTCTACGACGGCGTCGAGGAGACGCCGACCCAGATCAAGGCGGCCTGGGAGACGCTCGGCAAGACCGCCGAAAGCTTCCTCGGCGAGGTCGGGCTTTCCATTCCCTCCGGCGAAAAGGGCCGCTCCGTGCTCGAACTCACCTGGGCGCGCCCGACGGCGGAGGTCAACGGCATCACCGGTGGCTATACGGGCGAAGGGTTCAAGACCGTGATTGCGGCGGAAGCCTCGGCAAAGGTGTCCTTCCGCCTCGTCGGCAAGCAGGACCCGGCGCAGGTGCGTGATGCCTTCCGCGCCTATGTGCGCTCCAGGATCCCGGCCGATTGCTCGGTGACGTTCCACGCCCATGGCGGGTCGCCGGCAATCCAGCTGCCCTACGATTCGACGCTGCTGAACAAGGCCAAGTCGGCGCTTTCCGACGAATGGCCCAATCCCGCCGTCATCATCGGCATGGGCGGATCCATTCCCATCGTCGGCGATTTCCAGAAGATGCTCGGCATGGATTCGCTTCTCGTCGGCTTCGGCCTGGCGGACGACCGCATCCATTCGCCGAACGAGAAATACGAGCTGCGCTCCTTCGAGAAGGGCATCCGCTCCTGGGTGCGGATTCTTGCGGCGCTCGCCGCGCGTTGACGCAGATGTGATCGCGAAAGGGACCGGCTTTAATCGCACAAGCGGAAAGACTGGCCTACGGACAAGAGAAAGCCTGCATCGCCGCGTGCGATGACAGGCGCGCAAAACGGGGAAAGGATGAGGATGGCGTCACGATGGATCGCGAAAAACCCTTGCCGCAACAGCATGATGCCGGCAGGAGGCGAAGCGGGATGAAGCGTTTGAAGAAGTTCTTCTGGCCGCTCGTCAGCACGCTCGCCATCGCTCTGTCCGTCTACATTCTCTACAAGGACCTGCGCGGTCTTTCCCTTGATGAGTTCGTCGCCAGCATCCACGCCATCCCGACATCCGGATGGCTGCTGGCCTGTGTCGCGACATTGGTGGCCTATGCGGCGCTTGCGGCCTACGACCATCTCGCGCTGGAACATCTCGGCCACCGCATCTCGCTGTGGTACATCACGCTCACCTCGTTCACGACCTATGCGCTGTCGCACAATATCGGCGCCTCGGTATTCTCCGGCGCGCTGGTGCGCTACCGCGCCTATACGTCGAAGGGGTTGACGGGATCGGAGGTCGGCGTTCTCGTCGCCTTCTGCTCCTTCACCTTCGCGCTCGGCACGGTGATGCTGTTCGGCCTCGTCCTGGTGCTGGAGCCGGAGATCATCGAGCGCTTCGCCGATTTTCTGCCGCTGGAAGCGGCCTATTCGACGGGCTTCGTCATCCTGGCCCTGGTGGCGCTCTATGTCGTGGGCAGCCTCGTGGGTTTCCGGCCGATCAACACCCGGTGGCTGAAGCTTGAATATCCCAAGCCCTCGCTGGTCTTCCGACAACTCTTCATCGCGCCCATCGAGCTGATCGGTGCAGCGGCGATCATCTATTTCGTGCTGCCGGCGGAGGGCAATCCGGGCTTCTTCATCATCCTCGGCATCTTTCTCGCGTCCTTTTCGGTGGCGCTGCTGTCGCATGCTCCCGGCGGCATCGGCGTGCTGGAACTGGTGTTCATCGCCGGCCTGCCGGATATGGATCCGGCGGCGGTACTCGCCGCGCTCGCCGTCTTCCGGCTGTTCTACCTGATCATCCCCTTCGTCATGGCGCTGGTGGTGATCCTGATCTATGAGCGATCCCGTTACCTCGCGCGGGTGCGGGAAGGCGAAGACTAGGCACGGATCTTTCCGGTTCATACTGCGTTCATTCGAATTATTTCATTCTATGAACCGTCTGAACAACATGAAGAACTCTGAACAGTAGGGAGACCGCCATGAAGACATCGATCAAGACCGGCCTTTCGGCAGTCGTGGCCGCGGCCATGTTTGCAACGTCCTTTGTGGCGGTGCCGGCCATCGCCATGCCGCTGCCGAAGGCCGGCGTCTCGCAGTCCACGGACGTCGAGCAGGTGCAGTACTATCGCGAACGTCATTATCGGGATCGTGACCGCCGCGCGTGGCGCGAGGATCGTCGCGGCTGGCACAACGGCCATCGCGGTTATCGTGAACACCGCCGCGGCTATCGCCGCCATTCGGATGGCTGGTGGTATCCGCTGGCTGCCTTCGGCGCCGGTGCCATCATCGGCGGTGCGATTGCCAATGACGGTTACTCGCGTCCGCGCGAAGCCGGTATCAATCCGCGCCACACCGACTGGTGCTACGCGCAGTACCGCTCCTACCGGGCTTACGACAACACGTTCCAGCCCAACTATGGCCCGCGCCGCGAGTGCCTTTCGCCTTACTATTGAGGCAGTTTCCTCGGGCGGCCTTCGGGCCGCCCGTTCTCTTCACGCCGATTTGGCTCAAAGTCACGGCGACGTGTTCACCGCTTCTTAACGACCCCTTAAATCGCCGCATTTAGAGTCCATCGGACGACGACGTTTCCGAGGGCATATCCGACCGCTTATGGCATCCAACCGAAAATCCCAGCGCATCGAACCGTCTTTCCGGGGTTCCGGGCGACGAGACGACGACGATGATTTCCACGTCGGCGCAGAGGATCGTGTTGTCGATGGCGGCCGCAAGGGCCGCGTCAAAGCCCGCAAGGCGCCGCGTGAGAAACGCGCCTCGTCGCGCCGGCGCGGCGCGTCCGGCGGCTTCTTCGGCCTTATCCGCCGCCTGTTCTACTGGTGTATCGTGCTGGGTATCTGGGGCGCGATCGGCGTGGGCGGCCTCGTGCTCTATTACGGCGCGCGCATGCCGAGCGCCACGAGCTGGGCCATTCCCGATCGCCCGCCGAACATCAAGATCCTCGCCGTCAACGGCGAGGCCATCGCAAACCGCGGAATGACCGGCGGCGAGGCGCTGTCGCTGGAAAACATGTCGCCCTACATTCCCCAGGCGGTGATCGCCATCGAGGACCGGCGCTTCTACTCGCATTTCGGCATCGATCCGCTGGGGCTTGCCCGCGCCATGCTGACGAATGTCACGTCCGGCCGCATGGTGCAGGGCGGCTCGACGCTGACGCAGCAGCTCGCCAAGAACATGTTCCTTTCGCCCGACCGCACGCTGGAGCGCAAGGTGCAGGAAGTGCTGCTCGCCATTTGGCTCGAGCACAAATACAGCAAGGACCAGATCCTTGCGATGTATCTCAACCGCGTCTTCTTCGGCTCGAATTCCTATGGCGTCGAGGCCGCGTCGCGTCGCTACTTCAACAAGTCCGCCCGCGATGTGAATCTCGGCGAGGCGGCGCTTCTGGCCGGCCTGCTGAAGGCGCCGTCGCGCCTGTCGCCCGCCCGCGACCCGGAAGCCGCCGAAGCCCGCGCGCAGGTGGTGCTGGGCGCGATGCGCGAGGAGGGCTTCGTCACCGACACCGAGATCAAGACCGCGATGTCGCAGACGCCCGCGCGGGCGAAGAGCTACTGGTCAGGCGCCCAGTACTATGCCGCCGACATGGTGATGGCGCAGCTGCCCGGCATGATCGGCGACGTCAAGGAAGACCTCGTCATCGATACGACCATCGACCTCGATCTCGAGAAGAAGGCCGAGGAGACGCTCACGGCGCTGCTCGACAAGAACGGTGCGAAATCCAACGCCTCCCAGGCCGCCCTCGTTTCCATCGACGGCACGGGCGCCATCCGCGCGCTGGTCGGCGGGCGGGATTACGCCACGAGCCAGTTCGACCGTGCGTCCAAGGCCAAGCGCCAGCCCGGCTCCGCCTTCAAGCCCTTCGTCTACGCCGCCGCCCTCGAAGCGGGCCGTTCGCCGCTGTCGGTGCGAAACGACGCGCCCGTCCGGATCGGCAACTGGACGCCCGAGAACTACGATCAGAAATACCGCGGCGAGGTAACGCTCGCCTCCGCGCTTGCCCATTCGCTCAACACGATCGCGGCCCAGCTCGTCATGGAGGTCGGTCCGAACGATGTCGTCAAGCTGGCGCGCCGGCTCGGCATCGAATCGGAGTTGCAGGCCAATGCCTCGATTGCGCTCGGCACGTCCGAAGTCACGCTTGTGGAGCTGACATCGGCCTATGCGCCCTTCATGAACGGTGGCTACAAGGCGACGCCGCACATCATCCGCCGCATCTCCACCGCCGAAGGCAAGGTGCTCTACGAGAACACCTACGACAATCCGCCCCGCGTTCTCGAACCCAACATCGTCTCGATGATGAACGGCATGATGATGCGGGTCATCACCGAGGGCACCGGCAAGGCGGCGCGCATTCCCGGCTGGCAGGCGGCGGGCAAATCGGGAACGACGCAATCCTTCCGCGACGCGCTCTTCGTCGGTTATACCAGCAACCTGACGACGGGCGTCTGGTTCGGCAACGACAACGGCGATTCCATGAAAAAGGTCACCGGCGGCGGGCTTCCGGCCCAGGCCTGGAGCCAGTTCATGACCGCCGCCCACGCCGGGCTGACACCGTCGCCGCTCTTCGGAACGGCAGGTGGCGATCCCCTGCAGGAGGGCACGCAGCCCGTGCCGCAGGAAGGCGGCGACGAACTGTTCGACGTCATCTCCCGCACGCTGGGTGTCGACGAGCGCCCGGCAGAAGGTGGCGCGGCCGTCGCGAGCGAGCAGACGGGCTCCGTACCCTTCGACGACGGCCTGACGCCACCCGCCGATGTGGGCGAACAGCGTCAGCCGGCCACGCGGCGCACGACGCTGCTGGATGTGCTTCTGGGGGGGTAAAGGGCTGCTGCTTGTGAGCTTTTCCTTCTAGACCTACCCCCAGGCGACGATCACATTCTCAGGCTCCCTAGGGTGATCGATCCAGACGCGGATTCTTGTTCTGATGGTAGGCACGGGAACGCTGGCAAATTCCGGCTCGTTTGCATCGAAGAAGACAAGCTTTTTGTCGGGCGTGTTGAGAATGCCGTCAAACGTGGGTGGCGTCGACATCGGTATTTCCCAGGCTGCACCAACAGTAAAATTGGTGTCGCCGTCATTCCAATATGTACACGGAATGCTCACGCAGTCAGGAGTAAATGGAATAATCCTCTCCCTGAAATCGTAGGGAACATCGCGCATATTGCGGCTCGCGAGGTACACGCTGTTGTATTCGGGTGCTATGCTGAAGTGAAGAATGGCCATTTCAGAATTTTCCGCCACTTACGATGCCGCCCTGTGCATTGCTGCAGAAAAGGCAATGAGGATATATGCGTGTAGGTGTACCTAGTGAAGTTGGCACTTGATGATCTCCTACATACCCTCCTTTCTTAGTCCCGGGTATCTTAGTGCCGCATCGGTGGCAGCCAAATTTGCGACCGATGCGATTTATCTCGTCCTGTTCGGCGCGCGTAAGTCGCCGATTGGTGGATGGAGCGACGATCCATTCCGATGCAAAAGGCCCTGGGCCGATGCGTTTTACCGTCAATTCATATACCCTGAAGTGCGCCTCTCTCATTACAGCTTCATTCGCTCTGATCAGGCCTTCGACAGACTCGAAAAGCTGTGATGGTGGCTTCCAGTTCGGGTCGATTTTTCTGACGGCACGTATCGCCTCCTGCATCTGGCTCGTACTGACCGCCAGTCGCGCCTCTTGCGCGGGCGTGATGGGTTGCCATCTGCCGAGAATGCGCACCTGGCCGTTGCCGCGCGGACCGCGGCGGCTGACGAGGATGGGGCGGTCTCCATCGCCTTCAGCCGTCCATTGTCCTCCATCGGGATTTCCCGCCGGGATGCGCGGCTGGTCGGCGCGGAAGCCCGCCTTCAGATGGAGGGACAAGGTGAGCGCGCGCATTTCGACATTGAGCGCTGCGTACTGGTAGCGTGACTGTATAAGATCTGGGTCCGTCGGGATCATGTCTTGCGCATCCACCGGCAATTTCAAACAAGGCAATGGTGAGGGCGGTGGAGGGGACGGGGATAAAGTGGCGTCAAAAAATCTGCGCGAAATTCGATGCCTTTAGCAAGGCATTGAAACGATTTATTATTTTCGAAGATACCTCTAAGGACGTGCGGGTTGCACGTCCCCGGCCGAAGATAGCGAGGCGAACCGCGGCCACACGCTCGTGCCACTGTTTGAAAGGACGCGCAGATTCACGAGCAATGGCTTGAATCGCGACCGCGATTGCGCTTGATTGCAGCGTGCGAGGACGGGCCGGCATTCCTGCGTCGGACGTGCTGATTTTGCGCGCTTTGCGGCCTTGCGATGTCTTGCAGTCGTCTGGAGGGGTCCTTATATACCCCGCAAGGCTACGGATCAGTCCGGGGCTTTCGCTAAGACCATACCATTAGGGGCTGCCAAAAGAATGCCTGAATGGGTTCCGGCAGTTCGCTTGAAGGAGAGAATGACATGGCTAAAGTAATCGGTATCGACCTCGGGACGACCAATTCCTGCGTATCCGTCATGGACGGCAAGGACGCGAAGGTCATTGAAAATGCGGAAGGCGCGCGTACGACCCCTTCGATCGTCGCCTTCAACGATGATGGCGAGCGCCTGACCGGCCAGCCGGCAAAGCGCCAGGCCGTCACCAACCCGGAAAACACCCTGTTCGCAGTGAAGCGCCTTATCGGCCGCCGCTACGACGACAAGCTCGTCGAGAAGGACAAGGGTCTCGTTCCCTACAAGATCATCAAGGGCGACAATGGCGACGCCTGGGTCGAGGCGCAGGGCAAGGGTTACTCCCCCTCGCAGATCTCCGCGATGATCCTTCAGAAGATGAAGGAAACCGCTGAATCCTACCTCGGCGAAAAGGTCACGCAGGCCGTCATCACGGTTCCCGCCTACTTCAACGACGCGCAGCGCCAGGCAACCAAGGATGCCGGCAAGATCGCCGGTCTTGAAGTTCTGCGCATCATCAACGAGCCGACGGCTGCGGCACTCGCCTACGGCCTCGACAAGAAGGACGGCAAGACCATCGCCGTCTACGACCTTGGCGGCGGCACGTTCGATATCTCGGTTCTGGAAATCGGCGACGGCGTCTTCGAAGTGAAGTCGACGAACGGAGATACCTTCCTCGGCGGTGAAGACTTCGACATGCGTCTGGTCAACTACCTCGCCGACGAGTTCAAGAAGGACCAGGGCATCGACCTGAAGAACGACAAGCTCGCCCTGCAGCGCCTCAAGGAAGCTGCCGAAAAGGCCAAGATCGAGCTCTCGTCCTCGCAGCAGACCGAAATCAACCTGCCGTTCATCACGGCGGATGCCTCCGGCCCCAAGCACCTGACGATGAAGCTGACGCGCGCCAAGTTCGAAGCTCTGGTCGATGACCTCGTCCAGCGCACCGTCGCACCGTGCAAGGCAGCCCTCAAGGATGCCGGCGTTACGGCGGCCGAGATCGACGAAGTCGTTCTGGTCGGCGGCATGAGCCGCATGCCGAAGGTGCAGGAAGTCGTCAAGCAGCTGTTCGGCAAGGAGCCGCACAAGGGCGTCAACCCGGATGAAGTGGTCGCCATGGGCGCCGCCATCCAGGCCGGCGTTCTGCAGGGCGACGTCAAGGACGTTCTGCTCCTCGACGTGACCCCGCTGTCTCTCGGCATCGAAACGCTGGGCGGCGTCTTCACCCGTCTGATCGAGCGCAACACGACGATCCCGACGAAGAAGTCGCAGACCTTCTCGACCGCCGAAGACAACCAGTCGGCCGTGACCATCCGCGTCTCGCAGGGCGAGCGCGAAATGGCAGCCGACAACAAGCTGCTCGGCCAGTTCGACCTCGTCGGCATTCCGCCGGCACCGCGCGGCATGCCGCAGATCGAAGTCACCTTCGACATCGACGCCAACGGCATCGTGCAGGTTTCGGCCAAGGACAAGGGCACCGGCAAGGAGCACCAGATCCGCATCCAGGCTTCCGGTGGTCTGTCCGACGCCGACATCGAGAAGATGGTCAAGGACGCCGAAGCCAATGCCGAGGCCGACAAGAAGCGCCGTGAGGCCGTCGAGGCCAAGAACCAGGCCGAAAGCCTGATCCACTCGTCGGAAAAGTCCCTCAAGGACTACGGCGACAAGGTCACGGAAGCCGACCGCAAGGCCATCGAGGACGCGATTGCCGACCTCAAGACCGCCGTCGAAGCGTCCGAGCCGGACGCCGAGGACATCAAGGCCAAGACCAACACGCTCATGGAAGTTTCCATGAAGCTCGGTCAGGCCATCTACGAGGCGCAGCAGGCCGAAGAGGCCGCATCCTCGGGTGATGCCGGCGACAACGTCGTCGACGCCGATTACGAGGAAGTCAAGGACGACAAGAAGTCGGCCTAAGCCTCCAGAGATGCCGGCCGCGTTCTTCGCGGCCGGTGCAGTTGGATAGCAGGAAGGCGGAAGTCAGCGCGAAGGGAAACAAGGCACCATGATCACTCCCGTTTTTCGCGGCGACGATGTCATGGCCTTTCCTTCGCCGGCTTCCGCCTTTTTGCATGCGCATTTTTCGCTTGCGCAGGCTAAGGCAAGCTTCCAGGTCCATAACAAGAAGACCGTTCCCACGAAACGGACGTGAACCCGAATGGCAAAAGCTGATTTTTACGAGACGCTGGGTGTCTCCAAGACCGCCGACGAGAAGGAGCTGAAGAGCGCCTTCCGCAAGATGGCGATGAAGTATCACCCGGACAAGAATCCCGGCGATGCCTCTGCCGAACAGAAGTTCAAGGACGTCAACGAGGCCTATGAGACGCTCAAGGACCCGCAGAAGCGCGCGGCCTATGACCGTTACGGCCACGCCGCCTTCGAGCAGGGCGGCATGGGCGGCGGCGGCTTCGGCGGCGGCGGTGGCTTCCAAGGCGGCGGCTTCTCCGACATCTTCGAGGACATCTTCGGCGAGATGATGGGCGGCGGTCGCCAGCGGCGTTCGGCCGGTGGGCGCGAGCGCGGCGGCGACCTGCGCTACAACATGGAAATCTCGCTGGAAGAGGCATACGCCGGCAAGACCGCGCAGATCCGCGTGCCGACGTCGATTACCTGCGACGTCTGTTCCGGCTCCGGCGCCAAGCCCGGCACCAGCCCCAAGACCTGCGCCACCTGCCAGGGCTCCGGGCGCGTGCGTGCCGCACAGGGCTTCTTCTCCGTCGAGCGCACCTGCCCGACCTGCCATGGCCGCGGCCAGACGATCAGCGATCCCTGCACGAAATGCCACGGCAACGGACGTGTCACGGAAGAGCGCTCGCTGTCGGTCAATATTCCCGCCGGCATCGAGGACGGCACGCGCATCCGGCTGTCCGGTGAAGGCGAGGCAGGCCTTCGCGGCGGCCCCGCGGGCGACCTCTATATCTTCCTGTCGGTAAGGCCGCACGAATTCTTCCAGCGCGACGGCGCGGATCTCTATTGTGCCGTGCCGATCTCCATGACGACGGCAGCGCTCGGCGGCACCTTCGATGTCGCGACGCTCGACGGGACCAAGTCGCGCGTCTCGGTGCCGGAGGGCACGCAGGCCGGCAAGCAGTTCCGCCTGAAGGGCAAGGGCATGCCGGTGCTGCGTTCGTCGCAGGTCGGCGATCTCTATATCCAGATCCAGATCGAGACGCCGCAGAAGCTGACCAAACGCCAGCGGGAATTGCTGAAGGAATTCGAGGAGATTTCCTCGAAGGACAACAATCCGGAATCAGCGGGTTTCTTCGCCCGGATGAAGGAATTCTTCGACGGTTGAGCCGTGTCGAAGGACAAACAAGAAGCCGGGGCGCGATGCGCCCCGGCTTTTTTTATGCCGCACGCAGGATGAAGTTCGCGAAACGCTTCTGCACGAAAGGCGAGACGACGAACACGATGGAGAACACCATCACAGGCGCGATGACCGCCGTACGCTGCCAGATCGTCCACCGCTCGGTGAGCGGCAGGACGATATAGAGGATCGTCGTGATCAGCGGATAGACGGGCACCAGCATGGCAAGGGCGAGATGCAGCTTGGAGAGTTTGCGGGGAGAAGATGTGTCGGACATGGGAGGACCTTTATAGAACGGAACGTTTCGTTTATATAGAAACGAAACGTTCCGTTCAAGTCCCCGCCGTGCTAGAAACGCAAAAAAGGAAAATGCCATGTCAGAGACAGACAACAGCCCGGCCCGCCGCTCGATCGGCGCCACCCGCAATCCGGCAAGCCAGGAGGCCATTCTGGCGGCGGCTGAGGCCGTGCTTCTGGAAAACGGCCTCAACGGCTTCTCCATAGAGGCGGTCGCCAAGCGCGCGCGTGCCGGCAAGCCGACCATCTATCGCTGGTGGCCGTCGCAGGCGGCTCTTCTGCTGGATGTCTACCACAGCCGCAAGCACATCAATTTCATCTTTCCCGACACGGGCAATGTACGGGACGATCTGCGGGCCTATCTTTCGGGTCTGCTGAAGACGTGGCGCGAACATACCAGCGGCGCCGTGTTCCGCAGCCTGGTGGCGAAGGCGCAGGGCGAGCCGGCGGCACTGGCCGCGCTTTCCGCCTACATGGCCGACCGGCGCGCGCAGAGCGGCGAGATCATTCGCATGGCGCAGGCGCGTGGCGAGGTGCGGGCGGATGCCGATCCCGAGCTGATGACGGAAATATTGGCGAGCTTCGCCTGGGGCCGCCTGCTGACGGACAGGCTGGAGGTTTCCGACAAGGATATCGACGCCGTCGTCGACGCCGTCCTTACCGGGATTGCAGCAAATCCATCTTCGTGAACCCTCAGCCGGCCGTATAGACGAGCTGCAGCGTGCCGTCGGCGCCGCCGACGGGCGCCACGCCGAGATAGTTCGCGAGCTGCGGGTGGCCCGTCTCGATCGGATGATCGTGCGTCGCGGTGATCACGGCGACATTGGCACCGGCGCTCTCCCCGGCAAGGATACCCGCGGGCACATCCTCGAACACCAGGCAATCGGCGGGATCGAAGCCAAGCCGCGCGGCACCGAGCTTGTAGCCATCCGGCGCCGGCTTGCCCTTCGTGACATCCTCTGCCGTCACGAGAACGTCCGGCAGCGGAATGCCGGCGGCCGCGAGGCGGCGGCGGGCGAGCGCCACCGGTGCGGACGTGACGATGGCCCAGCGTTCCCGGGGCAGGGCCGTCAGGAAGGCGACGGCGCCGGGAAGGGCTACGACACCCTCCACATCCTCGATTTCCTGCCGCTCGACCTCCAGGGCTTCCGCCTCGGCGTCCACACCCGGCAATCCGAGCTGGGTTATGGTGTCGATGCCGCGCTTGCCGTGCATCATCGGCAGGAAGGTCGCCACGTCGAGCCCGTGCTTCAGCGCCCAGCGCGACCAGACGCGTTCGGCAGCAGCGATCGAATTGATGAGCGTCCCATCCATGTCGAAGAGGAAAGCCGAGAAACTGCGATCGAAAACGGGCGTGGCGTTGGGCAAGACAGAACCTGTTGAACTGGGAGAGGATGCATGGCGCGGGCCTTTCGATTACCCGCTTGAGGCCGCGCAGGCAACCTCTCTTGCACGATTGGCCGGGCAGGCCTTGGTTGCGGACGGTCACGACACCATCTTTCTGTTGTTGCCCGACGAATATGCCCGCAAGTGATTCCACTCGCATGAAAAATGCTCTAGCTCTCAAGCCATGCCGCACAAGGTTTCCCTTTCCCGCCTCAAGCTCACGGATTTCCGCAACTATGCGAGCCTGTCGCTGCCGCTCGACGGCCGGCATGTCGTGCTGACGGGGCAGAACGGTGCCGGCAAGACGAACCTCATGGAGGCCGTGTCGTTCCTGTCGCCCGGTCGCGGCCTGCGCCGCGCCGCCTATGGCGATATCCCGCGCGCCGGAAGCGCCGGCGGTTTTTCCGTCTTCGCCACGCTGGACGGCATGCTGGGCGAGGTGGATATCGGCACCGGCACCGAAGGCGGCGAGGAAGGTCAGGCCCGAAAGCTGCGCCTCAACGGCACGCCCGCCCGCACCGTCGACGAGCTTCTCGATCATCTGCGCGTGGTCTGGCTGACCCCCTCGATGGACGGCCTGTTCACCGGCCCTTCCGCCGACCGGCGCCGGTTTCTCGATCGGCTCGTGCTGTCGCTCGATCCCGAGCATGGCCGTCGCGCCGCGGATTTCGAAAAGGCGATGCGCGGCCGCAATCGTCTCCTCACCGAGCCGCGTCCCGATCCGGCCTGGCTGACTGCCTTGGAAAAGCAGATGGCCGAGCTTGGTATCGCCATGGCCCATGCGCGCCATGAACTGGTGGGGCTGCTGTCCGGCCTCGTTGAGGCGGCGCGTGACGACGGGCCATTTCCATCCGCCACGATGCGGCTGTCCGGCTTCCTGGATGAGGAATGGCAGCGCCCCGCCTATGAGATCGAAGATATCTATCTCGGCTTGCTGCAGGACGGTCGTTACCGTGATGCCGCCGCCGGCCGTACGCTGGAAGGCCCTCACCGTGCCGACCTCCTCATCCGCCACCGCGAGAAGGACATGGAGGCCGAGCGCTGCTCGACGGGCGAGCAGAAGGCACTGCTCGTCGGCCTCATCTTGGCCCATGCGGGGCTTGTCGGCGGCATGACCGGGCACGCGCCGGTGCTGCTGCTCGATGAGATCGCCGCGCATCTCGACGAAGGCCGCCGCGCCGCACTGTTCGACCGCGTCGATGCACTTGGCGGCCAGGCTTTCATGACCGGCACGGACCGGTCGATGTTCGATGCGCTCGGCGAGCGCGCCCAGTTCCTCACCGTCTCGAACGGAGGCATCCTGCCATGACCGATCCGCTGAGCCCCGAAGAAATCGACCGCTACCGTCGCCATATCGTGCTGGCCGAAATCGGCGGCGCGGGCCAGCAGAGGCTGAAACAGGCGAATGTGCTTGTCGTCGGCGCAGGCGGGCTGGGCGCGCCGGTTATCCAGTATCTTGCCGCCGCCGGCATCGGCCATATCGGCGTCATCGACGACGACATGGTTTCGCTCTCCAACCTGCAGCGCCAGGTGATTCACGACACAGCCGGCCTCGGGGCGCCGAAGGTCGAGAGTGCGGCGGCCGCCGTCGCGCGTCTCAACCCGCATGTGCGCTTCACCGGCATCGCGAAGCGCATCGACGTAGAGAATGCCGCAGGTCTGTTAGCCGGCTATGATATCCTCGTGGACGGCTCCGACAACTTCGATACGCGCTACACGTCCGCCGATGCGGCGGAGGCGGCCGGCATTCCGCTCGTTACCGGCGCTGTCGGTCGCTTCGATGGTTCGCTGACGGTGCTGAAACCCTATGAGGCCGGCGCGGACGGTGCGCTCTATCCCGGCTACCGCGATCTCTTCCCCTCAGCCCCGCCGCCGGGCGTCGTGCCCGCCTGCGCGGAAGCCGGCATCGTCGGCGCGCTGACGGGCGTCATCGGCACGCTGATGGCGATGGAGGTGATCAAGCTCGTCACCGGCGCCGGCGAGCCGCTGGTCGGCCGCCTGCTGCTCTATGACGGGCTGGCGGTCCGGTTCGAAACGCTGAAATATCGGCGGCGGAATAGCGGTACTTGATTGCTGCGGTGGGTGCCACCCGCTACACCCGCCCCGGCAGCACGCGATCGGGCGGGCGGTGGCCGTCGAAGAAGGTGCGGATGTTGATCACGACCTTCTCGCCCATGTCGACACGGCCTTCGATGGTCGCCGAACTCATATGCGGCAGGAGGACGACTTTACCTTCCGCCGCCAGCTTCAGAAGCTTCGGATTGACCGATGGCTCGTTTTCGAACACGTCGAGACCGGCGCCGGCGATCTTGCCCTCGCGCAGGCACTTGATCAGCGCCGTCTCGTCGATGATGCCGCCGCGCGCCGTGTTGACGATGTAGCTCGTCGGCTGCATCAGCTCGAGCCGGCGGGCCGAAAGCAGGTGATAGGTCGCGGGAGTCGACGGGCAGTTGACCGAGACGATATCGACGCGCGCCAGCATCTGGTCGAGGCTGTCCCAGTAGGTCGCCTCCAGCGCGTCTTCCGTGTCGGGGCGCACGCGGTGGCGGTTGTGGTAGTGGATGGAGAGGCCGAAGGCCTTGGCGCGCTTGGCGACGGCCGTGCCGATGCGGCCCATGCCGACGATGCCGAGGCGCTTGCCCCAGATGCGCCGGCCGAGCATCCAGGTCGGCGACCAGCCGGCCCATTCGCCCTTGCGGTCCGTCAGGATGCGCGCACCTTCGGCCAGGCGCCGCGGCGCCGCCAGGATGAGCGCCATCGTCATGTCGGCGGTGTCCTCGGTCAGTACGTTCGGCGTGTTGGTGACCGTGATGCCGCGCCTTGCCGCCGCTTCCACGTCGACATTGTCGACGCCGTTCGAAAAGCAGGCGATGAGCTTCAGCTGCGGGCCCGCCTGCTCGATGAGGGCGGCATCGATCCGGTCGCCCAGCGTGGGAACGAGAACATCCGCGCTTTTGACGGCCGCGACCAGCTCGGGCTGGCTGCGCGGCGTGTCGTCGATGTTGAGTTCCGCGTCGAACAGCTCGCGCATCCGTGTCTCCACCACCTCGGGAAGGCGGCGGGTGATATAGACCTTCGGTTTTTTCTTCTGGGTCATGGGATGTTCCGGCGTCCTGTTGACGGGTCCTTAACCAAGTTGGGCAAGGATTGCTTCATCAGGGGCATTTTCTACCAGACCCGGTCGCGAAGACAATCCGCTCAGGAAGCGGTCCCCGCGATTTGCCGCCGCGTGCCGGTTCTGCAGCCCGATGCCCTCCTCTGTTCGTGCGGATTTGCCATGCGTAACCTTGTCATGCGTTTCAGCCTCGCCGCCCTTGCGGGCATCCTCGTTTCCGTCGCCGGCCTCCAGTCTGCCCATGCGCAGGCGGCCAAGGGGCCGAGCGGCCTGCCGCTGCCGCGCTTCGTGAGCCTCAAGGCCAAGAGCGTCAACCTGCGCGTCGGCCCCAGCGTCGACTACGCCGTCGCCTGGCGCTACATGAAGTCAGGCGTGCCTGTGGAGATCATCCAGGAATACGATAACTGGCGCCGCATCCGCGATGCCGATGGCACGGAAGGCTGGGTGAACCAGGCGCTGCTGTCGGGCGAGCGCACCGCCGTCACCGCGCCGTGGATGCGCGGCAAGGGCGACGATGTCTTCGTCAACATGCGCCGCGAAGCGCTGCCCAATGCCACGATCGTCGCGAAGATCCAGCCCGGCGTCGTCGTGAAGGTCGGCGAGTGCAACGGCGACTGGTGCCGTGCCGAGGCGGAAGGCGCCGCCGGATGGGTCTCGCAGAACGAGATCTGGGGCGCCTATCCGGGCGAAGCCTTCAAGTAAGGCTGGCCTTGCGGGCTTCTTCCGCCAGCGACAGCAGCGGGCGGGGCCCGATCTGCTGAATGACGAGACCGGCGGCAAGGCTGCCGAGCCTGCCGCAATCGGCAAGCGAGCGGCCGGCCGTGTAGCCATAGAGGAAACCCGCGGCATAGAGATCGCCCGCGCCCGTCGTGTCGACCACGCTCGGGATGTCGATCGCGTCCACCTTGGTGCGCTCGCCCTTCGCCAGGATGATGGAGCCGTCCTCGCTCATGGTCACCGCGGCGAGCCGGCAGTCCTCGGCTATGCGCGTCAGCGCCTCTTCGAAATCCTCGGTCTCGTAGAGCGCAAGCGCCTCGGCCTTGTTGGCGAAGACGATGTCGACGGTGCCCGAGCGCATGAGTTCGAGGAACTCGCCGCGATAGCGGTGGACGCAGAAGCTGTCGGACAGCGTCATGGAGACTTCGCGGCCATGGGCATGCGCGATGCGGGCGCATTCGCGGATCGCATCCTTGGCGCGTGGCGGATCCCAGAGATAGCCCTCGAAATAGGTGACCTTCGCCTCGGCGACGACCTGCTCTTCCACATCATCGGGCCCAAGCTCCACGCAGGCGCCGAGATAGGTGTTCATCGAGCGCTCGCCGTCCGGCGTGACGAAGATCATCGAACGCGCGGTCGGCGGCGTCTTGGCGAGCGGCTTCGTTTCGAAGTGCACGCCCTGGGCGCGAATGTCGTGAATGAAGATGTCGCCCAGCTGGTCGTTGGCGACCTTGCCGAAATAGGCGGCCCTGCCGCCGAAGCTGGCAACGCCCGAGGCCGTGTTGCCGGCGCTGCCGCCGGAGGCTTCCAGTGCCGGTCCCATGCGCGAATAGAGCAGTTCTGCCCGCTCGGCGTCGATGAGGTTCATCGCGCCCTTGATGATGCCATTGTCCGTGATGAAGTTCTCGTCGCAGCGCGCGATGATGTCGACGATGGCATTGCCGACCGTCAGCACGTCGAATTTGGTCATGCGGGAATCCCGTCTTCGTTGTGAGAGCCGGAATCGGGTCTTACCGGATTTTCCGGAAGTTGAAAGCAAAAAGGCCGCCACACCGTTTCCGGCGGGCGGCCTTTTTCTGAAAGAGACCGGTCAGTCCTTCGCGCGTTCCACGTAGGAACCGTCTTCGGTGGCGATGACGACGCGGGTGCCGGCCGTGATATGCGGCGGCACGAGCGTGCGGACGCCGTTCGACAGGATCGCCGGCTTGTAGGAGGACGACGCCGTCTGGCCCTTCACGACCGGCTCGGTTTCGGTGATCTCGAGCGTGACGTGGCGCGGCAGGTCGATGGCGATGGCAACGCCTTCATGCACCGAAAGCACGACCGTCATGCCTTCCTGGAGATAGGCCTTGAGGTCGCCGATATCTTCGACCGACATGGTCAGCTGGTCGTAGGTTTCCGGGTTCATGAAGTGGTAGCCGTCGCCGTCCTCGTAGAGGAAGTTGTGCTCGCGGTCCTCGACGAAGGCGCGCTCGACCTGCTCGGTCGTGCGGTAGCGTTCGGAGACCTTCACGCCGTCGGAGATGCGGCGCATGTCGACCTGGGTGACCGGCGTGCCCTTGCCCGGGTGGAAATTCTGCGCCGTCAGCACGACATAGAGCTTGCCGTCGACGTCGAGCACATTGCCCTTACGGACGGAAGAAGCGATGATCTTTACCATAAGTCTTCCTTGTAACTGAATGGACCGCGTCGTAGAGGACCGTCGCACGACGTCTTCCCCGAACGCCGGAAAAAGCGTTTTCGGGGCCGCAACTATCCTATATTCCGGCAAAACACCAGTCTCCGCCGCCGTCTGGTCCGAAGAAACCTGTCATGGAAACGCCATGAACCTGAAGCCATCGCCCTGGTGGACGCCCGATGTCCATGCCGATCGCCGGCCGTTCCTGCTGGCGCGAAACCGCATCCAGGCGGCGTTGCGCGGCTGGTTTGCGACGCGCGACTTCATCGAGGTCGATACGGCGACATTGCAGGTCTCGCCGGGAAACGAGGCGCATCTGCACGCCTTTGCGACGGCCGCGATCGGTCATTCCGGCGAGAAAACGCCGCTTTACCTGCACACCTCCCCGGAATTCGCCTGCAAGAAGCTGCTGGCAGCAGGCGAACGGCGCATTGCCTGCTTCGCCCACGTCTATCGCAACCGGGAGCGGGGACCGTTGCATCACCCCGAATTCACCATGCTGGAATGGTATCGCGCCGGCGAGACCTATGACGTGCTGATGGAGGATTGCGGCGCGCTTCTGAAGCTTGCCGCCGAGGTGGCAGGTGTGCCGCAACTCACCTATCGCGGCGCGACCTGCGATCCCGGTCTCGCGCCCGAGCGGCTGACGGTGGCCGATGCCTTCCGGCGCCATGCCGGTATCGACCTCCTCGCCACCATCGACCCTGATGGCGCGACCGACCGGCAAAAGCTTGCCGCGGCCATGCGGGCCGCCGGGCTGCGCGTTGCCGAAGACGACACCTGGGCGGATCTGTTCAGCCGTGTGCTGGTGGAGAAGGTGGAACCAGGGCTCGGTTTCGGCCGCGCCACGATCCTCTGCGAATATCCCGTAGCCGAAGCGGCGCTCGCCCGTCCCGCCCCGCATGACCGGCGCGTGGCCGAGCGGTTCGAACTCTATGCCTGCGGCGTGGAACTGGCCAATGCCTTCGGGGAATTGACGGACGCCGCGGAGCAGCGCCGCCGCTTCGAACTGGAAATGGCGGAAAAGGCCCGCGTCTACGGCGAGACCTACCCGCTCGACGAGGATTTCCTCGCCGCACTCGCCATCATGCCGGAGGCGAGCGGCATCGCGCTCGGCTTCGACCGTCTCGCCATGCTGGCCACGGGTGCCCAGCGCATCGATCATGTGATCTGGGCCCCGGTTGCGGAGACGGTACAGTGACGGCGGCACGCAGCCTGACGACGATCACCGAGCTCGCCGACGCCGGCCTCGTGCCCGAAGCGAAACGAGCCGATGCGGCGGCCGTCGCCGAACGGTATGCGGTCGCGGTCACGCCCGCGCTCGTCGGTCTGATCGATGCCGACGATCCCTCGGATCCGATCGCGCGCCAGTTCGTGCCTGATGCCGCCGAGCTCGTCACTCTGCCGGAGGAACGCGCCGATCCCATCGGCGACCTCGCCCACAGCCCCGTCGAGGGCATCGTGCATCGGTACCCGGATCGCGTTCTGCTCAAGGCGGTGCATGTCTGCCCGGTCTATTGCCGCTTCTGCTTCCGTCGCGAGATGGTCGGGCCGGAAGGCCTCGGCACGCTCTCGGCCAAGGCGCTGGACGCGGCCATCGCCTATATCGCCGAACGCCCGGAGATATGGGAAGTGATCCTGACGGGCGGGGATCCGCTCGTGCTCTCCCCGCGGCGCCTCCAGGCCATCATGGAGCGGTTGGGGGCGATCGCGCATGTGAAGATCGTGCGCTTCCACACCCGCGTGCCGGTCGTCGATCCCGCCCGTATCGACGCCGCGCTCATCGATGCGCTGAAGGCCTCGGGCAAGACGACCTATATCGCGCTTCACGCCAATCATCCGCGCGAATTCACGGCGGATGCCTGCGCCGCCATCGCCCGCATCGTCGATGCCGGCATGGTCATGATCAGCCAGACGGTGCTGCTGAAAGGCGTCAACGACGATGCCGATGTGCTGGCGGCGCTGATGCGCACCTTCGTCGAGAACCGGGTCAAACCCTATTATCTGCATCACCCGGACCTTGCGCCGGGCACCGCGCATTTCCGCCTGACGCTTGCCGAGGGCAGGGCGCTGGTCGAGAGCCTGCGCGGCCGTGTTTCCGGTCTCTGCCAGCCGGCCTACATCCTCGATATACCCGGCGGGCACGGCAAGGTGCGTGCGGATTCCATGGCGGTGGAGGAGGCGGACGACGGCTGCTTCCGCCTGCGGGATTTCCGCGGCGACATGCACGCCTATCCGCCGAAGGTGGACTGAGGCGCGCAGGTCGGGGACGCGCAGGCCGGGTCGATCAGCGGGCGATCGCCGTCAGGATGGCGTTGCGCAGATCGTCGAGCCCGCGGCTCTTCTCCGACGATGTCGCCAGCACGTCCGGATAGGCGGCCGGGTGCTTCAGGATCTTCTGCCGGGTCTCCTCGATGAGTCGTGGCACGCCGGCATCCTTGATCTTGTCCGTCTTGGTCAGCACGATCTGGTAGGAGACGGCGGCCTTGTCGAGCAGGGCGAAGACTTCCTCGTCATTCTTCTTGACGCCGTGGCGGCTGTCGATCAGCACATAGACGCGCTTGAGCGTGGAGCGGCCGCGCAGATAGTCGAAGACGAGCTTGGTCCAGGCGTCCACCTGTTCCTTGGGCGCCTGCGCATAGCCGTAGCCGGGCATGTCGACGAGCGCCATCGGCGGCAGGTCGTCGTCCGCACCCGAAAAGCCGTCGGGCACGAAGTAGTTGAGTTCCTGCGTGCGGCCGGGCGTGTTCGAGGTGCGCGCGAGCCCCTTGTGGCCGACGAGCGCATTGATCAGCGACGACTTGCCGACATTCGAGCGGCCTGCGAATGCGATCTCCGGCGGCCCCTCCGGCGGCAGGAATTTCATGGCCGGCACGCCGCGGATGAAGATCCACGGACGTCCGAAGAGGGGCTTTTCGCCGGGCGTCGTCGTCTCGGTCATTGCGTCCTGCCTTTGTCTCAGGCCCTCCGCTTCCCGGTTTTGGCAGCGAATGTCAAGCGCGGCGCTGTCGGCTCAACGCGATGCCGAGCGATGGCAGCGGTGCCGTGGCAAAAGAAAACCCGGCGCGAGGCCGGGTTTTTTAATCGTCACCCGACCTGTCGTCAGGATGGTTTCGGTTTCTTCCCGAACAGGCTCTTGAGATTGTCGAACAGCTCGATCTTCACGCCCTGGCGCTTCATGATGATCGCCTGCTGGATGATCGAAAGCGTGTTGTTCCAGGCCCAGTAGATCACGAGGCCGGCCGGGAAGGTCGCCAGCATGAAGGTGAAGACCAGCGGCATCCAGGTGAAGATCATCGCCTGGGTCGGATCCGGCGGCGTCGGGTTCATGCGCATCTGCAGGAACATGGTGATGCCCATGATGATCGGCCACACGCCGATCATCAGCATGTGCGGCACCGCGAACGGCAGCAGGCCGAACAGGTTGAAGATCGAGGTCGGATCGGGCGCGGACAGGTCCTGGATCCAGCCGAAGAACGGTGCGTGCCGCATCTCGATGGTCACGTAGATGACCTTGTAGAGCGCGAAGAACACCGGGATCTGCAGGAGGATCGGCCAGCAGCCGGCCAGCGGGTTGATCTTCTCTTCCTTGTAGAGCTGCATCATGGCCTGTTGCAGCGCCATGCGGTCGTCGCCGTGCTTGGCCTTCAGCTCCTCCATCTTCGGCTGCATCTTCTTCATGTTCGCCATGGAAGCGTACTGCTTGTTGGCGAGCGGGAAGAACAGGCCCTTCACGACGATCGTGGTGATGAGGATCGCGATGCCGAAATTGCCGAAGTAGCGGAAGAAGAAGTCCATCAGCTGGAACATCGGCTTGGTGAAGAACCAGAACCAGCCCCAGTCGATCATCAGGTCGAACTGCGGGATCGCATAGGTCTTCTCGTACTGGTCGATGATCGGCACTTCCTTGGCGCCGCCGAAGAACAGGTTCTTGACTTCGACCGTCTGGCCCGGCGCGACGGTGATGTCGTCCTGGCGATAATCCGCCTGGTAGCGCGAACGGCCGTCGGTGAAGTGCGAGAAGCGCGTCTCATAGGGCGTGGCCTGCGGCGGAACGAGCGCCGTCGCCCAGTACTTGTCGGTGATGCCGAGCCAGCCGCCGGTCGCCTTGCCGGGCGTGACGGTCGTGTTGTCCTCGGTCTTGCTGTATTTCACTTCCTGCAGGCCGAGCTCGCCGAGCACGCCGATGAAGCCTTCGTGCAGCACGTAGACCGACGGATCGGTCGGCTTGAAGAAGCGCGTCGAGCGGCCGTAGGGCGACAGCGCGATGGGCGCATCCGTGCGGTTCTCGATGCTGTCGGTGATGGTGAACATGTAATGTTCGTCGACCGAGACGGTGCGGGCGAAGGTAACGCCCTTGTCGTTGGTGAAGGTCAGCTTCACCGGGGTCGTCTGCGTCAGCTTGCCGGTGCCGTCCTGCGTCCACACCGTCTGGGGACCCGGAACCGTGCCGGTCGCGTCACTGCCGACATAGCCGATTTCGGCAAAGTAGCCGTGTTCGGTTTCGGCCGGGCTGAGCAGGGTGATGATCGGGCTCGACTTGTCGACCGTCTCGTGGAATTCCTTGAGCTTCAGGTCGTCGAAGCGTGCGCCCGTCAGGTTGATGGAGCCGGCAAGCGCGGGCGTGTCGATCTCGATGCGCGCGGATTTCGCAAGCGCCGTGTCACGCGCCTCGGTGGCCGTGCCCGTCGCCGTCGCACCGGGCAGCGTCCCGCTCGTGCTCACCGCAGGCGTCGTGCCGTCGGCCGTCGTCGTCGTTGTCTGCTGCTGGGTCTGGGCAGCCTGCTGGGCTTCCAGCGCGGCGCGATCCTTTTCCAGCTTCGGGTTCACATACAGGAACTGCCAGGCGACGAGGATCAGCACGGACAGTGCGATCGCCACGAAATAATTGCGGTTCTTTTCCATCACTCTTTCCCGGGAGCAGCTGAGGATTGCTGCCGCTTCTGTTTCTTACCTGTTGCGATCCGGTCTTTCAGGCTCGCTTCGAGGGTTTTGAAGGGCGCGTGCAACACGTCCCGTCTGGCGACAACCACATAGTCGTGTCCGGGCTCCATTGCAAACCCGGCGGATAGCCGCACCGCCTCCTTGAGGCGGCGGCGCATGCGATTGCGCTCGACGGCATTGCCATGCTTCTTCGTAACGGTGAAGCCGACGCGGGGCGCTTCCTCCGGCATCTGCCGGTCGCGCACTTCCAGAAGGAACAGCGGTCCCTTGCGGCGCTCGCCCTCGCGCACAAAAAGAAACTGCGGACGGCTTTTCAGCCGTCCGACAGTGGATTTTCCAACAGTTTTCGTCATATGCCCGTCGCCTCTGTTCGGGCAGGCACGGCTTAAGCCGAGAGACGAGCGCGACCGCGTGCGCGGCGAGCGGAGAGGACCTTGCGGCCGCCCTTCGTTGCCATGCGGGCACGGAAGCCATGACGACGCTTGCGGACAAGCTTGGAGGGTTGGTAGGTACGCTTGGACATTTATTTAATACCGCGGTGTGCGGCCCTTCTTGGGTTTGCGTTTTAGCAAGCAGCGTTTCTGTCCGGCAACGGTTATCCCCTCACGGGAAGCCGAGCTTTCCGAACGTGGGCGGCTTATAAGGGCAAAAACGGTCGAAAGTCAATTGTGGCCCTGCGGGAGAGCGGCCGGTCGCAATCGTTAATGTCCTTTCCCTCAAGGGTTGTGCAATTCCGGCGCGTTAACGCTTTCGCCGGCGTGAAACGAGCGGCATGAGATGAAATCAGCGGCCATTCTTCCTCAATATTCGCTCCGTGAAGGCGCGTATGCCCAACATCCGGGGGATTTTCATAAAAATCTAATTAACCTTTGAAATTTACATTTTGCCCCGAGGGGGTGAGCTGGATCGTGCCATCTTGCCGTACCGCTTACCTAGTGGAGCATGACGTGAAAATTCGGGGAAAAATCTATCTCATCGTGGGCGTGATGGGGCTCATTTCTGTGCTCGTCGGCGGCATCGCCGTTCATGTCGTGTCAGAGTACAGCGCAAAGCTCGAGCGCTACCAGAACGCCTCGGACCGGGCCTTTCTCGGCGAGCATCTGAACCGCCAGGTCACCGCCGTGGTGATGGAAGCCCGTGGCATCTACGCCTCCAAGGACAGCGAGAATGCGAAGAAGTTCGCCGACGGCATCAGCAAGGAACTCGATGGCATCGACAAGACGCTGAACGACTGGCGCCCGCTGGTGCCGGAATCCCAGAAGGCGGCCTTCGACGCCGTCGTGGGACGTGCCGCCGAGTTCCGGACCTTCCGTATGGAAACGGCGCGCCTGGGCACGGAAGTGTCGCCCGCCGCCGCCAACGAGCAGGGCAATACCGAGAGCAACCGTGCCAACCGCAAGGCGTTCCAGCAGGAGATCGACGCCGTCGTCGAAACCGACACGGCCAACCTGAGCGCCATCAAGAGCGACATCGCCGCATTCCAGACGCTCATGCTCACCCTGGTCCTGGGCACGATCGGTGTCGGTCTGGCCGCCGGTGGCGGCGCAGCCTTCTACATTGCGACCAACGAATTGAGCCGGCCGATCCAGAAGGTCACGGACACGATGAACCGCCTTGCGGGCGGCGACCTCGCGACGGAAGTGCCCTATGCGGGCCGTCAGGACGAGATCGGCGAAATGGCCGCAGCAGTCGCCGTCTTCCGCCAGAACGCGATTACCGTGCGCGATCTCAATGCGCAGGAACAGGTTCTGCGCGAGAAGAGCGCCGACCTCCAGTCCTCCATCGCCACCGTCGTCCATGCCGCCGCGGCCGGTGACTTTTCCTCGCGCATCGGCAAGGATTACGACAACGACGACCTCAACCGCTTCGCAAGCAGCGTCAACGAACTGGTCGCCAGCGTCGAGGAAGGCATTGCCGAAACCCGCCGCGTCATCGGCGCGCTGGCCGAGGGCGATCTCACGCAGACCATGAGCGGCAGTTTCCGCGGCGCCTTCGCCGAACTGCAGCAGAACGTCAACACGACACTCGCCACGCTCCAGCGCACGATGCGCGAGGTGCGGTCGTCCACCGATGCGATCAACGCCAATTCCGGCGAGTTGCGCACCGCATCCGACGATCTGTCCAAGCGCACCGAGCAACAGGCCGCAGCCCTTGAGGAAACCTCCGCCGCGCTCGACGAGATCACCGTCGCCGTGAAGAACTCGACGGACCAGGCAGGCGAGGCGAGCCGCATGGTCGCCGAGGCGACCCAGAGCGCCAAGCAGTCGGGCACCATCGTGCGCAACGCCATCGATGCCATGGGCCGTATCGAGCAGGCTTCGTCCGAGATCAGCCAGATCATCTCCGTGATCGACGAGATCGCCTTCCAGACCAACCTGCTGGCGCTCAATGCCGGCGTCGAGGCTGCCCGCGCGGGCGAGGCCGGCAAGGGCTTCGCTGTGGTCGCGCAGGAAGTGCGCGAACTCGCACAGCGTGCCGCCAGCGCCGCGAAGGACATCAAGGGGCTGATCACCAAGTCCTCCGACGAGGTGTCGGTCGGCGTCAAGTACGTGCAGGAGACGGGTGCCGCACTGACCGACATCGAGGGCCGCGTCGTGACCATCAACGATCGCATCCACTCCATCGCCACCGCCGCCCGCGAGCAGGCGACCGGCCTTCAGGAGGTCAGCACCGCCATCAACCAGATGGATCAGGTCACCCAGCACAACGCGGCCATGGTCGAGGAGACCTCGGCTGCGACACACAAGCTCAAGGCGGAAGCCGATGGCCTCGCCGACCTGGTCGCCCGCTTCCGCACGGGCGACGCGATGTCGCGCATTGCCGTTGCCCGCACGGAGACGCGCCCGGTCGAATCACCGGCCCGCCGCATGATGGGCAATGTTGCCCGCGCCTTCGGCGGCGGCGCCGCGGCCACGTCGGCCGCCGCGGTCCAGGAGAACTGGGAAGAGTTCTGATCAACGGCGCGCGCGCCTGAAAATAGAGCGCGGCGGTCGCGAGATCGCCGCGTTTTCCGTTGCCCTGCGCTCCGTTGGAAAAATTGCCGCAATCTCCTATAATTGGCTGGCGGTCGTTATCGAGAACGCACCGCCGAGCGGTGCGTGTTTTGGGCGCATCATGTGGCCGGGCCCGGGAGTTGAGACATGGTGGACAGAGACGGGACGCCGTCCTTGGCCGAGATGCCGGTGCCGAAAGTCGGTTTCCTGTCGGGGCTTTCCGGCAGGCTCCTCCTCGTGACGGCGATTTTCGTGCTGATCGCGGAAATCCTGATCTTCGTGCCGTCGGTCGCCAATATGCGGCTGATGTGGCTGCGTGACCGCCTGAACACTGCGGCGGCCGCCAGCGTCGTCATCGAAGGGTTGCCCGATCAGGAACTGCCGCGCTCCGTGCAGCAGGAGACGTTGATGGCGACGGGTGCCAAGGCGATCGTGCTGAAGAAAGCCGATGCCTCGCGCATGGTCGCTGCGGTCGAGATGCCGCCGACGGTCGATGAGCAATATGATCTCTCGGATGTCTCGACGCCGGCCGCCGTCTACGATGCCTTCGATACGCTGCTTTTCGGCGGCGACCGCATCATCCGCGTCTACGGGCCGGTTGGCGAGACGACCACACGCATCGAGCTGCTGCTCGAAGACGGCGCCCTGCGCCGCGCCATGCTGCGCTATGCGCGCAACGTCTTCTTCCTCTCTCTGTTCATTTCGCTCGTCACGGCCGCCCCGATCTTCTTCGCGCTCAACCGCCTGCTGATCCGCCCGGTGCGCGGCATGACGGCCAATATCCGCGAGTTCGCCGCCGATCCGTCCAACCCCGCCCGCGTCCTGCGCCCATCGGGCGGGCGCGACGAGATCGCCGTCGCAGGCATCCATCTGGCGGCCATGCAGCAGACCCTGCAGCGCACGCTGAAAGAACAGAAGAACCTCGCGGATCTCGGCCTTGCCGTCTCGAAGATCAACCACGACATGCGCAACATCCTTTCCTCCGCGCAGCTGATGTCCGACCGCCTGTCGGATGTCGACGATCCCGTGGTCAAGCGCGTCGCGCCAAAACTTCTGCGCAGCATCGACCGCGCCGTCGGCTACACGAACGAGGTCATGTCCTATGGCCGCATGCGTGAGCCGGAGCCGCGCCGCCGATTCGTTTCGCTGCGGCCGCTGGTGCAGGAGGTCTCCGAAGTGCTGGCTCTGGATACGCGCGGGGATATCGATTTCGTCGTCGAGGTCGAGCCCGCCCTTCAGGTCGATGCGGATGGCGAGCAGCTCTTCCGCGTTATCCACAATCTCTGCCGCAACGCGGTGGAAGCGCTATCGCAGGAGATCGCTGCGGAGCGCCGGACCGTCATCGTGACGGGCATCCGCACCGGCAGCGTCGTTTCCATCGCCATCGAGGACAACGGGCCCGGCATGCCGCAGAAGGCGCGGGAGAACCTGTTCACGGCCTTCCGCGGCTCCGCCCGCTCCGGCGGGACGGGGCTGGGGCTGGCGATCGCGCGTGAGCTCGTGCTGGCGCATGGCGGCACCATCGCGCTTGTGGAAAAGGTCACGCCTGGCACGCTTTTCCGCATCGAGCTTCCCGATCGCCCCGTCCCGCTGGATGCCTTCCGCCACCGCGCCTGACCACGTCGGCACAGTGCGCCGCAATGAAAAAAATACATTTTTCTCCGAAAGGCGCTTGCAATAACCCGAAGCACCCTTTAGAGAACCGCCTCGCAGCCGGGCAATACGCCCGCCACTGCCAGCGCACCCGTAGCTCAGCTGGATAGAGCACCAGACTACGAATCTGGGGGTCAGGAGTTCGAATCTCTTCGGGTGCGCCATTCTTCAATCCACATTCTGCAAACTGCTAACCGGCGTGCTCCTTGGCGCTTTCGTCAGTGCTTTTCCGCCGTGACCGATATGTCACGGGGGCGGTTCCTCGCGCGGCTGTGATCGTGCCCCGGCGCGGCTTCTCTTCAAAAGCGCCTGCCGCTCGGCTAAGCAGGATCGGACGGAGCTTTCAGGCGCCGGCGAAACGGGAAAGTGAAGGAAGCGGGACATGACGAACCGCGAGGTGCCGCGCATGGTGCGAAAGGTGATGTTCGCCGGGCTCATCGTGCTGGCCGGTTGCGCCGGCCGGCCGGAGGGCGTTCTGGTGCCGAGCGGCAAGGTCGCTCCTGGTGTCTCCACCGTCGACCTGCTGGTCGCCACCACGCGCGCGCCGTCCAGCCAACCCGGCGTTCTCTTTTCCGGCGAGCGCGGCTCGGAACTCGCGGTCAGCGACATCGTCGTTTCGATACCGCCTGACGACAAGCGCAAGGTCGGCCAGGTGCAATGGCCCAAGAAGCTGCCTGCCGATCCGATGAAGGATTTCTCCACGGTCAGCGTGAAGCCGATCGATGGTGCGAAGGCCGCCGATGGCTGGCTCGGCCGCAACCTGCCGAAGAGCCGCCGGGTGCTGATCTTCGTGCACGGCTTCAACAATCGCTATGAGGATGCCGTCTATCGCTTCGCGCAGATCGTGCACGATTCCAAGACCGATGCCGCGCCTGTCATCTTCACCTGGCCGTCGCGCGCCAGCATCTTCGATTATTCCTACGACAAGGAAAGCACCAACTATTCGCGCGATGCGCTGGAGGAGTTGCTGCGGGCTGCCGTCAACACGCCTGAGGTCGGTGAAATCACCATCATGGCGCATTCCATGGGCACCTGGCTTGCCGTCGAGACCTTGCGCCAGATGGCGATCCGCGACGGCCGCGTACCGAAGAAGATCCAGCAGGTCATTCTCGCGTCGCCCGATCTCGACGTCGATGTGTTCGGCCAGCAGATGCGGGCCATCGGCAAGGACAAGAAGGATCGCCCGAACTTCACGCTCTTCGTGTCCCGCGATGACCGCGCGCTGACGCTGTCGCGCCGCATCTCCGGCAATGTCGACCGCCTCGGCCAGATCAACCCCGCTGAGGAGCCCTATCGCTCCATGCTGGAAAACCAGGGCATTACCGTGCTCGACCTGACGGCGCTGAAATCCGGCGACCGGCTGAACCACGGAAAATTCGCCGAAAGCCCGGAAGTGGTTCGCCTCATCGGCAATCGCCTGATCGACGGCCAGTCGGTGACCGATTCCGAAGTCGGTCTCGGCGAGCGCATCGGCGCGGTCGCGCTCGGCACGGCGCAGACCGTCGGCAGCGCCGCGAGCATCGCGGTCTCGACGCCCATCGCCGTCTTCGATCCGGTGACGCGCCGCAACTACAACGACCAGTGGCGGCGCCTCGGCAACTCCGTCGAAGACACCACGACGACCGCTGTGGGACAGTGATGCGGCGGCCCCTCCGGGCCGGATCCACCGCTGCCTGAACGGCCGTCAGGCGATGGCCACGTCGCGCCCGGCGATCTCGTAATCCTCGTTGTGCACCTGCAACCCGTCCTGCGTCACCACGACGATGCCGTAGGCGGCCGGCTCGTCCACCGAGAGCGAGGTGTCCGGCGTGTCGAAAGGCATCGGCTGCTGATGCACCGGGCTCTTGAAGATGGAGAAGGGAATGCCGCGATGCGACCCGCCGATCGTGCGATGCACGTGGCCGGCGAAGATGTGGCGGACATTGTCGTGTTTCAGCACCAGCTCGTAAAAGGCATCCTCATTGCCCAGGCGAATGGCGTCCATGCCGGTAAAGCCGGTCTTGTGCGGCGGGTGGTGCATGAAAACGAGCACGGGCCGGCCGCCTGCGCCGGCCAGAGCCCGGTCGAACCAGGCGAGGCGCGTTTCGCACAGATAGCCCGCATGGCTCATCGGATAGTCGTAGGGCGGGGCAAACAGGGTGTCGAGCAGCACGGCGCGGCAGTCGTCGAAATCGATCACCTGCTGGATGAAGCCGTTTTCGTCCGGCTGCACATGGGAAAAGCTTTCCAGAAAACGCTCGCGATGATCGTGGTTGCCGATGGTGATGGCGGCCGGCGGCGTCAGCAGCGAGAGAAGGTCCCGCAGGCGCTCGTAGGAGGGCGTATCGGCCCGATGCGTCAGGTCGCCCATGAAGATCACCCTGTCGGCATCCGCATGACGACGGTTGACGTGCTCGATGCCCGCAAGCAGCCTGGCATACGGGTCGAGGCCGATGATCGTGGCGCCCTCGGGCACCATGTGCAGGTCGGTGAAGACGATGAGTTTTGTCATGGAGGGTCCCGTGCTGTGCAGACCCTTTCGTATCGTGCAAACCGGCAGCGTGAAAAGCGGTTGGAACGGGCGGCAATCTGATATATCAGAATAGGAAAGCCGGCCGGCCGGTGAAAGCGGAGAGAACGACATGAGATGGAAGCGCACGATCCAGCTGCTGGACGTTCACTGCGAGGGCGAGATCGGCAAGGTGGCGATCGGCGGCGTGCCGAAGATCCCCGGCAACACGATCGCGGAGCAGCTCCATCACATCAACACGGTCGATGACAGCCTGCGCCGCTTTCTGTGCCTGGAACCGCGCGCGGCGGCGACGGGTTCGGTCAACCTGCTGCTGCCCGCCAAGCGCCCGGAGGCCGATGCGGGGTTCATCATCCTCCAGGCCGATCAGGCGCATGCCTCCTCGGGCTCGAATTCGATCTGCGTCACCACGGCGCTTCTGGAATCCGGTATCGTCGAGATGAAGGAGCCGGAGACGGTCGTCGTGCTCGATACCGCCGCCGGCCTCGTCAAGGCGACGGCCACCTGCCGCGACGGGCGCTGCGAGAAGGTCCGGCTCACCATGGTGCCGTCCTTCGTCGAGGCGCTGGATGTGGAGATCGACACGCCCCATTGGGGCCGCGTGCGCTTCGACATTTCCTATGGCGGCATCTTCTATGCGCTTGTGGATGTCGAACAGATCGGCACCAGGATCGACAAGGCCAATGCGCGCACGCTGGTGGATGCCGGCATGGTGCTGAAGGATCTCATCAACCGCGCCATGAAGGTCGTCCATCCCGAGATCCCCGAGATCAGCGGCATCGCCTATGTCATGTTCCGCGATCGCGCCCCCGATGGTCTCGTGCGCACCGCCACCACCATGTGGCCGGGCCGCGTGGACCGCTCGCCCTGCGGCACCGGCAATTCCGCCAACCTCGCCACGCTTCATGCCCGCGGCCTTGCCAAGGTCGGCGACACGTTCCGCTCGCGTTCGATCATCGGCACGGAATTCGAGGTCGGACTGGAGGCGGAGGCCGTGGTTGCCGGCCGCCCGGCGATCATTCCCAGTATCACAGGCCGAGGCTGGACGTTCGGCCTGCACCAGATCGCGCTCGATCCGACCGACCCGCTGGCAAACGGTTTCGCCATGACCGACACCTGGGGCCCCCAGGCCGGCGAGATCGTCTGACCGGGGATCGGCCTGCGCGCGGCAGGACGCGGATGTCTCCTCGGAAACAGAGGGCGCGGCCGGATCGGCGCATAACGGGGATGATCCATCAAGGGGAGCAGTTGACGCCGCGCCTGCCATCGGTTCAAGTCCGCGCCACATATATCGAAGCGAAAGACATGTCATGCGACCGCTCCATGCACTGAACCCTGGTCTTTTCGGGCGACGGCTTTTCCTGGCCGGCGGCGCGCTTGCGCTCATGGGGGCCGGCGTTTGCGCGGCGCGGGCCAGCACCGTCATCGGCAAGGCCGTGAAGATCACGGGCGACGTCACGCGCCGGCAGGCCGGCCATCTGGAAGGCCTCAGCGCCGGCGCGAGCCTCATGGACCGCGACTTCGTGACAACGGGCAAGGAGAGCTTCGCGGCCCTGGCGCTCGGCGAGGAGACGAGCCTGCTTTTGGGCAGCGAGACCGAACTGCTGATCGACAGCTTCATCGCGGGGCAGGGCGGAACCATCGAACTTGGCACCGGCCAGATGATGTTCGACCGCGCGGAGGGCCTCGCCAAGATCGACTTCACCATGCGCACCGCCTTCGGCATGATCGGCGTGCGCGGCACCAAGTTCTTCGCCGGCCCGAGCCGCGGTGCCGCCTTTGCCGTCTTCGTGGAACATGGGCTGGTCGAGGTCACGGGCGGTGGCGTGACACGACGGGTCGGCCGCGGCGAGGGCGTGGATTTCGCCGCACCCGGCGCGGCACCCACGGCGGTGGCGCGATGGAGCGAGGCGCGCATCCGCGAAGCCTATGCGAGTGTGGGCGCCGGATAAGGCGGTAAAACAGGAATCTGGAGCATTTCCGGTGAACCGGAGTTCACCGGAAATGCTCTAGTCGAGCGTGAACAGCTCCATCGTCCCGAAGCCCCGGATCTCGTGGCGGCCGATGGCCCGGAGTGTCCGGCTGGCTTCGCTGGCCGCGCGCGGCCCGACGCAGATCTGCGTCCCCAGGAACTTGTTGGCGTCCTGCAGCCGCGCGGCGAGGTTTACCGCGTCGCCATGGGCGGTGTAGTCGAGCTTGCCGCCGGCACCGACTTCCCCGAGCACGGCGTCGCCCGTCTCGATGCCGATCCGGGTCCGGCCGAAGGCCTGTTGGAGGAAGAGCGGCCGGCGGCGCATCTCCTCGGTCAGCGCGCGGATGCCGTCGGCACAGGCCAGCGCCTTGTCGACATGGCCTTCCAGATCATCCGGCGCGTTGAAGAGCGCGTGCACCGCATCGCCCACCACCTTGTCCACCATGCCGCCGTGGCGGGCAACGAGCGCGTTGACCTCGGCGAAATAGATGTCGAGCAGTTTGACGAGATCGTGCGGGCCGATCTTCTGCGCCAGCGCGGAGAAGCCCTCGATATCGGTGAAGAGCGCCGTGACCTGCCGCGCCTCGCCCGCCACGCGCCCCATGTCGGGATTGTCGATGTAGCGCGAAACGACGGATTGCGGCAGATATTGCGCGAAGCGCTGCCGCGCCGTCGCCTCCGCCCGCCGCACATGGGCATATTGCATGAGACCGGTGACGAGGGCGGCCGTGGCGACGATGAGCGACACGCCGATCGCATCGGAAAGCAGCGCGGTGCGGGCATAGAGCAGCACCGACGCGCCGAAGACGAGACCGACCAGGGCGAGCCCGGCAACCGCAGCACCGAGCGGCCGCAGACGCGCCGCCGAAAGCGCCGCCGCAGCGCCTGCAAGCAGCGCAAAGCCGGCTTCGACGGGCGGCAGAAGCGGATCGCGCGTGGGAATGGTATCGGTCAGGATGGCATCCGCCAGATCGGCGTGGATTTGAACGGACGGCTCGAGGGGCATGGACGCACTGGTGCGCAGTCCACCCAGATTGGGCAGGCTGCTGCCGATCAGCACGACCTTGCCGGCGAGCGTCTTCGCCGGGACAGTGCCTGCCACCACATCGGCCGCCGAGAGGGTGCGTGCGGCGATGGTCGCGGCGCCGCTTGCGACGAAGCGCAGGCTGCCGTCCTCGTCGAGCCGCAGGACGCGGCCGTCGTGGCGCAGCCATGTGGGGTCGCCGCCCAGCACGGGCGTGCGGGCGCCCGCCGCAAGCCGCGCCACCTCCACGCCAAGCGCCGGATAGGCCGCGTTGCCCACGATCGCATAGGCCTGCACGCGGCGCACCACGGCATCCTCGTCTCCGACCAGGAAGGCGGCAGCGGCTGCCGTCGAGCGATCCTGCAGGAAGGTGCACGAGCTTTCCGTGCCCTCGATGAACCAGAGGTCCGGCACGTTGACAGGCCGGTGCAGCGCAAGCTTCGGCACGGGATGCGGCGCACCGTCAAGCGTTTCGCCGATCAGGAAACCGAGGATGGTCGGCACCTTGCCGATGGCGTCCGCGAGCGCGGCATTGGCCGGCACGTCGGGCGCGCAATCCGTGCTGAAGATGAAGTCGAAGGCGATGGCGGTGGGCTTGGCGGCCGCAAGCCGTTCGACGAGCGTCGCCGTCTCGGCGCGCGTCCAGTCGCGGTTCGGCACGCTCTGGAAGGCCTTGCGGTCGATATCGACGACGACGATGCGGTCGCTCCGCGCGGCCGGAACGGCCTGGGTGAGCGCGTCGAAATAGAACTCGCGCTGCCGCTCCAGCGCCGTCTCGCCCAGGGCGAGAAGCGCCAGTGCGCCGGCAAGGCTGGCAATGAGGCCGGCGGCGAGGGGCCTGTATTTCTTTGCGATCATTGCTTTCGGCAGCCTAGTCGTCGTCCGGCTCGGCGATGCCGTAAAGCCGTCCGACATGGCACTGGATGATCCCGTCCTTGCGCCGTATGGCGCCGGCTTCCTCCAGCGCGAGGATCGACCGGTTGATCTTCGGCCGGCTCGCGCCGAGGATGCCGGCGATTTCCGTCTGGCTCAGCGCGATCTGGAGATTGGCGCTGTCGGGCAGCTCCTCGCCGTGGATGTTGCGCAGCGTGGCCAGGAAGAAGCGGGCGACCCGCGCATCGAGATCGTAGAGCGCGATGGTTTCGAGCTGCTCCGTCGTTTCGCGCAGCTTGGTGCAGAGATAGTGGATGACCGCCTGTGCGGCCGCCGGGTTGCGGGCGAGTAGGTCGAGGAAATCGCGCTTGGCGATGACGTAGCCCTCCGTCGCCACTGCCGCCGTGGCATCCGCCGACCGCGGCTGGCCGTCGAGGATCGCCATCTCGCCGAGCACGGCGCCGGGTTCGAGCTGGCGCAGCGACAGTTCCTTGCCCTGTGGCGTGATGAGGGAAAGCTTGATGCGGCCGGTGACCAAAACGATGAGATAGGTGCCCTCGTCGCCGCGCTGGAAGATCACCGTTCCCGCCGGCCATTTGCGATAGGTCGCGATCCCAGCGATATCGCCGATCGTCTCCTTGCTGAAACCCTCGAAAATCGGAAAGGAGCGCCAGAATGCGGCGCTCTTGTTGATCTCGTTCATGTCCGCTGTCCCCGGCCGGCCGAAATACGCCAGCCGGCGGAATCTTCGCCCAGCGGCCGGGCGCATGCAACAGAAAAGAACGTGCCCTGGCGGTTGTCAGCCGCAGATACGCACGCGCTTCGCAACGGTCCTTCCATGGGCGTCCGCCATGCGGAAGCGCTTGGTGACGCAGTTCTGCCGGTCGTGCGCGCGATAGCCTTCGCCGTAGGACGCGCCCGCAGCCGTGAAAGTGAAGGAAACGGCGGCAAGAGCGAGGGCGAGCAGGGTCAGGCGCATGATCTCTCCGGCAGGCAGGCGACAGGCGCCGTTCTCCCACGGTCCCATGCCCCGGTCTGTTCCTGCGGAAACAGGAAGTCGTTCTCAAAAAGTGAACAATCTGTCTTCCGAACGACCGGCTGGCTTGACGAATGAAAGCTGCTATCTCTGTCGTCAACGCAAACAACGAAGCCTCAGGAGCTTTCCATGCCGCAGAACGCCGTCGTCCTCGTCGGACGCATCCTCCTCGCCCTCATGTTCATCACCTCGGGCTTTGGCAAGCTGACCGATCCCGCCGGCACCGCCGGCATGATCACCGGTGCCGGCTTGCCGGCCGCAACCGCGCTCGCCTATATCGCCGGTATCTTCGAACTCGTCGGCGGCCTCTTCATCCTCGTCGGCTTCCAGACGAAGATCGCGGCTTACCTGCTCGCCGCCTTCTGCGTGTTCACCGCGCTGACCTTCCACAGCGGCGCGATCAACATTCCGGACTTCCCGGCAGGCGCAAATGGCCTGCTCACGGTCTTCAACGGCCTGATGATGTGGAAGAACATCACGATTGCCGGCGGTTTCCTCGTGCTTGCCGCCTTCGGCCCCGGCTCGATCTCCGTCGACGCCCGCCGCGCAGCCTGAACCCGACTATCCATCTGATCCTCCAGAAACCCTTCCCGGTCCCCGGGAGGGGTTTTTCGTTGTCTGAACGCTGGAAAGCCGCCACTCTTGCTGCTATGCGCACGGGGATAGAACCCTGCGGGAGATGCCGATGTTTTCCAATTCCTTTCCGGACCGAGATGTGATGGCGGAGCTGATGGCCCGCATGCTTTGGGAGATCAAGGCGGTGCATTTCCGCCCGGAAGAGCCCTACAAGCTCGCCTCCGGCATGGCTTCCCCGGTCTACATGGATTGCCGCAAGCTCCTGTCCTACCCGCGCATCCGCTCGGCCATCATGGATTTCGCCGCCGCCACCCTCACCCGCAATGTCGGCTTCGAGCGTATCGACGTGATCGCCGGCGGCGAGACGGCCGGCATTCCCTTCGCCGCCCTCCTTGCCGACCGTCTCAGCCTGCCGATGATCTATGTGCGCAAGAAGCCCAAGGGCCATGGCCGCAATGCGCAGATCGAGGGCGTGATGGCGGAAGGCGCGCGCGTGCTCGTCATCGAGGATCTCGTCACGGTCGGCGGCTCCATGTTCACCTTCATCGACGCGATCCGCGCGGCCGGCGGCGTGGTCGATCACGGCATGTCGCTGTTCTACTACGGCATCTTCAAGGAGGCCGAGGCGCGCTATGCCAATGGCGGCGTGAAGCTGCATCACGTCGCGACCTGGCGCGACGTTCTGGCCGTCGCCCGACAGGAAAAGCTCTTCGACGATGCGACGCTCGCCTCCGTCTCCGCCTTCTTCGATGCGCCCTTGGCCTGGTCGGCCGCCCATGGCGGCGTCTCGGAACTGCCGACATCCTAAAAAGCGCTGGCGCTTTCCGCCGTGATTGTTTAAATCGATTGAAATTCGGTTGGAGGACTTTCGATGATCCTGTGTTGTGGTGAAGCGCTGATCGACATGCTGCCGCGGACGACGACGCTCGGCGAGGATGCCTATGCGCCCTATGCCGGCGGCGCGATCTTCAACACGGCCATCGCGCTCGGCCGCCTCGGCGTGCCCACGGGCTTCTTCACGGGCCTGTCGGATGACATGATGGGTGACATCCTGCGCAAGACGCTGCGCGAAAGCGGTGTCGATTACAGCTACTGCGCAACGCTGTCGCGGCCGACCACGGTCGCCTTCGTCAAGCTGGTCGACGGCCACGCGACCTATGCCTTCTACGACGAGGGCACGGCCGGCCGCATGATCACCGAGGCCGAGCTTCCGGCGCTGGGCGATACGTGCGAGGCGCTGCATTTCGGCGCGATCAGCCTCATCCCGGAACCCTGCGGCACCACCTATGAGGCGCTCCTCGAGCGCGAGCACGAGAAGCGCGTCATCTCGCTCGATCCCAACATCCGCCCCGGCTTCATCAAGGACAAGGACGCTCATATGGCCCGCATCCGCCGGATGGCGGCGATGGCCGATATCGTCAAGTTCTCCGATGAGGACCTCGCCTGGTTCGGTCTCGATGGCGACGAGGATGCGCTTGCCCGCTACTGGCTGCACCACGGCGCCAGGCTCGTCGTCGTGACCCGTGGCGCCGACGGCGCGGTCGGCTACACGGCTGAGCACAAGGTCACGGTGCCGAGCGAACGCGTCAGCGTCGTCGATACGGTCGGCGCCGGCGACACCTTCGATGCCGGCGTGCTGGCCTCGCTCAAGATGCAGAACCTGCTCACCAAGCAACAGGTGGCGAAACTCGACGAAGAGCAGATCGCGAAGGCGCTGGGGCTCGGCGCCAAGGCCGCGGCCGTCACGGTCTCCCGCGCCGGCGCCAATCCCCCTTGGGCGAACGAGATCGGCCTCGCCTGATCGGCAGCCACGTTCACGCGGCTGTCATCGCAACGTGATCAAAGGGGGCATGCGAGAACAGCACGTCCCCGACCAGCATGCCTCCGTCAGCCCTGATGCACCGGCACCCACCGTGCTCGTCGTCACCGATGCCTGGCGACCGCAACTGAACGGCGTCGTGCACACGCTGGAGGAGCTGGCGCGCTCGATGGCGGAGGAGGGGGTCGAGGTCGTCTTCCTCACCCCGGAAAAATTCGCGACCGTGCCGCTGCCGTCCTATCCGGAAATCCGTCTGGCGCTAGCCTCCGCGCGGCGCGTGCTCGCCGAGATCGAGGCGATCGCGCCCGACTATATCCATATCGCAACCGAAGGCCCGCTCGGCATGGCGGCGCGCCGTGCCTGCCTCAGCCGCCGGCTGCCCTTCACGACGGCCTATCACACACGGTTTCCGGAATTCATCAGCGCCCGCCTGCCCATTCCCGAAAGCTGGAGCTATTGGTGGCTGCGCCGCTTCCACAATGCCGGCGAAGGCATGATGGTGGCGACGAAATCGCTGGGCGCGGAAATGGCCGCGCGCGGTTTCGTGCGCATCAAGCGCTGGTCGCGCGGCGTGGATACCAAGCTGTTCGATCCCGCCAGGCGCCGGGATCTCGGCCTGCCGCGGCCGATCTTCCTCAATGTCGGGCGTGTGGCGGTGGAGAAGAACCTGCCGGCCTTCCTCGGTCTCGACCTGCCGGGCAGCAAGGTCGTCGTCGGCGACGGGCCTGATCTCGCCACGCTGCGCCAGCGTTATCCCGATGTGCATTTCCTCGGCCGCAAGACCGGCGAGGAGCTGGCGAGCATCTATGCCTCCGCCGACGTCTTCGTCTTCCCGAGCCGCACGGATACGTTCGGCAACGTCATGCTTGAGGCGCTTGCCAGCGGCGTTCCCGTCGCCGCGTTTCCAGTAACGGCCCCGCGCGACGTGCTGGGCGATGCCGGCGCCTTGTCGGAGGACCTGCGGGCGGCAGCACTCGCCGCGCTCGATATCCCCAAGGACGTCGCGCTCAACAGGGCCGCGACCTATAGCTGGCGTGCCTGCGCGCTGGAATTTCTGGGCAATCTCGCCCGCGTGCCGCGCGGTTCTTTTGCGGCACGCCGCCTCAGCCTTCGTTAGAGCATGTCCAGCCGAAGCGGGATCGCTTCGGTGTCGGACAATGCGGCAAAGATAAAGTTGACTACTTCGCCGCCTTCAGCAGTGCGGCGACGAGGCCGGCCGTGGAGGAGTCGTGTCCGGCCGCGCTTTCCTTGCCCTCGACGACAGGCAGCAGGCCCGTCGCCAGCTCCTTGCCGAGCTCCACGCCCCACTGGTCGAAGGAGTTGATGTTGAAGAGCGCGCCTTCGACGAACACGCGATGCTCGTAGAGCGCGATGAGCCGGCCGAGCGCGAAGGGCGTCAGGCTGTCGTGGACCATGGTGATGGAGGGGCGGTTGCCGGAGAAGACGCGGTGCGGCGCGATCCGGTCGGCCTTCGCCTCGCCCATGCCCTTGGCGGTGAGCTGTGCCTTCGCCTCCGCGAAGCTGCGGCCCTTCATCAGCGCCTCGGACTGCGCAAGGCAATTGGCGATCAGCAGCTGGTGCTGGTGGCGCAGGCTCTTCTCGTGGCCGTTGGCCGCGATCATGAATTCGGCCGGAATGATGGCCGTGCCCTGGTGGATCAGCTGGTAGAAGGCATGCTGGCCGTTCGTGCCGGGTTCCCCCCACACGACCGGGCCGGTCTGGCCTTCGACGGGCGTGGAATCCATCGTCACCGACTTGCCGTTCGATTCCATGTCGAGCTGCTGGAGATAGGCGGGAAAGCGCGACAGCCGCTGGTCATAGGGCAGGATCGCGCGCGAGGGATAGTCCAGCACGTTGCGGTGATAATAGCCGATCAGGCCGAGCAGCATGGGAATGTTTTCGCGGATCGGCGCGGTGCGGAAATGGGTGTCGATGGCATGGCCGCCGGCCAGGAAATCGGCGAAGTTCTCCTTGCCGATGGCAATCATCAGCGGCAGGCCGATGGCCGACCAGATCGAATAGCGGCCGCCGACCCAGTCCCAGAAGCCGAAGACGCGTTCGGCGCCAATACCGAAGGCCGCGACCTTGTCGAGCGCCGTCGAGACCGCGCAGAAATGGCTGCCGACCGCGGCCTCGCCCAGCGCGTCGGCGATGAACCTGCGCGCGGTCGCGGCATTGGTCATCGTCTCGATGGTGGTGAAGGTCTTGGACGCGACGATGAACAGCGTCGTTTCCGCGTCCAGCAGCTTCAGCGTGTCGGCGATATGCGCGCCGTCGATGTTGGAGACGAAGTGCAGGCGCGGCCCGTCGTGATAGGGCGCCAGCGCCAGCGTCGCCATGACGGGGCCAAGATCCGAGCCGCCGATGCCGATATTGACGACGTCGGTGATCTTCTTGCCCGTCGCGCCTTTCAGGGCGCCGGAGCGCACGCCATCGGAAAACGCGCCCATGGCATCGAGCACGGCATTGACGTCGGGCATGACATCCTTGCCCTCGACGAGAACGGGCGTGTTGGCGCGGTTGCGCAAGGCCGTGTGCAGCACGGCGCGCTCTTCGGTGATGTTGATGATCTCGCCCGCAAACATCGCGTCGCGCTTCGCCTCGACGCCGGCCTTGCGGGCAAGCTCTTCCAGGCCGTCCAGCACGGCATCGTTCACCGCGCATTTGGAATAATCGAAGAGGAAGTCTTCGAGCGTGACGCTGTAGCGGGCGAACCGCTGCGGATCGGCCGCGAAGGCCGCCCTGATGTCTGTGGCATTGGTCTCGCGGACGATGGATTTCAGCTTTTCGACAAGCGCGTTCATCGGCGTGTTCCTTGGGCCTTGGGACGATGCCGGTTAGCTAGTCGCTTTGGAGGGCGCAAATCAAGACCGCAAATGCGCCTTCCGCGAAAAAATTAAATCGGTTTAACCGGGGCTGCGTCAGCCCCGGAGGTCCTTGCGAAGGATCTTTCCGACATTGGATTTGGGAAGTTCGGTGCGGAATTCGATGAATTTCGGCCGCTTGTAGTTCGTCAGGTTGGCGACGCAATGAGCCTTCACGTCGGCTTCCGTCAGGGCGTCGTCCTTCTTGACGACGAAGAGTTTCACGGCCTCGCCGGAGTGCTCGTCGGGCACGCCGATCGCCGCGCATTCCAGCACGCCGGCCAGCGACATCGCCACTTCCTCCACCTCGTTGGGGAAGACGTTGAAACCCGAGACGAGGATCATGTCCTTCTTGCGGTCGACGATCTTGGTGTAGCCTTCCGCGGTCATGAAGCCGACATCGCCGGAGCGGAAGAAACCGTCCGGGGTCATCACCTTCGCCGTTTCGTCCGGCCGCTGCCAGTAGCCGGCCATGACCTGCGGCCCGCGGATGCAGATCTCGCCGACCTCGCCGAGCGCCAGCGTCTTGCCCTCGTCGTCGCGGATCTCGATATCGGTGGAGGGCAGGGGAAGGCCGATCGTGCCGGTGAAATCGGGGCTGTCGAAGCGGTTGGCGGTGGCGACCGGCGAGGTCTCCGACAGGCCGTAGCCCTCCGTCACCGCGCAGCCCGTGATCTTCTGCCAGCGCTCGGCGACGGGCCGCTGCACCGCCATGCCCCCGCCGAGCGTCAGCACCAGCTCGGAGAAGTCCAGCTTTTCGAAATCCGGGTTGTTCATCATGGCGTTGAACAGCGTGTTGAGGCCGGGGAAGATGTGGACGCGGTACTTGCCCAGTTCCTTGACGAAGGCCGGGATGTCGCGCGGATTGGCGATCAGCACGTTGTGGCCGCCGAGCGCGATGCCCATCAGACCGTTCACGGTGAGCGCGAAGATATGGTAGAGCGGCAGCGCGCAGACGAAGACGAGCTGCTCGGGCCGCTTCTTGAGGCGGAAGACCGGCTCGATCCACAGCTTGATCTGCTCCATGTTGGAAAGCAGGTTGGCATGGGTGAGTGTCGCGCCCTTGGAGATGCCCGTCGTGCCGCCGGTATATTGCAGGAAGGCCGTATCGCCGGGCGAAATGTCCGCCGGCTTCAAGGTGGCGTGCGCTCCCTCGGCCATGACCTGCTTGAAGGGAATGTGCCCCGGCAGGGACCACGCGGGCACCAGCTTCTTGATCTTGCGCACCACGAGATTGACGATCAGCCCTTTGAGGCCGAGCATGTCGCCCATCGTGGTGACGACGACATGGCGAACGGCGGTGCGCGAGACGACCTGCGCCACGGTGCCGGCGAAATTCTCCAGCACGAACAGTGCCTTGGCGCCTGAATCTTTCAGCTGGTGTTCCAGCTCGCGCGGCGTGTAGAGCGGATTGACATTGACCACGACGAGACCGGCGCGCAGGATGCCGAAGATCACGACCGGGTTCTGAAGGATATTGGGCATCATCACCGCGACGCGGTCGCCCTTGGCCAGCCCCTGCGCCTGCAGCCAGGCCGCGACCTTTTTGGAGGCTGCGTCGAAGTCGCGGAAGGTAAGCGTCTTGCCCATGCTGGTAAAGGCAGGGCGCTCGGCAAAGCGGGCGCAGCAGCTTTCCACCAGCGCGCCGATCGATGAATGGCCAAGCGGCGCGATCGTCTGTGCCATGCCCTCTGGATAGGACGCGAGCCAGAAACGGCCGGACGCTTCGGTGGATGGCTTCTGTTCTATGGCCGACATGGGGTTCCTCCTCGTGGGCGCGTGGGGCATCGTCCGTCCTGCGGTCACCGAATGGTCCTCCAACCATCAGGTGCGAACAAGATGATGCTTTTGGCGGGCGCCATCAAGCACCATGGCTATCTTACATTGACGTAAACGTCAACAATCGCCGCTCCTGGCCCGATAGCTTTTTCGTGAGGCCGGGCGGCTGCGGCGTCTCACCGCGCCAGCGACGAAAAAACCACGTATATGTTTAACATTCTTCGGATAGACCTTATCTAGAGGCCCGGCCTGTACCGGCCGCAATGGAGTAGACGAGTTTGCCGCAATCGGAACATCGCAGAAATGAGCCCCGGCTGATCGGTGTGGCGCGCCCGAGTGGAGCGGCGCTCATCTCGCCGACATCGGCGGCGCGCTGGCTGCTTGTCCTCATCGTGCTGGCAGGCATCTACTTCTTCCATGGTTTCGTGGTCCCCGTGCTGGCCGCCCTCGTCATCGCCTTCGCCAGCTGGCCGCTCTATTCGCGCCTGCTCGTCCAGCTCAACGGCAACCGCACGATCGCCGCCTCCATCGCGATCCTTCTCATTCTCGGCTTCATCATCGGGCCGATCATGTTCGCGTCGACCTATGCCTTCCACGAGATCCGCGAGTGGATCGGCTGGGCGGTCGAGACCAATCGCACGGGTGCGCCCACGCCGGACTGGATCAGCGCGCTGCCGGTCATCGGCGGCTGGCTGGATATGCAGTGGACGCGCTTTCTCGATCATCCCGGCGCGATCGGCGAGCTGACGCAGATCGTCAGCGGCGCCAATATCGGCAATATCTACCGCGTGGCGCTCGCGGCCGGCGGCAAGGCCTTCGGCCTGCTGCTCGCGATGCTGTTCATGCTGATCGCGCTGTTCTTCATCTATCGCGACGGCCGGTCCTTCGCCGCCCAGGTGGATCGTCTCGGCGAGCGCATCCTGCCGATGCGCTGGGAGCGCATCTCGCGCATCGTTCCCGCCACCATCAGCTCCACGGTCACGGGCATGACGCTGATCGCCATCGGCGAGGGCATCGTGCTCGGCGTCGCCTACTGGATCGCGGGCGTGCCCTCGGCCGTCACGCTCGGCGTCCTCACCGGCGTCATGGCGCTCTTCCCCGGCGGCGCGCCGCTCTCCTTCACCTTGGTCTCGATCTACCTTGTGTCCAGCGGCTCGCCCATCGCCGGCCTCGCGCTCTTCATCTGGGGCTCGGTGGAACTCTTCATCGTGGACAAGACGCTGCGCCCGCGTCTCGTCGGCGGTCCGATCAAGCTGCCGTTCCTTCCCACCTTCTTCGGCCTGATCGGCGGTGTGAAGACCATGGGCTTCCTGGGCCTGTTCATCGGTCCCGTCCTGATGGCCCTGCTGGTCGCGATCTGGCGCGAATGGATCCGGGAAATCGAGGCGACGGATCCGCCCGCCACGATCCGCCTGGATGCCCGCCCGCAGCCGCCGGACCTGCCCGAGCGCGGGCGCAACGTCAGCTGACGACGGACGCTCGCCGCGTCGTTTACGTAGCGCTTCGGCGATAGAGGGCGGCGGCTTCCGCGACCAGTTCCGTGTTGTCGGATGCCCGTTCGCCGTTCATGAGCAGGCGCCCGTCTTCCAGCCCGACACGGGTGGACCAGCGTTTCTGACGCGCCCGGGCAACGAAGTGCCAGACCGTGTCGTCGAAACCGTGAAGCAGGATCGGTCGAACGATATCGGCGCGCGCAAGAACGCGCGCGATGCCGTCGGCAATCGCATCGGCCCCGGCAGGATCCTGCGCCTCGATCTCTATGAGCACGCGAAAGACACGGTGGCGATCCGCAAGCGCGGCCAGCCGTTCGGCATCGGCAACGGTGGCCAGCCCCGCCTCCACGCCGACACCCATCCGGTGCAGCAATCCGATGACGGCGGGCGCATCCGGCTCCGACAGATTGACCGAGGCATAGTCGGGCAGCACGCGCCAGCGGGAGATGCAGTCCCGCGTCCGCTCCACGTCTCCCTCTATCCAGGCACCCGTCGAGACGCCGATGAGCGTTCCCGGGCAGGCGCGCCGCATGGCCAGCATCGTGTCATCGATGGCCGCCAGGCTTTCGCGCCCATCGGCGCCACGCGGATGAATGTGCAGCTCCGCCGCGCCCGCCAAGATGCAAGCCGCCCCATCGGCAGCCATGGTATCCGGGGTCGTCGGCAGACGCGGGTGGTAATCACGGGGCCGCGCCCCGTTCAAGCAAGCCTGTACGATCATCGCGAACTCCAAGCAACGACGCCAGTCTAGCGGTGCCCGGACAGTTCGCAAGGTCGCACAGAACCATGACACGCCAACCGGACGAGGTGCAGAGAAATTAAAAATGTCAGGGAGGAAATGGTGCCGCTTACGTGACTCGAACACGTGACCCCGTCATTACGAATGACGTGCTCTACCAACTGAGCTAAAGCGGCCTTCATGGTCCCGAAGCGTGCCGGGACCGGAATGGGTGCGCTGATAACCGCTATGCGCGGAGATTTCAAGCGGTGAGTTTCAACTTCCGCATTTTTCCCGCGCTATGGCGTGCGCAGCGGTTCAGCCGGCGGTGATGCGGGCCCTGGCGGCGGCATATTCCTGCTCCAGGCGCGCGACGAGTTCGGCGGTCGGGGCCACGGATTTGATGGCGCCGATGCCCTGGCCGCAGCCCCAGATGTCCTTCCACGCCTTGGCGCCCGATGTTGCCGTCTCGAAATCCATTTTCGAGGGGTCGGCCTCCGGCAGGTGGTCCGGATCCATGCCGGCGGCGGCGATGGAGGGCTTCAGGTAGTTGCCGTGAATGCCGGTGAAATAGTTGGAATAGACGATGTCGGCGGCGGCGCTGTCGACGATCATCTGCTTGTAGGCCTCGTTGGCGCGGGCCTCGGTCGTGGCGATGAAGGGCGAGCCGATATAGGCCATGTCGGCGCCCATCGCCTGGGCCGCGAGGATCGCGCCGCCGGTCGCGATGGCGCCGGAAAGCAGCAGGGGGCCGTCGAACCATTCCCGGATTTCCTGGACGAGCGCGAAGGGCGAGAGCGTGCCGGCATGGCCGCCCGCGCCGGCCGCCACGGCGATCAGCCCGTCGGCGCCCTTGCGGATCGCGGAATTGGCGTGGCGGTTGTTGATGACGTCGTGCAGCACGATGCCGCCATAGGAGTGGATCGCGGCGTTGACCTCGGGCACCGCGCCCAGCGAGGAGATGACGACGGGCACCTTGTACTTCACGCACATCGCCAGGTCGTGCTCCAGCCGCTTGTTGGAGCGGTGGACGATCTGGTTGACGGCAAACGGCGCGGCTGGGCGATCGGGGTGTTTCGCATCATGCGCCGCGAGAGCTTCCGTGATCTCGGCCAGCCACTCGTCGAGCTGCGATTCGGGGCGCGCGTTGAGCGCGGGAAAGGCGCCCACCACGCCGGCCTTGCATTGCGCGATGGTCAGTGCGGGGTGCGAGATGATGAAGAGCGGTGCTGCGACGACGGGCAGGCGCAGCTTGTCCTTGAGGATCGCGGGCAGGGCCATGAAGACGTCCTTCTTTGACGTTTACGAAAACGTCAAAAGGATAGCAGCGGGAATGCGCGGTGAAAAGAGGCTGAGCGCAGGGCGGGAGAGAGAGTGAGGTGCGCTAAGGAATGCGGCCTGTCGCGATTCGCCGTTCCGGCCGGCCCGCCGCTCGACAGGACGCCGATAGTGCCGGTCATATCCCGGCCGAACCTCTCCCCTCACGCGCCGGTGCCGATTCGCGTTTACGGCGGCAGGAGGGATCGCGGCTCGCCCGCTGGGGGCTCCAGCGCAGCTTATCCCCGGAGAAGGAGGGCGGTTCGGACGCCGAGACTTGCGCAAATTCGCGGCAAACGTTACGCAAAAACCAACAAAAGCCGGAAAGTGAGGCTCTTTCCACAGATGTGTTTGGCCGCGGCGGGGTGCGGTCGCCGAGAAGGATCGGACGTGAGCGGACTGGAAGCGGCAATCAGAAATGCGCTGACGCGCTCGGAACGCGGCAATGCCGAGGTGCGCGCGCGCATCTACCAGTCGGCGCGCAACGCGCTCGAGGCCGGGCTACGCAAGCAGGACATCAACGATCCCGAGGCCGTGGCGGCGCAGCGCCACCGGCTCGAGGCGACGATCCGCCAGATCGAGGCGGAGGAACGCGCGCAGGTCAGCGCCGCTGTCCGCGAGGTCCGAGCAGAGCCGCGGGTCGAGATGCGGCCGGAACCGGAAATGCGCGCCGAGCGCGACACCCGGCCCGAACCGACGCTGGAGGCCGAACCCCTCATCGAACCGGAGCGCCGGGCGCCCGCGGGCGATATGGGTGCGATCCGACCCGAGCGCATGGAGCGTCTTGGTGAGGGCGGCGCACAGGCGACGGCGGCTTCGGCCACGCCTGCAAGCCAGCCCTCCGATTTCCGTCCGGAGCGCGTCGCCAAGGCGCGCAAGCGCCGCGGTCGGCTGTTCTCCTTCCTCCTCGTGCTCGCGACGCTGGTCGCGGCCTTCGGCGCGCTTGCCTGGTGGGTGACATCGAGCGGGCTGCTGGATGACCTGCAGGATGATTCCAGGCCGCCGGCCCGGGTTTCGGCGGAGGATTTCTCCGGCGACGACCCGATCAAGAAGGCGCTCGATACGCAGAGCCGGTTTACGTCCGACTGGCGCCCGGTCTTCACGCCGGGCGACGTCGCCAAGCTTTCCGCCGGCGCGGCCGGGCGCTTCGAATCGGTCAGCACCAGCGACGGGCAGGCCGTGCGCGTCACCTCGGCAAATCCGGAGCGTGACGGCGCGGTGCAAATCGAGGTGTCGCCGGAGGTCCTTGGCGAGATGGGCGGCAAGACCTCGACGATCGCGCTCACGGTGCAGGCCGCCGGCGACAAGCCGGTGCAGGTATCGGTGGAGTGCGATTTCTCCACCATGGGCGGCTGCGGGCGTCATCGCTTCACGGTGTCGGAACGCACGGACATTCTGTTCCAGGTGGAGTTCGACCGCTCGCTTTCGCCGAGCGAGCCGGGGCATCTGCTGCTCAACAGCGACATTGCCGGCGGCGGCGCGGGCGTGAACCTCTACGCCGTCCGCATCCTGCCGGGCGAATAAGAGGCCCGGCCTAGCCCTGACGTGGCGCGGGATGGCCCCGCGCCCGCCGGGCCCGCCGGGATCGTCATCCCCTTATTTTACGAAGCCGACACCGGTGCCGACGATCTTGTCGTCGATCTCGCCGATCGCCTTTTTGTCCTTGCCGTCATAGTCGAGCGTCGTGAGGATGTGGCGGATCAGGTTGATGCGCGCGCGCCGCTTGTCGTTGGCGCGGATCACGGTCCACGGCGCGTGCTCCGAATGGGTTTCCTTCAGCATCCGGTCGCGCTTTTCCGTGTAGTCGTCCCACTTGTTGAGCGCGGCTATGTCCATCGGCGAGAGCTTCCACACCTTGAGCGGATCGTGCCGCCGGTCGTGGAACCGCTTCAGCTGCATCTCGCGGCCGATATTGAGCCAGAACTTGAAGAGATGGATGTCGTCCGAAACGATCATCTTCTCGAAGCGCGGCGTTTCCTTGAGGAAGCGTTCGTATTGCTCGGGCGTGCAGAAGCCCATGACGGGCTCCACGCCCGCGCGGTTGTACCAGGAGCGGTCGAACAGCACGAACTCGCCCGAGGTGGGGAAGGTGGCGACATAGCGCTGGAAGTACCACTGGCCGCGCTCGGTCTCGGTGGGCTTGGTGAGCGCGACGATGCGCGCGGAGCGCGGGTTCATGTAGGACATGGTCGCATGGATCGCGCCGCCCTTGCCGGCCGCATCCCGGCCCTCGAACACGGCCATGATGCGCTTGCCGGTCTTCTGCTGCCAGAACTGCACCTTGACCAGTTCGATCTGGAGAAGCTTCAGCGTCTTCTCGTAGTCCTTGTTGTCGAGCTTCTTGTCGTAGGGATAGTCGTCGGAGCCGAAGGCCTTCTCCTCGATCCAGTCGGGCAGCACGGGATCGTCGATGTCGAAGACCCGCTTCTTGCCCTTGATATCCAGTTCGACAGACCGGTTTTCCGCCACTTCCGCCATCGTTCGCTCCTCCAGGCACAGACCGCGGCGCACGCCGCTTCACCGAAAGGTGGCCATAAGCGCATTGCGAATTCAAGCGCACCGTGAAAAACATGTCATGAAATCGCGCTATCCATCGAGAATCGGCGGGGCGCGGAGGCTGAGATGCTTGCAAGGGAATGGGTGGCGGTGACGGATCAGCGGACGATCCTCGGCTGGCTGGCAACGCAACTGTGGGGCGAACGCGTTCTCATCGCCTCGGCCATCTTTGTCGGCTTCGTGATGTGGCTCGCCGGCCTGCATCTGGGCTGGGTCTCGTTCACCGTGCTCCTGCTGGTCATTGCCGGCCTCGTGCGCACCGACCGGCGTGCCGCCGAAGGCAATGCGCGCACCATGGCGGTGCCGGCTGCCGCGGTGCCCGAAAACGATGTCGCGGCGGCCCGGCAGGACGACCTGTCCGCCATCGCCGCCGTCCTGGGCGCGCTGGATGCGCCGGCTTTGCTGATTTCCGCCCGCGAGACGGTCAAGTTGCAGAACCGGGCCGCAGAGGCGGTCTTCGGGGCGATCCCGCTCGGAAGCGACCTTGCGGGGCGCATCCGCGCACCCGGCATCCTCGACATGGTCCGCGAAGCCCTCGCGACAGGCCAGCCGCGCGAAACGGAGCATGCCGAGCGCCTGCCGTCCGAGACGGTCTATGTGGTGCGTATCGCGCCCCTGGCCGAAAAATCCGGCGAACCGCTCTGGCTTTTGACCTTCCGCGATGTCTCGCAGGCGCGCCGCATCGATCGCATGCGCTCCGACTTCGTCGCCAATGCCAGCCATGAACTGCGCACGCCGCTCGCCTCGCTGCGCGGCTTCATCGAAACGCTGCAAGGCCCTGCGAAAAACGATACCAGGGCGCACGAGCGCTTTCTCGGCATCATGCACGAGCAGGCCACGCGCATGAGCCGGCTCGTCGATGACCTCCTGTCGCTTTCCCGCCTGGAGCTGCGCTCGAATGTTGCGCCCGACCAGACCGTCGACCTCGTGCCGCTGATCGCCCATGTGCGCGACAGCCTGCAGCCGCTCGCCTCGGAGCTCGGCGTCGACATCGTGCTCGACCTGCCCGCCCATCCCGTTTCCGTCACCGGCGAGCGGGACGAACTCGTCGAGGTGTTCGAGAACCTCATCGAGAACGGCTGCAAATATGGCCAGGATGGCAAGCGCGTCGATGTGGCGCTCACCGGCGGCACGGACGGGGCGCCCGTCGAGGTCTCCGTCAGGGATTACGGTCCCGGCATCCCTCCTGAACACGTGCCGCGCATCACCGAGCGCTTCTACCGGGTCAATGTCGAGGCCAGCCGGTCCAAGAAGGGCACCGGCCTGGGGTTGGCCATCGCCAAGCATATCCTCACCCGCCACAAGGCACGCCTCGTGGTGCGGTCCGAAGTGGGCAAGGGAACCGTTTTCACGGTGAAGTTCTGACACACAATGTCACGGCATCCTGCGGCTGTCTGAAATAAGCGATTATTTTCAGAGGCTTGGCCTGTCACAAATGTTTCGCGAAACTGACATAAAACGGATGGCGATCGGGGCGTAGAGAGAAGCCGCCGGTCAGCGGCAGAGAGCGCCAGACGAGCGCTTCCCACATATGTCCTCTTCGGGAGAACCCAGATGAAATCTCTTAAGCTCACCCTCGCGGCGCTCGTAGCCTCCGCCGCATTCGCAGGCGTTGCCGTTGCGCGCGACCAGGTCCAGATCGCCGGCTCCTCCACCGTTCTTCCCTATGCCAAGATCGTTGCCGAGACGTTCGCCGAGACCTATCCCGACTTCAAGACCCCGATCGTCGAATCCGGCGGCTCCTCGGGCGGTCTGAAGGAATTCTGCAAGGGCGTCGGCCCGAACACCATCGACGTCGCCAACTCTTCGCGCCCGATCAAGGAAAGCGAAATCGAGGCCTGCAAGGCGGCTGGCGTGACTGAAATCCAGGAAGTGAAGATCGGCTACGACGGCATCGTCTTCGCAACCGACTCGGGCAATGCCGACCTGAAGCTCGTGCCGAAGGACCTTTATCTCGGCCTCGCCGCTGAAGTCGTCGTCGATGGCAAGCTCGTCGCCAACCCCTACAAGAAGTGGTCGGAAGTCAACAAGGACCTGCCGGACGCCGAAATCGCCGCCTATATCCCGGGCGAGAAGCACGGCACGCGCGAAGTCTTCGAAGAGAAGATCCTCGCTGCCGGCTGCAAGGAAGCCGGCGCGCTCGACGTCATCAAGGCTGCCGTTTCCGATGAGAAGGAACAGCATGCCAAGTGCGTCGCCGTTCGCAAGGATGGCCTGGCTGTCGACATCGACGGCGACTACACCGAAACGCTGGCCCGCATCGCGGCCAACAAGTCCGGCATCGGCGTGTTCGGCCTCTCCTTCTACGAAAACAATGCCGACAAGCTGAAGGTCGCCACCGTCAACGGCATCGTTCCCTCGACCGAGACGATCGCTTCCGGCGAATACCCGGTTTCGCGCCCGCTGTTCTTCTACGTCAAGAAGGCCCATCTCGGCGTCATCCCGGGCCTGAAGGAATATGTCGAGTTCTTCACGAGCGACGACATGATCGGCCCGGACTCTCCGCTGGCTGAATACGGCCTCGTCGCCGCTCCGGAAGCCGAGCGCGAAGAAATCCGCAAGGCCTTCGCCGACGGCAAGATCATGTAATGACCTTGGGTTGCCGCGGCGGTTTGCGCCGCGGCGACCTCTGGCTTTCGGGCGGGGACGCCCGCGTCATGTTCTTCGGCCGGGAATGGGGCGCCCGGTCGAACGGTCGGAGCGGGCGATTTGGCACGCTCAGGGCGGATGATCTCGCCAGGAGACTTTCCTAAAATGAGTATTTCACTTCTCTTGCTCATCATCGCCGTGATCGGCGTGGCGGGCTATCTTTTCGGAAGCTGGCGCGCCAACGCGCTTGCCGGCGGCAAGCTTTCGAGCCTGCATTCCCGTCCGGGCTACTACGGGTCCTTCGTCGCCATCTGGTCGGTCCTGCCGGCTCTCGTCGTGATGCTGGTCTGGATCATCGCAAGCCCGATCTACATCAGCTCGACGGTTCGCGGCGGCTTTCCCGAAGAGGTGAAGGCCACCTCCCAGGCCGAGCAGAACCTCGCCTACAACATGATCGGCGCCATCTCGCGCGGCCTGAACACGCTGTCGGCCGAAGAGCGCGAGGCGATGTTCGCCGACAGCGCGACCGCCCGCACCGTGCTGGCGGCCAAGGGTGTTCCGCTCGCCGCCGATCCGGCGCCCTACATGCTCACGTCGGCCGACGATCTCAACCGCATGACGAAGGCGAGCGGCACCTTCCTGTCGATCCTCGTCATCGTCGCGGCCCTTGCCGGCGCCTTCGTCTCCTACCGCGCGATCGCACCGAAGTTCCGCGCCCGCAACCGCGTCGAAGGCGTGATGCTGGTCAGCCTCATCGCGGCCTCCTCCATCGCCATCCTGACGACGGTCGGCATCGTGGCCTCCATGGCGACGGAAGCCATCCATTTCTTCAACATGGTTCCGGCCTGGGAGTTCTTCTTCGGGACGACCTGGGATCCGCGTTTCGCCGCGGCGGGCGCCACGGCCTCCTCCGGCCAGTTCGGCCTGATCCCGCTGCTTGCCGGCACGCTCTATATCGGCTTCGTCGCCATGCTGGTCGCCGTGCCGGTCGGCCTCTTCGCCGCCATCTACATGTCGGAATATGCCTCGCGGACCGTGCGTTCCGTTGCCAAGCCGCTTCTCGAAGTGCTCGCCGGCATCCCGACCATCGTCTACGGCTTCTTCGCCCTCATCACCGTCGGCCCGTTCCTGCGCGATATCTCCGCTCAGCTGAACGGCCTGGTCACCGGCAATTATGCAAGCTTCATCCAGGCGCAGAGCGTTCTGACGGCCGGCATCGTCATGGGCATCATGCTGATCCCCTACGTCTCGTCGCTGTCGGACGATATCATCACCGCCGTGCCGCGCGCCCTGCGTGACGGTTCGCTCGGTCTGGGTGCCACCCGCTCGGAAACCATCAAGCGGGTCATCATGCCGGCAGCGCTGCCGGGCATCGTCGGCGCTCTCCTGATGACCGCCTCGCGCGCCATCGGCGAAACCATGATCGTGGTGCTCGCGGCCGGTGTCGCCGCCCGCATGCAGCTCAATCCCTTCGAGCCGATGACGACGGTGACGGTCAAGATCGTCAACCAGCTGACGGGCGACCTCGAATTCACCTCGCCGCAGACGCTGGTAGCCTTCGCGCTCGGCATCACGCTCTTCGTGATCACGCTCTGCCTCAACATCTACGCCCTCTACATCGTGCGCAAATACCGGGAGCAGTACGAATGAGCCAGGTCTCCACAAGCCCCGCCCTCGGCATCGCCACCAGGCCCGAACGCCGCGATATCGGCCTGCGTCGCCGTTACGCCGCCGAACGCCGCTTCCGCCTCTACGGCATGGCGGCAATCGCCTTCGGCCTGCTGTTCCTCTTCCTCCTGCTGTTTTCGGTCGTCTCCAAGGGCTACACCGCATTCCAGCAGACGATGATCACCATCCCGATCGAGTTCTCGGAGCAGATCATCGACAAGAACAACGAGCGCGCCACCAATCCGCAGAAGCTCGTGACCGCGAACTACCCTGTCGTTGCGCGCAACGCGCTCGCCAAGGTGCTCGGCGTCAGCGAGGACGACCGCGCCGGCCTGAAGGCCGTCAACGGCATGATTTCCGACAGCGTGCGGGTGCAGCTGCGCAATCTCGTGACCGCCGATCCGTCGATCATCGGCACGACGCAGACCGTGACCGTCCTGGCGCACGGCGATCTCGACTCCGCCTTCAAGGGCCAGATCGATCTCAGCGTGCCGGAAACGAACCGCAAGGTCTCCGACAAGCAGGTCGGCTGGATGAACCAGCTTGCCGAGAGCGGCGCCCTTTCCAAGCACTTCAACACCGGCCTCTTCACCAACGGCGCATCGAGCCGTCCGGAGGCCGCAGGCGTGGGCGTGGCACTCATCGGCTCGCTCTACATGATGCTCATCGTGCTCGTCCTGTCGCTGCCGATCGGCGTTGCCGCCTCGATTTATCTCGAAGAGTTTGCCCCGAAGAACCGCTTCACGGATCTCATCGAGGTCAACATCAACAACCTCGCCGCCGTTCCCTCCATCGTTTACGGTCTGCTCGGTCTCGCCGTCTTCATCAACTTTGCCGGCTTCCCGCGCTCGGCGGCCCTGGTGGGCGGTCTCGTGCTGACCCTCATGACGCTGCCGACGATCATCATCGCGACGCGTGCTGCGCTGAAGGCGGTGCCGCCGTCGATCCGTGCGGCAGCACTCGGGCTCGGTGCCTCCAAGATGCAGACCGTGTTCCATCACGTCCTGCCGCTCGCCATGCCCGGTATCCTCACCGGCACGATCATCGGGCTTGCCCATGCGCTCGGCGAAACCGCGCCGCTGCTCCTCATCGGCATGGTCGCCTTCGTCGCCGACGTTCCGGCAACGCCGATGGACCCGGCGACGGCGCTTCCGGTGCAGATCTACATGTGGGCGAACGAGGCCGAGCGCGCCTTCGTGGAGCGCACGTCGGGAGCCATCATCGTGCTCCTCATTTTCCTCATCTTGATGAATGTCGGTGCGATCCTCCTGCGCCGCCGTTTCGAACGACGCTGGTAGAAGGACCGGTCATATGAACATGATGTCAGAAGCAGCAGTCGAGAAAGCCCTGGACAGACAAATGAACGACATTTCCTACAAGATGATCGGCAAGGACGTTTCGGTTTATTACGGCGAGAAGCGCGCCCTCTATGACGTGAACCTGAACGTCCGCGAAAACACCGTCACGGCGCTCATCGGCCCCTCCGGCTGCGGCAAGTCGACCTTCCTGCGCACGCTCAACCGCATGAACGACACGATCGACGGCTGCCGCGTCACCGGCCGCATCACGCTCGACAGCGACGATATCTACGATCCGAACATCGATGTCGTTGAATTGCGCGCCCGCGTCGGCATGGTCTTCCAGAAGCCGAACCCGTTCCCGAAGTCGATCTACGAGAACGTCGCCTATGGCCCGCGCATCCACGGCCTCGCCAAGGCGAAGGCCGATATGGACGCGATCGTCGAACAGAGCCTGCAGAAGGCCGGCCTGTGGAACGAGGTGAAGGATCGCCTGCACGAAGGCGGCACGGGCCTTTCCGGCGGCCAGCAGCAGCGCCTGTGCATCGCACGTGCCGTTGCCGTCAGCCCGGAAGTCATCCTGATGGACGAGCCCTGCTCCGCGCTCGACCCGATCGCCACCGCAAAGGTCGAGGAACTGATCCACGAGCTGCGCGCCAATTTCACGATCGTCATCGTGACGCATTCCATGCAGCAGGCGGCCCGCGTGTCGCAGCGCACCGCCATGTTCCACCTCGGCAACCTCGTCGAGGAGAACGATACCGACAAGATGTTCACCAACCCGGATGACCAGCGCACGCAGGACTACATCATGGGCCGCTTCGGCTGACGTTTTGGTAGCCTTAGCCCCAAGCAATTCCAGCAAAAGTGTGAAGCGGTTTTGCGTTCGGAATTGCGTCGAAAAAACACGTCTCGTGTATTAAGGACAGAACGATGTCATCGACCCATATCGTCTCGATCTACGATGAAGAATTGAAATACCTCTCCCGCCGCATTTCCGAGATGGGCGGCACGGCCGAGCAGATGGTGGCGGATTCCGTCCGCGCCCTCGTTTCCGCCGATGCGGCGCTGGCCCAGAAGGTCATTTCCGAGGACGTCATCCTCGACAATGCCGAGCGCCAGATCAACGAGAAGGCGATCGTCACCATCGCCAAGCGCCAGCCGATGGCGGCCGACCTGCGCGAAATCATGGGCACGATCCGCATCGCCGCCGAGTTGGAGCGCGTCGGCGACCTCGGCAAGAACACCGCCAAGCGGGTGATCGCCGTGCAGAGCTCGGGCATGCCGCGCAAGCTCGCGCGCGGTCTCGAGCATCTTGCCGAACTGGCGCTGATGCAGCTCAAGGAAGTGCTCGATGTCTTCGCCACCCGCTCGGTGGACAAGGCCAAGGCGATCCGCGAGCGCGACGACGAGATCGATGCGATCTACACCTCGCTGTTCCGCGAACTCCTGACCTACATGATGGAAGACCCGCGCAACATCACGCCCTGCACCCATCTCCTGTTCTGCGCCAAGAACATCGAGCGCATCGGCGACCACGCGACCAACATCGCCGAAACCATCTACTACATGGCGACGGGCTCCCAGCCCGAGGGCGAGCGCCCGAAGGACGACACCTCGACATCCGTCGTCACGGCCGATGTCTCCGAAGCTTCCGAGTAAACTGGATAGGGTTCGCTACATGGTGCCCAGAATTGCCGTCGTGGAAGATGAGGAGGCGCTGAGCGTCCTCCTGCGTTACAATCTCGAGGCGGAGGGTTTCGAGGTGGATACGATCCTGTCCGGCGACGAGGCGGAGATGCGCTTGCAGGAGCGCATGCCCGATCTTCTCATCCTCGACTGGATGCTCCCGGGCGTTTCCGGCATCGAACTGTGCCGGCGCCTGCGCCAGCGGCCGGAAACCGAGCGGCTGCCGATCATCATGCTGACGGCGCGCGGCGAGGAGAGCGAACGCGTGCGGGGCCTCGCCACCGGTGCGGATGACTACGTGGTCAAGCCCTTCTCCACGCCGGAACTCGTCGCCCGCGTGCGGGCCATGCTGCGCCGTGCCAAACCGGAAGTGGTCTCCACGGTGCTGCGCTGCGGCGATATCGAGCTCGACCGCGAGACGCACCGCGTTCACCGCCGCACGCGCGAAGTCCGCCTCGGCCCGACGGAGTTCCGCCTCCTGGAGTTCCTGATGACCTCGCCCGGCCGCGTCTTCTCGCGTTCGCAGCTTCTCGACGGTGTCTGGGGGCATGACATCTATGTCGACGAGCGTACCGTCGATGTGCATGTCGGACGCCTGCGCAAGGCACTCAACTTCGCCAACATGCAGGATGTCATCCGCACGGTGCGCGGCGCCGGCTACTCGCTGGAAACCTGAGCGACGCATTCCTCCCAAGGACGCAAACGGGCCCTTCGGGGCCCGTTTGCGTTCCGGCAGGCCGCGCAAACGAAAACGGAGCCTTTCGGCCCCGTTTCTAGTCTTCTGTCGCCGGTGTCACCGTGCCCGGCGGCGCTCGGCCGAAGGCTGGTAGGCGAGACGCTGGTGATAGGTGCAATAGGGCGAATTGTCAGGGGACTCGCAGCCGCAGAAATGGAAGTCGTCGTTCAGCGGGTCGCCGATCGGCCACTTGCAGGTGCGCTCGGTGAGCTGCGTCAGCTCCAGCTTGCGCGACATCGGCACCACGACGTTCTTGCCGCTGATCACGACGGGCAGGTTCTCGGCCTGTGCATCGAAATCGGTGTCGATCTCATCCTTGGCAAGGGCGTTGCCCACCGGCCGGCTGACCGGACGGGGCGCGTTGGCCGGACGCGCGGTAAAGTTCGAGGGACGCGGGGTGGCCTGCGCCGGGCGCTTCGGGCGGGCCGAAGCGGGCGTGCCGCCGGCCTTGGCGCGGCCGGGCAGGTTGAGCCGGTGCACCTTGCCGATCACGGCGTTGCGGCTGACGCCGCCGAGCTGCGCCGCGATCTGGCTGGCACTGAGGCCCTCGCTCCAGAGCTTCTTGAGTTTCTCGACCCGCTCGTCTGTCCAGTTCATGCTCTCGTCTCCGTTCGGCGCTCGCTGTGCGGGAATCCCTCATCGCGCCACGAACGAATCCGTAGCCTGAGCGCCCTAACTCTGGTGGTGACTAGTTCCGCCGCATGCAGTCTAGTAATTGACCCTTAACCTAGAGTTCGGGGGACTCTGTGACAAGAGTCGGGGGAATCGGGGCGAATCGATTTCAGAGTTTTCCCCAACTTGCTGGTAGGGTGTGACTCGATAGCGACACTGTCCATGCATGCTGTGAATCCTCACCTTGCGGGAGGTTCAGTGCGATTTGGAGCTATGCATTTTATTGACATCACGGCCTGAAATGCCGATAGTGCAGCATGCCGCCGAAAGGCGGCTTTTGATTTTTCTGGCAACCGGAAAGTCAAGCCCCCGAATTTCTTTTCCGCATCCCTTTTGGAGGATACGCGCCATGGCCGATGCCGCGCCGCTCTATGAAACCTATATGCGTGCGCCGCTCCGGTTCACGCACGGGGAGGGCGTCTGGCTGATCGACGAGAACGGCGAGCGATATCTCGATTTCGCCGCCGGCGTGGCCGTCAGTTCGCTCGGCCACGGCCATCCCCATCTCGTTTCCGCGCTGAAGGAGCAGGCCGACAAGGTCTGGCACCTCTCCAATCTCTATGAGGTTGCGGGCCAGGAAAGCCTCGGCCGCCGGCTGACGGACGCGACCTTCGCCGAAAAGGTGTTCTTCACCAATTCGGGTGCGGAAGCGCTGGAATGCGCGATCAAGACCGCGCGCCGCTATCATTTCGCCAAGGGGCATCCGGGCAAGTTCCACATCATCACCTTCGAAGGCGCGTTCCATGGCCGCACGATCGCGACAATCGCCGCCGGTGGACAGGAAAAGTACATCGAGGGCTTCGGCCCCAAGGCGCCGGGCTTCCTCAAGGTTCCCTTCGGCGACATCGCCGCCGTCAAGGACGCGATCACCGAGGAAACCGCGGCGATCCTGATCGAGCCCGTTCAGGGCGAGGGCGGCCTCAGGCCGGTGCCGAAGGAATTCATGCAGGAGCTGCGCCAGCTCTGCGACGAATACGGCCTGCTGCTCATCCTCGACGAGGTTCAGACGGGCGTCGGCCGCACGGGCCGCCTCTTCGCCTATGAGCATTCGGGCGTCGCACCCGACATCATGGCGATCGCCAAGGGTATCGGCGGCGGCTTCCCGCTCGGCGCGTGCCTGGCAACGGCCGAGGCGGCGTCCGGCATGGTGGCCGGCACGCACGGCTCGACCTATGGCGGCAATCCGCTCGCCATGGCCGTCGGCAACGCCGTGCTCGACGTGGTGCTCGCCGATGGCTTCCTGGAGCATGTGCGCGATGTCGCGCTGGTCTTCCGCCAGGGCCTCGCGGCGCTGCAGGACCGCTTCCCCGACATCATCGAGGACGTGCGCGGCGAGGGCCTGATGCTCGGCATCAAGGCACGCATTCCGGTCGCCGATCTCCTGAAGGCGGTTCGCGCCGAAAAGCTGCTTGCCGTGCCGGCGGGCGACAATGTGCTGCGCCTTCTGCCGCCGCTGATCACCACGGCGGAAGATGCACGCGAAGGGCTCGCCCGCATCGAGCGGGCCGCCGAAAAGCTGAGCGCCGCCAAGGCCGCCTGAGCGCATAAGGGACTGGGACAGGACACATCATGGCCAAGCATTTTCTCGATCTTTCCGCCGTTTCGGAAAGCGATCTCCGCGTCATCATGGACGATGCGCATGCGCGAAAGGCCGCCAACAAGGCCGGCACCGAAGCCAAGCCGCTGGCCGGCAAGATGCTGGCGATGATCTTCGAGAAACCGTCCACCCGCACCCGCGTTTCGTTCGATGTCGGCATGCGCCAGCTCGGCGGCGAGACGCTGTTCCTGTCGGGCACGGAAATGCAGCTCGGCCGCGCCGAGACCATCGGCGACACGGCCAAGGTCCTGTCGCGCTATGTCGACGCGATCATGATCCGCACGACCGACCATGCACGCCTGCTGGAGCTGGCCGAGCACGCCACGGTGCCGGTCATCAACGCGCTGACGGATCTCACCCATCCCTGCCAGATCATGGCCGACATCATGACCTTCGAGGAGCATCGCGGCTCCACCAAAGGCAAGACCTTCACCTGGACGGGCGACGGCAACAACGTGCTGCATTCCTTCGTCGAGGGCTCGGCCCGCTTCGGCTACACCATGAAGATGGCCGTGCCGATGGGCTCCGAGCCTGATGACAAGATCCTCAACTGGGCGCGTGACAACGGCGGCAATATCCTGCTCGGGCACGATGCCGAGGCGATGGTCGACGGCGCCGATCTCGTCGTCACCGATACCTGGGTCTCGATGAACCAGGAGCACCGCGCCCGCGGCCACAACATCTTCCAGCCCTATCAGGTCAACCCGCAGCTCATGGCGCGCGCCAGCAAGGACGCGCTCTTCATGCACTGCCTGCCCGCCCATCGCGGCGAGGAAGTCACCAACGAGGTCATCGACGGCCCGCAGTCCGTGGTCTTCGATGAGGCCGAAAACCGCCTGCACGCACAGAAGTCCATCCTCGCCTGGTGCTTCGGAGCCGTCTGAGGCCGTCTTGAAAAACGGCGCTACCGGCACGATCTAGGGCCTATCGCAGAGGCGCCGCGAGGCGCTTTCACTGGCGCATGCCCGCCCGGTGTGGAATGATCCCGGCCGGCATATGCGCAATCAGGATAGAGTGCTGCCCCAAGCGGCCGGGCCCTGAGCCCGCCGGCATTGCGGCGCGTGAAGGAGTAGAATGATGATGGCGGAAACCGCCCTGAAACTCGGTGAGCCCGGCTATGCCGGCGATGACCACGTCCTGCCTTTCCAGGTCGAGGGCCTGGATGTGCGCGGCCGCGCCGTGCAGCTCGGTCCCATGCTGGATACCATTCTCGGCCGGCATGATTATCCCGCACCGGTGGCCCGCCTGCTGGCGGAAGCCATCGCGCTGACCGTGCTCCTCGGAACCTCGCTGAAATTCGAGGGCAAGCTGATCGTGCAGACCAAGGGCGATGGCCCCGTCGACCTGCTCGTCGCGGATTTCTCCGCACCGCAGGATGTGCGCGCCTATGCCCGCTTCGATCAGGAAGCGCTCGATGCCGCCATCGCAGCCGGCGCGACCGAGCCGCATGAGCTGCTCGGCAAGGGCATCCTCGCCTTCACCATCGATCAGGGCGCGCATATGCAGCGCTACCAGGGCATCGTTCCGCTCGACGGCCATACGCTGGAAGAAATCGCCGGCGTCTATTTCCGCCAGTCGGAGCAGATCCCGACCAAGGTGCGCCTCGGCGTCGCCGAACTGTACGACCGCGATGCCGACGGCAAGGCGCGTCACCGCTGGCGTGCCGGCGGCATGGTCGCGCAGTTCCTGCCGCAATCGCCCGAGCGCATGCGCCAGGCCGACCTTCCCGGCGGCGACGGCGACGAGGCCGGCCACAAGATCGACGACGATGATCATTGGGCCGAGGCCAAGGCCATGGTCGAGACGATCGACGCGGATGAGCTGACGGATCCGAATGTCGGCACCGAACGGCTGCTGTTTCGCCTGTTCCACGAGCGCGGCGTGCGGGTCTACCCGCCGCAGCAGGTCTTCGACCGCTGCTCGTGCTCGCGCGAAAAGCTGAAGGGCGTGCTGGCAGCGCTCAGCGCCGAGGAGATCGCCCATACGGCGGACGAAAAGGGCGAGATCGCCGTCACCTGCGAGTTCTGCTCGACGACCTACCGCTTCGAAGCCGCGGAAGTCCTGCCGCAGTAAACGCTTGCGGCAACTCCCTCATCCGGCCTGTCGGCCACCTTCTCCCCCAGGGGAGAAGGGCCCAGCCGGACTGTTTTCCTGAGATCACTTTCGTGGAGGCAAGGCGGGACTTTGCATCCCTCCCTTCTCCCCTCGGGGAGAAGGTGGCGGCAGCCGGATGAGGGGGCCACCCCAACCCTCAATTCAGCGTACGCGCCTGTCCCGGCGTATCCAGCGAAAAGGCGGGAATGGCGACGTCGAAGGCCTCGCCGTTTTCCGCTTCCATGCGGTAGCGGCCGAACATGATGCCGGACGGCGTTTCCAGCGGGCAGCCCGATGAATATTCGTAGGTGTCGCCGGGCCTCAGCACCGGCTGCTCGCCGATCACGCCCGGTCCATTCACCTCGTCCACCTGCCCGTTCTGGTCGGTGATATGCCAGTAGCGCGTCACCAGACGCACGGCGATGTCGGAGTGGTTGGAAATGACGACCCGGTATCCCCAGACATAGCGGCTGTCGTCGGGATCGGACTGATCGGCCAGATAATATGGCTCTACGGTCACTTCGATGTCGCGGGTCAGCGCACGATACATGGGCAAGCCTTGAACTGAACGACCCCTGCTATTCTACACGAATAAGGTTTCGTCAAGGATAAGCGCAAAAGGCGCCGGCCTTGTGGCTGGCGCCTTTTTCAACTGTCGTCCGTCCTGGCGAAATCAGGCGGTGACCTTGGAGAGCGCGCGGGCGAAATCCTCGATCAGGTCGTCGCTGTCCTCGATGCCGGCCGACAGGCGCACGGTGCCGGCGGAAATGCCGAGCTCGGCGCGCGCCTCGTCCGTCAGGTTCTTGTGCGTCGTCGTCGCCGGATGCGTGATCAGGCTCTTGGCGTCGCCGAGATTGTTGGAGATCTTCACGACCTCGAGCGCATCCTGCAGCGCGAACGCCGCGTCCTTGCCGCCCTTCATCTCGAAGCAGACCAAGGTGGAGCCGCCCGTCATCTGCTTGGCGATGATATCGGCCTGCGGATGGTCCTTGCGGCCGGGATAGATCACGCGGGCGACCTGCTTCTGGTCGGCGAGGAAATCGGCGATGCGGCTCGCATTCTCCGTCTGCTGTTTCACGCGCAGCGGCAGCGTCTCGATGCCCTTCAGCAACGTCCAGGCATTGAACGGCGACATGGCCGGGCCGGTATGGCGGAAGTAGTCGTGCAGGTTCTCGTCGATCCACTGCTTGTCCGACAGGACGACGCCGCCCAGGCAGCGGCCCTGGCCGTCGATATGCTTCGTGGCGGAGTAGACGACGACATGCGCGCCGAGTTCCAGCGGCTTCTGGAAGAGCGGCGTGGCGAACACGTTGTCGACCACCACCTTCGCGCCGATCTGGTTGGCGAGCGTCGCCACACCGGCGATGTCGATCACTTCCAGCGTCGGATTGGTCGGGCTTTCCAGGAAGAACACCTTGGTGTTCTTGCGGATCGCGCCTTCCCAGTTGGCGAGGTCGCGGCCGTCGATCAGCGTGCACTCGATGCCGTATTTCGGCGCAAGCGTCTCCACCACCCAGCGGCAGGACCCGAACAGCGCGCGAGCGGCGACGATATGATCGCCCGCCTTGAGCTGGCAGAGGATCGCGGCGGACACGGCGGCCATGCCGGAGGCGGTGGCGCGGGCGTCTTCGGCGCCTTCCAGCATGCACATGCGCTTTTCGAACATGTCGTTGGTCGGGCTGCCGTAGCGGGCATAGATGAACCCGTCCGTCTCGCCCTTGAAGCGGGCTTCGGCCGCAGCGGACGTGTCATAGACGAAGCCCTGCGTCAGGAAGATGGCTTCGGCGGTTTCGCCGTGCTGGGAGCGGGTGGTTCCGCCGTGAACGAGTTGGGTGGCCGGACGCCAGGACTTGCTCATGTGATCGTCGCCTTCAAACAAAAAAACCGGCCGCAAAAGCAAGCCGGTTTCGAACCCGGCCTTTTTAGCTACTTGTTTTACGTGGCTGCAAGCCGGCCGGCCAAATCACCACGGGATAATCCGCTAATACTGCTTGGCTGCGCTTGCGTCAATTGCCGGCATTTGGTTTTGTGCGATCCTTCTGACGGGACGGTACGACTATGGCTTCTGTGGTGCGCAGCACGGGCATTCTGGCGGATAACGCCATCCGCGGCTTGTTCGAAAGCGGCCGGCTGAAAAGCGAAGCCGCGCTGGATGACGACCAGATCCAGCCGGCGAGCCTCGATCTGCGGCTCGGCGCCAAGGCGTTCCGCGTGCGGGCAAGTTTCCTGCCCGGCCCGTCCCATCTCGTCGCCGACAAGCTCGACCGCCTGCAACTGCACGTCATCGATCTCAGCGAGGGCGCGGTTCTGGAAACCGGTTGCGTCTACATCGTGCCGCTGATGGAAAGCCTCGATCTGCCGGCCGAACTCGCCGCATCCGCGAACCCCAAGAGCTCCACCGGCCGCCTCGATATCTTCACCCGCGTCATCACCGACCGGGCGCAGGAATTCGACAAGATCCCGGCCGGCTATGCCGGACCGCTCTATCTGGAAATCTCCCCGCGCACCTTCCCCATCGTGGTGCGCCGCGGTTCGCGCCTGTCGCAGATCCGCTTCCGCAAGGGCAATGCGCTCCTCAGCGAAAACGAGCTCACGGCGCTGCATGTCAGCGACACGCTCGTCGCCAGCGAAACGCCCAATGTCTCCGGCGGCGGCATCGCCCTGTCGATCGATCTCAAGGGCACGGGGCCGGACGGCCTCATCGGCTATCGCGGCAAGCATCACACCTCCGTCGTCGATGTCGATCGCAAGAACCAGCACGACATCTTCGATTTCTGGGAGCCCCTGTTCAGCCGCGGCCGCAACGAGCTGATCCTCGACCCGGACGAGTTCTACATCCTCGTCTCTCGCGAGGCCGTGCATGTGCCGCCGCTCTATGCGGCCGAGATGACGCCGTTCGATCCGCTCGTCGGCGAGTTCCGCGTGCATTACGCCGGCTTCTTCGATCCCGGTTTCGGCCACGCGCCGGCCGGCGGTTCCGGCAGCCGCGCGGTGCTGGAAGTGCGCAGCCACGAGGTGCCCTTCATCCTCGAACACGGCCAGATCGTCGGCCGCCTGATCTACGAGCACATGCTCGAAGCCCCCGCAGGCCTCTACGGCTCCGGCCTCGGCTCCAACTATCAGGCGCAGGGCCTCAAGCTCTCCAAGCACTTCCGCGCCGGGTGACGCCTGGCAGAAGCTAGCGGCACCGGTAATCGCCCACTTTGATCCAGTGCGGTACCAAAGGATCTGGCGCCTATTGCTCGAGATCGGGCTGGCACGCGGTTCGTGTTGTCTGAGTCGATAACTGAAGGGACCAGACATCGAGAGCGTGTGGTGCCGAAGGCTGAGCTATGAAATGCGGTAAAATTTTAGGCTCTATGGGACCGTCTCGAGACCTTCTTGGGGGCATATCCATGGAGCTCAGGCATTCTCTCAGTGTTTTTTTACCGTGCAGATGCCGGAGCCTGTTCGTGATGGCTTTGATTTTTTGCTGTTGATGGGAATGTAACTGCGCTTCGTGACCTCGATCTCGCAGCCGTTCCTTTTTACCGAGAAGCGAAACGTGAAGCGCCTTTCCTTGACGAAGTCCTCCGTTTTGAGGAAGTCGACATACCCTGCGTCACTGGTGTCTCCGTAATCGAACCTGTTCACCACATCGATGACATACTCGCCGTCGCTGGCATGTCGGACGGTGAGGCAGGGATTTTCGGTCCAGCCGGTTCCCAGTTCCACATGTTCAAGCTTCGTACACTTGGTCTTGCCCTTAAGATCCAGCGGAAGAAGCTTGTTGAATGTGTTCATGGCATCCGTGACCGTTGCGCCACCGAATGCGGCGAACATCTTGCCATCCTTCAGAACTATGCTGGCAATGTCGGGAACGTTTTCAAAGCTGTACATCGTTGCCCCGCTGGCTTCCGCCGTCGACTTGAGGGAAAGCAGGAAGCAAAGGCCAAGAATGATATTTCGGCGACGAAGTGACATTGTTTGTGTCCAGTAACTCGGAGTGTGGTGGGATTTATCGAGAATGCAGCGTTGCGGTGGGCCGACAGGCTCAGTGAGCGATTGTCCTGCAGGTGACTGGACCGGTCCTGGAGGACTTATGCTTCGTGCCGTCCAGCGGCACATAGGTGCGCGCGATCACGCTTGCCGTGCATGTCGATGCCGTGGCTTCGAAGTGGATGCGCAATTTCCGCTCTTTTACGTGGTCGGCGGCCTTGAGGTTGCTGATTTCGTCTTTCACGTCGTCAGGGAATTCGTACCGGATCGCGAGGTCAACCAGATAGGATCCGTCGGCCTGGCGTCGCGCGGAGATGCAGGGCTTCGAGGTCCACGATTTGTCGCTGTCCGCGTAGAGTATCTTCGTGCAGTTCTTTTTGCCGGCCGGATCCATCTTGAGGAGCTTTCCGTAAAGCTCGTCGGACTGAAGCGACACAAGCGCGTCGTTGAAGACGGCGAACATCTTCCCGTCCTTGAGCAGGAATCCGGTGAGGTCGGGTACCTTGTCCAGTTCGAACAGGCTGATGCCAGCCGAATGCGCTGCCCCGGTCGTGTTCATGACGGAAGCCAGGGAGAGAAGCGCACATGCAAGAAGTCGGCGCGGGTATGTCACGATGTGCCTCGTTTCTTGATTTCGGCTGGTCAAGGTTTTGATGCGTGCGACCGGTGGAGGGCGCTATCGCGTGACTCTGCTCGAACCGCCAAGTTCACTTCGATCGATGTCAACAATGAAGATGGCGTTGCGTGCCTTTTTCGTAATTTTTCCTTGCACGGTTTCAAAGGGTATGGCCCGCCTCTTGTAGCCCTCCAGGGTCATGGGCGTCCCTTCGTCCCTCGGGAGAAGGTAAGCGGCATTGGCTAAGTCGAACCCTCTTCCGTTAAAGTAGAAGAGCGCCTGATCACCTGTCTTGAGGCCCTGCACGAATTTGTCCAACACGAGAGCGAAAGTGTTTTGATCGGGGTCTGTGAGGACCTCCGTCTGGTAGCCGATGCCTTGCAGCACTTTATCCAAGCGCTTGGCATGGTGAACGGGCGCGGTCAGCACGCCCGCCTCGTACTTTTCCACCGCGACCAGCAACGCCTTCTTGATGCCGCTGGTGCTCCGCAGGCTTGCCGTTCCCTCAAGGCTGTCCTCTACCGCGGGTTCGATCTGGCCCCCCGCGTTGGCTCTCGTCCGCCGGATGGTAAGGGCAACATCCTCATCCGGGACGGCAGAAACCAGCGCGTCGATGAACATCGCCGAAAAACCTTGCTCGGCGTCATCATACGTATGTTCTCCGGGGCCGACGCTATACACAACGAATGATGGTTGGGGCGCTTTATCCCTGAGAGACAAGCCGGCATTCGCCGGGAGCAAAAACAGGATGACGGCAAACACCGCCGCCAGAAGGGAAAGGGCTGCAACCGTTCCTGATTTCACGAATCTGAGGGGAGTGTTCATCGGATGACCAACGGGTTGTGTTGCGCGTGTTCAAGGCGTTCCGAGATTGATGATCTCAACCCGGCGATTTTTCGGGTCATTGGGGTCCAGTCCCTGCGTGGAACGCTCTTCTCCGTAGCCCGCGGCGATCAGCCTGTGCGGCGGCACGCCGTGGGAGGCAAGGAAATTCCTTACGGACAGGGCGCGCCGCTCGGACAGGAGCTGGTTGCTCTCGCTGGTGCCGGAGGCATCGGTGTGGCCGCTCAACGAAAACTTGCTGCCGCTCAAGTCTGGTGATGTCAACGCGACGGCAAGCTCCCGCAGGACGGTCTGAGCAGAATCGGTGAGGGTCGAGGAGTTCAGGCCGAAGCCAATATTGATATCGAGAACGGGCCTGTCGTAGCTGGAAACATATTCGTCCAGCTGCCTGCGCTCATCGATCTTCAAGCCGCGCGTGGTCTCATGAGTCATGAAACCCGGCGTGTCCCCGGATTTTCCAATGTCATTGGCTGAAATGCTGCGTGTCGGCGCTTTGCGGGGCTCTTTAAGACGGTCTATCATGTCCTGCGTGGAGAGGTCCTTGCCGCTCGCCACACCAAGGCTGCTGATAAAAAACAGAGCGGACAGGATGGTGCATAGACGTAAACTCATCTCGATATTCCAGTGCAGCGATACATCAATTTTTCATTAAGGGTTATACAGCGCCCTAAAGCAATGGATTTCGAGTTATGCTTGGGAAGTTTTCATTATATGCCCGATTTCCGGGGGGTATGCGATCTGCATTTATGTTTTGCAGCAAAAATGGTCTGTTGGTCTGCCGCAGTTTGTGATCGACGTGTGATGGCGGGTTTGCTGACAAGACAGATCCGCGAAGTATCGATCATCAATGGGTATTGTGAAGGATAGAAACCGATCTAATATTGTTTTACCCTTTCGTGCAGCGCTGTATCCTAGAGAACAGCCGTTCGCCGTGAATAATGCTAGAAGCCCTGTTGGCGAGGCCTCCGGTAGAGCCGGGCAATGTGTGAGCAACAGAATGACTGTCCCGCGGTTCCGTTTCCTTTTGGCGATGTTCATCGCGCTCCTGGCTTCAGCGGGTGTCGCGCATGCGACTCGGATCGCCCTCGTCATTGGGAACTCTTCGTACGAAGCGGTCCCACGCCTGCCGAACCCTGTTCGTGATGCTGACGCAGTCGCAGAAGCGCTGGAACGCCTCGGCTTCGAAGTGTCTATCGGGCGCGACACCCGGAAGGCTACTCTTGAGGGACTGCTCGCCGACTTCAGCGAGAAGGCGGCCAGTGCGGAGATGGCCGTTGTCTTCTATGCGGGCCATGGCATCGAGGTCGGTGGCGAGAACTACCTCATACCGGTCGATGCGAAACTCAAGTCGGATGCACGCATCAAGTTCGAGGCGGTTTCCCTGAGCGACATTCTCTCCGCAATCGAGGGCGGCAACGGCATCAAGCTCGTGCTTCTCGATGCCTGCCGCAACAATCCGTTCATTGCCAGCATGGAAGGCAGAACGCGATCTGTTGGCCGCGGGTTGGCCAAGGTCGAAGCTGCCGACGGTATCTATATCAGCTATTCGGCCGCAGCCGGAACAACCGCATCGGACGGCGAGGGGAACCATAGCCCCTACACGGAGGCGCTCCTTTCCACGATCGAGGAGCCCGGACTCGAATTGAATTTCCTGTTCCGAAAGGTCGCCCGGTTCGTGAAGCAGAAAACCAACGGTACCCAGACACCCTTCGAATACGGGCGCTTGCCCGATGTGAACATCTATCTCAAGCCACCGGTCGAGGTTACACGCCCAGTCGTCAAGGATCCGTGTGCCGATGCTGCTGCGCACTGGGCGGCGATCGAAGACAAGAAGAGTGCGGCGCTCTTCAAGGCGCATCTTCAGTATTTCGGCCAGTGCGCCTTTGCAGAACTGGCTCGAAATGCGCTCGACGACCTCGTAAAGGCCGAAAAGCAACAGGCGGCCAGCGCATCCGTGGCTGCCGTTGACGCCGTCGGAGCGGCAAGCGCGGTTGCGGAAGAGCAAAAGACGCCGGCCAGTACAGCGTCCGGGGATGACCTTGCGGGAGAAGAGACCGCTGCGCTGGTTCAGCCGGATAATGCCAAGGCCGATCTCCTGTCACTCACCCGGGATGTACAGTCGGGGCTTGCCGGCTTGGGCTGCTCCAAGGGCACTGCGGACGGGCGTTGGGGCAGGCAGTCCAAGCGGGCAATGGAGCGTTTCAATCAATTCGCCAATCTTTCCCTTGATGTCGAAGCGCCTTCGCAGGCTGCGCTTGCCGCCATTCGGGAGCGGACAGGGCGGGTGTGTCCCTTGGAATGTGCTCCAACGGAGGTCGTGGCCGGAGATCGCTGCGAGCGAAAGACATGTGACGCCGGGTTCACTTTGAACAAGGCCGGCAAATGCATAGCCTCTTCTGCGGGCAGCACGCGCACAGAACGCCGAAAGAAGCCTTCGGGTACGCCGAAACAGGAGGCGGATGTTCAATCGTCCAAGGCCAGGGACTGTTTTGAACTGGACGGTCAGAAATTCTGCATGTGACAGGATACGCCGAAGCGCGCTATTGGCCTCTGGCTGACATGTGATCCGGCAGGCGCGTCACTTGCTGCTGACAACGCAACCCAGATCGCCGACGGTGGACGGGACCTGTCGCTTGCCATCGATGGGAATATAGGTCCGCTTGAGCATAACGGCGGAGCAGGATTTTCCAGAAATCTCAAAGTCGATCTCGTATCTGCGCTCTTTGACCTTGTCGGCTTCTTTCAGGAACTGCAGTTCTTCCTTTCCGCGGGCAAGCCAACGGGACCAGTCATATTTGACGGTAATCTTGAGGATGTAGCTGCTATCACCCGTTTTCTCCGCGGCAGCGCATGTTTTCACATAGGTAGTCGTGTCGTCGTCCACCCATTCGGACGTCAGGCAGTTGGGTTTGCCACCCAAGTCCAATTTCACCATCCGGTTCATTGTGTCAAAATTCTCTGAATCCCGATCGATCATCGCAACAGGCGCGAACATCTTGCCATCTTTGATGACGATGCCGATGAAGTCCGGGAGTTTCCCGATCTTGTAGAGCGCGGCATTCTTGGCGGAAGCGCCATGAGCTGAAAGAACGGACATGCCTATGGCCATGACGCCCATTGAAATTCGCTGACGCATTTCCACTCACCCACCGGAGACTGTCTTGAGATATACTGCCTGGAAGCTAGAAACTTCTCCTTGTCAGCACAAGTGTGTTTAGGTGTTGCGGGAACCCCGTTTCGCCATCGTCGCCGCGACCGACGGTCCCACCGGCCGCCTGATCTACGAGCACATGCTCGAAGCCCCCGCAGGCCTCTACGGCTCCGGCCTCGGCTCCAACTACCAGGCCCAGGGCCTCAAGCTCTCCAAGCACTTCCGCGCCGGGTGACGCCTGGCAGCAGCTTGACACATCCCGCGAACTGTTGAATGAGTGCGGCCTCGGCGCTGCCCTGCGGGTATGATGTAATGGTAGCCTGTCAGCTTCCCAAGCTGAACGCGCGGGTTCGATTCCCGCTACCCGCTCCAGCCCGGATTTTCAGGACTTTGGGCCGAGTTGACGCCATGCCGTTTTTAGACGGTTTTACAAACTCTGTTCCGCCTCCGCCACCATTTGGTTTGTGACCACCGTCTTCGCGTCTGTCTGCGCCGGGCGATGCGCGGTCTTGTTCCAGAAGAACGGATTGCTGCGCAGTTCGCGCACGGCGCGCCATGCGGCGCGGGAGGCGAGCAGCCAGTAGACGGGCGTCAGCATCCATTTGCGGCCGACGGCCGCCCGCTCGGGCAGTGTCATGCCCGCCCGTCCGAGCGCGATGAAGATGGCGTAGCTGCCGAAGATGTTCGCCATGTCCATGACGAACAGTGTCAGCTGCATCGGCCCCACGGTATAGGCCTGCCCCGATAGCAGCTGCCCGGTGATCACGGCGACATAGGCGACGACCAGCGGGTGGGCGAGCGAGGACAGGATGAGCCCGCCGATCAGCACCTGGAAGACGATGCTGGCGCCCAGCCCCATTTCCCTTATGAGCATGGAGGGGCGCCGCATCACCACCAGCCAGGTTTGCAGCCAGCCCTTGAACCACCGGCTGCGCTGGCCGAGCCAGGCACGGACCTCGGTCGGCGCCTCCTCGTAGGTCGGGCGAGTGAGCGTGCCGCAACGATAGCCTTTCCGATAGAGGCGCAGGCCGAGATCGGCGTCCTCCGTGACGTTGAAGGGATCCCAGCCGCCGACGGCCTGCAGGATGCGCGTGCGAAAATGGTTCGACGTGCCGCCGAGCGGCATCGGCATGCGCGCGGCGGCAAGGCGCGGCAACAGCACCCGGAAAAGGCCCGCATATTCCAGCGCAAAGAGTGCGCTTATCCAGCTCTCCCGGGCATTGGTGATGACGAGCGGCGCCTGGAGGCAGACGATCTCCGGCGGGCCGGCCTCGAAGGTGCGCCAGGCTTCCTCCAGCTGCATCGGGTCGATGCGGTCTTCCGCGTCGTAGATCACGAGATACTCGCCGCGCGCCGCGCCCAGCGCATAGGTCAGCGCTTTCGGCTTGGTGCGCGGCCGCCCGGGCGGCACCGCCACCACCTCGTATTGCGGGCCAAGACGCGTGGCAGCCAGCGCATCGAGCGTCGCCTGGTCGTCCGCCTCGCAGATCAGCTTGATGTCGAGGCGGCTCGCCGGCCATTCAAGCCTGTCCAGCGTGTCGATGAGCTGCGGGACGACCGCCGCCTCCCGATAGAGGGCGATGAAGATCGAATAGACGGGCCGGCGGCCGGCGGGGGGTGCCGGGCGCAGACGTTTCTGCTGCCGTTTCGTGGCGACGAGCGCCACGAGGCGGATGAAGAACGTGGCGAAGAAGAAGAAGCTGAGGACAATATGCAGCACAAGGAGCGCCGCCGTCGGCTCCGCGACGGTGAGCGCAAGTGTCAGCGTGAGCGCCGCGCCGGTGTAAAAGCCTTGCCGCCCCCATAGCGTGATGCGTGCGCTCGCCTCGGGCGCGCTGCCGAAGAGCCGGTCGACGCTTTCGCGCAGCCGTCGCTTCCGGCCGGCCCGCCAGAGGGCGGACCGCAGGGCCGATGGTGTCGTTGCCACAAGCGTCGTGCGCAGGTCCGGCGACTGCGCCAGCCGCTCGGCCAGATCGCCGAGCCGCGCCGCGTTCGGCACGATCGCGGTGACGGGCGGCCGCACGGGATGGCGCAGACGAACGACCGTGGGATCGAGAAGCTGGCTGTCGGCGCCCGCGATATCCTCCACCTGGGCGGGATCGAGCTCGGGCAGAAAGGGGAGATCGAGGATCTCGGCAAGCGCCTCGTAATAGGTGCTTTCGAGGACCGCGCCGCTGGCCAGAAGCTCGGCCTCCAGCGTGGTGCCGTTGCGGTTCGCCCGCACCAGCATGTGCGATATGAGCACCTTGGAAATTCCGAGCCGGCGGAAGAGATGCGCTTCCGTCAGGAACTTCGGCGGGACGGGTGGATGCGCCGGCCGCGCCACATGACGTGCCGGCAGGACGCCGATTGCGGTAGCGAAAGCGATGTCGTCGGGATATTCTGCCAGTCGCATGCAGCCCTGCAGCCGCTTTCACGGCTGCCCCCGTTTTAAACCCCAAGTTGATTGTAATGTGGTCGCGCAAAATTTCATCCCCTAAAATTTGCGGGTTCCTGGCGCTTTGCCTGTCGATGATGGCGGCCGTGCCGCTGCCGGCCGTGGCGCAGGACCGCAGCACCGTCGATCTTCCGATCCTGTTCGACACGCGCGAGCGCATCGCCCGGCCGGATCTCTCCGGCATCGTGCGGCTGCGCTTCCTGACGACGGTGGATTTTCCGCCCTTCAACTTCATCGACCAGACGGGCAAGCTCGCCGGCTTTCATGTCGATCTGGTGCGCGAGATCTGCCGCGAATTGCAGCTCACCGACAAATGCCAGATCCAGGCCGTGACCTTTCCGGAACTCGAAACTGCGCTGAGCGACGGCAACGGCGAGGCGATCGTGGCCGGCGTCGCCGTGACGGCAGACCTGCGCAAGCGCTTTGCCTTCTCGCGGCCGTTCATGCGCCTTCCCGCCCGGTTTGCCGTGGCAAAGGCGCGGTTGCCTTCCGGTGAGACGGCGGCCGCGCTCGACGGCAAGGCGGTGGGGGTCGTTGCGGCAAGCGCCCATGAGGCCATGTTGAAGGCCTTCTTCCCGCGTGTGACGGCGCAGGCCTTTCCCGATCGCGCGGCGCTGCTCGCGGCCTTGAAGGACGGCAAGGTCGACGCGGTCTTCGGCGACGGCATGCAGCTCGCCTTCTGGACGAGCGGCTCGGAATCGGCCGGTTGCTGCCGCCTGTTCGATGGTCCCTATCTGTCCGAGACGTTTCTCGGCGAGGGCCTGACGATCATGGTCCGCAAGCAGGACGAAGCCCTGGCCGGGGCCATGGATCACGCGCTTCTCGCCCTGTCGCGCAGCGGGCGCCTGCAGGAAATCTACCTGCGTTATTTCCCCATCAACCTCTATGGCGGGTGAGGGCGGGCGTTACTGGCTCGCCCAGATGATGCGGGCGATCCAGTCGACCTCTTCCATGTCGAAACTGCGGTTCGGATGCTCGGGATTGAGCGACAGGAGCTCGATGGCACGCGGGCTCTGGCGGTGGAGCATCTTGGCCATGACCTCGCCCTCGCGCGTCTTGACGACCACCCGGTCGCCCCGGCGCACCTGCGCGCCCGGCTCGACGATCAGGATATCGCCGTCGCGGTAGAGCGGCAGCATGCTGTCGCCCTGCACCTCGAGCGCATAGACGCCGGGCTTCCGGTCGGGAGAGGCGGGAAACTCCACCACATCCCAGCCCTGGCCGGCGGGAAAGCCGCCATCGTCGAAGAAGCCGCCGGCGCCGGCCTGTGCGAAGCCGAGCAGCGGTATCGTGCCGGCCTGCGGCGGAAAGGCGCCCTGCGGCAGGCCGCTGTCCCGGCCCGTGTCGCCCAGCGCGAAGAATTCGTCGATGGTCGCGGATGTGGCGTCGAGCACCTTGGCGATGGATTCCGTCGAGGGCCAGCGCTGGCGGCCGTCGGCACCCTGCCGCTTCGACTTGTTGAAGGACGTCGGATCGAGCCCGGCGCGGCGGGCAAGCCCGGACGGGGAAAGACGGTTGCGCTCGGCGAGGGCGTCGATCGCCGCCCATATCCGGTCATGGGAAAACATACTGTGAAAACCCTGCCAAGGCGTTGGACCAGCCAAAGCCTGTCCGATGAGGCGGACTATAGCGAAGGACGTTTTTCGAGTAAAGAAAAAAGGATTATATTCCTTTTTCGCGTTTGGCGCGGTTCTCCGCCGCGATCCGCCGGGCCACGACGCTCTCGCGCCAGACGGTGAACATGCCGGCGCCCACCACGATGGCGGAGCCCAGCACCATGTTCACATTCAGCGTCTCGCCGAAGACGGTAACACCGATGATCGCCGCCATCACCACCTGGAGATAGGTGAGGGGCTGCACGGCGGCGGCATTGAGCAGGTCGTAGGCGCGGATGAGGAAATAGTGGCTGGAAATGCCCGTCATGCACAACAGCCCCATCCAGAGCCAGTCGACGGGAATGAGATTGGTCCAGAAGAACGGGCCGATCAGCGAAAGCACCGCCGCGCCGGCAAGGCCGGTGTAGAGAAAGCTCGTCAGCGAGGAATCGTCGCGGCTGGCAAGACGCGTGGTGATGGCGTAGAGCGCAAACATCAGCGCGGCCGCCAGCGGCACGAGCACGCTGGAATCGAACGCGCCGTCCGTCGGGTTGATGATGATCAGCACGCCCGAGAGGCCCACCGAGATCGACGTCCAGCGCCGCCAGCCCACCCGCTCGCCGAGCAGCGGCATGGACAGGAGCGCGACGAAGATGGGGCCGGAGGCAAGGATCGCCTGGGTATGCGCGAGGCCGACGGCATTGAAGGCCGTGATGACGACGACGATCTGGAGCGCGAGCAGCGTGCCGCGCAGGATCTGGAGGAAGGGACGTTTCGACCGGATGGCGACCCCCAGCCCGCCCGAACTGCGCGCGGCCATGATCAAGGCGAAGGCCGCGAACGCCCAGAACCGCAGCATGGCGATGAAGATGGGCGAATAGAGGCCGCCGAGATGTTTTGAAATGGCATCCTGAAGGCTGAAGATCAGGATGGCCAGGAGGGTAAAGACGTAGCCGGTTCGTTTGGAGTCCATGCCCTTGCGCATATACCCGCAGCGCGGCGCTTGCACGCCCAAACTGCGCAAAACCGACATTTCGTGCCGGCTCCGGCGGCAAGGAAATTTTTCCTGCGCCTCTGGCTGTCGGCCTTGCCAGCACTATATCGCGCATCACACACACGCTGCCGCAGTCTTTCAAAAGAATCCGGGCGTTACGCTGATCCGCTGTTTTCAATCCGGCGGGGGAGCGATAATGTCCAGCGCATATGAAGCGGCGAAACCGGGGGGTGGAATGCCGATATCGAACGCCGCATTCGTGCGCTCGACCATAATCCTGTTCATCGCCGGCGTTTTCGCACTGCTCGGCATTGTCGGTACATCGTTGTGGCTCGTCGGCAAGGTGCAGTCCTATTTCACCGGTTTCGTCGAACAGCGCGAGGCGCGTCGGGCATCGGCCGATCTTCTTTCGATCCTCAAGGATGCGGAAACCGGGCAGCGTGGTTTCATCATCACGGGCGATCCGGCATTCCGCGCGCCCTATGACGATGCGTTGCGCGGGGTCGCGGAGCAGAAGCAGGCCTTTGCCGACAGACTGGGCGGGCTGCCCGAATATGCCGGGGACGCGGAACGCGTCCAGCAGCTGGTGGTCGAAAAGCTCGACGAACTGGCCGGCACCGTCGACCTCATGTTGCAGGGTCGCCAGGCGGAAGCGATCACACAGGTCAAGACCGACCGCGGCCGTATGCTGATGGACGAAATCCGCGATCGTCTCGGCAACATCATGGACGATGCGGACGAGCAGCTGCGCAAGGGCGTGGTGGATACGCTGTGGTCGGCGGGCGCCCTTCAATGGACGACGGTGATCGGCGCCATCGCCATCATCACCGTGCTGGGCGGCGCCATCATCATCATCGTGCAGTATACCCGCGACAACCTCGCGGCGCGGCGCGAGGTGGAACTGCTGAACGCCACGCTGGAAAAGCGCGTGGACGAGCGGACCGAGGAGCTGATACGCGCCAACCAGGAAGTGCAACGCTTCGCCTATATCGTCACGCACGACCTGCGTGCGCCGCTGGTCAACATCATGGGCTTTACCAGCGAGCTGCAGGCATCGCTCGCGGCCATCCAGAGCTACGTGCTCGCCGATGGCAAGACGCCGAGCGAGGCGGATATTCTCGAGGCGCGCCGTGCGGCGGGCGAAGACCTGCCGGAAGCGATCGGCTTCATCCGGTCCTCCACCAAGAAAATGGACGGGCTGATCAACGCCATCCTGAAGATTTCGCGCGACGGCCGCCGCGAACTCAAGATCGAACGCGTCAATCTCAAGGGCCTGGTCGAGGCCGGTGCTGCCGCGGTCAACCATCAGGTGAGCGAAGCCGACGGCGTCATCACCATCGCCGACAACCTGCCGACGGTCGTGTCCGACCGGCTTTCGCTGGAGCAGGTGTTCGGCAATCTGTTCGACAACGCCATCAAGTACCGCTTGACCGAGCGGCCGTTGCGTATTTCAATCACTGCGCGCAATGCGGGTCGGGCAGGCTTCGTCATCGAATTCGCCGATAACGGCAGGGGTATCGCCCCGGAAGACCATGAGCGGGTCTTCGAGCTTTTCCGTCGCTCCGGCACACAGGACAAGCCGGGCGAGGGAATCGGGCTCGCCCATGTTCGTTCACTGATGCGAAATCTCGGTGGTGATATCGTCGTGAAATCCGAAATCGGGCAGGGGACGACGTTCGTTCTGCGTCTGCCGCCCGACCTCAGCAAAGTTGTCAGGAGTATGCAGGCATGAACGGATTGGGCAAGGAAGTCACCATCGTGATGATCGAGGACGACGAGGGCCACGCGCGCCTCATCGAGAAGAACATCCGCCGGGCCGGTGTGCACAACGAGGTCGTGCCCTTCACCAGCGGCACCGACGCGCTCGATTTCGTGCTCGGCAAGGACCGTTCCGGCATGGCGAGCGCCGGACGCTTCCTGCTGATCCTGCTCGACCTCAACCTGCCCGACATGTCCGGCATCGATATCCTTCAGAAGATCAAGACGAATACCCACACCAAGCGCCTGCCGGTCGTCATTCTCACGACGACGGACGACGAGCGGGAAATCCAGCGCTGTTACGATCTGGGCGCGAACGTCTACATCACCAAGCCCGTCGAGTATGAAAGCTTCGCGCATGCGATCCGTCAGCTCGGCCTGTTCTTCTCCGTGATCCAGATACCCGAGTCGCAGTGAATGAGAGAAGGTCCGTTCCGTCTCCTCTACATCGATGACGATCCGATCCTGGCGCGCCTCGCCGAGCGCGCGCTTGGCCGTGTCGGCTATGTCGTTGTCCATGCGGAGGATGTGGAGCTGGGCCGCGAGCTGTTCGCCGAAGGCGGCTTCGACGCCGTGGTGCTCGATCATTTCCTGGCATCGGGCACCGGCCTTTCCTTTCTCAAGGAGCTCGCCAGCGCGCCGGGCGCGGTGCCGGTCGTCTATGTGACGGGATCCAACGACGCGCAGGTCGCCGTCGAGGCGCTGAAGGCCGGCGCTGCGGACTATGTCATCAAATCCGTCGGCGACGATTTCATGCCGCTGCTGGCCAATGCGCTGGGCCAGGCGCTGGAGAACGCCCACCTCAAGCGCCTCAAACTGGAAGCCGAGCAGGAGATCCGCGCGGCCAAGGAGCGTGCGGAAGTGCTGCTGGCGGAGGTGAACCACCGCGTCGGCAACTCGCTGGCGCTGGCCGCCGCGCTCATCCGCCTGCAGATGTCGAGCGCCGTGGACGACGCGGTCAAGGAGGCGCTTTCCGAAACGCAGGCGCGCATTACCGCGATCGCCGGCATCCATCGCCGTCTCTACACCTCCGAGGATGTGCGCAATGTCGATATGGGCGCCTATCTCTCGACCCTTCTGACCGAGCTTGGGGCTTCCATGCAGGGCCATGAGCGCGATGTGCGGCTGAACCGCACGCTGGAGCCGCTGCATGTGCCGACCGATCGCGCGGTGTCGCTCGGCGTGATCGTGACGGAGCTCGTCACGAATGCCTTCAAATATGCCTATGGCGAAACGGGCGGCGAAGTGCGCGTCGGCTTCACCCGGCTCGATGGCGAAAATGCGCTTTTGTTCGTGGAAGACGACGGCATCGGCTGGCGCGGCGAAGGTCCCGTGCGCGGCACGGGCCTCGGCTCCAAGATCATCGGTGCCATGGCCACCAGCCTCGGGGCCCGGCTCGACTATGCGGCGCGGGAAATCGGAACGCGCGCCGAACTGCTGGTGCGTATCGTCGAACCGTCGCGCTGACAAAATCCCGCCTCCTGGAAAACGGCACAGGCCGAGCGCCACGCGGCGGTTTCGCCCGTGGTTTCAAAGAGCATTCGGACGGGGCGCCGGAAGCTGCCTCGACTGAAAATAAACTAGGTGACACCTTCCGGCGCCCCGTTCGGCGGTTTTTGCCCGCGACTCCGGTCTCTCTGCAAGGATCGACACGGCGGTGTCCTTCGCCGGTTTCCGGAATGGGCAGTGCCGTTTGACAACCGGAGCACACGCCTTGGCGCTCCGTGGAAGGTGTCTCCACCTCCCGGCCTTTCTCCATGCCGGCGGACGATGCCGACGCATCCGCCAATGCCGATCCCCTTGTGTGCCGCACAGGCACGCCCGGCGCGCCGTTCGGGGCATGAAACGACAGGATCGGTCCGACATCCCGCCATTTCCCCCGTGTCGCCGGAGGGAGACCATTTTCCGCAGGCCCGTGACTTGAGGTTTCGCGTCATTCCCTCACGCCCCGCGCCGACCCCGCCTCGCCGCAACGCCTTGCGGTGTATCCGAGGGCGGGATGGGGGCATTGTAGGCATGGTTGGAGACGGCGGGGAAATCGGCGCGGGATTTCGCAGGGAAATCAGAGGATGCGAGCGGATTACGTCCCCGGATGAGGGACGGTGAGGACGGCGGCGCATGCGGCTGTGGGTCCTCGGGTCGAGCCCGGGGATGACGCCAGAGGAGATGCGTGGGAAAAAAGCAGCGCCACGGTTTGCGGCGGATTGCATGGGGGCAGGACGAAGGAAAGCGCAAACAGATATTGCCGAGGCGGCCCGCCGGCCTAGTATCTCATCGGAGAAACGGAGGACAGCAGATGGAAACCAATGAACTGCATCGCGGCCGGCTGATCGACCATATCCAGCTCGTCGTGCGCGACCTCGAGGCCAGCCGGAGGTTCTACGAGGCGGTGCTCGGCGCGCTGAACATTCCGCTCGGCGGCGCGGAGGAAAAGTATTTCTGGTTCGACGAGCTGTTCGTCTCCGGCAGCGACAGTGCGGCCGCGACAGGAGCCCTGACCGGGCGGCATCACCTGGCGTTCCAGGCTGCGGACGAGGCGATGGTGGAGGCCTTCTACAAAGCGGGCCTCGCCGCCGGCGGCACGGACAATGGCGCGCCGGGAAAGCGCGCCTATCATCCCGGCTATTTCGCCGCCTTCCTGCTCGACCCTGACGGCAACAATATCGAGGCGGTCTTCCACGGCCCGCATAAGCGGAGCGCGCCATCCGTGACGATCACCTTCTGACGGCACCGTTCAGTTGCCCGTCAGCAAACCGGCCTAGCAGGGCGTCGGGCTTTCAGGAAAGGTTGACGCCATGACCCACCGCATGACCACGCTTGCCGTTCTCGCCACGCTCTGCCTCACAGCACCCGCCTTCGCCGCAACGACCGTGAAGGTCGTCGAGGGCGGGGAAGGTGGCGGGCCGATGACGCTGTCGATCGACCAGCCGACGATCAAGGCCGGCGACGTCGTGTTCCAGGTCCACAACGAGGCGGTGGGCGAGGCGCATGAAATGGTGCTGGTGAAGTTGAAATCGCCGGACCAGAAAATCCCCGTCGTCGCGGCAAAGCATCGCGTGGACGAGAAGAAGCTGAAGAGCCTGGGCGAGGTCGCCGACCTCAAGCCGGGTGCCGACGGTACGTTGAAGACAAGGCTGCAGCCCGGTACCTATCTTCTGCTCTGCAACATCAAGGGCCACTACGAGGCCGGCATGCATGCCAGGCTCGTCGTGACGAAATAGGCGGCGCGATCAGCGCTTTCTGGCGGCCGGAGCCTTTTTGGTCTTGGCCGCCGGCTCGGCCTTCTCCTGGATGGCCTCCTGCTCCATGCGCAGGGCGCGCAGGCGTGCGGTCTTCTTTTCGCGCGCGGTCACTTCGCTGGCGATGATGGTACGCGCGGCGCTGTCCGTCGCGGCCGCCTTGGCCTGCGAGGACGGTTTGACCGGGGTGGAAAGCGTATCCTTGGTCATGTCCATGATATCCCCTTTCTGAACCGTTCTGGTCTGAATCGTTCTGGGCGGGTTTGCCGGGTGACGCGGTCGTCACCCGGTCGGCATGTCTCAGCGTCCCGGACGCACGGCCTTCTTGGGCGCAGGCAGCAGGCCTTCGCGCTGCATCTTCTTGCGCGCGAGCTTGCGCTGGCGGCGGATCGCTTCGGCCTTTTCGCGCACGCGCTTTTCCGACGGCTTTTCAAAGGCGCTGCGCGCCTTCATTTCGCGGAAGAGGCCTTCGCGCTGCATCTTCTTCTTCAGCACACGCAGTGCCTGGTCGACATTGTTGTCCCTGACGAGAACCTGCAAGGTATGTCCTTTCTCGCGGCATAGCCGCATTCGGTGGGATTTCGCGCCGGCAATCCGGTCCGGATTACCGTGCGGTGCGGATGGTGAGTGGTTTCAGCCACGGGCTGCCCGCGCGGGGCGCTTCGCGTTTTCCGTTCGTGCGCGGCGCGCCGGCGGTCGTGTCGTCCGCCTCGATATCGCTCTGCACGATGCGGCGTTCGAAGTTTTCGCCTTCCAGGCGCACGCGATACTGAACCTCGCCGTGATCGGCCGGCAGGACGCCGACGATGCGGCAGGTCCGTTCACCCGTGGTCGCGCGGGAAAGGCCGGCCCTGAGCAGGACGTGGTCTCCGATGGCGTAGGTTTTACGGCTCATGAAAGTCTCCTTTGCGGGTGCCCGCAAGGTTGTCGAAACAAAAAGGCCGGGCGTTACCCCGACCTCTTCCCGTCATTCGAACTCTTCACTGCCAGTACATCCGTGGTCAGCGAGGAGGAACGACAATTCTTATGCGGCGCGGAGGCCGTCGGCAGAGTTCTTGCCGGACTTGCGGTCACGGACGATGTCGTACGTGATCTTCTGGCCTTCGTTCAGCGAGCCCATGCCCGCACGTTCGACAGCCGAGATGTGCACGAACACGTCGGTCGAGCCATCGTCAGGCTGAATGAAGCCGAAGCCTTTGGTGCTGTTGAACCACTTTACGGTACCTGAATTCATAACGATATCCTTTTCATCGCTAGTGTAATCGGGAGATGTTTTTCCCGTTATTGATCGATCTTGAAAGGAAATCTGACGAAGAGCGGGGCTCGGTGGCAAAGGTCGCAAGCAGTTATCGATGGCATCTATATAAAGTTTATTCCCGATAATGCAATGGTTTTGCAAAATTTTTCTGGAGGGATTCGCGTGGACCGCCGGAAAATACGGTGATCGATCGCCTCTTTTGGAAATTCAATTTATCGGAATCGCGTTTTTATTTTTGGCCGGAAATCGCGGTGCGCAAAAGAAAAGGGCGACCAGATGGCCGCCCCTGCATGGCGTGTCGGGCAGGGCGCTCAGGCGGCCTTCTTCGCCTCCGGCGCGAAGCGGCCGTAGAAGGTTTCGCCCTTGGCGGCCATGTCCTTCAAGAGCGGCGTCGGCTGGAAGTGGCTGCCGTATCGGGCGGCCAGTTTCTCGCAGAGTGCCACGAAGGCCTTCGCGCCCATGCCGTCGATGTAGGACAGCGTGCCGCCGGTATAGGGGGCGAAGCCGAAACCGAGAATGGAGCCCACATCGGCCTCGCGCGGATCGGTGACGATGCCTTCCTCCATGGTGCGGGCGGCTTCCAGCGCGATGGTGACGAGCAGGCGCTGCTTCAGCACCTGGATATCGACATCCTCGGGCTTCTGCTGCGGGTAGAGGTCCTTCAGGCCGGGCCACAGCTTCTTCTTCTGCGGCTTCGGCGGGTAGTCGTAGAAGCCCTTGCCGGCCTTGCGGCCGAGGCGGCCTTCGCCGTCCACCAGCGTCGTCACCAGCTCCATGTGGCGCGGATCGACGGCCTTTTCGCCGAGATCGGCGATGGCCGCCTTGAAGACCTTGTAGGAGAGGTCGACGGCTACCTCGTCGTTGAGCGACAGCGGGCCGACCGGCATGCCGGCCATCTTGGCGGCATTCTCGATCATCGCCGCCGGCACGCCTTCGATCAGCATGTCATAGGCTTCGGCCATGTAGCGGAAGACGCAGCGGTTGACGTAGAAGCCGCGTGTATCGTTCACGACGATCGGCGTCTTCTTGATGGCGGCGACATAATCCAGAGCGGTGGCGAGCGCCTTGTCGCCCGTTTCCTTGCCGAGGATGACCTCCACCAGCATCATCTTCTCGACCGGCGAGAAGAAGTGGATGCCGATGAACTGGTCCGGCCGCTTCGAATTTCTGGCGAGGCCCGTGATCGGCAGCGTCGAGGTGTTGGAGGCGAAGATGGCATCCTCGCGCAGTACGGCCTCGATCTTCTCCGTCACCTCCTTCTTGACCGTGCGGTCCTCGAAGACGGCCTCGATGACGAGGTCGGCATCGGCGAGCGCGGCATAATCGGGGGTCGGGGTGATGAGGGACAGCAGCCTTTCGCCGTCCTCCCTGGACATGCGGCCCTTGCCGATGGCGCCGGTGACGAGGCCTTCGGAATGGGTCTTGCCCTTGTCGGCGGCCTCCTGGTCGCGGTCGATGAGGACCACCGGAATGCCGGCGGCGGCCGTCACATAGGCGATGGAGGCGCCCATGAAGCCGGCGCCGACGACGGCGACCTTCTTGAACTCCGCCTTGGGAATGCCGGCCGGCCGGCGCGCGCCCTTGCCGAGCTCCTGCATGGAGATGAACAGCGACCGGATCATCGAGAAGGCTTCGGTCGTCTGCAGGATGTGGGTGAAGTAGCGCTGCTCGATCTTCAGGCCCGTCTCGAAGGGAACCTGCAGGCCCTCATAGACGCATTTGAGAATGGCGAGCGCGCCCGGATAGTTGCCGGCGGTCTCGCGGCGCAGGATGGCGGGGGCGGCCGGCCAGAGCTGGGCGGAGGCCGGCGTCCAGATGCCGCCGCCGGGGGCCTTGAAGCCCTTCTCGTCCCAGGGCTGGACGGGCTTGAGGCCGTCCTTGATCATCTGCCTGGCGGCGGGGATGAGCTCACCGGGCTCGACGACCTGATGCACGAGGTTCATCGCCTTGGCGCGCGCGCCGGTCAGCGACGAGCCGGTCGTCATCATCTGCAGCGCGTCCTGCGCATTGGCAAGGCGCGGCACGCGCTGGGTGCCGCCGGCGCCGGGGAAGATGCCGACCTTGACCTCGGGCAGCGCGATCTTGACCGACTTGGCATTCGAGGCGACGCGGCCGTGGCAGGCGAGCGACATTTCGAAGGCGCCGCCCATGCAGGTGCCGTTGATGGCGGAGACCCAGGGCTTGCCGGAGGTCTCCAGCTTGCGGAACAGCCAGGTCATGCGGCCCGTGGTTTCGAACAGTTTCTGCACGGCGGTCGCGGGATCGGCAGCCTGCGCGTCCTTCAGGAGGTCGAAGCTCGCCTTGATCATCGAGAGATCCGCGCCGCCGGAGAAGGAGGACTTGCCCGACGTGATGACCGCACCCTTGATGGCGTCGTCGGCCACGACCTGGTCGATGATCTTGTCCAGCTCGTCCATCACCTCGACGGTGAAGACGTTCATCGACTTGTCGGGCATGTCCCAGGTGACCAGCGCAATGCCGTCGGCGTCGGTCTCGATGGTGAAGTTCTTGTATGCGCTCATGATGGGATTCCTCTCCCTTGAAATCTATCTGGCTTCACACGCTGTCCTCTCCTCCGTCATGGTCGGGCTTGACCCGACCATCCAGCTCCGGGCTGTGGATCCTCGGGTCAAGCCCGAGGATGACGACCGGAGAGAGCGTGGCTTACCTCTCTCAGACCCGTTCGATGATCGTAGCCGTGCCCATGCCGGCGCCGATGCACAGTGTCACGAGGGCGGTGTTGAGGTCGCGGCGTTCCAGTTCGTCGAGCACGGTGCCGAGGATCATCGCGCCGGTCGCGCCGAGCGGGTGGCCCATGGCGATGGCGCCGCCATTGACGTTGATCCTGTCGTGCGGGATGTCGAAGGCTTGCATATAGCGCAGGACGACGGCGGCGAAGGCCTCGTTGAGTTCGAAAAGGTCGATGTCGGACAGCTGCATGCCGGTGCGGGCGAGCAGCTTTTCCGTGACGTCGACCGGGCCGGTCAGCATCAGCGCCGGATCGGAGCCGATATTGGCGAAGGCCTTGATGCGGCCGCGCGCCTTCCTGCCGAGGATCGCGCCGCCTTCCTTCGAGCCGAGCAGCACGGCGGCGGCGCCGTCGACGATGCCGGAGGAATTGCCGGCATGGTGCACATAGTTGATGCCTTCGATTTCCGGATGCGCCTGGATGGCGACGGCCTCGAAGCCGCCCATCTCGCCGGGCATCTGGAAGGACGGCTGCAACTGTGCGAGCGCCTGCATGTCGGTGCCGGGGCGCATGTGCTCGTCACGGTCGAGGATGACGAGACCGTTGATGTCCTTCACCGGCACGACGGAATTGTTGAAGTAGCCGTTCTGCCAGGCATGGGCGGCGCGCTTCTGGCTCTCGACGGCATAGGCATCCACATCGTCGCGGGAGAAGCCGTATTTCGTGGCGATCAGGTCGGCGGAGACGCCCTGCGGCATGAAATAGGCCGGGAAATTGACGGACGGGTCCATGAACCAGGCGCCGCCCGACATGCCGAGCCCGACGCGCGACATGGATTCCACCCCGCCGGCGACGACGAGGTCGTCGGCGCCCTGCGCGATCTTCGCCGCGCCGAAATTCACGGCATCGAGGCCTGAGGCGCAGAAGCGCGAGATCTGCATGCCCGGCGCCTTCGTGGAGTAGCCGGCCTCGAAGGCTGCGGCCTTCGGAATGACGGCGCCGGCGTCCATGACGGGATCGACGCAGCCCATGATGATGTCGTCGACCTTTTCCGTGTCGAGCCCGTTGCGGTCGCGCACCGCTTCCAGAACCTTCGCGGCAAGCCGCACGGACGGTACTTCGTGCAGCGATCCGTCCTTCTTGCCGCGCCCGCGCGGGGTGCGCACATGATCATAGATGAAGACGTCGGTCATTCTCTTCTCCCTGGCGGCGCGACGGCGCCGGATTTTGTTCTATTCAAAGAGGGCCGATACGCGGGCCAGCACCTCGTCGGTGATAAAGTCGGGCGCCTTCTCCACGAACCGTCCGCCGCGGGCCTGGAGGTCCACCGTCCGGATCTGATGGCAAAGCACGACACCCGCCGCCTGCGTGCCGGCACCGGACAAGGAAACCGCGAAGCCGGACGTCCTGGCGAACTGGCCGCCGCTCGTAATCGGCGCTATGATCTGCGTTCCGTGCCGATTCACAGCCTTCGGCGTGAGGACGAGGGCATAGCGCGCCTTCGCCTGCTCTCGTCCGCGCGTCGGCTCCAGGTCGACGAACCAGATATCGCCGCGTTCCATCAGTCGATGACCTCGTTGCCGACGGAAGGCATGTCCAGCCATTCCTGCTCCTCGGCCGTGCGTTCGGGCCAGGGAGTCCATTCCGCGATGAGTTCGTCGAGCGTATATTTCGGGCGCGCCTTCGGCACGGCAATCAGGCGGCCATCCTCGACGGTCACGTCGAGCTTGGCGTTGGCGGAAAGGCCGAGATCCTCGAGGAGCGGCTTGGGGATCGTCATCATCACGGATCCGCCGACATTGCGCAAAGTCGATACTGCCATCTGAGCCTCCTTAAAAAGTTATATGAATGTATAACTTTTTGACGTTTGCCGCAATCTGCTCAAAACGCTTCCGCCGCCAGCTCCATCACCGTGTCCGCGCCGGCCTCGATGCGGGTCTTGCGCAGGGCGGTTTCCGGCATCAGGCGCTCCATGAAGAACTTTGCCGTGACGAGCTTGTTCTTCAGGAAATCCTCCCGCTCTCCGGCACCGCCGGCGAGGCCCGCTTCCGCGGCCTTGGCGATCTTCGCCCACATGTAGCCGATGACGACGAGGCCGAAGAGGTGCATGTAATCGGTCGAGCCGGCGCCGGCATTGTCGGGCCTGGCCATGGCGTTCTGCATGAACCACATGGTGGAGGCCTGAAGGTCGTTCAAGCCCTTCTTGAGGCCCTTCGTGAAAGGGGCAAGCTTCTCGTCGCTGCGGTTCTCCTCGCAGAAATCGCCGATTTCCTTGAACAGCGCCATGACGGCGCGGCCGCCGTTCATGCCGAGCTTGCGGCCGACGAGGTCGAGCGCCTGGATGCCATTGGCGCCCTCGTAGATCATGGCGATGCGCGCATCGCGCACATACTGGCTCATGCCGTGCTCTTCGATATAGCCGTGGCCGCCGAAGACCTGCTGGGCCATGACGGCGTGGTCGAAGCCCTTGTCGGTGAGCACGCCCTTGAGGATGGGCGTCATCAGGCCGAGAATGTCGTCGGCGGCCTGGCGTTCCTTTTCGTCGGCGGAGCGGTGGGCGATATCGGATTTCAGCGCGGTCCACAGCGTGAAGGCGCGGCCGCCCTCCGTCCAGGCCTTGATGGTCATCAGGGTGCGGCGGATATCGGGATGCACGATCAGCGGATCGGCCTTGCCGTCCGGGTTCTTGGCGCCGGAGAGCGAACGGCCCTGGAGACGTTCGCGGGCATACTGGGCGGCGTTCTGGTAGGCGATTTCGGCGATCGACAGGCCCTGAAGGCCGACGCCGAGGCGGGCCTCGTTCATCATGACGAACATGGCGTTGAGGCCCTTGTTCTCCGTGCCGATGAGGAAACCGGTCGCATCGTCGTAATTCATGACGCAGGTGGCGTTGCCGTGGATGCCCATCTTGTGTTCGATCGCACCGCAGGTGACGCCGTTGCGCTCACCCGGCGTGCCGTCGTCCTTGAGGATGAATTTCGGCACGATGAAGAGCGAGATGCCCTTGGTGCCCTCCGGCGCGCCCTCGATGCGGGCGAGGACGAGATGCACGATATTCTCCGACATGTCGTGCTCGCCGGCGGAGATGAAGATCTTCTGGCCTGAGATCCTGTAGGAGCCGTCGGGCTGTGGCACGGCCTTGGTGCGCAGCAGGCCCAGATCGGTGCCGCAATGGGGCTCCGTCAGGTTCATGGTGCCGGTCCAGGTGCCCTCCACCATCTTCGGCAGGTAGGCGGCCTTCTGCTCATCGGAACCGTGCACGAGGATCGCGGCGATCGCGCCCTGCGTGAGGCCCGGATACATGGTGAGCGCCATATTGGCGGACGACATATATTCGCCGACGGCGGTATGCAGCACGTAGGGCAGGCCCTGGCCGCCGAATTCCTCCGGCACGGCAAGGCCGATCCAGCCGCCCTGGCGATAGAGATCGTAGGCTTGCCTGAAGCCCTTCGGCGTCGTCACCGTGGCGTCGTCCGCGCGCTTGCAGCCTTCCTGATCCCCGGAAAGGTTGACGGGAAACAGCACTTCCTCGGCAAGCTTTGCGGCCTCGCCGGCAATCGCCTCCACCATGTCGCCCGTCGCGTCGGCGAAACCGGGCAGGTTGTTGTAGCGCTCCAGCGACAGGACGTCGTTCAGGATGAAAAGCGTGTCATTCACGGGGGCCTTGTAGATCGGCATCGTCTGCGTTCCTCACCTATCCCGCGGACCTCGGTCCGCTCCTTGGGAAGGATAGTATGAAATTTTGACGTTTGCGTAAACGTCAAAACGCACGGTGCGACGAAATTCTCATTCCGGGCAGGGACGGGGAGGGTAACGATCGCTGTCGTGTCCAGCCGCGGCGAAGCTGCGCGGAGCAGGTTGCGGTGCCACAACGGGGCGCACCGCCTTGCGAAAGCCAGTCTATGAGCAAATCGTTAAAAAAATTCCGCGCGGGTTAACTCCTTGTTTACCACGTTTCATGAATTGTGGCGCCTGAGGGCGTGGGATCGGGAATCATTTCGGCTTTCCTCTGCGGTGCCTGGATCGGAGATCCGGGTGAGGCAGGGACGGTACGGTTTCCCGCAAAACGCAGGAAGGGCGCAGCCGGGCGGGCCGCGCCGTCAAGGGTATCTCCCGGCAGGCCGGTGGCCGCCAAAGCGAGGCAAGATGAACGGATCGCGAAACCCGCAACGTCATGGCGAACGGTCTTCGCTCGACGCGCTCAATCGCACCATCGAGGGGCTGGAAGCCCGCATCGAGGGGCTGATGGGCGGCCGCGATCCGCGCGGGCGTGCCGAAGAGCGCTATGCCCCCGAGCGCTATACGCCGCGCGCCGAACAGTCCCGCTACGAGCCGCAGCGCAACCTTCCGTTGCGCGACGATCCGGTTTCGGAAATCCTGCAGCGCCAGCGCGCCATCGACGACACGCGCGAGCGTGCCGTCCAGCGTGTCGAGCGCCGCCCGCTCTCGAACGATCACCATGCCGCCGCCCAGCAGGCGCAGGCCGCCTATGGCAGCCATTCGGTCGCCGCGCCGGCGCGCGGCGACAATTCCGTCGAGGATATCGCCAAGGCGCTCGTTTCGTTGCGTCAGGACCTCAAGAAGGATATCGCCGACGGGCTGGAGCGCGAGATGCACACGCTGCGCTCCGAAATCCGCGGCATCCGCCAGATGGCCGAAGGCCGCGGCAACACGGACGACCTGCGCGCCGAACTGCAGCGCCTCGCCACCGGCATCAACCAGCTCGGCCGCCAGTCCGGCCACACGGATGGCCTGCGCGTCGAGTTCGACGAGCTGCGCTCCGTGCTCGACGGGCTGGCGCGCGAGGATTCCGTGCGCCGCATGGAAGACCGCTGGAACGGCGTCGAGCAGAAGTTGTCGGTCTTCGATCAGGCGCGCGACGACGAACTCGTGGCGCTGGCCTATCGCCTCGACGAGCTGAAGAACCAGATCAGCGCGATGAGCGCCACACCCGCCATCCGCGCGCTGGAAGACAAGATCGAGATGATCGCCGACGCGATCGACGGCCTCGGCCGTCGCGTCGAGCCGGATGGCGGCCGCTTCGTCACGGCCGTCTCCTCGCAGTTCGAGGGGCTCGACGCACGCCTCGACGAGATCACCCGCGCCATTGCGGCGGCCGGGCGCATGCAGCAGGGCGCGTCTGCCGACACCGGCATGATGCAGCGCCTCGAAGGCCGGATCGCCGACCTTGCCGGGCAGCTCGACATGATCGCCCGCCGCCCGGCGCCCGCGCAGGAACAGGGGCTGGGCCTGCGTCTGGAGGCGCTGGCCAGCCGGATCGAGGAATTGTCGAACGAGCGCACGGCGCTGCGCCTCGAAGAGCGCATCGAAGAGCTGTCGCGCATGCTGGAGCAGAGCCAGCAGGTCACGCCGCTCGTCGGCGGCGACGAGCTTGCCTATTACCTCTCCGACATTTCCCGCAAGATCGACGCGCTCGACCAGGGCAGCGTCAACGGCGAGCTGGCCGAGCGTCTCGATACGCTCGCCCGCCGCATCGACCGGCTCGATACGCCTGTCGGCAGCCCGTTCCAGGAGGATCGTTTCTCCGAGATCGAGGGACGCCTTACCGCCATCGCCGACCGGCTGGACGCGACCCGTACGGCGCCCGCGGGCGACCATGAAGCGCTGCGCGGGCTGGAAGCGCAGATCGCCCACCTTTCCACGCTGATCGGCACGCCCTCCGCGCCGGCGGCCTTCGGCGGCGTGCCGTCGGATGTCGAAAGCCGTCTCGCCACCATCGAAGATTACATGGCGACCAATGACGAATATATCGTCGAAGCGGCCCGCCAGGCCGCCGAGGCCGTCATGGAGGCCTATCGCCACGCCGGCCCGGCCGTTGCCGGCAACACCGACATGGACGCGATCGCCGGCCTTGCTTCCGACCTGCGGGCGCTCGAGGAGCTGACGCGGTCGAGCGAGGACCGCACGGCGCGCACCTTCGACGCGCTTCACGAGACGCTGGTGCAGATCGCCGGCCGGCTTGAGGATTTCGACGCGCCGCGCGAAAGCTTCGGCCGACGCGAGCCCGCCGCCATGCCGCGCGCCGAAATGCCGGCCATGGAGACCGCCCACGCCGAAAGCCTCGGCGTTCACGACTATCCGTTCGACGACGACGGTTTCGGCACGCAGCAGCGCCGCAACGCCCCTGTCGACGACCATGAGGAAAGCCGCTTCCCGGAGATCGCGGTCGAGCACATTCCCGCCCCGGAACGCGAGGCGCAGCACGACGCGCTGGCCTCTGCCGCAGAGGCCGATCTCTCCGACGACGGCGCCAAGGACGAGCAGCCTAGGGACGAGCAGCCCAGGGGCCTGCTGGCCGGCCTGAAGCGGCGGCTGTCGCCCGGCCGCAAGGAGCCTGCCGTACGCCAGGTCGAGCGGCAGCATATCGAGCCGACGCCGTCGCTCGATGCGGCCGACGAACTGGCGCCGGAAGTGGCCAACGAACTTCTCGAGCCCGGCTCGGGCACGCCCGACGTCCGCCGTATCCTCGAGCGCGTGCGCGCCGGCCAGGCTTCCGGTGGCCGTTCGAGCGCCGCAACCGAGACGGACAAGGCCGATTACATCGCCGCCGCCCGTCGCGCCGCCCGCCTTGCCGCCGAGGAAAGCGATGCGATGTCGCGCGTCGCTCCGGCGAAGAAGGGCGAAAAGCCCGCCAAGGACGCGAAGCCGGCATCGGGATCGGCCTTTGCCCGTCACCGCCGGCCGATCCTTCTGGCCGTCGGCGCGGCACTGCTCGCCATCATGTCCTATCCGCTCGTCAACACGCTGGTGCGCGGCGACAGCGCGCCCCTCGTCATCGAACAGACGGCGGTGAGCGGTGAGAACACCACGCCCGCCGCCACGGAAACGGGCGAAGCGGCAACGGCGAATGCCGGCACCGCGCCGGTCGCCGGCGAAAAGGCCGTGACCGATCCGGCGCCGGCGGAGCGCAACATTGCCGGCACGACCACCGCCGACGGCACGACGCCGATGTCCGCCGCCACGCGGGGTGCGGACATGCTGACCACGCCCTCGGTGACCGAAGACGCCGACACGGCCGGCTTCGAACCGGTGACGACGCCGGAAGCGGCGCCGCTGGCCGGCCAGGACAATGTGAACGCAACGCAGGAGGCCGCGCCGGTCGATCAGACGCAGACGGCGGCGATCGTCGTTCCCGAGGCGATCACGCCCGCGTCGCTCGCCACGGCGGCAAAGGGCGGCGATCCGCTCGCTTTGTTCGAGATCGGTGCGCGCTATACGGACGGTCGCGGCGTCGCGGTCGATCTCAAGGAAGCCGCCCGCTGGTACGAGCTTGCCGCCGCACGCGGTTTCGCGCCGGCCGAATACCGGCTCGCCAATCTCTACGAAAAGGGCCAGGGCGTCGAACGCGACCTGGAGCATGCCCGCAAGCTCTACGAGGTCGCGGCCAACAAGGGCAATGCGAGCGCCATGCACAATCTCGCCGTCCTGCTCGCCACCGGCATCGGCAATGCGGCGCCGGATTTCGACGGCGCGGCGAAGTGGTTCCAGAAGGCCTCCGAACTCGGCGTGCGCGACAGCCAGTTCAACCTCGCCATCCTCTATGCGCGCGGCAACGGCGTGAAGCAGGACCTGGAAGAATCCTACAAGTGGTTCGCCATCGCCGCCCGTGACGGCGACCGCGACGCCGCCGGCAAGCGCGACGAGGTGGCCAACGCCATGCGCCCCGAGCAGCTGACCAGCGCCAAGGCGAAGGTCGAGCTGTGGAAGCCGCAGCCGCTCGATGAAAAGGCCAACTCCGCCGAACTGCCGGACGAATGGGCCGGTGCGGCGGTCAAGACCGCCAGCGTCGACATGAAGAAGGCCATCCGCAACATCCAGGCCATCCTCAACAACAACGGCTTCAATGCCGGCACGCCGGATGGAGAGATGGGCAACAAGACGGTGGCGGCCATCAAGGCATTCCAGAAATCCGTCGGCCAGAAACAGACGGGCGAGATCGACGATGCGCTCGTCACCGAGCTTCTGAAGCGCAACAAACAGCCGGGCTGACCGGCTTTCGACCGAGGGCCCCGAACAGGGGCCCTCTTCGGTTGACACTTTCCCGGCCCGCAGGCCCAACCCGCAGTCATGACAAAAGCCAAGCAGCGTGTCGTTCACGCCATGTAAAGAAGGCTGTGGCATTTTGAATGCACGGCATGATTCCATCCATAAATCGGCCCTGATTTACGGAATTATGCGGTGCAAATCTGAAGCCGCTTCAGGATGATATCCGTTCCTCAAACGTTATCATCGTGACGGCGGCCATGGTGGGCCGAAAGGCAGCCGCCGTGTGACGAATTCTTGCGTGATGCAAGGCGTGACCAGCCGTGACGGGGGCATCCCCTTCAACGGCGGGGCGCTTTCCTGCATGCGCAGCCTGCCGAAGAGGCGCCGCGGCGGCAGGCATAGGGTGAAAAGCGACTGCCAAGGTAAGCCCGCAAGGGCAAAACTGCCGATCGGGGTTCCGTTGTGACTGTCTACCTGCCCATTGCAGAGCTCTCGGTGAACATCTTCATCATTCTGGGCATGGGTGCGGCCGTCGGTTTCCTGTCCGGCATGTTCGGCGTCGGCGGCGGCTTCCTGATCACACCGCTGCTCATCTTCTACAATATCCCCCCCGTCGTCGCGGTTGCCACCGGCGCAAACCAGGTCGTCGCCTCGTCCATGTCCGGCGCGCTCTCGCATTTCCGGCGCGGAACGCTGGATGTGAAGCTCGGCACGGTGCTGCTCTTCGGCGGTCTGGCGGGCGCCACCGTCGGTATCTGGATCTTCGCGTTGCTGCGCAGCGTCGGCCAGCTCGACCTCGTCATCTCGCTGCTCTATGTCGTGCTGCTCGGCACGGTCGGCACGTTGATGCTGCTCGAAAGCATCCGCGCCATGCGCCGCTCGGCGAGCAACCAGCCCGTTTCGCTGCGCCGGCCCGGCCAGCACAACTGGGTGCATCGCCTGCCGCTGAAGATGCGCTTCAAGAAATCGAAGATCTATCTCAGCGTCATCCCCGTCATCGGGCTGGGCTTCGGCATCGGCATCCTCACCTCCGTCATGGGTGTCGGCGGCGGCTTCATCATGGTGCCGGCGATGATCTACCTGCTGCGCATCCCCACCAATGTCGTCGTCGGGACGTCGCTGTTCCAGATCATCTTCGTCACCGCCTATACGACCGTGGTGCAGGCCACGACCAACTATTCCGTCGATATCGTGCTCGCCTTCATCCTGATGGTGGCGGGTGTCATCGGTGCGCAATACGGCGTGCGGGTCGGCCAGAAGCTGCGCGGCGAACAGCTGCGCGCGCTGCTCGCGCTGCTGGTTCTGGCCGTCGGCGCCCGTCTCGCCGTCGACCTGGTGGTCACGCCCGACGATGTCTACTCGGTCATCAGCGAGGGGGTCTATCGATGAGAACCCTTGCTTTGCTCCTCGTGCTCTTCGTCGGCCTCGTGTCTCCCGCCGCCGCGCAGGAAGACAGGCCGGCCGAAGCGCCCGAGAAGCTGGAAATCGGCATCTCCACCGACGAGATCGCCATTTCCTCGGATTTCCGCGGCGCGGACCTGACGATCTTCGGCGCGATCGAAGGGTACGATCCGGCTTTGCTCGCCCAGCGCAAATACGACATCGTCGTGGCGCTGGAGGGGCCGAAGGACAACAACACGGTGCGCATCAAGGAGCGCGTCTTCGGCATCTGGGTCAACCGCCGCTCGATGACCTTCGAACTGGTGCCGGAATCCTATTCGCTGTCGAGCACGCGCGATGTCGAGACCATCGCCGATCCCGCCGTGCTGAACGGCGTGGGCGTCGGTATCCAGCATATCCGTCTTACGCCCGTCGGCTTCGTCGGCGACGGCAGCAACCTCACGGAGTTCCGGGACGCGTTCCGTCGTCTGAAGGAAAGCGGCGGCTTCTACCAGCGCGATCCGGGCGGCGTGCAGTTCATCAGCGCCAGCCTGTTCAAGGCCACGGTGAAGCTGCCGGCCAACGTGCCCAACGGCACCCATATCGTGCGCGCGCATCTTTTCCGCGACGGCGTCTTCATCTCGGAAAAGGCGCTGCCCCTGCGCGTCATGAAGACCGGTATCGAGCAGATGATCTCGACGGCGGCCTATGACCATTCGCTGGCCTATGGCGCGTTCTCGGTGTTCCTCGCGGCGCTGACAGGCTGGCTGGCGAGCGTCGTCTTCCGCAAGGACTGATTGCTCAGGCGCGGTAGACGAGCACAGGCACCTTCGAATGGCTGAGCACCTTGGTGGTGACGCTGCCCATCAGGAAGGCGCTGACGCCGCGCCGCCCATGCGAGGCCATGACGATGAGGTCGCAGCCTTTGCGCTCAGCCGTGTCGATGATCGCCCGCCAGGCATCGCCGGCCGTTTCCTGAACCGTCTCGACCGTCACGTCGGCCGCTGCCGCCCGCTCGCGCACGGCGCCGAGGATGCGGACGCCGTCCTCTTTGACATGGGTTTCGTAATCCATCCGCAGGCTCGCCGTCGCGGCGGGTGTCACAGGCAGAAAATGCAGCGGTTCGGCCACCGTCAGCGCCGTGACCTGGGCGCCGAGCGCCTTGGCAAGCTGCAATGCCTGGTCGACGGCCGCCGTCGACAGGTCCGATCCATCGGTGGGAACGAGAATATGCGTGTACATGGCGCGATCTCCCTCTTTGCGCAGACTACGGCCAAAGCCGGGTCCTGCCTTGATGGAAATCAAACCTGTCGGCTTCGTCAAGTCGCGGCCATGGGCGCATCGCGTTCGAATGCGCGATAAACATTTCTTGAAATGATGTGTTGAAACAAATCACGCTTTCGCACCCTTGCAACGTCAGGGTGGCGCGCGTCCAAGCGGGCCATCATGCTCGATCAACAAGGGAACCACCATGCGCACGACCAGCTTCTTCCTCGCCGGAACCATGCTTGCCGCCACGCTTCTTGCGGCGCCGGCCTTCGCCCAGACCGCACGCACCGCCGAAACCGGCCAGGCAAATGCGCCCGACCAGAAGCCGGCTTTCGAAGGCCAGACGCGCGCCACGCTGCCCGACAGCACGCCCGAGATCGCCGTGGATGTGGTGGCAAAGGGCCTGCCACATCTCTGGGCCATGGAGTTCCTGCCGGACGGGCGCATGCTCGTGACGGCCAAGGCTGGCACCATGCACGTCGTTTCGCAGGAGAACGGCGAGGCGAGCCCGGCGATCGAAGGCGTGCCGGAGGTGATGTCCGACGGGCAGGGCGGCCTGCTCGATGTGGCGCTGGCCCCGGATTTCGAAAGCTCCAACCGCATCTACTTCTCCTACTCGGAGCCGCGCGAGGGCGGTAACGGCACGTCGGTCGCTTCCGCGACGCTGGCCGAGCAGGACGGGAAATTCTCGTTGCAGGACGTGAAGGTCATCTTCCAGCAGATGCCGACCTATGACGGCGACAAGCATTTCGGCTCGCGTCTGGTCTTCGGGCCGCAGGGTGAGCTCTATGTCACCGTCGGCGAACGGTCCGACGCCGAGACCCGTGTCGGGGCGCAGGATCTCGGCAGCGGCTTCGGCAAGGTCTTCCGTCTCGATGCGCAGGGCAAGGCGCATGCCGACAATCCGTTCGCCACGCAGGACGGCGCGTTGCCGGAGATCTGGAGCTACGGCCACCGCAACCTGCAATCGGCGACCCTCGACGGGCAGGGTCGTCTCTGGACGGTCGAGCACGGGCCGAAGGGCGGCGACGAGCTGAACCGCCCGGAGGCCGGCAAGAACTACGGCTGGCCGAAGGTGACCTACGGCGTCGAATATAGCGGCGGCAAGGTGGGCGAGGGCATCACCGCGCTGGAAGGCACCGAGCAGCCGGTCTATTACTGGGATCCGGTCATCGGCCCTTCCGGCATGGCCTATTACGATGGCGACGCGATCCCGGAATGGAAGGGCGCCTTCCTCATCGGCGGCCTCGTCAGCCAGGGCCTCGTGGTGCTGCACATGGACGGCGACAAGGTGGCGCATGAAGAGCGCGTTCCGCTCGACGCCCGTATCCGAGACGTGAAGGTCGCGTCCGACGGTTCGGTCTTCGCCGTGACGGAGCCGCGCGGCGGCGGCGAATCGACGATCCTGCGGCTGGTGAAGCGCTAGCGCGACGACCCCTCAGCCGCGCAGATTGGCAAACCGCACGGAGTAGATGCGGTCGCGGCCGAGCATGTGGGCGACCAGGCTTGGCCGGTCGAAAAGACCGGTCATCGCCCGGTGGCGCAGGTCGAGCCCGCCCGTCATGATCCCGAAGGCCGGCATCAGCAGGCGCCGGCCGTCGGTGGCGAAGCAGGGCCGCCGCACCGCCTTTTCGCGGCGGATGACGGTGGCGGCGGGATGAAGATGCCCGGCGATCTCGCCGTCGGGCGCGATGAGCGACGGTTCGTGGCGAAAGGCGAGCCCGGCATAATGCAGCTCGTCGGCCGACTGGCCCGGCAGGTTCACGGTGCCGTCGGGGTCGTGGTTGCCGTTGATCCAGATCCATTCGCGGCCGCGCGCCAGTTCCACGATCTTCGCGCGGAAGATCTCCGGCAGGTGGGCGGAACCGATGCGGTCGTGGAAATTGTCGCCGAGGCTGATGACGATGGCCGGGTCGTGCCGTCGGATGACGGCTTCCAGCACCTTCAGTGTGGCGAGCGTGTCATAGGGCGGCAGCATCATGCCGCGGCGGGCAAAGGCGGCACCCTTTTCGAGGTGCAGGTCGGAGACGACGAGCAGGCGGGTTTCCGGCAGGTAGAGCGCGCCCAGCGGATCGCAGACGGCCTCGACGCCGGCAATGACGGTGCGCGCGCAAACCGCGCCGAAATCCTGTATCTCCGTCGATGCCAATGCCAGTCGCTGCACGCCTTCGTCTTTCTTAACGGTCCGGCTCGCCCATCGCTTCGGCGATCAGGTCGTCCGCGGCTTCCGCCAGCAGCGAATCCTGCGCCTCGCCCGCCACCGTTTCCCTGCCGATCTCCAGCATGATCGGAACGGCGAGCGGCGAGATGCGGGTCAGTTGCCGGTGGGTGATGTGCCCTTTGATTCGGGCCAGCATATCGCCCAATCGCTGAATATCCAAAAGCCCCGCCGCCGCATCGTTGCGTGTCGCCTCGAGCAGGATGTGGTCCGGCTCGTGGCTGCGCAGCACGTCGTAGATGAGGTCGGCGGAAACGGTGACCTGCCGCCCGGTCTTTTCCTTGCCCGGATGGCGCTGCTCGATCAAGCCGGCAATCACGGCACAATTGCGGAAGGTGCGCTTGAGCATGTAGCTTTCGTCGAGCCAGGCCTCCAGATCGTCGCCCAGCATGTCCTCGTCGAAGAGTGCCGACAGCGACGGGCGCTCGACGGCAAAGGCATGGCCGAGATCGTCCAGCGCCCAGATGGCGAGCGAATAGTCGGTGGCGACGAAGCCGAGCGGCCGGCGGCCGGCGCGCTCCAGCCGGCGCGTCAGGAGCATGCCGAGCGTCTGGTGGGCAAGCCGCCCCTCGAAGGGATAGGCCACCATGTAGTGCCGGCTGCCGCGCGGGAACGTCTCGATCAGGAGCTCGTCGCGCCTGGGCAGGGACGAGACGTCGCGCTGCAAGGCGAGCCAGTCGCGCACCTGGTCGGGCAGCGCACCCCAGCGCGCGGGATCGTCCAGCATCCCGCGCACCTGATCGGCGAGATAGGTGGAGAGCGGGAACTTGCCGCCGGCATAGGCCGGCACCTTCGGGTCGAGCGCGAAAGCCTGGCTGACGAGGCATTCGTTCTCGCGGATGCCCTCGAAACGCAGCACCTTGCCGGAGAACAGGAAGGTATCGCCGGGCGAGAGCATTTCGAGGAAATATTCCTCGACCTTGCCGAGCGACGCGCCGCCGCGCCCGACCGCACCCTTCGCGCCGCGCTTGACCATGCGCACATTGAGCATGGGCATTTCCACGATGGTGCCGAGATTGAGCCGGTATTGCTGCGCGACGCCGGGGTTGGAGACGCGCCAGAGGCCGTCCGGCGTCCTGCGGATGCGGGCATAGCGCTCATAGGTCTTCAGCGCATAGCCGCCGGTCGCGACGAATTGCACGATGCGGCCGAATTTTTCGCGCGGCAGGCCGGTATAGGGCGAGGCGGAGGTGACTTCGGCAAAGAGGTCGTCCTCGTCGAAGGGGGCTGCGCAGGCCATGCCGAGCACATGCTGGGCGAGCACGTCGAGCGCGCCGTCGCCGACGGGCGGCGTGTCCTGCGCGCCGATATAGTTGGCGTCGAGCGCCGCCTGGCACTCCATGACCTCGAAGCGGTTGGCGGGCACCAGGATGGCGCGGCTCGGCTCGTCCATGCGGTGGTTGGCGCGGCCGATGCGCTGGGCGAGCCGCGAGGCGCCCTTCGGCGCACCGACATGAATGACGAGATCGACATCGCCCCAGTCGATGCCGAGATCGAGCGTCGAGGTCGCGACGACGGCGCGCAACCGGTTTTCCGCCATGGCCTGCTCGACCTTGCGGCGCTGGCCGACATCGAGCGAGCCGTGGTGCAGCGCGATCGGCAAGGTATCCTCGTTGATGTTCCAGAGTTCCTGGAAGAGGATTTCCGCCTGGCTGCGCGTGTTGACGAAGAGCAGCGCCGTCTTGTGCTGCTTGATCGCCTCATAGACCTCCGGCATGGCGTATTTCGCCTGATGGCCGGACCAGGGAACGCGCTCCTCGCTTTTCAGGATGGTGATGATGGGCCTTGCGCCGCCGGGCGCGGTGACGAGACCGGCATGGTTCTCCTCGCCGGCCGATTGCGCGACCAGCCAGCGGCGCAGGTCCATCGGCTCGGCCACCGTGGCGGAGAGGCCGATGGTCCTGAGACCGGGCGCAAGGCGGCGCAGGCGCGCGAGGCCGAGCGACAGCAGGTGTCCACGCTTGGAGGTGACGAGCGAGTGAAGCTCGTCGAAGATGACGTATTTCAGGTCCTTGAAGAAACGCGCCGCCTCGCCGTTGGCAATGAGCAGCGCCACCTGTTCGGGCGTGGTCAGAAGGATATCGGGCGGGTTCAGCCGCTGGCGCTGGCGCTTGGCCTGCGGGGTATCGCCGGTGCGTGTCTCGATGGTGATGGGCAGGCCCATCTCCGAGACGGGCTTCATCAGGTTGCGCTCGATGTCGACGGCCAGCGCCTTGAGGGGCGAGATGTAGAGCGTATGGATACCGGTGAAGGCGGAGCCCGGCGGGATCTTGCCGCGTCGCGTCAGGTCGGTCAGCGCCGGCAGGAAGCCGGCCAGCGTCTTGCCCGCACCGGTGGGCGCGATGAGCAGCAGGCTCTCGCCCGCCGTGGCGCGCGCGAGAAGCTCCATCTGATGGGCGCGCGGCTGCCAGCCCTTGCCTGCGAACCATGCAGAGAAGGTCGCGGGCAGCAGGGCACGGGCGGCTTCGGCGGAATCGGTCATGTCGAAGACAAGCTAGTCCATCCTCCCCGAAAGAAAAGAACCGCAGGCCGGCGATTGACTCCGAAAAGAATCATGGATAATTATTGTCCATGATTATCGGAGGTGCCGGTGAAGCTCAGTGAAGGTGTCGAACAGGCGATCCACAGCGTGGCGATGCTCGCGCAGCTGTCCGCCGACGGCGTGCTGTCGGCCGCTTCGCTCGCGGCGTATCACGGCGTGAAGACGAGCTATCTGTTGAAGCATCTCCAGGCCCTGTCCGGGGCCGGCCTGCTCTCCACCTTGCCCGGCCCCCGGGGCGGTTACCGTCTGGCGCGCAAGGCCGAGCAGATCACGCTTCTGGATATCGTGCTGGCCGTCGAGGGGCCGGAGCCTGCCTTCCGCTGTCTGGAAATCCGCCAGCGCGGTCCCAATCCGCTGCCGGGCAAGCCGACGCGGCCGTGCGAGATCAATGCCGCCATGCTGCGCGCGGAAAAGGCCTATCGCGCCGAACTGCGGCGCGTGACGGTGGCCGATATCCTCGCCGACGTGGCGGCAGGCGACGACGGCTCAATTGCGGCGCGCGGCTGCGCCTTTCTGGCCATTCATGAACGCAAACAGGGCGCATGACGCCCACAACAGGAGAACGACCATGCAGGAACGACTGAACGGCTACAAGGTGGCGCCCGATGCCTACAAGGCGATCATGGGGCTGGAGACCTACATCACGCGGGATTCCGGCCTCGCCCCGGCCCTGATCCATCTGATCAAGCTGCGCGCGTCGCAGATCAACGGCTGCGCCTATTGCGTCGACATGCATGTGAAGGAAGCGCGCCATCACGGCCTGTCCGAACAGTGGATCAACCTCCTGTCGGTGTGGCGGGAATCGCCTGTCTACACCCCGCTCGAACGCGCCGTTCTGGAATGGACCGAGGCCGTGACGCGCGTGGCCGACACCGGAGCGCCTGACGCGGCCTACGAACCGCTGAAGGCCTTTTTCACGGAGGCCGAAATCGCCAAGCTGACGATCGCGATCGGCACGATCAACATCTGGAACCGTGTCGCCGTCAGCTTCCGCAACCAGCACCCGCTGGACGCATCGACGAAGGCGGCATGACGCGTCACATCGCAATGTAGCGGTCGGCGCGGTGGTTGACGGTCAGGAAGAGATTGAGAACCACCGCGCCGACGACCGAGCAGAGCACGATGAAGGGGGCCGCGACCGCGAAGGCGGCGACCAGCACGAAGATATCGAAGGCAAGCTGAACGAGGCCGGCGCGTATGCCGAAGCGATCCTGAAGATAGACGGCGAGAATGCCCACGCCGCCCAGGCTGGCGCGGTGGCGATAGAGCCCGAGCAGGCCGAAGCCGAGCAGGATGCCGGCGAGCACCGCCGTCCACATGGGATGGATGCTCTCGATGCGCACGAAATGCGGCTGCATTTCGGTAATCACTGAAGTCAGCGACACCGCGATGATCGTCTTGACGGTGAAGGCGCGGCCAAGGCGTTTTAAGCCGAGCAGATAGAAGGGGATGTTCACGACCGTGTAGAAGAGGCCGAAGCTGTAGCCCGTCAGGTAATGCAGGATGAAGGCGACGCCGGCGGTGCCGCTCGCAACGAGCCCGGCGCTGCTCATGAGGGCAAGGCCCAATGCGGCGATCATGCTGCTGGCAAGCAGGCCCTGCGCATCCTCCAGCGGCGTGTGGCGCGTGGGGGTGGGATTCCAGAAGCCGAAACGCCGCTTGTCGCCGTCCATGGCCGATCTCCGCTCGTGTCTTGTTGTTGTATCGCGCCGCGCGTCGGACGCAAGCCTATGCCTGGCGTTGCGCGAGGAAGAGAAGGCCGTGCACGGGCTCGCCGGCATCGCGGCGGATCACGCTGCGTTCCAGCGTCAGCAGGTTAAAGCCGTTTTCGGCAAGCCTGCGGCGGATGAAGCCCTCCGGATGGGCATAGCGCAACGAGGGCCGCAGCAGCGGCGTCTCGCCGGGCCCGCCATCCTCGACCGAGAAGGCGAAGAGCCCGCCCGGTCGCGCAAGGCGGGCAACGCTCGGAAAGACTTCCGCGAGGTCGCCGAGATACATCAGCACGTCGGCGGCGCTGACGAGATCGGCGCGCCCCTCCGGTCCATCGGCAAAGAGGCCGCTTGCGGGGGCCGGCAGCGACAGATCGGCCTGGGCGAGGTGATCATAGACCGCCTTTTCGCTGGCCTTGGCCAGCATGCCGGCAGACAGGTCGAAACCTTCTAGGCGCACGGCATTGCCGCGGATCTCCACGCCGAACAGGCCCGTGCCGCAGCCGATATCCGAGACGACGCCGAACCGCGCATCGTCTCCCGTGTGCTTGCGCACGAGGGCCGCGAGCGTTTGCGGAACGGTGTATTCCAGCCGCTCGACAAGGGCGGTGTCGAAACGGTCGGCATAGTCGTCGAAGAGCCGTTCGACATAGGGCGTCGGCGGGGCGGCGGGCGCATCCGTGACGCCGAGCACGGCCAGCTTGAGGCCGGCGCCGAAAATATCCGCCGGGTCGAGCGCGACGACCGTGCGCAGCGCCGTGGCGGCCGCCTCCTTCTGGCCCGATTTCTCGGCATATTCGGCCAGCCGGAACCAGCCGGCGGCCCAGCCGGGCACCTGTTCGAGCGCCTGTTCCATCAGCTCCGCAGCCTCCGCATACTCCCCCGATTCCGCGAACATGCGGGCGTAATCGGCGCGGCGGTCGGCGATGAGATCGCCGGAGGAGAAATGCGGGCTCGTCATGGGGGCTCGGAAACGGGAAGCGGATGCCGCTACATGGCAGGGCCATGACAAAAGGCAAGTGAATTCTCACACGGAGGCTTCGCTTGCCGCCGGATCGGCGAGGGCTTATCTGGAGTGCAGACGAATTTATGGAGAATCAGCGGATGTCCAATGGCGTGAACGGGTTCCTCGGCGACTCGCCGCTGCGCGTGATCATCAAGCTCCTGATCCTGTCGGTGGCCGTGGGCTTCCTGATGTCGATCTTCGGGCTCTACCCCGACGATATCCTCTTCGCCGCCCGCGATTTCGTGCTGGATCTCTGGAACACCGGCTTCAAGACGCTCGGCCGGCTCGGCGACTATCTCCTGCTCGGTGCCGTCATCGTCGTGCCGATCTTCATCCTCATCCGCCTGTTCAGCTACAAGCGCTGACCATGCTGACACGCCGCACCTTCCTCGCCGCCTCTGCGGCCGCCATCGCCGCGCTCGCCGCCGGCTGTTCCACCACCAGCGTTCTTGCGCCTTCCGCCGGGACGGGCAGCGACCAGACGGCCGCCTCGCTCGCCCTCGTCAACAAGCTGAGGGCGGAGCGCGGCCTGCCGCCGCTTGCCATCGACAGACAGGCGCAGCGTGCGGCGATGGACCAGGCGAGCCGCATGGCGTCTGCCGGCAAGATGGAGCACAATATCGGCCTCGGCGCGAATTTCCTCAACCGCATGAAGGGCATGGAAGTTCCGCTTCCGGCGGCCGAGAACATCGCGGTCGGGCAAAGCACGGCGGCGGCGGCCTTCGATGCCTGGTATCGCTCGCCCCGGCACCTGACGAACATGCTGGGTGCCGGCTATCGCGGCCTCGGCGTGGCGGTCGTCTCCAATCCCGCCTCGGGCAACAGGCCTTACTGGGCGATGGTCCTGTCGAGCTGAACACGTAGAGCCACCGGGGGGCAGGGCATGAATGCATCGGCGGTAGGTGAAAACGAAGGCGCCGGCCCCTTCGAGGTGACGCACCGGCTGGTGCTTTCCATCGCCATACCCATGACGCTCGGCTTTCTCACGACGCCGCTGATCGGGCTCACCGATACGGCCGTGGCCGGGCGGCTCGGCTCGGCCAATGCGCTGGCCGGCATGGCCGTGGGCGCCGTCCTGTTCGACCTGCTGCTCGGCAGTTTCAATTTCCTGCGCGCCTCCACCACCGGCCTCGTCGCGCAGGCCTTCGGCCGGGGCGACCGGCGCGAGGAGCAGGCGGTCTACTGGCGTTCGCTCATCATCGCGCTCTGTTGCGGGCTGGCGATCGCGCTGCTCTCGCCGTTCCTGCTCTCGGCCGGCCTGTTCCTGATGGCGCCGTCGCCGGATGTCGCGGCGGTGACCTCGACCTATTTCCTCATCCGCGCGCTCGCCGCCCCCATGGCGCTCGGCAATTACGCGCTGCTCGGCTTCGTGCTGGGGCGCGGGCAGGGCATGACCGGGCTGATGCTGCAAGCCATCATCAACGGGGTGAACATCGTCCTGTCGATCGTTCTCGGCCTCTGGTGGGGCTGGGGCATCGCCGGCATCGCCTGGGGCGCCGTCGTCGGCGAGACCACAGGAATGCTGGCGGGCCTGGCGCTCGTCGTGTCGCGCTTCGACCGGGCGCAGCGGCCCGCGCGGGCGGAAGTCTTCGAGCGCGAACGGCTGAAGGCGCTGTTTTCGCTCAATCGCGACATCATGATCCGCACCTTCGTGCTGATCGGCGCCTTCGCCATCATGACGCGCATCGGCTCGTCCATGGGGCCGCTGGTGCTGGCCGCCAATGCCGTGCTGATGAACATCTTCCTCGTCGCGGGCTACTATCTCGACGGCCTTGCCAATGCCGCCGAACAGCTCGTCGGCAGGGCCTTCGGCGCCAATTTCCGGCCGGCCTTCGACCGCGCCGTGAAGCTCACGCTCTTCTGGTCCTTCGGTCTCGGCATCGTGACGACGCTGCTGTTCCTCGTCTTCGGCACCGATGTCATCGGCCTACTGACGACGACGGAAAGCGTGCGCGCGGAAGCGGCCAAATACCTGCCCTGGGCCGCGCTGACGGCCGTCACCGGCGCGCTGGCCTTCCAGATGGACGGGGTCTTCATCGGCGCGACATGGTCCGGCGCGATGCGCAACATGATGTTGGCGGCCTTTGCCGGCTATCTCCTGGCGCTGGCGCTGTTCGTGCCGCTCCTGGGCAATCACGGCCTGTGGCTGGCGCTCAACCTGTTTCTCGCCTTCCGGGGCCTGTTTCTGGCGCTGCGCCTGCCGGCGCTGGCGGGGCGGCAATTTGCCGGGCAAAGCCGCGTCTAGAGGCGATTTCAGGGTTGAACCCTGCCTCGCCCCGACTACTCTGCGTTTCGTTTGCTCCCCGGAACACACGAAACCAAGACAGAGTGTATGATGAAAATGAAAAGCCTTTTGACCGCGATCGTCGTTTTTCTCGCGATGACGTCCGCTTCCAGCGCCCAAACACGGCCAACCATTCTGGATCTCGCCGCACAGGGATATGAAATCAAATCGACGAGCGGAAACTATGTCTTCCTGCAGAACGAGGAAAAGATCTACGTCTGCTCGTTCCTCCAGATGAGTGAATACAACGTCGCCTCCGGCGAGGTGGACGCCATCAAGTTCGACTGCGCCGCGGTGATCAAATGAAGATAGCCGTCTTCGTCTTCGCGCTGATCCAGATGGCCATCGGTCTGTTGTTCATTGTGGAGGCCGAAGCGGTTCCAAGATTGACTCTCGGAACCATATCCTTCGGCCTCGGGTCCGTTTGCTTCGCGATAGCGGTGGTTATCGGTAAACTGGACGAAATCCGTTCCAATCAACGCTGAGCGTTCACCGCCGTTTCAAAACGACCTGTTCAGCTGCGCGACCCTGTATAGATCCTGAGTGATGGTGTTGGCATCCTCTTCGCGGATCTCCGCTCGGGCGCGCAGCCAGTGGGAATATTCCCGCCCTTCGGGGCTGCCTTCCTGTTTCCAGATTTCATGAGCCCTTCTGCGAATCCTGTCGTCCTGGTCTTCCATTGTGCGTCCCTCCTTGGCCATTCGGCCATTATGGCGGGCTCGGTGCAGGCTACCGTCGATGTGAACCGCTTTTGCCGAACACTCCACCCGCCTCACCAAGAATCCATCAGGAGGGGCTTTGGTTCCGTAACGGTCGTCAGATGTTGCGGTCGGCCCAGTGCGCCGTGCGGCTGCCGCGCAGCGCCGAGATCGACGACACCTGCTCGCGATCGCACAGGCGCGAGAGGCCGCTGACGATTGTGCCCGGCAGGGTGGGACCGGCATAGACCATGCAGGAATAGAGCTGCACGAGGTTCGCGCCCGCGCGGATTTTCTCCGCCGCGGTCTGCGCATCCGAAACGCCACCCACGCCGATGATCGGCAGGTCGTCGCCGACGCGCCGGCGCATCTTGGCGAGCACGACGGTGGATTTCTCGAAGAGCGGCTTGCCGGAAAGCCCGCCGGCCTCGCCGGCCTGGCTTGTGTCGCGCAGCCCATCACGCGAGAGGGTCGTGTTCGAAACGATCAGCCCGTCGAGCGGATGGGCGAGCGCCACCTCGGCGATATCGTCCAAGCCTTCTTCGGTGAGATCGGGCGCGATCTTGAGGAAGACCGGGACCTGCCGGCCGCTGCGGGTCGCTTCCTCGGCCCGCGCCGTCAGCACGGACGACAGCAGTGCGTGCAGGCTTTCCTTTGCCTGCAGGTCGCGCAGGCCCGGCGTGTTGGGCGAGGAAATGTTGGCGGTGAAATAGCGGGCGACATCGTAGAAGGTGCGGATGCCGGCCACATAATCCGCGATGCGATCCGCGCTGTCCTTGTTGGCACCGATATTGACGCCGATCAGCGCATCGCGCCGGCAGCGTTTCAGCCGTTCAAGCGCGGCGGCATGGCCGGCATTGTTGAAGCCGAGCCGGTTGATCACGGCATCGTCGGCGACGAGGCGGAAGATGCGCGGCTTGGGATTGCCCTCCTGCGCGCGCGGCGTCAGCGTGCCGACCTCGGCAAAGCCGAAGCCCAGGCGAATGAGGGCTTCGGGCACCTCCGCGTTCTTGTCATAGCCGGCGGCCATGCCGAGCGGATTGGGAAAATTGAGCCCGGCGACGGTCTGCGCGAGGCGCGGATCGGCCTTGGCCGGGCAGGCGGGCACGATGCCGGTCTTCAGCGCCGCGATCGAAAGGCCGTGCGCGGTTTCCGGGTCGAACAGGAAGAGGCCCTTGCGGCCGAGCGAGGAAAGCAATGACATCAGAGCGGCATCTCCGGAAACTGGTGGGCGCCGTCGGGCCCGAGCGGCAGGGGCTTCTCCCAGAGGACGGCGGAGAGAGGAAGCGCGGCATAAAGATGCGGAAAGAGATCGCCGCCGCGCGAGGGTTCGTAGACGAGCGTATCGCCCAGCGCATCGCCGTCGACCGCGACGAGGAGAAGATCGCCCTGGCCCGCGAAATGGCGTGCGGCGGTTTCTCTCGCCTGCGATGCGGTGGAGAAATGGATGTAGCCGTCCGAGAGGTCGATGGCCGCGCCTTTAAATATTCCGGCCGCCTTCGCTTTTTGCCACAGACTTGACGGAACGATCTTGTAGATTGTCTTGGTCATCTCGTCCGTTTCTCCCGGCTGGCGCGTTCCATGCTAGCGCTTGCCGCAAACAACGGCGAATGTCCACCGGCCACAGCCCGGCAAACCGGCTCCTGGAGGATTTTGCATGCGAATTTCTGCTCTTCCCTTGACCCTCGTTGCCGCGCTCGCCGCCGGCGCCGCCCATGCCGAAGGCGAAGGCCGCTACCGCATGGAGAAGACGGATACCGGCTTCGTGCGGCTCGATACCGCCTCGGGCGACCTTTCGCTCTGCCAGGAAAAGGACGGGCAGATCGTCTGCCGAATGGCGGCCGACGAGCGCGCGGCCTTCGAAAAGGAACTCGATCTCCTGACCAAGCGCGTCGAAGCGCTGGAAAAAGCCGTTGCAACCGACCAGTCAACCGCAAAACCTGCTCTACCATCGGATGAAGAGATTGACCGGACCATGAGCATCATGGAAAAGATGATGCAAAGGTTCATGGGGATCGTGAAAAACCTGGAGGACGGCAAGGAGGAGCCTGCCCCCGGGAAGGACGCGGTCCCGCAGAAGACCTGACGGAGCGTTTTGCCGGCCAAGCCGCGCCTGTTCCGTCGCAGGGTCCATCAACTCTTGGGAGGGAGCGCATGGCATCGGCACTCACGATCATCATTGCGGATGACCATCCGCTGTTCCGCGGCGCGCTGAAACAGGCACTGACCGGAATGGCGGGCAATCCCGATATCGTCGAGGCGGGGGATTTCGAGGCCGCGCGCAAGGCCGCCGAAGCCTGTCCGGATGCCGACCTGCTGCTGCTCGATCTCGCCATGCCCGGCGTCAGCGGCCTGTCGGGCCTGATCGCGCTTCGGGCCGAGTTCCAGAGCCTGCCCGTCGTCATCGTTTCCGCCAGCGACGATCCCGCCACCATCCGCAGGGCGCTCGACCTGGGCGCGTCCGGCTTCATTTCCAAATCCGCCTCCATCGACGATATCCGCGAAGGCATCGGCTCGGTGCTGTCAGGCGATGTCTATACGCCGGGCGGCTATGTGCGCGCGCCCGAACAGGACGGCGAGGTGGCAGACCTCATCGCCCGCCTGCGCACGCTGACGCCGCAGCAGTCGCGCGTGCTCGCCATGCTGGCCGAAGGCCTGCTCAACAAGCAGATCGCCTACGAGCTGGGCGTATCCGAGGCGACCATCAAGGCCCATGTCTCGGCCATTCTGCTGAAGCTCAATGTCGACAGCCGTACCCAGGCGGTCATCCAGCTCGGCAAGATCGGCGCCGCGCAGGCGGCGGCCTGACGTCACTCCGCGGCCGCGCGCTCCACCGTTGAAAGCTGCGTGAGCCAGGCCCGCATCGAGGCGGGGCGGACGGGCTTGTTCTGCACGAGGATATTGTCGCGTTCCGCCTCGGCGCGCACATCCGGCGTACGGTCGGCGGTGACGAGCAGGGCCGGCACCTCGCGGCCGAGTGCCTTGCGCAGCGTCGCGATCGCGGCGATCCCGGTCCCGTCGTCGAGGTGGTAGTCGGCGATGACGGCATCGAATCCGACCGCGCCCTCCGCCATGACCGCGTCGACCGCCGCGACGGAATCCGCCAGCGTCACGGTGCAGCCCCAGCCGGACAGCAGCAGACGCATGCCATCGAGGATCCTGGGTTCGTTGTCGATGCACAGCACCCGCAGGCCCTTCAGCGGCTCTTCGCCCACCGGCGCGCGTGCCGACGTTTCGGCCACGGGCCGGCTTGCCGTGGCGTCGATGGGGACACGGACCTTGAAGCTGGTGCCGCGCCCGGGCGTGGACTGCAACTCGACGGGATGCGAGAGCACGCGCGAGATGCGATCCACGATGGAAAGCCCGAGCCCGAGGCCCGGCGCGGTGCGGGCGCCCTCGTCGAGGCGGGCGAATTCCTTGAAGACCGTGCGGAACTTCGATGCGGGAATGCCGATGCCGGAATCCAGCACCTGGATCACGGCATGCCCGCCCTTGCGCCGCACGCCGACGAGCACCTTGCCGGACTGGGTGTACTTGATGGCGTTGGACACGAGGTTCTGCACGACGCGACGCAGCAGGTTGGGATCGGTGCGGATGGCGAGCGAACTCGGCAGCACCTTGAAGCTCAGGTCCTTGGCCCGCGCGATGGGCGCGAAATCGGTCTCGATGCGTTTCAGCAGGTCCTTGAGAAGAACCGTTTGCACCCGCGGCTTCATCGCTCCGGTATCGAGGCGCGAAATGTCGAGCACGGCGCCGAGGATCGCCTCCACCGATTCCAGCGAGGAATCGATGTTGTGGATCATCTCGCGGTTTTCCGTATCGCCCAGCCGCTCGACCAGCGAGGAGGAGTAAAGCCGGGCGGCATTCAGCGGCTGGAGGATGTCGTGGCCGGCGGCGGCGAAGAAGCGCGTCTTGCCGATATTGGCTTCCTCGGCGGCGGCGCGGGCCTCGGCCAGCGCCGTGTTGACGCGGGTCAGCTCCGCCGTGCGCTCGGCGACGCGATGTTCCAGCGTCTCGTTGACCTGCTTGAGCGCGCGGTCGGCCGCCACCCGGTCGGTGATGTCGGTATAGGTGGAAACGAAGCCCTTTTCCGGCATGGCATTGGTGCGAACCTCCACGATGCGCTCGCCGCCGGCCAGCACCAGCGGGAAGGCCTCGTCGAATGTCATGATGCGGGAAATCGCGGTTTCCCTGTCGCCCTCCGCGATGTCACCGCGTTCGACGAGGATCTCGACGATATCGGCGAGCGGGAAGCCGACCTGGCCGACATATTCCGGCAGGTCGAGCAACTGGCGGAAGCGCCGGTTCCAGACGGTGAGATTGCCGTCGCTGTCGAAGACGGCGATGCCCTGGTCCATCTGGCCGAGCGCCGTCTGGAGCATGTCCTGATTGTATTGCAGCGCCTCGCTGGCCTGGTCGAGCAGCCAGTCGGTGTCCGTCGGCGTGTCATCGATGCGCTGGAGCACGAGCGAGAGCACGAGGCGCGCCGAGGACGAACCGATGGCGCTGCCGAGAAGCTGTTCGGAAAAATGCACGATGGCGGCATCCGCCGGCGCATTGTCCTCCAGCCACCGGCCGACCTGCCGCTCATAGGTGTGGAAGGAGCGCTGCATGCGCTCTTCGCCGAGATATTTGGCGATGGTGGTCTTGAGGTCCCGAACCGTGACCTTGGTGCGGCGGCCGCGGAAGGCGCGCCCCAGGCGGGGCTTGGAGCGGATGAAGGTGCCGGCCTGAAGACGCTCCAGCGATGTCGGATTGCGCGTCAGCGAGCCGATCACATAGGCGCCGACATTGACCATCATGGCGACCAGCGTGGCGTTGACCAGCGGATCCGCAGCCTCGCCGGTGAAGAGCGTGGTGCCGGGGAAGAGGAAGCCGAGGATGGTCTCGGCGACATAGGCGTTGTCGGCAACCCCGATGCTGGGCAGGAACAGCAGGTAGGCCCACACCACGAGGCCGCAGATCATGCCTGCCATGGCGCCGCGTGCATTGGCATTGCGCCAGAACAGGCCGCCGAGCAGCGCGGGCGCGACCTGCGCCACCGCGGCAAAGGCCAGCAGGCCCATCGAGGCGAGCCCGGCATTGGCGGTCGTCGCGCGGTAATAGGCGTAGCCGAGCAGGATCACGAAGAAGATGGCGAGACGGCGGATGCGCAGCAGCATGCGCGACAGGTCGTCCTGCTGCTCGACGCCGCCGATGAGGTTGCGCCGCAGCACGACCGGGATGACGATGTCGTTCGATACCATGATGGACAGCGCCACCGAGGCGACGATGACCATGGCGGTGGCGGCCGAAAAGCCGCCGATGAAGGCGATCAGGGTCAGGAGCGGCTGATCGAGCGCGAAGGGCAGGGTGAGAACGTAGAGATCGGCATCGCCCTGGCCGTTGAAGGTCAGCACGCCGCCGATCGCGACGGGCAGGACGAAGAGGTTGATGGCGATGAGGTAGAGCGGAAAGAGGATGCCGGCCGTCCGCAATTCCCCCGTCGTGCGGTTTTCCACGACCGTGACGTGGAACTGGCGCGGCAGCATGACGATGGCGAAGGCCGACAGCACGATCAGCAGGATCCAGCGCGCAAGGGGCGTCTCGTAGGTCAGCGCCTGCATCACGGGCACGCTTTCGGACGCCCGCTGCCAGAGATCGCCGGGACCGTCGAACATGAAGAAGATGACGTAGAAGCCGACCGAGGCCATGGCGATGAGCTTGACCACCGATTCCATGGAGATGGCGAGGATGAGCCCGTCCTGATGCTCGGTCGCATCCGTGTGACGCGTGCCGAAGACGATGGCAAAACAGGCAAGGAACAGCGAAACGACCAGCGGCAGGTCGATGAGGCCGCCGGAAGCGGCGATGCCGAAGCCGGTCGTGTCGACCATCGCGGCGACCGAACTCGACACGGCCTTCAATTGCAGCGCGATATAGGGAATGTAGCCGATCAGCGAGATGAGCGCGACGACGGCGGCGACGCCCGGATTCTTGCCGTAGCGGGCGGCCACGAAATCGGCGATCGAGGTGAGGCGCTCGGACTTGGCGAGCGTCACGATGCGGCGCAGCAACGGCATGCCGAGCGTGAACATCAGGATCGGGCCGATATAGATGCCGAGAAATTCAAGGCCATGCGTGGTGGCGAGGCCCACGCCGCCGAAATAGGTCCAGGAGGTGCAGTAGATCGCAAGGCTCAGCGCATAGACGAGCGGCCGGCCCTTCGACGCGCGTTCGGAGCGCCGGGCCTTGCTGTCGCCGTAACTTGCGACCGCGAAAAGCAGCAGCAGATAGGCGAGCGCGAGCGCGATGATCAGCGAGCCCGGCATGCTTCCTCCCGTAGTCCTTCGGCCTTTTGCCGGAGAATAGGCGAAAGCGGCAAGGAAGCAAATGATGCGTTGGGCGTAGATGCAAGGCCGCGCGAAGGCACGCTGCGACGGCTGCCCGCGAAATGGCGGTGTGTAACCGTCAGGCGATTGACAATTCGCAGTTCCATCGAAAGTAAAACTCGATTAGTTTCCTTGTCATTCGCAGCAAAAGGAGGCCCTCATGCTCAATGAGTTCAAGGAGTTTATCGCCCGCGGCAACGTGATGGACCTCGCCGTGGGTGTCATCATCGGCGCTGCCTTCAACAAGATCGTCGAATCCGTGGTCAACGACCTCGTCATGCCGATCGTCGGCGCGCTGACGGGCGGCGGTTTCGATTTCTCGAACTATTTCATCGCGCTGTCGGGCAATGTCACGGCGACGTCGCTGGCTGCCGCGCGTGAGCAGGGCGCCGTCTTCGCCTACGGCAACTTCATCACCGTGCTGATCAACTTCCTCATCCTCGCCTGGATCATCTTCCTGATGATCAAGGGTGTGAACCGCATGCGCGCATCGCTGGAAAAGGAAAAGGCCGCCGGCACGCCCGAGGCCGCACCGCCGCCGGAAGACGTGCAACTGCTCACCGAGATCCGCGATCTCCTGAAGAGCCAGAGCCGCCCGGCCGTTTGAGGCCACTTGGCACGCGCATGAGAAAAGGCCCGGGAGACCGGGCCTTTTCGTTTGTCAGGCCGTCGCGCCGGCCGTCCTGGTCTGGTGGATCTCCACAAGGCTCGGGCCCTTGCGGGCCGCTGCCCGCTCCAGTGCCTCCGGCAGGTCGCGGACATCCGCAAGCCGTTCCGAGGGCACGCCGTAGGCCGTGCCGATGGCGATGAAGTCGGGCGCGGACGGCTTGACGCCCTCCGGCGTGATGCCGGCCTCGATCATGTAGTTTTCGATCTCCTGATAGCCGTCATTGTTCCAGACGAGGAAGATGACGCGGGCATCGGCATCGACCGCGGAGCCGATCTCCGAAAGCGAGAATTGCAGCCCGCCATCACCGACAAGGCAGACGATCGGCGCGGCCGGGTCGGCGAGCGCGGCGCCCACTGCGGCGGGTGGCGCAAAGCCCAGCGCGCCGTAGCCGGTCGCGGCGTTGAACCAGCTGCGGGCCCGCGGCGCATCGCAATAGTAGTTGCCGGCATAGACGGCCTGGGTCGAGTCGCCGACGATGATCGCCCTGGGCAGCGTGCGCCAGATCGCGTCGATGACGCCGACTTCGGCCTGCATCTTCGCCGTCAGTTCGCCCCACGACCCCTTGCGGGCGGCTTCCGCGCGCTGGGTGCCGTTGCCGATCGGCTTGTGGCCTTCGAGGAAGCCGAGCATGCCCGCAGCGGCCGTCTTGGCGCTGGAGAAGACGGAGAGCCCCATCTGCGGCGTGCGGGCGAGCTGGGCGGCGTCGATATCGACGCGGATCAGCGACTTGAGCCGCGGAAAGCCGCCGTCGACATTGATGTCGTAGTCGGTCGGGCCGAACTCGGTGCCGAAGGCGATGACCAGATCGGCATCCGACAGCAGGCGGCGCACGGCCTTGAGGCTGGGACTGGCCGGCACGCGCAGCGGATGGCCGGCAAGCATGCCGCGCGCATTGACGGTGGTCACGACGGGCGCGCCGATACGCTCTGCAAGGTCGCGGATCTCGTCTTCCGCGGTTACCGCGCCGCCGCCGGCCAGGATGACAGGGCGCGAGGCATTGGTGCAGAGGATCGCGGCGCGCTGCAGCGTTTCGGCGTCGGCGCGCGGGCGTGTCGCGACCGCCGGCTTGAAGCTGCCGGTCTCGATGGGCTTTGCCATCACGTCCGTCGGGATTTCGATATGCACGGGGCCGGGACGACCCGACAGGAGAACGGCGAAGGCGCGCTCCACGACGAGCGGCAGGTCGGCGGGATTGAGCAGGGTGTGCGAATAGAGGGCGAGCGTCTTCATCATGCCCTGCTGGTCCGGCAATTCATGCAGCAGTCCGCGCCCGTGGCCGAGCGAATCCCGCTTGTTGACGCCCGATATCACCAGCATGGGAACGGAATCCTGCCGCGCCTGCGCCATCGCCGTGATCGTGTTGGTGAGGCCCGGGCCGGTAATGACGAGCGCGACGCCCGGCTTGCCGGAGACGCGCGCATAGCCGTCCGCCATGAAGCCCGCGCCCTGTTCGTGGCGCGGCGTGATGTGGCGGATCTTCGAGGCGGCGAGGCCGCGATAGAGCTCCACCGTATGCACGCCGGGAATGCCGAACACGACATCCACGCCATTGGCTTCGAGCAGGTCGACCAGAACTTCGCCGACGGTCTTGGTGGTCATGCGTAGCGCTCCTTCGGGCTTGTGGCGCGGGCGGCAAGCGCTGCGATGCGCGTGCAGGCCTCGTCTATATGTGTATCGGGGACGGTGAGGCTGAGGCGGATGAAACCCTTCGCCTCTTCGCCGAACGAAGAGCCCGGCATGACGGCGACGTCCTCCTCGCGCAGCAGCGCCCAGGCGAAGTCCTCGCCGCTCAGGCCGGTGCCGGAGATATCGACGACGATGAACATCCCGGCTTCCGGCGGCAGGGGCACGAGGCCCGGCGCGCGTGACAGGGCCTCGGTAAAGCGGGCGGCGCGCGCCTTGTAGGTCTCGCGCATCGTGGCGGCGGTGCCGATGGGGTTGTCCAGCGCATGGGCGGTCATGTCGGCGATGAAGGGCTGCCCGCCGAACAGCATGGTCTCCGACACCGACAGCAGGCGCGTGCAGAATTCCGCCGGACCGATGGCCCAGCCGCTGCGGAAGCCGGGTGCCGCATGGGACTTCGAGATCGAGGAGACGACGATGGTGCGCTCCGCCAGGTCCGGATTGTCGAAGGGCGAGGCGAAGGCGGCGCCGAAGATCAGCTGTTCATAGACCTCGTCGCAGACGATCCACAGGTCGTGCCTGCGGCAGACCGCGCCGATCTCGGCAATCTCGTCCGCTGTCAGCACCGCGCCGGTCGGGTTGTGCGGCGTGTTGAGTAGCACCGCGCGGCATTGCGGCGTGATGGCGGCCTCCAGATCGGCGGCCTTCATGTGGAAGCCGTTTTCCGGGCGCAGCGGCACGGTGATCTGTGCTGCGCCGGTTGCGCGGATGACGCCTTCATAGGTCGCATAGAGCGGATCGCCGACAAGGACGGCGTCGCCGGCCTCGACGAGGCCCAGCATGACGGCGAAAAGCGCGGTCTGCGTGCCGGGAAAGCAGAGCACGTTCTCCTCCGTGACGTCGCCCCGGCGCTTGGCGTACTTGCGCACCAGCGCGCTGACGACGGACGGCTCGCCGCGCCCGTTGGAATAACGGTAGCGGCCGGCATGCATGGCGCGCACCGCCTCTGCCAGAAGCGTCGCATCCGGCGGCACGTCCGGCTCGCCGATGGTCAGCTCGATGATCGGCCGGCCCTCGGCCTTCATGCGCCGTGCCTCCGCATGGATCGTCCATTTCTCGGAGCCGAGATTCGCGAGCCGGTCTGTGATGGATGCGTAGCGCATGGCTGTCCTCCGCATGGAATGATGAGTCTAGGATCGCGGCCCGGCATCGGCCGGTCTCAGCGGCAGCCCGAGCAGCGTTTCGATGGATGTCAGCGCGATCTCGACGAGCTCGCTTTCACCGAAGAGTTCGCCGGCAAGGCAGCACTCCAGCCAGAGGCCGTCGAGAAGGCCGTTGATGGCGATGGCCAGCCGGCGGCAACGCTCCGGCGAGGCATCGACGTTGCGCTCCGCCAGAAAGTCCGCAAGCAGGGTTTCGAGCGCATCGCGGAAGCTCAGATAGCCCTCGCGATGGATTGCCGCCAGTTCCGGATCGACGCTGACCCGGCTGATGAACGAGGCCCAGAGCGAAAGGCTGCGGCTGTTGGCGACCGGTTCCGTCAGGTTGATGACGATGAAGTCGCGCAGCCGGGTTTCGGCGTCGCCGGTGACGCGCTCGGCCTTTTCGGTCAGCCGCGCGATGACGACGCGATAGGCTTCCTGAAGGATGTGCTCCTTCGACTGGAAATAGTGCCGGATCAGGCCGGCGGTGACGCCCGCCTTGATGGCGATCTGCCGGACCGTCGCGCCTTGCAGGCCGTATTCCGCGATGCAGTCGAGCGTCGCCTCGATCAGGTCGTGGCGGCGCTCGGCCTCGGGGGCGCGATGAAAGGTCCGGCGGGCCATGTCATCCTCTCGTTCTGGCTCTCGTTCTGGCTCTCGGCCCGGGCGGTGTCCACGACACGTCCGCCCGAATGCGCTGGCTGATCTGCTTCAGGCCGCCCGGCGCAGCACCGGCCGCGTCAGGCAGGTCGGCCCGCCTTCGCAGGCGATGCAGAGCGCGTCCGCCTCGAAGGTCTGGACGGTGCAGCCGGCGGCTTCCATCGCCGCCCTGGTGGCCGGGAAGCCGTCGACCATGATGACCTCGTAGGGCTTCGTCGGCAAGACATTGAGCGACAGGCCGTTGCTGGCATGGAACTCGTCGGCCGGGGCTTCGATGAGCTGTATGCCGCGCTTCTTCAGGAGCTGGTAGAAGGCGGCGGGCAGGAGCGGCGCGAAGACCAGCGCGAGATTGTCGGCTAGCGGGCTCATCACGCTCATCAGGTGGAGGCATGCTTCTTCGCCCTGCCAGAGCGGGAGATCATAGGCGAGCACGCTCACGCCATGCGGTGCGAGGATGCGCGTGATCTGGTCGATGCCCTCCTGGTTGGTGCGCACGCCGCGGCCGATGACGAGCGTCTTCGCATCGAGCCAGATGCAATCGCCGCCCTCGACGGTGCCGTCGCCCGTGATGCGGCCGAGGATGGGAATCTGCCGTTCGGCATAGGCCTTTTCGTGCAGCGCGGTTTCGGCCACACGCAGCGGCTTGCCCATGCGCAGCAGAATGGCCCCGTGATCCGACATCAGCGACGGATCGTGCGTGAACATCGCGTCGGCGAGGCCGTCGCCATCGTCCTCCAGCCAGATGATTTCGGCGCCGGATTGTTCCACCATCTCCGCGAAGGCCGAATATTGTGCGACCGCGCGCTCGCCATCGAAGGTCGGCCCGTAATGCCATTTGGCAGGATCGGCGGCGCGCAGGCTCGCGCCGGGGCGGCGCATGAGAACGCGCTGAAGAGGGGCAGACATTTCCTGCGAACCGAAGGCGGTCATTCAATACTCCTGGCGGAAACGGGATCGATGGACGGGCGCCGGAATAAAAGTCGGCGTAACGATTATTATACGCTTGAACAATTTCTTAACAAGTGCCACGATGACTTTAACAAAGGAAACGACGGGCCGAAGATGCCCGCGGGAACGTTGAAAAAACAGGGGAATTGGCATGAGTCATGCATCGACTTTCCGTGCGCGCGAGGCGAACGCGCGATGATGGAGCGTGCCGAGGCAATCGCGGTCAGGGACCTGCACAAACGCTTCGGACCGCTGGAGGTTCTCAAGGGCGTATCGCTCACGGCGCATGAGGGCGACGTCATCGCCATCATCGGCGGCTCGGGCTCGGGCAAGTCGACCCTGCTGCGCTGCATCAACATGCTGGAACTGCCGAGCGCCGGCTCCGTGACCATTCACGGCGAAACCATCGCCATGAAGAAGGACGGCCATGGCGGGCAGCTGCCGTCCGACCGCAAGCAGGTGCAGCGCATCCGCTCCCGCCTCGGCATGGTGTTCCAGAGCTTCAATCTGTGGCAGCACATGACGATCCTCGAAAACGTCATCGAGGCGCCGGTGCACGTGCTCGGCGTGCGCAAGGACGAGGCTGTCGACCGCGCCGAGACGCTGCTGCGTCGCGTCGGCCTCCATGAGAAGCGCGACGCCTATCCCGCCTTCCTGTCGGGTGGCCAGCAGCAGCGTGCGGCGATTGCCCGCGCGCTCGCCATCCAGCCCCATGTCATGCTGTTCGACGAACCCACTTCCGCGCTCGACCCGGAACTGGTGGGCGAAGTGCTTTCCGTCATCGGCGATCTCGCCAAGGAAAAGCGCACGATGATCCTCGTCACGCATGAAATGAAGTTTGCCCGCAACGTCGCGAGCCATGTCGTTTTCCTGGCCAACGGCGTCATCGAGGAACAGGGTCCGCCGGACGAACTGTTCGGATCGCCGAAATCGGAGCGGCTGAAGAAGTTCATCAGCTCCATCCACTGAAAATCACAAGACCAACAGAGGGAAGATCATGAAGAATGCCTTGAAGACAATCGCCCTTGCCGCCGCCATCGGTATCGCCGCCGTTTCGGGCGCTGCGGCCCAGCAGGTCCGTGTCGGCTTCGCCGCCGAGCCCTACCCGCCCTTCACTTCGCCGGATGCCTCCGGCAACTGGGAAGGCTGGGAAGTCGATTTCATGAAGGCGATCTGTGCCGAAGCCAAGCTCGACTGCGTGATCACGCCCGTCGCCTGGGACGGCATCATCCCGGCGCTGACCTCCAACAAGATCGACATGATCATCGGCTCGATGTCGATCACCGCCGAACGCCTCCAGACGATCGATTTCTCCGACAAGTATTACAACACCCCGACGGCCGTCATCGGCCCGAAGAGCGAAAGCTTCGAAGCGACGCCCGAGGGACTGAAGGGCAAGACCATCGGCGTGCAGGTCGCCACCATCCACCAGGTCTATGCCAACAAGTATTTCGGCGAGAACGGCGCGACCGTGAAGGAATACCAGACGCAGGACGAGGCCAACAACGACCTCGCGGCCGGCCGCATCGATGCGGTGCAGGCCGATTCCATCGCGCTGTCCGCCTTCCTCAAATCCGAACAGGGCGCCGCCTGCTGCGACCTGAAGGGCAACGTCAAGGACGACCCTGAAATCCTCGGGCTGGGCGTCGGCGTCGGCCTGCGCAAGGGCGAGACGGAGCTGAAGGAAAAGATCAACGCCGCGATCAAGGCCATCCGCGCCAACGGAACCTATGACGAGATCACCAAGAAGTACTTCGATTTCGACGTTTACGGGGGCTGATCGTTTCCGATGACCACCGCGGCGGTGCCCGGCACCGCCGCGCTTCCTACCCGAACGGATACGTGACCCCATGGCCGATGCCGGATCGCTGATCAACTGGAGCCTGCTTGCGCTTGACCCGCCCGGCTGGGGCGGCGTGCTTCTGGGAGGTCTGTGGCAGTCCGTGCAGATCGCCATCGGCGGCTATGCGCTCGGGCTGGTGCTCGGCACGGGCGGCGCGATGGGCAAGCTCTACGGCGGCCCCGTCACCAAGGACCTGCTGGAGGTCTACACCACGCTGGTGCGCGCTGTGCCGGAGCTCGTGCTGATCCTCATACTCTATTATGCCGGCACCGATGTGCTCAACAGGCTGTCGAGCGCCGCCGGCTGGGGGCCCGTCGATATCAGCGGCCTTGCGGCCGGCATCTTCGTCATCGGCGTCGTGCAGGGCGCCTATTCGACGGAGGTGCTGCGCGGGGCCATCAAGGCGGTGCCGGCAGGGCAGATCGAGGCCGCGCGCGCCTACGGCATGTCGCCCTTGCAGATCATGCGCCGCATCACCCTGCCGGCCATGCTGCCGCACGCAATTCCCGGCCTCTCCAATCTGTGGCTGATCGCCACCAAGGATACCGCACTTCTGGCCGTCGTGGGCTTCAGCGAGCTGACGCTGGTGACCCGCCAGGCGGCGGGCAGCACCAAGGCCTACCTGCTATTCTTCTGCGCGGCAGGAGCGCTCTATCTGATGATCACGCTGGTTTCGAACGTGCTGATCGGCTTCATCGAGCGCCATTACCGGCGCGGCATGCCGGAGACCGTGCGATGAGCGATCCGACCGTCGCCGCCATGGCGCTGACCGAACTGCCGACCAGGCAGAGCTTCTTCAAGCCGCATCGTATCGTGCTGATGGCGATCGCCGCCGTGCTCGTCTTCTGCATCGTCTGGTTCATGCGCTGGGACTGGGTGCCGAAATATTCCGGCCGTCTCGTCCATGGCGTCGGCGTCACGCTCATGCTGCTGTTCGTGACGTCGATCCTCGGCTTCCTGCTCGCGGTGCCGATCGGCCTCGTGCAGGTCACCGGGCCGTGGCCGCTGAAGATGCTGGCGAAGGGGTTCTGCACCATCGTGCGCGGCACGCCGCTGCTGCTGCAACTGTGGCTGCTCTATTACGGCCTGGGCTCGCTCTTCCCGCAGTTTCCGGAAATCCGCAATTCCTTCCTCTGGCCCTATCTGCGCGAGGCATGGCCCTATGGGGTGGCAGCCCTCACCATCTCCTTCGCCGCCTATGAGGGCGAGGTGATGCGCGGCGCCTTTGCCGGCGTGCCGCCCGGCGAGCTGGAAGCCGCGCGCGCCTATGGCATGAGCCCCTTTACCGTCTTCCGCCGCATCTGGCTGCCGCGCGCCATCCATCGCGCCCTGCCGACGCTGAACGGTGAGACGGTGCTGCAATTGAAGGCGACGCCGCTCGTTGCGACGATCACCGTGATCGACGTCTATGCCGTCGTTTCGAAGGTGCGGCAGGAAACCTACATCACCTACGAGCCGCTGCTTCTCCTGGCGCTCATCTATCTCTGCCTGACCGCGCTTCTCGTGGTGGGCTTCCGCTATTTCGAAAGCAGGATCCCGACACGGGGCGCCTGATACCGGTGAAGACATGACGATCCACACGACGCTCATCAACAACATGCCCGAAATGGTGGCCATTCGCCGCGACCTGCACGAGCATCCCGAACTCGGCCTGGAGGAGGTGCGCACGTCCGATGTGATCGCGCGCCATCTCGAAAGCTACGGTTACACGGTGTCGCGCGGCATCGCCAGGACGGGCCTCGTGGCGACGCTCGCCAACGGCACGAGCCGCAAGTCGATCGGCATTCGCGCCGATATCGACGCCCTGCCGATCCTGGAGGAAACCGGCCTTCCCTATGCCAGCAAGACGCCGGGCCGTATGCATGCCTGCGGGCACGACGGCCACACGGCCATGTTGCTCGGCGCGGCGAAGGCCATTGCCGAGCGGCGCAATTTCGACGGCACCGTGCATCTCATCTTCCAGCCGGCAGAGGAGAATTTCGGCGGCGCGAAGATCATGGTGGAAGAGGGGCTGTTCGACCGCTTCCCCTGCGATGCTGTCTTTGCGCTTCACAACGAGCCGGGCCTTCCCTTCGGCCAGTTCGCGCTGCGCGACGGCCCGATCATGGCGGCGGTGGACGAGGCGCGCATCACCGTCAACGGGCGCGGCGGCCATGGCGCGGAACCGCAGGAAACGCTCGATCCCATCGTCTGCGGCGCCTCCATCGTCATGGCGCTCCAGACCATCGTGTCGCGCAACATCCACCCGATCGATCCGACGGTGGTGACGGTCGGTTCGTTCCATTCGGGTTCGGCAAGCAACATCATTCCCAGCCGCGCCGAGATCGTGGTCGGCATCCGCTCCTTCGATGCCGATGTGCGCGACGAGCTTGAGCGCCGCATCCGCCTCGTCGCCGGTGGGCAGGCGGAAAGCTACGGCATGACGGCGACGGTGAATTACCAGCGCTTCTACGATGCGACCATCAACCACAAGGCGGAGACGGATCTGGTGCGGGACCTTGCCATCCGCTTTGCCGGCGCCGACAAGGTCGTCGATCTCGAGCGACCCTTCATGGGCAGCGAGGATTTCGCCTATATGTTGAAGGAACGCCCGGGCACCTATTTCTTCCTCGGCGGCAAGAGCGGCGAGAACGACCATTCGCTCCACCATCCCGCCTATAACTTCAACGACGACCTGCTGCCCGTCGGCGCCGCCTTCTGGACCGAACTGGCCGAGCATTATCTTCGCCCGGAGTGACCCGGAATCCCCGGCCGATCGGCCTGCAACGTTCGTAGCGCCTTACGGAAACATTTGGCACTTCGTGCGTTTGAAGGAAGGATTCGTGGCGGTGCGAAATGCCGCACGCGTGTGATTGTCGCGGTGCGGCAATGCGGGCAGGCCGGCGGAATTGACCTTTGCCAGGCAGGGGAACATCCTTGAAGAGACGCAGCGCCCGAAGCGTTGCGACGTCTTCAGAAAGGCCGGCCCGATGTTCGAATCCCTGGACGCAACGCTGCTTGCACGGTTTCAGTTTGCCTTCACGGTGTCCTTCCACATCATCTTCCCGGCGTTCTCCATCGGGCTTGCCAGCTACCTGGCCGTGCTGGAAGGGTTGTGGCTCTGGACGAAGGACGAGGTCTATTTCGCGCTCTTCAATTTCTGGAAGACGATCTTTGCGCTCGCCTTCGGCATGGGCGTCGTGTCCGGCATCGTCATGTCCTATCAGTTCGGTACGAACTGGAGCGTCTTCTCCGACAAGGCCGGCCCCGTCATCGGGCCGCTGATGGGCTATGAGGTGCTGACGGCCTTCTTCCTGGAGGCAGGCTTCCTCGGCATCATGCTGTTCGGGCTCAACCGCGTCGGTCCGAAGCTGCATTTCTTCGCCACGCTCATGGTCGCCGTCGGCACGCTGATCTCGGCGACATGGATTCTCGCGGCCAATTCCTGGATGCAGACGCCTGCGGGCTTTTCCGTCAACGACGCCGGCCAGTTCGTGCCTGTCGACTGGTGGGCGGTGATCTTCAATCCTTCCTTCCCCTACCGGCTGGTGCACATGGTGCTGGCCGCCTACCTGACGACGGCCCTCGTGGTCGGCGGCGTCGGCGCCTTTCACCTGCTGCGTGGCGACGCGCCCAAGCGCGCCCGCAAGATGTTCTCCATGGCCATGTGGATGGCGGCGATCGTCGCGCCGATCCAGATCTTTGCCGGCGACATGCACGGCCTCAACACGCTCGAGCACCAGCCTGCCAAGGTCATGGCGATGGAAGGGCATTACCAGAGCCATCCCGACGGCGCGCCGCTCATCCTGTTCGGCATTCCGAATTCCGCCGAGCAGCGGGTGGATTACGCCGTCGAAATCCCCAAACTGTCGAGCCTCATTCTCAAGCATGACCTGAACGCGCCGCTTGCCGGCCTCGATACGGTGCCGCGCGAGCTTCACCCGCCCGTCGGCATCGTTTTCTGGGCCTTCCGGATCATGGTGGGGATCGGTTTCGCCATGCTGGGCCTCGGCCTCTGGTCGCTGTGGTGTCGCTGGCGCGGCACGCTCGGCGATAACCGCTGGCTGCACCGCGCCGCCGTCGTGATGGGACCGGCCGGCTTCGTCGCCGTGCTCGCCGGCTGGGTGACGACCGAGGTCGGCCGGCAGCCCTACACCGTCTATGGCCATCTGCTGACCTCGCAATCGGTGGCGCCCATCGCGGCACCCGCCGTCGCGACATCGCTTATCGCCTTCATCGTGGTCTATTTCCTGATCTTCGGTGCCGGCACATTCTATATCCTGCGCCTGATGGGCCGCCTGCCGCGCGATCCGATGCCAGACCTCGGGGAGGGGCCGATACGCTCCGCCGGCATCACGCCGGCCCCGGCCATTGCCACCAAACCCGGGAGCCAGCACCATGGCGCTTGACCTTCCCTTCCTCTGGGCGGCGATCATCGCCTTCGCGGTGCTTGCCTATGTCATTCTCGACGGTTTCGACCTCGGGGTCGGCATCCTGTTTCCCTTCTTCAAGGAAAAGCATGACCGCGATGTCATGATGAACTCGGTCGCGCCCGTGTGGGATGGCAACGAGACGTGGCTTGTGCTGGGCGGGGGCGGGCTGATGGCGGTTTTTCCGCTGGCCTATGCCACCATCCTGCCGGCGCTCTACATGCCGCTCATCCTCATGCTGCTCGGTCTGATCTTCCGGGGCGTCGCCTTCGAATACCGCTGGCGCACGCGGCGCGGCGAATTCCTGTGGGACTTCGCCTTTGCCGGCGGCTCGATGGTCGCCTCGTTCACGCAAGGGGTGGCGCTCGGGGCGCTGGTGCAGGGCATCGACGTCGAGAACCGCGCCTATGCCGGCGGCTGGTGGGACTGGCTGACACCGTTCTCCATCGCGACGGGCCTGGCGCTGCTTGTCGGTTATGCGCTGCTCGGCGCCACCTGGCTGGTGATGAAGACGAGCGGCGATCTCGCCGCCCGCGCCCGCCATTATGCCATGCGGGCGGGCATCGGCACGCTCGCCGCCATGGGCATCTTCAGCCTCTGGACGCCGTTTACCGAGCCGCTCTACTTCGAGCGGTGGTTCGGCTGGCCGACCGTCATCTTCAGCGTGCTCGTGCCGGCACTCGTGCTCGGATGTTTCGCGCTGCTCGTCTACGGCCTGAAGACCCGGCACGATGCCTGGCCGTTCGTGGCGGCGCTCGGCCTCTTCGTGCTCGGCTTCGCCGGCATCGGCATCAGCTTCTATCCCTATATCGTGCCGGCCTCGCTGACGATCTGGGAGGCGGCGGCACCGCATGAGAGCCTTGCCTTCCTCATCGTCGGCGCGTTGGTGCTCGTACCGATGATCCTCGGCTACACCGTTTATGCCTACTGGGTGTTCCGCGGAAAGGTCGATCCGGAGGAGGGGTATCATTGATGGCGGAACGCTCGCTCGGCCGCAAACTGCTGTGGTTCGTGGCGCTGTGGATGGCCGGCGTCCTGACGGTCACCGCCGTCGGTTTCGTCATCAAGCTGGCGATCGGAACCTGACTTCACGTAACGTCAATCGCTCCAGCCTGACGCCAGCTTGCCGCTTTAGGTTCCGCGTCGGCCAGCATGCAGGCCCGCCAGCAGAAGACAGGACCGCACCCTCCTTCCGCTCACGCCCCGGGCCTGCATGTGGCCTTGTGTCCCGTCACCGACAGATGCCTTTCCCCCCAAACGTTCCTCTGCTATCCGGGTGCTCATGAAGGAGACCGGAATGGCGAAGACTGCGGCAGACTGCACGACGATGGCGGAAATCCGGGAAAACATCGATCGGGTCGACAAAGCCCTGATGGCGCTTTTCGAGGAACGCTGGAGCTTCATCCGCCGCGCCGCTGAGATCAAGGCGGGCCTTGGTATTCCCGCCGATGTCCCGGCGCGCGTGAAGGAAGTGCGCGACAATGCCAACCGCAACGCGCAAGCCCATGGCCTCGACGGCGATTTCTACGAGGAGATCTGGGCGCAGCTCATCGAGCACGCCATCGCCTATGAGAAGGCGCAGCTCGGCGAGGGCTGAAGTGCCGCGGGTCAGCGCTGGTTGCGCTTGCCCAGATGGTCTTCCCATTCGAGCGCGGTCCGCACGATGAAGGGCAGGTCGTCATATTGCGGCGTCCAGCCGAGTTCCTTCATCGCGACCGAAGGATTGGCGACGATCAGAACCGCGTCGCCCGGGCGGCGGCCGGCGATGCGGACGGGAAAATCCTTGCCGGAGACGGCTTTCACCTGCTCCAGCACTTCCAGCACGGAGAAGCCGCGCCCATAGCCGCAATTGGCGACGATCGAGCCGCCGCCGGCGCGCATGCGCTGCAGGGCCTTCAGATGCGCATTGGCAAGATCGGAGACGTGGATATAGTCGCGGATGCAGGTGCCGTCGGGGGTCGGGTAGTCCGTACCGTAGACATCCATGCCGTCGCGCTTGCCGAGTGCGGCTTCGCTCGCCACCTTGATGAGATGCGTCGCGCCCGCCGTCGACTGGCCGGTGCGGCCACGCGGATCGGCACCGGCCACGTTGAAGTAGCGCAGCGCCGTATAGGTGAAGTCATGGGCGGCGGCGGTGTCGCGCAGCATGATCTCCGTCATCAGCTTGGAGGAGCCGTAGGGCGATTCCGGGCGCAGGGCCGCACTTTCGAGCACGGGTTCGGTGCCGTCGGGCGTGCCGTAGACGGCGGCCGTGGACGAGAAGACGAAATAGGGCACCTTCGCCGCGACGGCGGCGGCGATCAAGGCGCGTGACTTGACGGTGTTGTTTTCGTAGTAGGAGAGCGGATCGGCGACCGATTCCGGCACGATGATCGAGCCGGCGAAGTGGATGATGGCGTCGATGCTGTTTTCGGCGAAGATCGTGGCGAGCAGCGCGGCATCGGCGATGTCGCCCTCGTAGAACCGCGCTTCCGGCGCCACCGCCCAGCGGAAGCCCGTGGACAGGCGGTCCAGCACCACGACGTCTTCGCCTGCATCCACCAGCGCCCAGACCATATGGCTGCCGATATAGCCCGCGCCGCCTGTGACAAGAACCGCCATGGAAAATCTCCGAATCGCCTGAATTTCAGGCATATCACTCTGCCTGCCCGCGAGACGCAACCGCTTATTGTACGGTGCCGGCACACCAATATGAGGGATGCAGCATGTCCGATCGCTTCATCGTGCTGTCCGGCTGCTCCGGCGGCGGAAAATCGACCCTGCTCGACGAATTGCGCCGGCGCGGCCATGCCACGGTCGAGGAACCCGGCCGCCGGATCGTGCAGGCGGAACTGGCGGCGGGCGGCAGCGCGCTGCCGTGGCTCGACATGGCCGCCTTTGCCCGCCGTGCCATCGATCTCGCGCTGGCGGACCGGGCCCGCATGCAGGACCATCCCGGCTTCGTCTTCTTCGACCGCGGGCTCATCGATGCGGCCTGCGCGCTGGAGGCCCATGGCGGCGAGCGGGTCCTGGAGGGCCTGGCCGCCGCCCACCGCTATCATCGCAAGGTGTTCCTCACGCCGCCATGGCCGGAAATCTATGCCGGGGATGCGGAACGCCGGCACGGCTTCGATGCCGCGCTGGAGGAATATGAGCGGTTGAAGCAGGCCTATCCGCGCCTCGGATACGAAACGGTCGTGCTGCCGAAGGTTCCGGTGGAGGCGCGGGCGGATTTCATGCTTGCCCGGCTGTGAGGGCCGTCAGCGTGCCGCGATGTACCGTGCCAGCCGGTCGGCTGCTTCCAGGATGTCTTTGGGGTCGCGCAGGAAGCAGGCGCGCATGAACAATTCGCCGCCCGGCCCGAAGGCGGTGCCCGGGGCGAGGCCGACATTGGTGCGGTCGACGATATCGAGGGCGGCACGCCGCGAATCCGTGACGCCGTCGATCTTCAGGAAGGCATAGAGCGCCCCGTCGGGTTTCAGCGTTTCCACCCGGTTGGTCGCGATCAGCGCGTCGCAGAAGACGTCGCGGTTCTTCGCCGCCTTGTCGATATTGGCCTGCACGAAGGCATCGCCCTCGTCGAGCGCGGTAATGGCGCCCTGCTGCAGGAATTGCGGCACGCCCGAGGTGGAATACTGGACGAGGTTCTCGATCACCTGGCCCATTTCCGGTGGCGCGACGATCCAGCCGACGCGCCAGCCGGTCATCGACCAGTTCTTCGAGAAGGAGTTGACGAAGATGACGCGGTCGCCCTCTTCCATCACGTCGAGGAAGGACGGCGCACGGCCGCCGGCATAGTGGTAGAGCGCATAGATCTCGTCGGCCATGATCCACAGGCCATGGCGGCGGGCCATCGCAAGCAGGTCCGAAAGGTCCTCGCGCGTCGCGGTCCAGCCGGTCGGATTGGATGGCGTGTTGATGAAGAGCACGCGGGTCTTCGGCGTGATGGCGGCCTCCACGCGGGCCAGATCGATCTGCCAGCGGCCGTTTGCGAAATCGAGCGGCACCGCGATAGGATTGGCGCCGGAAAGCTCGGCCGCCGCCGCGAAATTCGGCCAGGTCGGCGTGAGGTAGACCATGTCGTCGCCGGGAGAGACCAGCGCTTCGATGGCGAGCTTGATGGCCTGCATGCCGGAGCCGACGACATAGAAGTGCTCGGGCGGCAGCGAGATGCCGAAGCGCCGGGCATAATAGCGCGACAAGGCTGCCCTGAGTTCGGGAATGCCGCGCTGCCAGGTGTAGAAGGTCTCGCCGCGCATCAGGGCATCGGAGGCCGCGCGGGCAATGAAATCCGGCGTCGGCAGGTCCCCTTCGCCCACCCAGAGCGGGATCAGCCCCTCGCGGCCGCGCGCATAATTCACGACTTCGACGATGCCGCTCTCCGGCGCACGCAGCGAACGGGGGCTGAGGCTTTCGGCGATGGTCATGCAAATCTCTCCGGAAAATCGCGACAAGACGTGCCCGTCGGGCAAGGTCACCAAGCTCTAACCGGTTTTGCAGGACCATTCACGCGCGTTTCTTTGACACATGCATCGAATTCGGTGATGGGACGACGCGCGGGGCAGGGCCCTTCCGCCGTGTCGTAGACATGAAAAAAGCGAGGGTGGCCCCTCGCTTCCTCATCCCGGCCGGGCCGGGGAAGTGCTTCGCGCAGTGCCAGTACATCCGTGGTCACGGCGTTGCGAAACACGACTTTCGTGTCTGACGGCAGGTCTATCGGCTCGCTGTAACAGCGGTATGACAGGGTCCGGTCCGTCGGTGATATGAAGTCTGTGCCTATATGGTTAACAAAAGGTTAAAATTCCAGGCCGTGAAAAAATTCGCCTTTCGGGGCGATGGAAGTGTGCATGCCAAACGTCTTCCTCGTGGTCTCAGTGCGAGCTGTGGGTGATCACCCCCGATGTCGTCGTCTTTCGATTGACAAGCCGGGGCACGCTCCACGACAGTGGCGGCAGCGAGACGGGCAGCGGTAGGAGGACTTGATGTCTATGCGCGCAATCTTCGGTTTCTCGGCACTTCTTTTCTCCGCCGTAGCGTCACCATCCATCCCGGCCCATGCCGCGGAAACACGCACCGTCGTGACGACGGAAAACAGCGATTATTTCGGCTTCGACCTGCGCACCGTACAGGATGTGACACTGGACCAGTGCAAGACGGCTTGCGTCGACGACCTGTCCTGCCGCGCCTTCACCTACAATCCCAAGGTGAAGTGGTGCTTCATGAAGAGCGATTTCAATCAGCTCAACCACTTCCAGGGCGCCATCGCCGGCAAGATCGTCAAGGCCGACGATGCCGCCGATATCGGCGCGCCGCCGGCCCTTGCCTTCATCAGCGAATATATGACGGCCGACGCCCGCGCGTTCCGCGACAATCTCGCGCTCGCAAGCGGGCAGGAAGGACAGGGTGCCGAAAGCCTGGCCTCGCTCGGCCGCATCGAGACGGCGTCGAGCCGTTTCGACGAGGCGCTGGCCGCCTACAAGGGCGCGCTGTCGCTCGCCCCGGATGATTTCTTCCTGTGGATCGAAACCGCCGAATCCATGGGTCGCGCCAACAACAACAGCTACCTCGCGGGGCAGGGCGCGCTTGCGGCGATCAACGCCTACCAGCTCTCGCGCACGACGGAGACGCGCGCCCGCGCGCTGGCCGTGCTCGCCGATACGCTCGACAAATCCGGCAGCTACCGCGCCGGCATCAACGCCTACAAGGCGAGCCTCGACCTGAAGGACGACGTGGCGATCCGTTCGGCCTATCTCGGCCTGCGTGCGCGCCAGGGCTTCCGCGTGGTCAACCACACGATCGATTCCGACAGCGCGACGCCGCGCGCCTGCGTCGAGTTCTCCGAACCGCTGGTCAAGTCCGGCGCGGACTATGCCTCCTTCGTCACGCTCGACGGCGCGGCACCCAAGGCCGTCGAAGCCAAGGACCGGCAGATCTGCATCGAGGGCCTCACGCACGGCCAGCGCTACAAGATCGCGTTCCGCCCGGGCCTGCCGTCCGCTGTGGACGAGCCGCTGGCCGCGGCCGTCGATCTCGACATCTACGTGCAGGACCGCGCCGCCATGGTGCGCTTCACCGGCGACGGCTTCGTGCTGCCCGGCAGCGTGCGCCGCGGCATTCCGATCGTTTCGGTCAACACCGACAGCGCCGACCTGAAGCTCTACCGCGTCGGTGACCGCGCCATTGCCGGCCTGCTCGCCGAAAGCCGCTTCCTCACCCAGCTCGACGGCTATTCCGCCAGCAATATCGAGAGCCAGAGCGGCGAACTCGTCTGGCAGGGCAAGATCGATATCTCGCCGGAACTCAACAAGGACGTCGTCACCAGCTTCCCGGTCGACGAGGCGCTGCCTGAGCGCAAGCCGGGCGTCTATGTGCTGACCGCCGCCGCCTCCAACGGCCGCAGCAATGAATGGGATGCGAAGGCCACCCAGTGGTTCGTCATTTCCGATGTCGGCCTGACGACCTATGCCGGCACCGACGGCCTCAATGTCTTCGCCCGCTCGCTCGACAGTGCGGGCCCGCTGGAAGGCGTCGAACTGCAACTGATCGCCAAGAACAACGAGATCCTCGGCACGGCAACGACGGACAGCGACGGTCGCGCCACCTTCACCGCCGGCCTGATGCGCGGCACGGCGGCCAACACGCCGGCCGTGATCTTCGCCAGGAAGGGTGAGGACGATTTTGTCTTCCTCGACATGACGCGCGCCGGCTTCGACCTGTCGGACCGTGGCGTGACCGGCCGCCCCGCTCCGGGCGCCATCGACGTGCTGGCCTGGACCGAGCGCGGCATCTACCGTGCCGGCGAGACGGTGCACGCCTCCGCGCTTGCCCGCGACATCGAGGCCAACGCCGTCGAGAAACTGCCGCTGACCTTCGTCTTCAACCGTCCGGACGGGGTGGAAGACCGCCGCATGGTCTCCGACGGCGCGGCTCTCGGTGGCCATGCCATCGATCTGGCGCTCCAGGCCAACAGCATGCGCGGCACCTGGACCATGCAGGTCTTCACCGATCCCAAGGGCACGGCGATTGCCGAAAAGCAGTTCCTCGTCGACGACTTCGTGCCCGATCGTATCGAATTCGACATGACGAGCGAGGCCAAGGAAATCGAGGCCGGCGTTGCCGCGCCCGTCTCGGTCGAAGGCCGTTACCTCTATGGCGCGCCCGGCGCGGGCCTGGAAATCGAGGGCGATGTCGCGCTGAAGCCGACCCGCGAGGACCCGGCCTATCCCGGCTATGTCTTCGGCCTTGCGGATGAAGAGGCGATCGAGGAAAGCCGCATTCCGCTCGAAGGGCTCGGCGTGCTCGACGAGGCGGGCAAGACGACGTTCGACGTGCTTGTCAACGACATGCCCTCGACCACCCAGCGCCTCGAAGCGCTCGTGACGCTGCGCATGAACGAAGCCGGCGGCCGCGCCGTCGAGCGCAGCCTCACCCTGCCGGTCAAGGCGTCCGGCCCGATGATCGGCGTGAAGCCGGAATTCCAGGGCGAGCTTTCGGAAAACAGCGTCGCGAACTTCACCGTCGTCGCGGTGACGCCGGACGGCGCCCGCGAAGCGATGCAGGGCCTGCCCTGGAAGCTGCTGTCCGTCGAACGGGATTACCAGTGGTACCGCGATGGCAGCTCGTGGCGCTACGAGCCCATTCTCTCGACGAAGCAGATCGCCAACGGCACGCTCGATGTCGCCGCCGACGGCGGCAAGATTTCCGTGCCGGTCACCTGGGGCCGCTATCGCCTGGAAGTCGAAAGCCCCGAGCCGGATGGCCCGGCGACGAGCGTGGAATTCGATGCCGGCTGGTATGTCGCCGCCACGTCGACGGAAACGCCCGACGCGCTGGAAATCTCGCTCGACAAGGAAAATTATGCGGTCGGGGACACGGCCAAGCTGAAAGTCTCGCCGCGCCATGCCGGCCAGCTTCTCATCACCGTGGGGGCCGAAAGCCTGATTTCCACCCAGACCGCGGAAATCGGCGCCGAGGGCGGCGAGGTGGACATCCCCGTCACCGAGGCGTGGGGGCCGGGCTCCTACATCACCGCAACGCTCTTCCGTCCGGGCTCCGACCAGGAAAGCCGCATGCCGATGCGCGCCATCGGCGTCACCTGGCTGAAGGTCGATCCGGCCGATCGCAAGCTCGACGTCTCGCTCGACGTGCCGGAAAAGACGCTGCCGCGCCAGCCGCTCGACATTTCGCTGAAGGTCGCCGGTGCGGGGGCGGATGAAGAGGCCTATGTCACGGTCGCAGCCGTCGATGTCGGCATCCTCAACCTTACGCGCTACGAAGCGCCCGATCCGGCTGGCTGGTATTTCGGCCAGCGCCGCCTCGGCATGGAAATCCGCGACCTCTATGGCCGCCTGATCGACGGTTCGCTCGGCGCCACCGGGCGCTTGCGCACCGGCGGCGACGGCGGCGAGGGCGCCCTTCAGGGCAACCCGCCGACGGAAAAGCTCGTGGCCTTCTTCGCAGGTCCCGTAAAGCTCGATGCGGACGGCAACGTCAAGGTCAGCTTCGACATTCCGCAGTTCAACGGCACGGCCCGCATCATGGCCGTCGCCTGGACGAAGACCGGTGTGGGTAGCGCGTCCAAGGACGTCGTCATCCGCGATCCGATCGTGGTGACGGCAAGCCTGCCGAAGTTCCTCGCACCCGGAGACCGTTCCGATCTCAGGCTCGATATCGTCAACACCGATGCGCCGGCCGGCGACTACAAGGTCGCGATCACGCACAACGCTTCCGTCATGGTCGAGCAGACCGGTGCGGGCCAGACGTTGACGCTGGAACCCGGCGCCAAGACCGCGCTCACCCTGCCGCTCATTGGCGGCGAGATCGGCGATGGCCTCGTCACCGTGACGCTCACCGACGGCAACGGCCTGTCGCTCGAGCAGGCGCTGAACGTGCCCGTGCGTCCGGCGGCCATGCCGATTACCACGCGCCGGCCGATCGAGATCGCCGCCAATGGCAGCCTGACCATCGACGACCAGCTGCTGGCCGACAGCCAGCTCGGCGGCGCCTCGGTCAGCCTCAGCGTGTCGCGGGCCGCCGCCTTCGACATTCCGGCCCTGCTGATGTCGCTCGATCGCTACCCCTATGGCTGCACGGAGCAGACGACGAGCCGCGCGCTGCCGCTGCTCTATCTGAGCGAACTGTCCAAGCAGTCCGGCCTGCCGGAGGATACCGAAACGCAGAAGCGCGTGCAGGAGGCGATCTACCGCGTGCTCGCCAACCAGTCCTCCTCGGGCAGCTTCGGCCTGTGGTCGCCGGGCTATGGCGACCTGTGGCTCGATGCCTTCGTCACCGACTTCCTGACGCGGGCCCGCGAACAGAAGTTCGACGTGCCGGAACAGGCCATGCTGCAGGCGCTCTCCAACCTGCAGAACGCGCTGTCCTATGACGTCAATGTCTCCAACCAGGGCAGCGAGATCGCCTATGCGCTCTATGTGCTCGCCCGCAACCGCAAGGCCGCGATCAGCGACCTGCGCTACTACGCCGATACGAAGCTGTCCGAGTTCACCTCGCCGCTCGCCCGTGCGCAGCTTGCCGGTGCGCTCGGCCTCTACGGCGATGCGCAGCGGTCCATGGCGCTCTTCTCCAATGCGCTCGGCCTGTCCCGCGACAGCATCATGAATGCAAGCCTCTCGCGCAGCGACTATGGTTCGTCGCTGCGTGACGGCGCGGCAATCCTGGCGCTGGCCGCCGAAGCCCGTCCCGTGCCGACGATCATTCCCGAACTGGTCAAGCAGGTCGGCACGCAGTGGGAAAACAAGCGCTGGACCAGCACGCAGGAGCAGACCTGGATGCTGCTTGCCGCGCGCTCCGTGAAGGACGCCGACAAGAACCTGAAGCTCGAAATCAACGGCGCCGAACACGCCGGCGGCTATGCCGCGCAGATGACGGGCAAGTCCCTGCTGGAAAATCCGCTGACCGTCGCCAACCGCACCGGCGAGCCGGTCTCGGCCATGCTGACGACGGTGGCGGCCCCGGCCGATCCGCTGCCGGCAGGCGGCGACGGCTTCGCTATCGAGCGAACCTACTACACGCTCGACGGCGAGGAGGCCAACATCACGGAGGCCCGGCAGAACGAACGCTACGTCGTCGTGCTCAAGGTGACGGAGCATAACGACTGGGCCTCGCGCATCATCATCACGGACCTGCTGCCGGCCGGTTTCGAGATCGACAATCCGAGCCTGGTCGACAGTGCGAAGCTCGCCAATTTCGACTGGCTCGGCGAGACCGAGACGGCGCATACGGAGTTCCGCTACGACCGCTTCGTCGCGGCCTTCAACCGCAGCGAGGGCAACAACCGCGACGTGACGGTCGCCTATGTCGTGCGCGCCGTGACACCCGGCACCTATGACCTGCCGGCCGCACAGGTGGAAGACATGTACCGTCCGCAATACTCCGCCCGCACCGCGACCGGCCGCATGCAGGTCGTCAAGGCCGAGTAGGAGAGGGCGGGCCGATGGCGCTCTGGCGCAAGCTCCTGATCGGCTCCCTCGGCGGGGCGGCGGCAATCGCCGCGCTTGCCGCGGGGCTGGATTATGCGGACCGTGCCTATCCGCCACCGGTCGATGTCGCCGGCATCGTGTCGAAGGAGGTGCTCGACCGGGACGGCCGCCTGCTGCGCGCCTTCGCCACGCCCGAGGGGCATTGGCGGCTGAAGACCACGGCCGCCGATGTCGATCCGCAGTTCCTGCGCATGCTCGTCGCCTATGAGGACCGCCGGTTCGCCGCGCATTCCGGCGTCGATCCGCTGGCCCTGCTGCGCGCGGCCGGGCAGTTCCTCACCAATGGCCGCATCGTCTCGGGCGCCTCCACGCTTTCCATGCAGGTCGCGCGCCTGATCGAGCCGCGCGAAAACCGCTCGCTGCTCGCCAAGTTGCGCCAGATGGCGCGCGCCATCCAGCTCGAGCGGCGGCTGTCCAAGGCCGAGATCCTGGATCTCTACCTGACGCTCGCGCCCTATGGCGGCAACCTGGAGGGCGTGCGCGCGGCAAGCCTCGCCTGGTTCGGCAAGGAGCCGAAGCGCCTGTCCGTCGCCGAAGCCGCGCTGCTCGTCGCCCTGCCGCAATTGCCGGAAAAGCGCCGCCCGGACCGGCATCGCGCCGCGGCCGAAGCGGCCCGCGCCCGCGTGCTGGACCGCATGGCGGTGTCCGAGCTGATCGGCGAGGGGGAGGCGGAGCGTGCAGGCGGCGAGGCGGTGCCGGACCGACGCCGCCAGCTTCCCGCCTTCGCCGCGCACCTGTCGGAGCTTGCCTTGCGCAAGGAGCCGAAGGCGACGGAGCACCGCACGACGCTCGATCGCACCGTGCAGGACGGCCTGGAGACCGTCGCGCGCGAGGCGGCCGAACGCCTCGGGCCGAAGGTCTCCATCGCCATGGTCATGGCCGATGCTCGCACCGGCGAAATCCTCGGCGAGGTGGGCTCGGCGGACTATTTCGATGGCAGCCGCGCCGGCTGGATCGACATGACGCGCATCCGCCGCTCGCCGGGCTCGGCCCTCAAGCCCTTCATCTACGGCCTTGCCTTCGAAGAGGGGCTCGTCGCGCAGGAAACCATCGTCGAGGACCGCCCCTCCGATTTTTCCGGCTATCGCCCGCGCAATTTCGACATGACCTACCAGGGCGACGTCAGCGTGCGCAAGGCGCTGCAGATGTCGCTCAATGTGCCGGCCGTCCGCCTGCTCGAGGCGGTCGGTCCGACGCGCATGATGGTGCGTTTCCGGCGCGCCGAGGTGCGGCCGGTCCTGCCGCCGGGCGAGACGCCGGGCCTTGCCATCGGCCTGGGCGGCCTCGGCATCACGCTGCGCGATCTCACGCAGCTCTACGCGGCGCTCGCCAACCGCGGCATGCCCGTGCAGCTCGGCGACGGCATCACCGGCGAGGCCGCGGTGATCAACGGCGATCCGCTGCTCGATCCGGTGGCCGTCTGGCAGGTTTCGGATGTGCTTTCGGCCGTCACGCCGCCCGCCGGCAGCCGCCGTCTCGGCATCGCCTACAAGACCGGCACGAGCTATGGCTACCGCGATGCCTGGTCCGTCGGCTATGACGGCCGCCATGTGCTCGGCGTCTGGGTCGGCCGGGCCGACAACGGCGCGGTGCCCGGCCTGACCGGCTACGGCGCTGCGGCGCCCATCCTCTTCGAGGCCTTTTCCCGCTCGGGCCTTGCCATCACGCGCCTGCCGCGCGCGCCCTCCGGCGCGGTGCGCATCGCCCAGTCCGAGCTTCCCGCGAGCCTGCGCCGTTTCTCGACGACGGCAAACGGCCTCGTCGCGACCGTGGCGCGCGAGCCGGCCCCGCAGATCGTCTATCCGCCGGAAGGCGCGCATGTCGAGCTTGGCGCCACGACGGGTGCCGACATCGCCCCGCTCGTGCTGAAACTCCAAGGCGGCCGCGCGCCCTTCCGCTGGCTCGCCAACGGCAAGGTCCTCCCCGACGCCGCCCGCCGCCGCACGACGCAATGGATGCCCGAAGGCGCCGGCTTCTCGACCCTGACAGTCATAGACGCCGCCGGCCGCGCGGCGAGCGTGCGGGTGTTCATCGAGTGACGATGTGGCGCATCACTTACTCTCGCCGGTGTACGTTTAGTTATTGGCGGCAATTTTTGGGAGCTACCCAGCGTCCCTTAAAGTGAATGAGGAAATGGTTCCGCGATAGCCGCTTCTGCCGCCAGCAGCGCATTTCTTTTTGCCAATGTCTCGCGATAGTCCTGCGCTTCCACATCTTTAAAGAACGGCGCTCCTGGGGCCAGTCGTGCAACCGCGGCTTCAACGTCATCCAGCTTTGCGCGGAAGAATTCCTTTCGATAGTTTTGCGCATTGACACGGACAGCCTCGAACTCGGCATGGAGGGCTCTTTCGAGAGCCGGCGCGTCGTCACTATAGATTATGGCGTGCGTATCGAAGATGAAGGGTACGCTCGCGTCCCCAAGCTCTCGCACGCGGTCTGCGGGATCGAGGCGGCGTGTCAGACCGATTTTAACGACGTCATCTCCGAAGGAACCGACGTTTGAAATGATATAGACGTACCCCGAGCGGGTTCGCTCGGCCATAGCCTGTGCGCGTTCGAATTTTGCATGGGCTTCCGCGAGGTCTCGTTCAAGCATTGCGATCTGTGAATTGAATGCATCCAATTTCGGCCCGATCGCGCTTTCCGCTTCAGCCTTGGCTTTGTCTAGGAGTCGCTTATAGCGGGCCTCTTCTTCTTCTGCCCGTTCCATATCGCGGATGAGCTTTTGTTCCTCCTTCGCAGCCCGAGCCATCTCCGCTCGCTCTTCGCGTTCAGCCTTGAGTTTTTCCCGATACTCATGCGTAAGGAACAGCTCTTTGAATTTCAGCTTCACATAATTCGGTGTGATGCTGACATGATTGGACTCGTTAAGGCTGTTGATTTGAGCGAAGGCACTGGCGATGCGCTTCTCCATCGCATTGACGTTGTTCCACCGCGTATTCGCGATAGCAGCCTCGCACTCATTATTGAAAACTCTGAGCGTGAGCTTGATGTTACGGTTCGTCATCACTTTGCCTTTGGCAAGGCTGCCCTCGACATGCCATTGTGTCGGACACACCACCGCGGACTTTTCGGAAATCATCGCCTTTTGAGCGGCGCGCACCATGTCGATATTGCGCTTATATTCCTCGCTGTCGCTGTACTCGAAGTGTGGCTCATATACGCCCATTTCCGCGAAAGCTAATTTCTCGTCGAAAACGGCGACCTCCTTTAAGACGGTCAAATACCGCTTTCTTGTCGGCATAGGAGGCCCGAAGCTCGACCAACTTCGTTTTCCAGTCTTCGATTTGGGCTTTGATCGAGTTGCATTCCGCTTCGAGATCTAGAACCGGCTTGAAACGCTCCTCCATTGCTTTCAGGCGCGTGGTGAGGTTTAGCCTTTCTGCTTCCAGCGAGCGACCGAGGGCGACAATCCTCTCCGTAGCCGCCGGAGTGTCCACGAGTTTAGTTCTCGCTGCGGATGAGACGTCTTCGGCCATGGATTGAGTATCCATGAGTTTCGTCGCCAGGTCTTGGATGGCCTGTTCGAGAGAAAGTCGCTTGCGCTTCTCACGCAAGGCTTTGGCGATAAAGAAAACAAGAATGAAAGGCATCGCCAAAATGACGAGCACAACCCCCACAGCAACGTACGGCGAAATCACAAAATCCCCCAAGCAATTTTTCGCTAGGGTTGTATTTCTCGCCGGAAGAGTCAATCGATCGTATATTAGGCGGATATGATCGAGAGGCGGCTACATCAATCGCGGCACCGCTATGTTGTCTTGCGAAGGTGCGGGAAAGTGGATGCAGCGCTATAATGAGACCGGGGTGATGCTCGCAACGGTCTTAAAAACGATAATTCGTGGAAGAAAAATGGTGCTGCTAGAGAGATTTGAACTCTCGGCCTCTCCCTTACCAAGGGAGTGCTCTACCCCTGAGCTATAGCAGCATCCGGCGAAACGGGATCTGTTTCGCGTGAGCGAGGGCCTATTGCCATAGGTGGTTCGGCAGTGCAAGCGGCGAAATGGCGATTGTCGCAACAAATCTGTCGGGGCACACGCTTTTTTCGTTCGCTGGAATTCGTTATGAGAAACGGCATGAGCGGCAAGGACGAGACGAAAGACAGGAAGACCAGGACGGAAGCGGAGATTCGCGCCGAGCGGCTGGCAAGGACGCTGCGCGACAACCTCCAGCGCCGCAAGCAGCAGGCGCGCGCCCGGCGCGCGGGCGCGGCCGACGAGACGATGGGTCTGCCGGCTGCGCCCTCTGCCGCAAAAAAAGACGAATCGGACGGTTAGTCGAGCCTGTCTTCAGCAGAAGGCGACGGGGGTGATTTTTCAAACCGGGGCACGCCTGAGGCGGGCGACCGGCGCGGGCTTCATTTTTCTTTTGCGATGCTCTAAAGAGGCCGCCATCTCCGAACGCCGATATTCTTCGAGAAAGGCGGGCCCGGCCCGTAATCGCACATGGATCGTATCAGGATTGTAGGCGGCAACGAACTCAAGGGTATCATCCCGATTTCGGGTGCCAAGAATGCAGCACTGCCGCTGATGATCGCGTCGCTCCTCACCGACGACACGCTGACCCTGGAAAACGTGCCGCATCTGGCCGATGTCGAACAGCTCATCCGCATTCTCGGCAACCACGGCGCCGATATCACCGTCAACGGCCGCCGCGAGCGCCAGGGCGAGGGCTACTCCCGCACCGTCACTTTCACCTCGCGCAACATCGTCGACACGACGGCGCCCTACGAGCTGGTCTCGAAGATGCGCGCCTCCTTCTGGGTCATCGGCCCGCTCCTGGCGCGTGAAGGCAAGGCCCGCGTCTCGCTGCCCGGTGGCTGCGCTATCGGAACGCGTCCGGTTGACCTCTTCATCGAGGCCCTTGCGGCGCTCGGCGCCAAGCTGGAGATCGATGGCGGTTATATCGAGGCAACCGCCCCGGCTGGCGGGCTCATCGGCGCGCGCTACACCTTCCCGAAGGTTTCCGTCGGCGCGACGCATGTCCTCATGATGGCGGCGACGCTTGCCCGCGGCATCACGGTCATCGGCAACGCCGCGCGCGAGCCGGAAGTGCAGGATCTCGCCAAGTGCCTCAACGCCATGGGCGCGAAAATCACGGGTGCGGGCACCTCGACCATCACCATCGAGGGCGTCAACCAGCTCTCCGGCGCGCGCCATCGTGTCCTGCCCGACCGCATCGAGACCGGCACCTACGCCATGGCCGTCGCCATGACGGGCGGCGACGTGGTGCTGGAAGGCACGGATGCGTCCCTGCTCGAAACGGCGCTTGAGGCGATCCGCCGCTCCGGCGCGGAGATCACCGCCACGGAAGGCGGCATCCGCGTGGTGCGCAACGGCGGCGGCATCAAGCCGGTCGACGTCGTGACCGATCCCTTCCCGGGTTTCCCCACGGACCTGCAGGCGCAGTTCATGGGCCTGATGACCAAGTCGAACGGCATGTCGCACATCACCGAGACGATCTTCGAAAACCGCTTCATGCATGTGCAGGAACTGGCCCGCCTGGGCGCGAAGATCTCGCTTTCCGGCCAGACCGCCAAGATCGAAGGCGTCGAGCGCCTGCGCGGTGCGCCGGTCATGGCGACAGACCTGCGTGCCTCCGTGTCGCTGGTCATCGCGGGGCTGGCCGCCGAAGGCGAGACCATGGTCTCGCGCGTCTACCACCTCGACCGCGGCTTCGAACGCCTGGAAGAGAAGCTCACCCGGTGCGGCGCCATCGTCGAACGCGTCAGCGACTGACGGATCGGCAGCGATAAGATTGAACACGCCGACGAGGGGCGGGGCGTTTTTGTAAACGCTCCGCCCCTTGCCGTTGCAGTCGGCCGCGCGCCGTCCTATTTCGTGATCGACTATTCGAGATGCCGCACAGCCCGGCGCAAAGGACCCGACCATGGACAGCCTGAAACTGCTTGCCCTCGACACGGAAGATCTCGCCGTCGTCTCGGCCCACCTGCAGGACGCGGTCTTCAAGACCGACGGCCTCGCCTATGATGCCCGCCACCACGTCTTCTCCGTCGTCGTCAACCGTTTCGTGTGGGAAAAGGCGGCGCGGGCGCGCGGCAAGAGCTTCGAGCGCCGGCGGGCGGCGATTGCCTTCAAGCGCGTCAATGCCGTACGTTCGATCGGCATCGACCGGAAGGACAAGGACGCGGTCCTCTCGCTGCTTGCCATCAACTTCACGCCGAGCGGCGAGGGGCCGGATGGAACGCTGGAACTCGTGCTTTCCGGCAGCGCCTCCATCGCGCTCGATGTGGAATGCGTCGAAGTTCAGCTTGCAGATACGGGCGGAGCATGGGAAACCAGCTTGAAACCCCGCCATCCAGCGGTTTGAGAGCATGAGCCGGCCTTTGTGCCGGAGACGACAGGGACGGACGACTTGGCGATCAGACTTGACTACCAGAGCAGTGATTTCGAAAGCCGGTTCGCTGCCTTCCTGACCACCAAGCGCGAGGTCTCCGAGGACGTCAATGCCACCGTGCGCGCGATCATCGACGACGTGCGTGCGCGTGGCGACAAGGCGCTCGCCGACTATTCCCGGAAATTCGACGGCCTCGATTTCGCGACCACCTCCATGCGCGTCTCGCTTGAGGAAATCGACGCGGCCTTTGACGCGGTCGATCCGAAGATCATCGCCGCGCTGGAGCTTGCCGCGCAGCGCATCGAGAAGCACCACGCCCGCCAGAAGCCGAAGGACGACATCTACGAGGACGATATCGGCGTGGGGCTCGGCTCGCGCTGGACGGCGATCGACGCCGTCGGCCTCTATGTTCCCGGCGGCACGGCGAGCTATCCGAGCTCCGTGCTGATGAATGCGGTGCCGGCCAAGGTGGCCGGCGTGCCGCGCGTCGTCATGGTCGTCCCGGCCAGGGAAGGCGCGATCAACCCGGCGGTTCTCGCCGCCGCGCGCATTGCAGGCGTCGACGAGATCTACCGCATCGGCGGCGCGCAGGCCGTGGCGGCCCTTGCCTATGGCACCGAGACCATCGCGCCCGTGGCGAAGATCACCGGTCCCGGCAATGCCTTCGTCGCCGCCGCCAAGCGCCAGGTCTTCGGCACTGTCGGCATCGACATGATCGCTGGCCCCTCGGAAGTGCTCGTCATCGCCGACGGCGACAATGATCCGGATTGGCTGGCCGCCGACCTGCTCGCCCAGGCCGAGCACGATGCCGGCGCCCAGTCCATCCTCGTTACCGACAGCGTCGCCCTGGCGGATGCCGTCGAGGCGGCCGTCGAGCGGCAGCTGAAGACGCTGGAGCGCGCAGAGACCGCTGCCGCGAGCTGGCGTGATTTCGGCGCGGTCATTCTCGTTCCGGACCTGAAGAAGAGCATCCCGCTCGCCAACCGCATCGCCGCCGAGCACCTGGAGATCGCGACGGCCGATCCGGACGCGCTGATGGCGGAAATCCGCAATGCCGGCGCCATCTTCGTCGGCCGCCATACGCCGGAAGTCATCGGCGATTACGTCGGCGGTTCCAACCACGTCCTGCCGACGGCCCGCTCCGCCCGCTTTTCTTCTGGCCTCTCGGTGCTCGACTACATGAAGCGCACCTCGATCCTGCGGCTCGGCGCCGAGCAGCTTCGTGCGCTCGGCCCTGCCGCCATCACGCTTGCCGAAGCCGAAGGGCTCGGCGCCCATGCCCGCTCCGTTGCCATCCGGCTCAACCTGGAAGGCTAGGCCATGGCCGCGACGGGCAACTTCCGCCTCTGCGATGTGGTTCTGGACGAGACGATCGGCCGCGCCACGCCTGACGTGGAGCACGAACGCGCCGTTGCCATCTTTGACCTCATCGAGGAAAATTCCTTCGAGCCTGTCGGCCATGCCGGCGGGCCCTATCGCCTCCATCTCTCGCTGGTCGATTCCAAGCTCGTCTTCGCCATCCGCACGGAGGGCGGCGAGCCGGTCGCAACGCATATCCTCTCGCTCACGCCCTTCCGCCGCATCGTGAAGGACTATTTCATGATCTGCGAGAGCTACTACCAGGCGATCCGTTCCGCCACGCCCAGCCAGATCGAGGCGATCGACATGGGCCGGCGCGGCATCCACAACGAGGGCTCCCAGACGTTGATGGACCGGCTGTCGGGCAAGATCAAATTCGACTTCGACACGGCCCGCCGCCTGTTCACGCTCGTCTGCGTTCTCTACTGGCGCGGGTGAGCGGATGGAGGGCGTTTCCCCGGCACCCGATATCGATGCGCCGCGAACGCCCCGTTCGATCCTCTTCATGTGCCGCATGAATGCCGTGCGCTCCCCGATGGCCGAGGTGCTGGCGCGCGACATGCTGCCCGGCATCTACGTCGCCTCGGCCGGCGTGCGCCCCGGCGAGCGCGATCCCTTCGTCGATGCGGTGCTGGGCGAGGTCGACCTGTCGCTCGGCCGCCATGCGCCGCGGTCGCTGGAAGACCTGGAGGACGACTATTTCGACCTCATCGTCACGCTCGCGCCGGAAGCCCACCACGCCGCGCTCGAGCTCACCCGCTCCATGGCCGTTGACGTCATGTACTGGCCGACGCCCGATCCGACGGTCGCAACCGGCACACGCGACCAGATTCTCGCCGCCTATCGCGAGGTTCGGGAGTTCCTGAAGGCGCTGATTGCGAAGCGGTTGAAGGGGCCCGGCTGAGCGGCCGGAGGCATGGATAAGACCAAATGCAGAAAGCCGCTGCTTCGGTGTTCACAAAGCATCGGGGATTGTGTAGTTTCCGGCAACTTTTCCGAGGCGGACCATAAAGCCTGCCCCGAATCTACCTTCCCGAATCTATCTTCAAGGAATATCGCTCAAACATGGCAAAAGAAGAAGTCCTCGAATTCCCCGGCGTCGTGACGGAACTGCTTCCGAACGCGACCTTCCGCGTCAAGCTCGAAAACGAGCACGAGATCATCGCGCACACCGCGGGCCGCATGCGCAAGAACCGCATCCGCGTTCTGGCCGGCGACAAGGTGCTGGTCGAGATGACGCCCTACGACCTCACCAAGGGTCGCATCACCTACCGTTTCAAGTAAGTCCTCTTGCAAGCCGAGGGGGCCGCGCCCCCGCCCGGCCGATGGCCGACGCGCGAACAGCGGCGCACCCCGGAGCCTCCCGGAGCCCTCATGGCGCAGACCGAAAAGCTCATCCTCGCCTCCGGCTCGCCGCGCCGCGTCGAACTTCTCGCGCAGGCGGGCATCGAAGCCGCGCGCCTGATGCCGATGGATATCGACGAGACGCCGAAGCGTTCCGAGCATCCGCGTTCGCTCGCCCGCCGGCTGTCGACCGGCAAGGCGCAGGCAGCCCTTGCCGCCATCAAGGGCGACCCCGCCCATGCGGGCAGCTACATCCTGGCGGCCGATACGGTCGTCTCTGTCGGCCGGCGCATCCTGCCGAAGACGGAGATGGTCGACGAGGCGTCGAGCGCGCTGCACCTGCTCTCCGGCCGCAGCCACCGCGTCTTCACCGGCGTGTGCCTCATCACGCCGGACCGCACCGTGCGCCAGAAAGTCGTCGACACGAAGGTGCGCTTCAAGCGCCTGTCGACCACCGATATCGAGAACTATCTCGCCTCGGGCCAGTGGCGCGGCAAGGCGGGCGGCTATGCCATCCAGGGCATCGCCGGCAGCTTCGTCGTCAAGCTGGTCGGCTCCTACACGAATGTCGTCGGCCTGCCGCTCTATGAGACGCTGACGCTGCTGTCGGGCGAGGGCTTCGACGTGCATGCCGGCTGGGCGAATGCCTGACATGGCGGGTGAGAACGAGAAAGCCGCGTCCAATGTCGCGCCGCTGCGCAAGGCCGTGCCCTGCCCGATCTGCCGCCGTCCCTCCGCCCGCGAGCATTACCCGTTCTGTTCCGAACGCTGCCGCGATGTGGATCTCAACCGCTGGCTCTCCGGCTCCTATGCCATCCCCGTCGCGGATGACGAAGCCAAGGCCGACGACGAGGATATGTGACGGCTGTCACGAGCGAAAAGCGCAGTCTTTTCCACAGCTTGAAATGCGTCTCAAATTTCCCGCAAAAAACCGGCCTTGGGGCTGGACACATTTTTGCAAGATGCTATAACCCCGCTCGCTCCCGGGGCGAAACCAAGCGCCCCAAGGATTTCCAACGGAAATCCACCCGGATGCCCGGATAGCTCAGTTGGTAGAGCAGCGGATTGAAAATCCGCGTGTCGGTGGTTCAAATCCGCCTCCGGGCACCACTTCAAGCTATTAAGATCATTGAATTTCCATAAGGCTCTTCGGGCCCGTTCGAGCTTGGCATGCGCTCGTACAGCCTGCAAATCGCTCCTTTCCTTCAAGACCCGCGGTGCCTGACCGGCATTGGATCAGCGCAGCTTCAGGACGGTGTGTGTTGCGAACGTGGCGCCGGACGGCCGTATTGCAGCAGCGATGCACCCCAAGCAGCCGTTGTCCTTGTGCACCCCCCGGGCGCCATCCGTGCGTTTCCCGTTGGCGGCTGGCAGGTCAGGGAAGGTTTGGAAGGCAGGGAAATACGATAACGGTCATCACGGCGTTATCGTCCCCCGTTTCCGGAATATGCAGGATACTTGCATGTTAAAACGAAGAACGGCGGCGATGAGGCTATCGACAAGACCGACGAATTTGTGACCTATGTGTTTCGGTTAAAGCAGAGGGTAGGCCATCAATGGATCACGCCTCAGATGCGGTGAACCTGCCTTCGGGTGCCATATACATTCGCGAATTCCTTTCCCGGCAAGAGGAAGGGGCAATCAAAGATCAGCTTGACGCCGGAGAATGGAGCAATACGCTTAAGCGCCGCGTGCGGCATTTTGGCTATCTCTATGACTATAGAGCGCGTGCCGTTTCGGCAGACGCTTATCTAGGTAGGCTACCTCCATGGCTTGAAACGCTTGCAGAACGATTGGTCACGCGGGGCTATTTCGTTGATTTGCCTGACCAAGTGATCGCAAACGAGTATTTGCCGGGTCAAGGCATAAGCGCGCATATCGACTGTGCGCCGTGTTTCGATGATACGATCATTTCGATAAGCCTTTTATCCCAATGCGAGATGGTTTTTCGGGAACGGTCCGGTTCCAGATCAATTGCTGTGGTGCTCCATCCACGTTCAGGCATAGTGCTGAAGGGGGCGAGCCGATATGACTGGACGCACGAAATTCCGGCCCGAAAGTCAGATGTCGTGGACGGTACGAAAGTGGATCGCCGCAGAAGGATATCCCTAACGTTTCGAAAGGTGATCCAGACGACGGGAAAACCTCTCTAAAGTGGTCCTCAGCTCTTAGCGGGTTGAGGACAGCCAACCGCGCGCCCACCCAACCCCCATACTGCTCCTCTTCCTTTTCGAGATCATTTGATGTCCGATGTCGCCCTGAATGTGTTGCCGGTTTTTGCGCTGATCCTGCTGGGGTGGGTTCTGGTGCGGGCGGGGTATCTGCGGGAGGAGTTGGGCGAGGGGCTGGGGGAGTTTGTCTTTCGCGTCGCGGTGCCGGTCCTGTTGTTTCGCACCATTGCGGAGGCGGATTTTGCGGGCGGGGCGCCGTGGCGGATCTGGGTGGCCTATTTTGCTGGCGTGGCGGTTACATGGGCGATCGCGCATCTTGTTGCGACGCTCGGCTTCAGGCGGGACCGGCGGATCGGCGTTCTCGCGGGCGTCTCGGCGGCCTTCGCCAACACCGTGTTCATCGGGCTGCCGCTGGTCTCGCGGGTGGTGGGTGAAGACGGGCTGGTGGCGATCTCCGTGCTATTGTCCGTGCATCTGCCGACCATGATGATCGCCGGCACCGTCCTGATGGAGCGGGCGGAGCGCAAGGAAGGGGTGCGGGAGCCGCAAAGCCTCTCCGCGCTGTTGCTCGGCATCGTCAGGAACCTCGTGCGCAATCCGCTTGTGATCGGCCTTTTCGCCGGCGCGCTGTTCCACACGGGTGGCGTGCCGCTCGTGGGGCCGGTGAAGGTGATGGTGGACCAGGTCGCCGGCATGGCGGCGCCTGCCGCGCTCATGTCGATCGGCATGGCGCTCGTCCGGTACAAGGTCGCCGGCAATGCGCGCATCGCGCTCGCCATGACCGCCTTGAAGCTCCTGCTGCTGCCGGGCTGCGTCTACGTCGCCTGCCGGCTGCTCGGCCTCACGCCGGAATGGACGGCGGCCATGGTGCTCACCGCGTCCGTGCCGACCGGCGTCAATGCCTGGCTGCTCGCCAATCATTTCGGCGTCGGCCATGCGCTCGCCTCCTCGACCATAACGATGACGACGGCGCTCGGCGTCTTCACCGTGTCGTTCTGGGCGTGGCTCCTGGCCTGAGGAGCAGCGGCTGTCGCCGGAAATGAAAAACCCGGCGCGAAGGCCGGGTTTTCGAAGTCTCTGCCAGCGGCTGCCCTTACTGGGCGGCCGGCTGTTCGGTCGTCGTGCTGCCTTCGGCAGGTGCCGCACCCTCGGTCGCCGTGCCGTTGTTGCCTTCGGCCGGCGTCGTGGTGGCGCCTTCGGTGGTCGTGGCCGCGCCGTCCTGCGTTGCGGCAGCGCCGCCCTGGGTCGTGGCGGCTGCGCCATCGGCCGGAGCCGCACCTTCGGTCGTCGCTGCGCCATCCGTTGCGGCGGCGCCGGCATCCGCACCCTCGGCGGCCGGCGTGGGCAGCGGAACCGGGTTGTCGGAGAGCGTGCGCAGATAGGCGATGAGGTTGGCGCGCTCGTCGTCCTTCTTCAGGCCGGCGAAGCCCATGGCGGTGCCCGGGACATGCTTCTTCGGCGCTTCGAGGAAGTAGTTCAGGTGATCATAGTCCCAGACGACCTTGTGGCCTTCGGAGAAGGTGGTCATGCCTGCGGAATAGCTGAAGCCTTCATGCGAAGCGATCGGGCGGTTGACGACATCCCAGAGACCGGGTCCGACCTTGTTCGGGCCGCCCTTCTCCGAGGTGTGACAGCTCGCACACTTCTTGAAAACGGTTTCGCCGGCGGTAGCATCGGCGCTGGCCAGCAGGGTTGCGATCGGAACGGCCGCAGCGGCTTCGCCGCCACCGGCTTCCGCACCGCCGGTTTCCTCGGCGACTATCGTGAAACCTTCCTTCTCGGGCGCGCCCGAATGGAAGATGCCTTCAGAAGCGATCGACACGGACATCAGTACGAATACGGTGCCGAGCAGGGCACCTACGCCCATGTTCACATAAGAGTTCATCCAAACGCTCCCCTAGCAACCGGCGGACGTGACACCGGCCAGTCTTGAAATCGCGCGGAACCTATGTCTTTTGCTGCTTCGTTGCAACAGTGATTGTAGCCCCCGCACTGAGACTTTTTGACACTTTTCCCGGGGGTTTTGAAGGGCCTGAGATGAATCCCGCCAATTTTGACAAGAGCCTCGTGCTCATTCCGGCGCGCATGGCCTCCACGCGGCTTCCGGGCAAGCCGCTGGCCGATATCGCGGGCCTGCCGATGATCGTCCAGGTGGCGCGGCGCGCGGCCGCGGCCGATGTCGGTCGCGTGGTGGTCGCGGTGGATCATCAGGACGTTTTCGAAGCGGTCGTCGCGGCGGGTTTCGAGGCCGTCATGACGCGCGGCGATCACCAGTCCGGCTCCGACCGTATCCACGAGGCGCTGACGGTATGCGATCCGCAGGGCCATGCCGAGATCGTCATCAATGTGCAGGGCGACCTGCCGACCATCGACCCGGATACGATCCGCGCCGCGTTGCGCCCGCTCGAAAACGCCGCCACCGATATCGCGACGCTGACGACGGAAATCCGTGACGAGCACGAGAAGACCAATCCGAACGTCGTGAAGGTCGTGGGTTCGCCGATCGGCGAGAGCCGCCTGCGCGCGCTCTACTTCACCCGGGCGACGGCGCCGCACGGCGCGGGCCCGCTCTTCCACCATATCGGCCTCTATGCCTACCGCCGCAAGGCGCTCGAAACCTTCGTCGCGCTCAAGCCCTCGACGCTGGAAAAGCGGGAATCGCTGGAGCAGCTGCGGGCGCTCGAAGCGGGCATGCGCATCGATGTGGAGATCGTTGACACCGTTCCGCTCGGTGTCGATACTCCCGCCGACCTCGAAAAGGCCCGTGCCATGCTCGCGGCCCACCCCATCTGATACGGATCCCAGCCATGACAACGAAGACCAACAGGATCGCCTTCCAGGGCGAGTACGGCGCCAATTCCGACATGGCCAGCCGGGACATGTTTCCCGACATGGATCCGCTGCCGTGCCAGACGTTCGAGGATGCGTTCCTGGCCGTGGAGAACGGTGACGCCGATCTCGCGATGATCCCGATCGAAAACACGATCGCCGGCCGCGTTGCCGACATCCATCATCTCCTGCCGGAATCGCGCCTGCATATCGTCGGCGAGTATTTCATGCCGATCCGTTTCCAGCTCATGGTGCTGCCGGGCGTGACGAAGGAGGAGGTCCGCACGGTCCACAGCCATATCCATGCGCTGGGCCAGTGCCGCAAGATCGTGCGCCTCAACGGCTGGAAGCCGGTGATCGCCGGCGATACCGCGGGTGCGGCGAAGCTGGTTTCGGAAACCGGCGACCGCTCCATGGCAGCGCTTGCGCCGCGCCTGGCGGCCGATCTCTACGGCCTGTCGATCATTGCCGAGAATGTCGAGGACACGGAAACCAACGTCACGCGCTTCGTGGTGCTCTCACGCGAGGAAAAGCCGGCGGAACGGACGGGCGAGGGCATCATCGTGACGACCTTCGTCTTCAACGTGCGCAACATCCCGGCCGCGCTCTACAAGGCGCTGGGCGGCTTTGCGACGAACGGCATCAACATGACGAAGCTCGAAAGCTACCAGATCGGCGGCAAGTTCATCGCCACGCAGTTCTATGCCGATATCGAAGGGCATCCGGACGAGGCGCATGTGCGCCAGGCGCTCGACGAACTGCGCTACTTCTCTGAAAAAGTGCGCATTCTCGGCACCTATCGTGCCCATCCGATGCGAAGCGCCTTCTAGAATTGACGATCGTCAGGGAGCCCGGAACCGGGCTTCCGCAACGGCATTTCCATCATGAAAGGAGATGCCCATGCGCACGATTACCTATATCACGATCATGGTTTCGATGATGGTGAATGCCGTCGTCTTCGGTGCGGGCGCCATCGCCATCCTGGCGGTGCCGGCCCTTGCCGATCATGCCAAATACCTTCTGCCGGCCTGGATCGCCATCACGTTCCTCGTCAGCCCCGTCATCGCCCGCCTGATGGCGCCGAGGCTGAGGCTGCGCGAGCATCCCGGCGACCGGCCGACCTTCGGCTGGCGCTAGTCCAGCTTCCAGTCCAGCCAGTCGCGCATCAGGCGATGCGCGATGGCGCCCTTCGGCGGGGGTGTCGTGGTGCCCGGTGCCACGCCGGACATCGCGCTGCGCTCGATCATCGCCGCCGTCTCCTCGCGGGTGAACCAGCGGCAATCCTCAAGCTCCTGCTCGTCGCGGCGGATATCGAAGGAGATCGCCTCGCCGTAACAGCCGATCATCAGGGAATGCGGCATGGGCCAGGGCTGCGAGGCGTGGTAGCGCACGCGTCCGACCCTGATGCCCGCTTCCTCGAAGGTCTCGCGGCGCACCGTATGCTCGACCGTCTCGCCGGGCTCCAGGAAGCCGGCAAGGCAGGAATACATGCCTTCCGGGAAATGCGGCGAGCGGCCGAGCAGGCACAGATCCCGCTCCACGTCGATGACCAGCATGATCGCGACGGGGTCGGTGCGCGGAAAGATGATGTGGCCGCAGGCCTCGCAGATCCGGCGGTAGCCGCCGAGTTCCGAGCGCGTCGGCGAACCGCACTTGCCGCAGAAGCGATTGTTCGCATTCCACGTCATCAGGCTGGAAGCCTGGGCGAACTGGCCGAGCAGGTCGTCGTCCAGCATCTGCTGGCGATAGAGTGTCCGGCTGTCCGTCGCCTTCAGCGGTTCCTGCAGCGTATCGGGGTCGGCGCGGACGGGAATGGCCAGACGCGGCTCGCCGTTCTTGAGATAACCCAGCAGGATCGCGTCTTCCGGCACGGGGTCGAGTTCGGCCAGCTCGTAGGGCGCAAACAGCGGATCGATGATCTTCTCGTCGTGCTTGACGACGAGCTTTCCGCTGGCGAGCGCGAAGGCATGGACGTTTTCGGCCTTGAAGGCCTGCTCCAGGCAATCCGGCGCGCGATATTCCGAACGGCGGTCGAGCGTGTTCTCCGCGAAGGCCACCATCGTGCTGGGTTCGGCATGCGGGCGATAGAGATCGAATAGCGAAGGCTTCATGGGTTCAGCGCATCCAGGAGCTTGGCGGAGAGTGCCTTGGCGTCCGCCTCCGCGCGCGGCACGGCCGTGCCGTGGCCCCAGACGGGACCGGGCCAGTTCGGATCACCTTCGCTGCGGGCGATGACATGCACATGAAGCTGGCGCACGATGTTGCCCAGCGCGCCGGTGTTGATCTTCGTTGCGCCGGTAACCTGTTTCAGGGCCTCGGCAACCAGCGTCGTCTCGAAGGTCAGCATGGTCTGGTCGAGCGGCGTGAGATCGAAAATCTCGCTGACATCCGGGCGCTGCGGCACCAGCACCAGCCAGGGCCAGCGGCCGTCCTTCATGAGGCGCAGTTCGCACAGGCCGATCTTCGTCAGAAGGTCGCTGTCGCGCTCCAGCCGTTCGTCGGTTCGAAAATAGCTCATCGGAGTTCTCACGCATGCTTCTTGTTTGGTGATTCATGACACGCAGCGGATTTCCGTCCAACAGTTTTTTATCGGCTCCGCTTGCATTCGGCTGGAATATTGCCGATATGGAGGCCGGGAGGTTGGTGGTGGACGAGCCACTCGCCAACCGGGTCAGGTCCGGAAGGAAGCAGCCCTAACGAGCCCCGGCACGGGTCATCGTGCCAGCCTCCCACCTTTCCGTCCTGTCGGGACAGACGTTCGATTAACGGCAGGGTCGATGAGCGACGAAACGCAAAATCCGTCCACTGAAAAGCCCGCCGCCTATCGCGTGCTTGCGCGAAAGTACCGGCCGAAGGACTTCTCCGACCTCATGGTCGGCCAGGAACCGATGGTCCGCACGCTGACCAACGCCTTCGAGACGGGCCGCATCGCCCAGGCCTACATGCTGACCGGCGTTCGCGGTGTCGGCAAGACGACGACCGCCCGCATCCTCGCCCGCGCGCTCAACTACAAGACATCAGACATCGACAAGCCGACGATCGACCTGCGCGTTCCCGGCGAACATTGCCAGGCGATCATGGAAGGCCGGCATGTCGACGTCATCGAGATGGACGCGGCTTCCCATACCGGTATCGACGATATCAGGGAGATCATCGAGCAGGTGCGCTACCGCCCGGTTTCGGCGCGCTACAAGGTCTATATCATCGACGAAGTGCACATGCTCTCGACGCAGGCCTTCAACGGTCTCTTGAAGACGCTCGAAGAGCCGCCGGAGCATGTGAAGTTCATCTTCGCGACGACCGAAATCCGCAAGGTGCCGATCACCGTCCTGTCGCGCTGCCAACGCTTCGACCTGCGGCGCATCGGCGCCTCCGATCTCGTCGGCCTGTTCACGACCATTCTCGGCAAGGAAGGCGTGGCGTTCGAGCCGGACGCGCTGGCCATGGTCGCCCGTGCCGCCGAAGGCTCCGCGCGCGACGGCCTCTCGCTGCTCGACCAGGCGATCGCCCACGGGGCGGGCCGCGTCGAGGTCGATGCCGTGCGCTCCATGCTCGGCCTTGCCGACCGCGCGCGCATCGTCGATCTCTTCGAGCATATCGTGAAGGGCGATGCGGCAGCGGCTTTGGCCGAGTTCGCCGCGCAATACGAGGCCGGCGCCAGCCCGTCCGTGGTGCTGACCGACCTTGCCGATTTCACCCATCTCGTCACACGCATGAAATATGTGCCCGATGCCACCGGCGACCAGTCGCTGAGCGAGATCGAGCGCGTGCGCGGCGTGGAATTCGCCAACTCCATAGCGGTCACGGCGCTGTCGCGTATATGGCAGATGCTGCTGAAGGGCATTCCCGAGACGGAAGCCTCCAGCCGTCCCGCCGGGGCTGCCGAGATGGTCATCATCCGTCTTGCCCATGCCGCAAACCTTCCCTCGCCGGAAGATGCCGCACGCAGGCTTGCCGAGCTTTCGAGCGGGGACGGCGGCGGCAACGGCGCGCGTGCGCCGCAATCCGGCGGCTATGGCGGGCAACCGTCGGCGCAGGGTTCGGTGTCCGCGGTCGCGCGCCAGCCGGATGCGCCGATGCGCGCCCAGGCGGGCGGCGGAACCGTCACGATGCTGCGCCCGGTGCCGCAGGCCGAATCCGCGCCGCAGCCGGTCGGCCGCGTCGAGACCGCGCCCGCCGAGCAGCCGGCAGCGGCGCCGAAGGTGCCGGTCAAGTCGATCTCCGATATTGCCGACCTCTGCACCAGGAACCGGGACATCAGGCTTCGCGCGCTGGTGCGCGCCTTCATACGGCCCGTGAGCGTCGAAGCGGGCAAGCTCGAAATCAGCCTGACCGACGACGCGCCGAAATCGCTGGTCTCAGAACTGTCGAACCGTCTCCTGGAATGGACCGGCACGCGCTGGCTCGTGATCCTGTCGCGGGAAGCCGGCGGCCCCACGCTGGCCGAGGCCGAGGCGATGGCGCAGGAAGCGCGCGTGGCCGATGCCCGGCAGGACCCTGATGTCGCCGCCATCCTCCAGCGCTTCCCCGGTGCGAAGATCACCGACGTGCGCATCAAGGTGCCGGAGACGGAAGACGAGCCGGAGACCGTCGAGGCCGCCGCCATCGCGGAATCCGCCGAGGGCGATATCCTGCCCGGCGACGATATCGAACATTAAATCAGAGAATCGAGAGGAGAGGCCGATGCGCGACATCATGGGCATGATGGGCAAGGTCAAGGAAATGCAGGCCAAGATGGAGAAGATGCAGGAGGAGATCGCCGCCCTCGAGGTGAACGGCACCTCCGGCGGCGGCCTCGTCTCGGTCACGCTCGACGGCAAGGGCAACCTCAAGGCGCTGAAGATCGACCCTTCGCTGTTCAAGGAAGACGACGTCGAAATCCTGGAAGACCTGATCGTGGCCGCCCATAAGGATGCCAAGGACAAGGCCGAGGCCGAAACCGCCGAGCGCACCAAGGCGTTGACCGCCGGCCTGCCGATCCCGCCCGGCTTCAAGCTGCCGTTCTGATCACGCCTCAGCCGGTCAGCGAGGCACGCAGCTTGTCGCTGATCGGCGCCGCCAGGTAGCGCAGCCTATCCTCTTCGGAAAGGTTGCGCCCATAGGTGCGCAGCAATTCCGGCATGGTGACGGGCTCGCCGTCGAAGGGTGTGTAGGTCGCCGGGTCTCCGGCCTGGATCACGCCGTCGCGCAGCACCCGGCAATAGAAGCCGGGGCGTCCCGCGCTCATGAAGCGCCGTGCGAAGCCGGGATCGCCCATGCGGGCATTGAAGGTCGCGCAGGGCGTGCGCGTCGAGGTCACTTCCAGAAGCACGCTTTCCGTCTCGAAGCGATCGCCGACGCTGATGCTGCGGCTGTCGATGCCCTCGATCACGATGTTTTCGCCGAAGGTGCCGGGCTCGATTGAGCGGCCAAGGTCCTTCGACCACCAGTCGAGATCGACCGAACCCAGGCCATAGACCGCCTGTTCCGGGCCGCCGTGATGCTTGCGGTTGCAGATGGCATCGCCGAGCAGGCCCTCGCGGTCGACGACGATGGCCGCGTCCGTCGGCGTCTTGAAAATGCCGGTCTTGTAGCTTTTGCCGGGAACAGGGCGGGCGACGCCCGTGCATACCGCGAGGATTTTGATCAAGCGTCGATCTCCAAAGATTCCGTTTCCCCGTGATATGGGCTAGATAGCGCCAATGGCAAAACGAGTCACCGGTCCCGAAATCGAAAAACTCATCCAGCTCCTGGCGAAGGTGCCGGGCCTCGGGCCGCGCTCGGCGCGCCGGGCGGCGCTGCATCTCGTCAAGAAGAAGGACCAGCTGCTGGGGCCCCTCGCCGAGGCGATGGGCGAGGCGCATCGCAAGGTGCGCATCTGCTCGTGCTGCGGCAATGTCGATACCAGCGATCCCTGCACCGTCTGCACGGATGTGCGCCGGGATCATGGCATGATCATCGTGGTCGAGGACGTTTCCGACCTCTGGGCGCTGGAGCGCGCCGGCGCGATGAACGCGGCCTATCATGTGCTCGGCGGCACGCTGTCGCCGCTCGACGGCGTTGGCCCTGACGACCTCAACATCCGCGGCCTGGTCGACCGGGTGGCGAAGGGCGGCGTGCGCGAGCTGATCATCGCCGTCAACGCCACCGTCGAGGGCCAGACCACCGCCCATTACATCACCGACCAGCTCGCCGGCCTGGAGGTCAAGATCACGCGGCTTGCCCATGGCGTGCCCGTCGGCGGCGAGCTCGACTATCTCGACGAAGGCACATTGACGGCAGCGCTTCGCGCCCGCACGGCGATCTGAGGAGACCCATTTTGAGCATTCGCAAAGTCTTGAAGGCCTCCGTCGGCATCGTCCTGTTTTCGCTTGCTCTGGCACTGCCTGCAAACGCCGCCTCCAAGGCGGAGGTCGAGAGGATGTTCCGGGTCTGGATCGACAAGGACCTGTGGCCGGCCGCGCAGAAGACCGGCGTCAGCGAAAAGACCTTCCGTGCGGCGATGGAGGGCGTGACCCTCAACTGGGACCTGCCCGATCTCGTGCCGCCCGGCTCGAAACCCACCAAGGAGCAGGCGCAGAGCCAGGCGGAGTTCTCCTCGCCCGGCGCCTATTTTTCCGAAAAGCGCCTGCAGGGGCTTGCGGCGACGGGGCGCGGGCTGGCGAAGACCCATGCGGCGACGCTGCGCAAGATCGAGCAGCGTTTCGGCGTGCCGGGCGAGATCGTCGTTGCGGTCTGGGGCCGCGAATCGGGCTTCGGCAGCGCGAAGATCCCCTATTCGGCCGTCGATGTCCTCGCCACCAAGGCCTTCATGTCGACGCGCAAGGACATGTTCCGCAAGGAGCTGATCGCCGCGCTGCATATCGTCGACGGCGGGGACCGCACGGTCGCGCAACTGAAGGGTTCCTGGGCGGGTGCGCTCGGCCAGCCGCAGTTCATGCCCACCAGCTATCTGCAATATGCCGTCGATTTCGATGGCGACGGCGTGCGCGACATCTGGGGTTCGGTGCCCGACAGCCTCGCTTCCATCGCCAATTATCTGGCGAAGAAGGGCTGGCAGGCGGGCCGCAGCTGGGGCTACGAGGTCTCGATCCCGGCCAGCGCGAGCTGCGCACAGGAAGGGCCCGATCTCGCCAAGCCGATCTCGGCCTGGGCGGCCACCGGCATCACGCGCATTTCCGGCAAGGGCTTTCCCACCGGCGAAAGCAAGGCGTCGGGCATGATGCTCGTGCCGGCCGGCACGCATGGCCCGGAATTCATCGTCACGCCGAACTTCTACGTGCTCAAGGAGTACAACAACTCCGACCTCTACGCGCTCTTCATCGGCAATCTCGCCGACCGCATCGCCTATGGCAGCGGTTCGTTCCAGGGCCAATGGGGCGATGTCGGCAAGATGCTGCGCTCGGACGTGCTGGCCATGCAGAAGGCGCTGGTCGCCAAGGGCTATGACGTCGGCAAGGTGGATGGCCTTCCCGGCTACAAGACGCGCCGTTCGCTCGGCGACTGGCAGGCGAAAAGCGGCCTCAAGCCGACCTGCTATCCCGATGCCTCGCTGAAGACGAAGCTGCGCTGAGCATTTCCAGCCGAAGCGAAATCGCTTCGGCGTCGGATAATGCGACAAGACCCTCCAGCCTCAATGCATCTCGACATTCTGCTTGAAGCGCTCGTATTCGTGCGGAATGATCGTCTGGCGCTCGATCATGCGGTGGACGCGCGGGTCTTCCGCGCCGCGGTGCAGCTGGCGTAACCGCTCGCCGTTGGCGGCATCGGCATGGGTGCGGCGCTGGTTGTGGCGCACATATTCCACCCAGGTCGGAACGTGGTAGGTCTCCGTCCAGATCGTCGGGTTCTCGAGATCGCGCATCAGCGCCCATTGTCCCGCGCCGTCGCGAATGCGGATGCGTCGTCGCTCGGTCATCGTTTCCAGGAACTGCGGTATGTCTTCCTCGGCGATCTCGTAGTCGATCAGGATGACGATGGGGCCGCTGCGGGGCTTCAGGTCGAGCGGCAGGTCCGGCTCGCTGAAGCGGTTGAGTGGATCGACATTGAGGCTTTGCAGTTCGGGCAGCGTGAAACGCAGGCCGATCGCCGCCCCGGCGATCATCGCCACGGCCGAGGCGAGCAGGGCCGCTTCCGCCCCATGGGTGTCGGCGGTCGTGCCCCAGATCCAGCTGCCGGCCGCGATGCCGCCGAAGGTCGTGGTCTGGTAGAGCGAAAGTGCGCGGGCAACGACCCAGCGCGGCGTCGAAAGCTGGACCGTGGTATTGAAGAGCGAAAGCGCCATGACCCAGGACGCGCCTGACAGAAGCAGGACGGCGCCGGTGAGCAGTGCGGAGCCGCTGACGGCACAGACGGACGCGCTGATCGCAAAGCCCGCAAAGGCCATGCGGGCGATGGTTTCGCTCGCAAAGCGTTCGCGCAGCCGCGCGTTCATCAGGGCACCCGCGATGGCGCCAAGCCCGAAACAGCCGAGCAGGATACCGAAGGTCAGCGGCCCGCCCTTGACGAGGTCGCGCGCGATCAGCGGCAGGAGCGACAGGATGGAGCTGGTGGAAAGACCGAAGGCGAAGCCGCGCAGCAGCACCTTGCCGATATTCGGCGACATCGAGACATAGCGCAGGCCCGCAGACACCGCGCGGCCGAAATCCTCACGCGGCAGGGTGCGCGGCGACACGGGCGGCTTCCACCGGAACAGCGCGAAGAGAAGGGCGAAATAGCTGCAGGCATTCACGGCAAAGGCCGCCGCCGCGCCGGCCGCGGCGACGATGGCGCCGCCGATCGCAGGGCCGACGCTGCGGGTCAGGTTGAAGCCCATGCTGTTGAGCGACACGGCGGCGGGCAGGTCCTCGCGCGGCACCATGTCGCCGACCGATGCCTGCCAGGCCGGATTGTTCAGCGCGGTGCCACAGCCGATGAGAAAGGTGAAGGTCAGGAGCAGCCAGGGCGTGATCAGCCCCTGCCAGGCGAAGACCGTCAGCATGACGGAGACGACGAACATGAATGCCTGCGCCGTCAGCATCAGCTTGCGCCGGTCGAAATTGTCGGCAAGCGCGCCGGCCGCGACGGAAAACAGCATGATCGGGAGCGAGGTGGAGGCCTGCACCAGCGCGACCATGTTGGCGGAGGAGGATATCGAGGCCATCATCCAGGCCGCGCCGACCGACTGGATGAGCCCGCCGAAGTTCGAAATCAGGCTCGCTGCCCAGATCACGCGAAACGTCTCATTTCGGAAAGGGGCGAGGGGGGATTTCCGGTCCGGCACGGTGGGTACTCATTCTCGAAGCAGCGTTGGCTAGCAATCTAGTCCATGCGACGAAAGCGGCAAGTCGATGGCTGGAAATAGCTCGCCCACAGGGTCCGCCGTCGCCGACCTTGCATTTGTGACGAACCCGGTCTATATCAGCGTCAAATTCTTGATCGTCAGATGAAGAGTGGGCCCGCGAGGACCCGCTCTTTTTTATTGCCTCGATCAGGCGCATGATAACGACCATCCCGGGAGGGCACGCCATGTCCGACACGACCCAGACGGAAAATGTGGCCATCGAGCCGCGGCTGATCGTCGAAACCGGCCTCGACCGCCGCGTTGCCGACATCATCGAGCCGACCATCGAGCAGATCGGCTACCAGCTGGTGCGCGTGCGCCTGTCGGCGCAGAACGGCGCCACCTTGCAGATCATGTGCGAGCGGCCGGACGGCACCATGACCGTCGAGGACTGCGAGCAGGTCTCGATGGCGGTCTCGCCGGTGCTCGATGTTGAGGACCCGATCGATAAGGCGTATCATCTCGAAGTGTCGTCTCCCGGTATCGACCGGCCGATGGTCCGCAAGTCGGACTTCAAGCGCTGGACCGGGCACCTGCTGAAATGCGAGACGTCGATCCTGGTCGATGGCCGCAAGCGCTTTCGCGGCACGATTACTGCCGCCGACGAGGACGGCTTCACGCTCGACCGGGACCAGCCCGCCGCCGGCGATGCGCCGACGGTCGTCATTCCCTTCACGGCGCTTGCCGAAGGCCGGCTGATCCTGACCGACGAACTGATCCGCGATGCGCTGGCCGCCGACAAGAAGGCCAAGGCCGCGCAGGCCGCCAACCAGAACGACGAAGACGGCGGCGACGAAGAATAATGTGTGAGTGCGCTCCGGCCGAGTGGCGGGGCGGAGAGGACGCAACCGGAGCGGTGTTCCGCTTCAGATAGGTCGGAGGCACAGGCCCCGGCCCGACCATGGAGACCTGAGACAATGGCAGTCAGTGCGAACCGGCTTGAGCTTCTGCAGATCGCGGATGCCGTGGCCCGTGAAAAGGTCATCGACCGCGAGATCGTGCTTGCCGCGATGGCCGACGCCATCCAGAAGGCAGCCCGCTCGCGTTACGGCACGGAATCGAACATCCGCGCCGACATCAATTCCAAGACCGGCGAAATCCGCCTCCAGCGCCTGCTTGAGGTCGTCGAGCACGCCGAGGACTATTCGACCCAGATCCCGCTGGAACTGGCACGCGACCGCAACCCCGACGCCAAGCTCGGCGACTTCATCGCCGACCCGCTGCCGCCGATGGACTTCGGCCGCATCGCCGCCCAGTCGGCCAAGCAGGTCATCGTGCAGAAGGTGCGCGAAGCCGAGCGCGACCGCCAGTTCGACGAATACAAGGACCGCATCGGCGAAATCGTCAACGGCACGGTCAAGCGCGTCGAATATGGCAACGTCATCGTCGATCTCGGCCGTGGCGAAGGCATCATCCGCCGCGACGAGATGATCCCGCGCGAGAACATGCGCTACGGCGACCGCGTCCGCGCCTTCGTCTACGACGTGCGGCGCGAGCAGCGCGGCCCGCAGATCTTCCTGTCGCGGACCCATCCGCAGTTCATGGTGAAGCTCTTCACCATGGAAGTGCCCGAAATCTACGACGGCATCATCCAGATCAAGTCGGTTGCCCGCGACCCGGGTTCGCGCGCCAAGATCGCCGTCATCTCGAACGATTCGTCGATCGATCCGGTCGGCGCCTGTGTCGGTATGCGCGGTTCGCGCGTCCAGGCCGTCGTCGGCGAGCTGCAGGGCGAGAAGATCGACATCATTCCGTGGAGCCAGGATCCGGCTTCCTTCATCGTCAACGCCCTTCAGCCGGCTGAGGTCGCCAAGGTCGTTCTCGACGAAGATGCCGAGCGCATCGAAGTCGTCGTTCCCGACGAGCAGCTGTCGCTGGCCATCGGCCGCCGCGGCCAGAACGTCCGTCTTGCCTCGCAGCTGACCGGCTGGGACATCGACATCCTGACGGAAGCCGAAGAGTCCGAGCGTCGCCAGAAGGAATTCAACGAGCGCACCAACCTCTTCATGGAAGCGCTCGACGTGGATGAGATGGTCGGCCAGGTTCTGGCCTCCGAAGGCTTCGCCGCCGTCGAGGAACTCGCCTACGTCGATCTCGACGAAATCGCCTCGATCGACGGCTTCGACGAAGACACGGCCCAGGAACTCCAGACCCGCGCCCGCGAGCATCTCGACGGCCTCGAGGCCGAGATGGATGCCAAGCGCAAGGAACTCGGCGTTTCCGACGACCTGCGCCAGATCGACGGCATGACGAGCCAGATGCTCGTTGCGCTGGGCGAAGACGGTATCAAGACGATGGAAGACTTCGCAGGCTGCGCCGCAGACGATCTCGTCGGCTGGACCGAGCGCAAGGATGGCGAGACGAAGAAGTTCGAGGGCCTGTTCTCGAAGTTCGAGGTTTCCCGCGCCGAGGCCGAAGCGATGATCGTTCAGGCCCGTCTGGCGGCCGGCTGGATCACGCAGGAGGATCTCGCCGCCGAGGAAGAAGAAGTCGTCGAGGGCGGTGAAGAGGACGCCTGATCGGCGTCTTCCACGTTGGCATGCCGCCCGCTGATTTTGCATAGCGGTTTGCGTTGACAAGAGCGGAAACCTATATGGGCAGGAAAGACGAGGACGGCGTGAACGACCGCATGTGCATCGTGACGCGCGAAAAGGGCGAGGCGGATGATCTGATCCGCTTTGTCCTGGGCCCGGACGGCAGCGTCGTTCCGGATCTCAAGCGTCAACTTCCCGGACGCGGATGCTGGGTGAAGGCAGAACGGGCGATCGTCGACAAGGCGGTCGCCAGAAAGCTTTTCGGGCGTGCGTTGAAGGCGGAGGCGAAGGCCGCGCCGGAACTCGGCGCGGAAGTGGACAGGCTGATCGCGGCCCAGCTCGGCGGCATGATGAACATGGCGCGCAAGGCCGGACAGTTCATCACAGGCTCCTCCAAGGTCGATCAGGCGGTTCGCGCTCTGGCGGCATTGGCCGTCTTCCACGCGACGGATGCGGCGGCGGACGGGGTGCGAAAGATTGACCAGGCGAGGAAGGCCGCAAGCTTCCTTACCGATGACGAAACGGAAATTCCCTCCTTCAGGCTCTTCTCCGAGAGCGAATTGGAGGGGCTTTTGGGCCAGAATGCGTTTATCCATGCCGCAGCGCTTGCAGGGCAGGCGGGTGAGGGTGTAGTGAAGCGCGCAATCATGCTCGAAAAATATCGGGGCGACAGCCTGATGATGACAAAAGGTGGCGCTGGCCAGACGAACCAATGACGCGGTTACCGGCATTCGGCCGGCCGAATTCGCATTGGGTGAACACAATTGAACGACGGGGTCTGGTGATACGCATCCGGCCCTGATCTTAGGAACGGAACGGAATGACCGACAACGAAGACGACAAGACGATCAGTGTGGCTGGCAAGAAGACCCTGAGCCTGAAGCCCTCGGGGGTTCAGCAGGGAACCGTGCGCCAGGACATGGGTCGTGGCCGCACGAAGGCCGTCGTGGTCGAGACCCGCACCAAGCGCCATTTCAGCCGCCCGGGCGAAGACCGCCAGGCGTCGGCGCCTGTCACGCCCGTGCAGCGCCAGCCCGAACCTCAGCAGACGCGTCCCGCGCCGCAGCAGTCGCGGCCGGTCCAGCAGCAGCCTTCGCGTTCGGCCGAGCAGAGCCGTCCGCGTGTCGGCGTCGTGCTGAACCAGCTTTCGCCCGATGAGGTCGAGGCCCGCCGCCGCGCGCTTGCCGAAGCCCAGATCCGCGATGCCGCCGAAGCGCGCCAGCGCGCCGAGGACGAGGCCCGCCGCAAGGTCGAGGAAGAAGCCCGCCGCAAGGCTGAGGAAGAAGCCCGCATCCAGCGCGAGAAGGAAGAGGCCGAGCGCCGCGCCAACGAGGCCGCCGCACCCGCGCCCGAACCGGAAGTCGTCGAACCGCAGCCGGTCGCACGCGCTGCTGCTCCCGCTGCTGCCGAAACGCGTCCGCAGCCGGGCCGCGTGCCCGTTGCCGCGCCGGCCGGAGTTCCCGGTCGTGGTCGCCGCGATGCGGACGACGATGACGACAAGCGTCCGCGTGGCGGCGTGCCCGCCAACCGCGGCGCCATCAAGCGTCCCGAGCCGGCCAAGGCTCCGGCCCGTCCGAAGTCCGACGACGGCCGCCGCCAGGGCAAGCTGACGCTCACCACCGCTTCGACGGACGAGGACGGCTCGCAGCGCGGCCGCTCGCTGTCGGCGATGCGTCGCCGCCAGGAGAAGTTCAAGCGCAGCCAGATGCAGGAAACCCGCGAGAAGGTCATGCGCGAGGTCATCCTGCCGGAAACCATCACCATTCAGGAACTGTCGCAGCGCATGTCCGAACGCGCCGTCGACGTCATCAAGTACCTGATGAAGGAAGGGCAGATGATGAAGCCCGGCGATCTGATCGACGCCGACCTGGCTGAACTCATCGCGGGCGAATTCGGCCACACCGTCAAGCGCGTTTCGGAATCCGACGTCGAAGAAGGCATCTTCAACGTCACCGACGATGCCGGCGATCTGCAAAGCCGTCCGCCGATCGTGACCATCATGGGTCACGTCGACCACGGCAAGACCTCGCTGCTCGATGCCATCCGCCAGGCCAACACGGTCGCCGGCGAAGCCGGTGGCATCACGCAGCATATCGGCGCCTACCAGGTCGAGCACAACGGTCACAAGATCACCTTCATCGACACCCCCGGCCACGCCGCGTTCACCGCCATGCGTGCCCGTGGTGCGCAGGCGACGGATATCGCGATCCTCGTGGTCGCCGCCGACGACAGCGTGATGCCGCAGACGATCGAGTCCATCAACCACGCCAAGGCGGCCGGCGTGCCGATCATCGTGGCGATCAACAAGATCGACAAGCACGAAGCCGACCCGCAGAAGGTGCGCAACCAGCTCCTCCAGCACGAGGTCTTCGTCGAATCCATGGGCGGTGAAACGCTCGACGTGGAAGTGTCGGCCAAGAACCGCCTCAACCTCGACAAGCTGCTCGAAGCCGTCCTGCTGCAGGCCGAAATCCTCGACCTCAAGGCGAACCCGAACCGCACGGCCGAAGGCGTCGTCGTCGAAGCCCAGCTGGATCGCGGCCGCGGCGCCGTTGCAACCGTGCTGGTTCAGACCGGTACGCTGAAGCCCGGCCAGATCCTGGTCGCAGGCGATCAGTGGGGCCGCGTGCGTGCGCTGGTCAACGACAAGGGCGAGCACGTCAAGGAAGCCGGTCCGTCCATGCCGGTCGAGGTGCTTGGCCTGTCCGGCACGCCGGCCGCCGGTGACAAGTTCGCCGTCGTCGAGAACGAGAGCCGCGCCCGCGAGATCTCCGAATACCGCCAGCGCCTCGCCCGCGAGAAGCAGGTGGCGCGTCAGGCCGGTTCGCGCGGTTCGCTCGAGCAGATGATGAGCCAGCTGCAGAACACGGGCCTCAAGGAGTTCCCGCTGCTCATCAAGGGCGACGTGCAGGGCTCGATCGAAGCCATTGCCGGCGCGCTCGACAAGCTGGGCACGGACGAAGTGCGCGTGCGCATCGTGCATTCGGGTGCCGGCGCCATCACCGAGTCGGACATTTCGCTCGCCGAAGCGTCCAATGCCGCGATCATCGGCTTCAACGTCCGTGCGAATGCCCAGGCACGCACGGCGGCCGAACGCGCCGGTCTCGAAATCCGCTACTACAACATCATCTACGATCTGGTGGATGACGTGAAGGCGGCGATGTCGGGCCTGCTCTCGCCGGAGCGTCGCGAAACCTTCCTCGGCAATGCCGAGATCCTCGAGGTGTTCAACATCACGAAGGTCGGCAAGGTCGCGGGTTGCCGCGTCATCGAAGGCAAGGTCGAGCGTGGTGCCGGCGTGCGCCTCGTGCGCGACAACGTCGTCATCCATGAAGGCAAGCTCAAGACCCTCAAGCGCTTCAAGGACGAAGTCGCCGAAGTGCCGATGGGCCAGGAATGCGGCATGGCCTTCGAGAACTACGAGGACATCCGCGCGGGCGACACGATCGAGTGCTTCCGCGTGGAGCACATCACCCGCACGCTGTAAGCGTCCGGCGATCCCAATATCGTGCGAGCGCCGGACCTTTTCGGCGCTCGCATTTTTTTGAAGGTAACGACCATGGCAAGAGCAACTACCTCCGCACCGTCGCAACGCATGCTGCGCGTCGGCGAGCAGGTGCGCGCGGCCCTGACCCAGGTTCTCCAGCGCGGCGAAGTGCGTGATCCGCTTCTCGAAAAGACGGTGATCTCGATTTCGGAAGTCCGCATGTCGCCGGACCTGAAGCATGCGACGGCCTATGTCACGCCGCTGGGCGTCAAGGATCACGACACGGTCATCGAGGCGCTCAACCGCAATGCGAAGTTCATCCGCGGCCGCCTCGGCCCGCAGCTGCGCCAGATGAAATACATGCCGGACGTCCGCTTCCGCGACGATACGAGCTTCGACAATTACAAGAAGATCGACGAGCTCCTGCGCTCGCCCGAAGTGGCGCGCGACCTTTCCGCCGATGGCGGCGACGACGACAAGTAACCCAGGATAAAGATGTCCAAGCCCCGCAAACCCAAGGGCCGGCCGGTTTCCGGCTGGCTTATTCTCGACAAGCCGTTCGATTTCGGCTCGACCGAAGCCGTCGCCAAGATCAAGTGGCTTCTCAAGGCCCAGAAGGCCGGTCATGCCGGCACGCTCGATCCGCTCGCCTCCGGCATGCTGCCGATCGCGCTGGGCGATGCGACCAAGACCGTTCCCTACGTCATGGACGGCCGCAAGATCTATGAGTTCACGGTCACCTGGGGCGAGGAGCGCACGACGGACGACCTCGAAGGCGAGGTGACGCAGAGTTCCGGCAAGCGCCCGACCGCCGAAGAGATCAAGGCGATCCTCGGCGACTATACCGGCACCATCCAGCAGATCCCCCCGCAGTTTTCGGCCATCAAGATCGATGGCGAGCGTGCCTATGATCTCGCCCGCGAAGGCGAGACGGTGGAAATCCCGTCGCGTGAGGTGGAAATCCACCGCCTGACGCTGATCGCGTCGGACGAGAACACCGCGCGCTTCGAAGTGGAGTGCGGCAAGGGGACCTATGTGCGCGCGCTCGCCCGCGATTTCGGCCGCCAGCTCGGCTGTTACGGTCATATCTCGGCGCTGCGCCGCACCTTCGTCGCGCCGTTCGGCGAGGACGACATGGTGCCGCTCGCCGATCTGGTGGCGCTGGAAAAGATCGAGGACGAAGCCGAGCGCCTCGCGGCGCTGGACGCCTTTCTGATCGATACGGGCGAGGCCCTCTCCAACCTGCCGCAGATCATCATCAACGATGACCAGGCGCATCGGCTGCGCATGGGCAATCCCATCATCCTTCGCGGCCGCGATGCGCCGGTTTCCGCCGACGAGGCCTATGCCACGGCGCGCGGCAAGCTGGTGGCGATCGGCGAAATCGGCGGCGGCGAGTTCCGCCCCAAGCGGGTCTTTCAAGGTTGATATGGGGGCGGAACCAACCGCCCCCGACTTGATTTCACCACAAGCAACAGGCTTTATGGGCCTGCAAGGTTCGCTCCGGGGCGGGGTGGGCGGCGTGCGCCGCCGTGATCGCTCCTGAGGGAAGGGTGAAAAGGGCTGGCCGTTGACGATTGCGCCGACTGACAGAACGATCTCTGCCGGAGACGCGGAGGCAAAACCTGCCGTCGGACGCCGGCGCATGCACTATCCGGTCCTCTTCTATCTCGTCTGCATGATCCTCGTCCTGATCGTGCCGGCCTTCCTGTTTTCCATGGTGGTTCTGAAGCGCACCAACGAGGCGCAGGAGCGGATTTTCGAATCGCTGCTGCGCACCTCGACGAGCGCCGTGAACCGCGCCGTCGAGCGTGAAATTTCCGGCATGTTCTCGACGCTGAACTTTCTCTCCACATCGGAGAGCTTGGTGCAGGGCGACTTTGCCGGGCTGCATGCGCAGGCCAGCAAGACGCTCGAAGGCACGGATATCCATTTTCTCGTCATCGATCCGGCGATGCGTCAGCTCGTCAACACGCGCGTGCCCTATGGCACTGCCCTCAACATGGCGTCCGATCCGACCTCCGCAAGCCTGGCGCTGGCGCGCGGCGAGCGCATGGTCTCGGATATCTTCTTCGGCCGGACGGCGCAGCAATGGGTCTTCAACGTCTACCAGCCCATGCGGCTTTCGAACGGCCGGCAGGTTCTGCTGACGCTGACGAAGAATGCCGACGCCTTGCGCCGTGCGGTCAATCCGGATGTCCTGTCCCCCGGCTGGAACGCCGCGGTCATCGACAGCACGGGCACCGTGATCGCCTCGACGGACGAGAAACAGAAGACCGGTACGGAATTTTTCCTGCGCGTGGTGCCATCCCTGCGCCTCGGCGTCAGCACCATGCGGCAGGACGGCACGAATTATCAGATCGTCACCGAGTTCTCGTCGCTGGCGGGCTGGCGCATGATCGCCTGGGCGAAATCCTCCGACGTGCAGGCGCCGGCGGCCTCGTCGATACGCTGGCTGGTGATCGGCGGCGTGGTCTTCGCGCTGCTGGCCGCGATCGGCGCGGTCGGCATCGCGCGGGTCCTGTCGCGGGACGTCCGGCTGCTTGCGCATGATGCCCGCAGGCTCGGGCATGGCGAGCGCGTCGCCGCACGGCCCTATGCCATCACCGAACTGGAGACGGTGTCGCGTGCGCTGGCGGAAGCGGCGGACGCGCGGGTTAAATCCGAAAACGAGGTTCGCTTCCTCATGCGTGAGGTGGCGCACCGCTCCAAGAACCAGCTCACCGTCATCCAGGCCATGCTGAACCAGTCGGCAGCCGGCGCGGAGAATGCCGCCGATTTCGCAGAAACCTTCCGCAAGCGCGTGGCGGGGCTGGCCCGCTCGACCGACCTGATGATCGCCAATGCATCCGACGGCATCAACCTGATGGAGCTTGCCAAGAACCAGTTGAAGCCGTTCACGCCCGACGATGCGGCCCGCGTGCGCATTACGGGCCCTGCCGTTCTGCTCGATCCGCAGGCCTCGCAAACGCTCGGCATGGCGCTGCACGAGCTTTCGACCAATGCAACGAAATACGGTGCGCTGGCAAACGAAAGGGGCATCGTCTCGCTGAGCTGGGTGGCGAAGGGCGAGGATCTCAATCTCGTCTGGCGCGAGAGCAAGGCGTCGATCGACAGGGAGGCCATCGCGGCTAGCCGGAAGGGCTTCGGCAGCGTGGTCCTGGAGCGCATGCTCGGCATGGCGCTGGATGCCAAGCTCGACTTCATCGTGCACGACGACGGTATCGAATGGCGTGTCACGATCCCGCTTGCGCGGTTGCGCGATGAGGAAGCTCATCACGCACGCCACAATTCATGATAGAACGGCGGCTCCTTCTCATGCTCGGGGCTATTCCATGAGATTTCTTCTGCGTGCTGCGGCTCTTGGCGGCCTCCTCCTCGTCTCGCCGGCGCTGGCCGGGGAGTGCCTGGTCGACGATCCCACGGGCACGCCCCTCAACGTGCGCGCCGCGCCGAACGGTCCTGTTCTCACGACGCTTGCGAATGGCACCGGCGTCGTCATCCTCGACCAGCGCAAGCTCGGCACGAAACGCTGGCTGCTGGTTTCGGTGCACGGTCGGCAGCTTGGATGGATCTTTGCAGCCTATGTCGTTTGCCCGGCGACGAGCGATGCGGCGAAGGCCGCACCCAGCCTGCCGGTGCCGCAGCGGTAGAACGGGCCTTCCCTTTCACAAGCGAATGGTTTATAGGCACCGCCAGCAATGCGGGCTTTTGCCCCTTGCCTCACGGCCATCGCTGGACGACATCCCGGCTTTTGGCGACTTCTGGTTCTCCATTCATGAAAGGACATACGATGTCGATCACTGCTGAGCGCAAGGCTGCGCTGATCAAGGAATACGCAACTGTCGAAGGCGACACCGGTTCGCCGGAAGTCCAGGTTGCGATCCTGACCGAGCGCATCAACAACCTGACGGAACACTTCAAGGGTCACAAGAAGGACAACCACTCCCGTCGTGGCCTTCTGACGATGGTGTCCAGCCGCCGCTCGCTTCTTGACTACCTCAAGAAGAAGGATGAATCCCGTTACAGCAAGCTGATTGCTGCCCTGGGTATTCGCCGCTAAGCAATTTCGGCGGGCGTTCTCACGAGCGCCCGCCGCATTCTTTTGCGGAAGACAATTCCGCCGTACCGTTTCGCCAGTGCCGGTCGAGGCCGCCTCGCGAGATGGCATTATCCAGCAGGCCGGATGGGCCGGACCTGCGGAACCAACCGATGACCTGTCATGGGGCAGGATTGCAGGATGCTTCCCTGAGAAGCGGTTCCAGAACGGTTTCCGTCCGGAATTGCGGCCAGCAAACACGAAGCCTCCCGTTGTCTTGCCCATGATGCGTCATGAAGCGGATAGACCACCTGCGCCTTTTCGGGCGGCGGTGCGCGTATCCGCCTTACGAAGGACAAGACATGTTCGATACCCATACGGTTGAAATCGAATGGGCGGGCCGTCCGCTCAAGCTGGAAACCGGCAAGATCGCCCGCCAGGCTGACGGCGCGGTTCTCGCGACCTACGGCGAGACCGTCGTACTCGCCACCGTCGTCTCGGCCAAGGCGCCGAAGCCGGGCCAGGATTTCTTCCCGCTCACCGTCAACTACCAGGAAAAGACCTACGCCGCCGGCAAGATCCCGGGTGGCTACTTCAAGCGCGAAGGCCGTCCGTCGGAAAAGGAAACGCTGGTTTCCCGCCTGATCGACCGTCCGATCCGCCCGCTTTTCCCGGAAGGCTACAAGAACGACACGCAGGTCGTCGTCACTGTCGTCCAGCATGACCTCGAAAACGATCCCGACGTTCTGTCGATGGTTGCCGCTTCCGCAGCGCTCACGATCTCCGGCGTTCCCTTCATGGGCCCGGTCGGCGGCGCACGCGTCGGCTACATCAACGGCGAATACGTCCTGAACCCGCATCTCGACGAGATGGATGAATCGGTTCTCGACCTCGTCGTCGCCGGCACCCAGGACGCCGTCCTGATGGTGGAATCCGAAGCCAAGGAACTGAACGAAGACGTCATGCTCGGCGCTGTCATGTTCGGCCACAAGGGCTTCCAGCCGGTCATCGACGCGATCATCAAGCTCGCCGAAGTGGCTGCCAAGGAACCGCGCGACTTCCAGCCGGAAGACTATTCCGAACTCGAAGCCGAAATGCTCGGCATCGCGGAAACCGAACTGCGCGCCGCCTACAAGATCACCCAGAAGGCCGACCGTTACGCCGCCGTCGACGCCGTCAAGGCCAAGGTGAAGGCACACTTCCTGCCCGAGGGCGTCGAGCCCAAGTACTCCGCCGAAGTCATCGGCTCGGTGTTCAAGCACCTGCAGGCGAAGATCGTTCGCTGGAACATCCTCGACACCAAGAGCCGTATCGACGGCCGCGATCTCGACACCGTTCGCGCCATCGTATCGGAAGTCGGTATCCTGCCGCGCACGCACGGCTCGGCTCTCTTCACCCGCGGTGAAACCCAGGCCGTGGTCGTTGCCACGCTCGGCACCGGCGAAGACGAGCAGTATGTCGACAGCCTGACCGGCATGTACAAGGAACGCTTCCTGCTGCACTACAACTTCCCGCCCTACTCGGTCGGTGAAACGGGCCGCATGGGCTCCCCGGGCCGCCGCGAAATCGGCCACGGCAAGCTTGCATGGCGTGCTATCCGCCCGATGCTGCCGACGGCGGAACAGTTCCCCTACACGCTGCGCGTCGTTTCCGAGATCACCGAGTCGAACGGCTCGTCCTCGATGGCCACGGTCTGCGGCACCTCGCTCGCGCTGATGGACGCCGGCGTTCCGCTGGCCAAGCCCGTTGCCGGTATCGCCATGGGCCTGATCCTCGAAGGTGACCGTTTCGCGGTTCTCTCCGACATCCTCGGTGACGAAGACCACCTCGGCGACATGGACTTCAAGGTCGCCGGCACCGCCGACGGCATCACCTCGCTGCAGATGGACATCAAGATCGCCGGTATCACCGAAGAGATCATGAAGGTCGCGCTCAGCCAGGCACAGGGCGGCCGCAAGCACATCCTCGGCGAAATGGCCAATGCCATCTCCGAAGGCCGCTCGCAGCTTGGCGAGTTCGCGCCGCGCATCGAAGTGATGAACATCCCGGTCGACAAGATCCGTGAAGTCATCGGCACGGGCGGCAAGGTCATCCGCGAGATCGTCGAAAAGACCGGCGCCAAGATCAACATCGAAGACGACGGCACGATCAAGATCGCATCGTCCTCCGGCAAGGAAATCGAGGCGGCCCGCAAGTGGATCCACTCGATCGTGGCTGAACCGGAAGTCGGCATGATCTACGAAGGCACGGTCGTCAAGACCGCCGACTTCGGCGCCTTCGTCAACTTCTTCGGCCCGCGCGATGGCCTCGTGCACATCTCGCAGCTCGCGTCCGAGCGCGTTGCCAAGACCTCCGACGTCGTCAAGGAAGGCGACAAGGTCTGGGTCAAGCTGATGGGCTTCGACGAGCGCGGCAAGGTTCGCCTCTCCATGAAGGTCGTCGACCAGGCAACCGGCAAGGAGATCGTTGCCGAGAAGAAGGCCGACGGCGAAGCCGCCGAGTAATCGGACCCTCTACCTTTGGGAAGGGGCGCGGAGCGGCATGTTCCGCGCCCTTTCTTTTGAACGTCTGAAACCCCACGCTGTGAGCCGACCATGACCCGCGATGCCCTGAAGACCCTGTTCCACCCCTTTGCCTCCGGCACGCTCGGCATGCCCGGCGAGGGCGAACGTTACCTCTTCCTCGGCGCGGAAGCCGGCCAGCGCCCGCCGGAAGGTTTTGCCGCGTCGCTGGAGGCGGTCCAGCCGCTGCGGTCGCTCTATCGTGGCCTGGAAGCCGTGCGCCAGCCGGTGACGCCGCTCATCGAGGGCGAGGATTTCGACGGCGCGCTCATCCTGATGAACAAGCACAAGGGTGAAAACGAGAACCGCATTGCAGAGGCCCTGCGGCGCGTTCGCACCGGCGGCCTGATCGTCGTCGCGGGCAGCAAGGAAGACGGCGTGCAGTCGATGCGCAAGCGTCTCGACCAGCTCGGCCTGACGGGCGATTCCATGCCGAAATATCATGGCCTCGCCATCTGGTTTGCCCGTCCGGAGGATCCGGCGGAGGCGATTGCCAAGCTGGCGGCCAAGCCGGTGCGCGTCGACGGCCGCTTTACCGCGGCACCGGGCATGTTCTCCCACGACCGCATTGACGACGGCTCCGAGCTGCTTGCCAGCCGCATTCCCGAAGATTTCAACGGCCACGCCGCCGATTTCGGCGCGGGCTGGGGCTACCTCTCCGTCATGCTCGCCGATCGTGCGCCGCAGGCGAAGGGCGTCGACCTGTTCGAGGCGCATTACGAGGCGCTGGAAGCGGCCAAGGAGAACATGGCGGAGAACTGCCCGAACGTTCCCGCGCGCTTCTACTGGTTCGATCTGACGGCCGAAACCCCGCGCGATCACTACGACCTCATCGTCATGAACCCGCCCTTCCACGAAGGCCATGCCGCCGATCACTCCCTCGGCGCCGGCATGATCCGGATGGCGGCAAAGTCCTTGAAGATCGGCGGCCGCCTGCTGATGGTCGCCAATCGCGGCCTGCCCTACGAGCCGGTGCTGAAGGAAGCCTTCAAGGAAAGCGGCGAAGTCTGCCGCAACGCCCGCTTCAAGGTCCTCTTCGGCCGTCGTTGAGGTTCAGGGGGGACCGGCGTCGGCTTCCGGTTGCGCCGATTGCCATTTTCCTGAAACAGGTCCACCATGACGGGACCGTAGCCGTTCAGGAGGCCTGCAATGGCTTTTGGACCTGCCAGACCGCCGATCATGGAAGACGTGGCGGAAGTCATCGCCAAGGACGTGAAACAGGGGGAGGGGCATACGCCGCCTTCCGAATCGCCGCTCGCTTTCTTGAGGCGAGGGGCTGATGGCAAGCCGATCGAAATGAACAGCCGCGTGCGCACGATGCTGCTTGGCATCCTGGTCGCGATGGTCCTGCTTGTCGGTATTCTCTTGGTGCTTTGATCGATCAAGGAGAAACGGCGCGAAGTGTAACTCCGCGCCGTTTGTTCGTTACTCGCTGTCTGCCTTGGCCAGCCGCTCCAGCGTCGGCATGGAGGTGATGTTGTAGCCGGAATCCACATAGTGGATTTCGCCGGTCACGCCGCTCGACAGGTCGGAAAGCAGGTAAAGCGCCGAATTGCCGACATCCTCGATCGTGACCGTGCGGCGCAGCGGTGCGTTCTTCTGCTGCCAGGAGAGCATGGCGCGCGCATCCGAGATGCCCGCACCTGCCAGCGTCCGGATCGGGCCCGCGGAGATCGCATTCACACGGATGCCCTGCGGGCCGTAGTCGCCGGCGAGGTAGCGCACGGAGGCTTCGAGGGCCGCCTTGGCAACACCCATGACGTTGTAGTTCGGCATGATGCGGGTGGAACCGCCATAGGTCAGCGTCAGCATCGCGCCGCCGTCCGTCATCAGCTCGGCCGCACGCTTGGCGATTTCGGTGAAGGAGAAGCAGGAGATCACCATCGTGCGCGAGAAGTTCTCACGCGTGGTGTTCGCATAGAGGCCCTTCAGCTCGTTCTTGTCGGAAAAGCCGATGGCATGCACCACGAAGTCGAGCTTGCCCCACTTTTCCTTGATCGCCTCGATCGTGGCGTCGACCGATGCGATGTCCTCGACATCGCAGGGAATGACGAAATCGGAGCCGAGCTCGGCGGCCAGCGGCTTCACCCGCTTGCCGAGCGCCTCACCCTGATAGGTAAAGGCGAGTTCCGCGCCCTGGTTCGCGAGCTTCTGCGAGATGCCCCATGCGATGGAGTGGTTGTTCGCGACCCCCATGATGAGGCCGCGCTTGCCGTTCATGATCCCCGTCATGCCTGTCATCCGTTGTGGCGCTGGAAGACCAGCGTGGCGTTCGTGCCGCCGAAACCGAAGGAATTGGAAAGAACCGTATCGATCTTCGCATTGTCGATGCGCTTGCGCACGATCGGAACGCCGTCGAATTCCGGGTCGAGCTCGGTGATATGCGCGCTCTCGCCGATGAAACCCGCCTGCATCATCAGCAGGCCGTAGATCGATTCCTGCACGCCGGCGGCACCCAGCGAGTGGCCGGTCAGCGACTTGGTCGACTGGATGTGCGGGATCTTGTCGCCGAAGACTTCGCGGATCGCGCCGATCTCCTTGGAATCGCCGACGGGCGTCGAGGTGCCGTGCGTGTTGATGTAGTCGACATCGCCCTTCACGGTGGCGAGCGCCTGGCGCATGCAGCGCACCGCACCTTCGCCCGACGGGGCGACCATGTCGTAACCGTCCGATGTCGCGCCGTAGCCGGTGATTTCGGCATAGATCTTCGCGCCGCGCGCCTTGGCATGTTCCAGTTCCTCCAGAACCAGAACGCCAGCACCGCCGGCAATGACGAAGCCGTCACGGGTCGCGTCATAGGCGCGCGAGGCCGTGGCGGGCGTGTCGTTGTACTTGGAGGACATGGCGCCCATCGCATCGAACAGGTTCGACATGGTCCAGTCCAGATCCTCGTGGCCGCCGGCGAACATGAGGTCCTGCTTGCCCCACTGGATCATCTCGGCGGCATTGCCGATGCAATGCGCCGATGTCGAGCAGGCCGACGAGATCGAGTAGTTGACGCCGTGGATCTTGAACCAGGTGGCGAGCGTCGCGGATGCCGTGGACGACATCGCCTTCGGCACGGCAAAGGGGCCGATGCGCTTGGGCGAGTTGTTCTTGAGCGTGATTTCGGCGGCTTCGATCAGCGTGCGGGTGGAAGGACCGCCCGAACCCATGATGATGCCCGCGCGCGGATTGGCGGCATAGTCGGCCTCTTCCAGGCCGGCATCGGCGATCGCCTGCTTCATGGCGACGTGGTTCCACGCACCGCCCTGGGAGAGGAAGCGGGCGGCCCGGCGATCGACGAGTTCCGTGGTGTCGATATTAGGCGAACCCCAGACCTGGCACTTGAAGCCGTGGTCGGCGAAATCCTGCGAGAAGCTGATGCCCGAGCGCGCGTCGCGCAGCGAAGCCGTCACCTCGTCAGCATTGTTCCCGATCGAGGATACGATCCCCAAGCCCGTGACAACTACCCGTCTCATATTCATGACCTTTTCTAGAACGTCTCATGGTGAGGGCGAATGCCGCCCTCAGGCTGCCGGTGGCTGGCGCCGCCCTTAAGCTTCCTTGTCCTTCGACAGGCCGACGCGCAGGTCGCTCGCCTGATAGATGGTTTCGCCATCGGCCTTCAGCCAGCCGTCCGCCGTGCCGAGCACGAGGCGGCCGCGCATCACGCGCTTGAAGTCGATGCCGTATTCGAGGAGCTTGGTATCGGGACGAACCATGCCCTTGAACTTCACTTCGCCCGTGGACAGCGCCATGCCGCGGCCGGGCTCGCCGAGCCAGCCGAGGAAGAAGCCGGTCAGCTGCCACATGCCGTCGAGGCCAAGGCAGCCCGGCATGATCGGGTTGCCCTGGAAGTGACAGGGGAAATACCAGTCGTCCGGCTTCACATCGTATTCGGCGCGGATATAGCCCTTGTCGAAGGCGCCGCCGGTTTCGGAAATATCGGTGATGCGGTGGACCATCAGCATAGGCGGCAGAGGAAGCTGTGCGTTGCCGGGGCCGAAAAGCTCGCCACGGCCGCAGGCCAGAATTTCCTCGTAGTTGTAGCTGGATTGCCTGCTCGTCATCGAATGTCTCATCCCCGGTCTTGAGCGACCCTTGGTTCGCATGGATTTGGTGGAGGCAGGATGCGGATTGAAGCGCTCCTGAACTCCTCGTCTTCTCGCCGCGCCCTGTCAGGGCGAGACGTTGTTTCCGCTGTCCGCATACATGATGCTCGCCATGACAGCCAGTGCAAAGTACAGAACGGCGGGTGGGAGCCCGGTTTTTCCGCATGTTGCGCGTGTTGAAGCCGACGTAATCCTATTGAATACCGCTCCAGCAAAAGTTATATCGAAAGTTCAGGATTAGAGTTCAAGGCCAGACAAGCGGATACGTCGATCATGACGCATGCACACGAGATGCCCATCGAAGAGCGCCTGCGCCATTGCGGCCTGCGCCCGACGCGCCAGCGTGTGGCCCTTGCCGACCTGCTTTTCGCCAAGGGCGACCGCCACCTGACGGTGGAGGAACTGCACGAGGAAGCCGTCACCGCCGGCGTTCCGGTCTCTCTGGCCACCGTCTACAACACGCTGCACCAGTTCACCGAGGCGGGCATGATCCGCGTGCTCGCGGTCGAAAGCTCGAAGACCTATTTCGATACCAACGTTTCCGATCACCATCACTTTTTCGTTGAAGGTGAAAACCACGTCCTCGACATTCCCGTGAGCAATATCGAGATCGGAAATCTGCCCGAGCCGCCGGAAGGCATGGAAATCGCCCATGTCGACGTGATCATCCGCCTGCGTCCGCGCAAGGGCTGAAATTTCTACATCACATCGTCGGGGTGGCGACCGGGCCGGGCCTTGTAGACCGGGAACCGCCAGCCGAACTTCAAGGCGCCGCCGCGCACGATGAAGGCCGCGGCGATGCCGATGGCCGATGCCAGCCAGAGCGGCGCGCCCGCGACCGTCGCCGCCGTGAAGCCCGCCGCACCGATGAGGGCGGCGGTGACGTAGATCTCCGGGCGCAGCAGCACCGAAGGCTCTCCCGCCAGCAGGTCGCGGATGATCCCGCCGAAGCTTGCCGTCAGCACGCCGGTGGTGATTGCCACCGTCGGCGAGCCGGTTGCCGCGAAGCCCTTGGCTGCCCCCATCACGCAATAGGCCGACACACCCATCGCATCCAGCCACAGCAGCAGGCGGTAACGGGATTCGATGCGGTGCGCGAGCACGAAGACGATGAGCGCGACCGAGACGCAGACGATGAGATAGGTCGGGTTCACCACCCAGAAAACGGGCGTGGCCCCGAGAATGACATCGCGGAACGTACCGCCGCCGATGCCCGTGGCGGCTGCAAGAAACAGGAAGCCGATGATGTCGAGCTGCTTGCGCGAGGCCGAAAGCGCGCCGGTCGCGGCAAAGACGGCCACCCCCGTATAGTCAAGCAGTTCCAGGATCGACACGGTGTTCCCCTCTCATGCGGGCCAAGCCTCGCGACAGCCTTGCCGCAGTAGAGTGCGCCGGCAGAATCACGCCGCGCACCGTCAGCGGCCCATAATGACCGAATCGCGTGCCATGGAAAGGTTTGAGAGATGGCTATCCGCATGAGTTTTCTGGCGCTCCTCTCCGCCGCCATCGTTTCGATGGCCATGCCGGCCCGCGCCTCCAACATCGTGCCCGATGCGCTGTCCGCCGTGCAGGCGGAGGTCGCCAAGCGCTGCAAGACGGCGGTCTATGGCGAGGATTTCGCCGACTATGTCGACTTCAACAACGACCGTCTGGTGGACGCGATCTTCAATCTCGGCGCGGTCAACTGCGATGGCGTGCCGGGCGGTCTCTGCGGCAATGTCGGCTGCCCGCACCACTTCTATATCCGCGTCGCCGAGGGCGGGTTCTTCCTTGCGGCGGTCGCCGATCTCTACGGCTACGACATGAAGAAGCGGTTCGGAAACATGGTGCTGGAGCTGAAGGCCAATGCCGCCAGCTGCGGCCGCGACGACAGCGAATACTGCGTGATGACGATCCGGGTGCGCAATGCCCGTTTCGAGACGATCTCGAAGAAGTAGCCTATTCCGGCAGGAACGCGCTCGTGCGGCCGGCCATGGAATAGAAGGCGAGCCCGATCCACTCGCGAACGGCCATCGTCATCAACTGGCTGTTGACCGAAGGCTGGGTCAGGTCGAGGCCGAGGCTCGCCTTGCCGGTCGTACGGAAATCGGTCGGCCAGGGCAGCATCTCGAGACCGCGTTTGCGGAAGAGCCCGATCGAGCGCGGCATATGAAAGGCCGAGGTGACGAGAAGGCAGCGTTCCAGGCCGTTTTCGGCAAGCAGCGCCTGCGTGTAATCCGCATTCTCGAACGTATCGCGCGATCCCCCCTCGCGGATGAGCCGGGTTTCGGGAATGCCGAAGGCCGCGAGGAAGCGGCTGCCGATCACCGCGTCGCCTTCGAAATCACCGCTCAGGGAGCCGTCACCGCCGGAAATCAGGATGCGCGCCTGTGGAAACTCGCGGGCAAGCCGCAGCGTCTCCACGAAGCGATCCCCCGCCTGGTTCATCTCGTAACCGCCGCGCGCGGTGGTGACGTCAGCCTCGAAGCCGCCGCCGAGCGTGATGATGCAGGCCGGTCCGCCCTCGGGCAGCGCGGCGCGGGGGATGCGGTCCTCCAGCGTCTGCAGCAGCACCGCGCCTGTCGTCGTGAACAGGGTGAGGAACAGGACCAGCGCGGCCAGAACGCTCGAAAGCGTCCTGATGCGGTTCCACTTCAGCAAACCGGCGAGCAGGCCGGCGACGATGAGGAAGAAGGCCAGCGAAAGGGGTTGTGCGACGAGCCAGAAGATCTTCGAAATGTAGAAGGTCACGCGTCGCTTACCCCGCTTTTCGTGTCAGGCCGGTACGGCGGCGGGTGCCGCCTTGCCCCGTCGCAGATAAAGGATGCCCGCCGCCAGCGCAATGCCGGCGGCCAGAACGGCGACGGCGATGAGCGGGCGGTAGGTGATCCAGGCGATGGCGATCACGCTCGGGCCGATCAGAAGGGTGAAGATCAGCGCGATCGCGGTCGTGCCGAAGCGGACGATCGAGCCGATGAAGGGCACGAGATCGGCGATGACGCCGAGGATCGACAGGATGAAGACGAAGCCGATGAACAGGCCGATGAGCCCGCCGGCGCGCACCAGCCAGGTGATGACGGTGTTTTCGCTCTGTGCCGCGTCGAACATGGCGGGCGCTTCCACGAGGCCGGCCTGGCTCAGGAAGAGCGCCCGTCCGTTCGAGGTCGTATAGGGCACGAGGCCCGCGCCGCGTTGCGCGCCGACGAAGCTTGCGCTGTCGATGTCCGAGCGCGTGAAGGACATGCGGATGTCGCCGATCTCGGGGTTCTGCGGATTGGCGGAAAAGATCGCCTGGCCGCCGACGACGGAGGCCGGCTTGCCGAGGGCGGCGGCCTGGCCGAGGCGGGTTGCGTCCGACGCGCTCAGCGGGATCGGCCGCTCGTCGCCCAGTCGCGCGGCGGCCCGGCCATCGACGCTGAAGGCCCCGATCGTCGCCGATGGGACGAAGAAGCTCGCATCGTCGATCGGCATTTGCGGATTGTCGTGTCCAGCCTGACGGAAATTGCTGGAGTTGACGGCATCGCGCTTCCATTCCTTGCTGTAGGAATAGGTGGTCACGGTTTCCTCGCCGCCGCCGAGCTGCTTGCGGGTCTCCGACCGGGATGTTTCCACCCACTGGTACATCTCGACGACGCGTTCGAGGCCCGCCGCGCCTTCCGCCGAAATGCCGAGCACATTGTCCTCGGGCACGCCGACCGGCTTTACCGGCCCGGACACATGGACGAGCTTGCCGTCATTGGCCGGGTCGACGCGGCTGTTGTCGACGGAGACGACGAGCCCGGCGCCTTCGACAAGCGCCCTGTAGGTCTTCACCGAGCGCCCTTCGTTCCAGAAAAGCAGCCAGATGCAGGCGACAACGAGGATCAGGCCGACCACGATCCTGATCAACGCCCCCTTCAGTCTGGAGAACCAGGATGTGGTTGTCGTTTCGGTGAAGCTCATTGTCGTCCCCAGCAAGACTGATCTACGTCATGGAACATACATCCCAATCTGCTTATTCTCGCCGACGGTATCGCGCAAGCGGCGCCGGGCTCAAGGAACATCCTGCCGGCCGGCCCGTTCTCGCGTTACGGAACCAAAGGGAGAAGGCAGATGGACGAAACAAGGGAAGATCGCATCCGCAAGCGCGCCTACGAACTGTGGCAGCAGGCCGGTGCGCCGGACGGCACGCCGGATGATCACTGGTATCAGGCCGAGCACGAAATCGATCAGGGCAACGGTGAGATCGAAGGAGACGACGAGCCCAACCTCGCCGCACTCCGCGAAGCCGCACGCCAGCACTCGGACACGTTCCTGGTGAAGACCGACCTCGAAGACGCCGACCAGCGCGAAGCCACACCCGGCATGCGCGAGCAGCCGTAAGAGCAGAAAACGTTTGGTCTAGGGAAGGTTTGGTGGAGCTAAGCGGGATCGAACCGCTGACCTCTTGCATGCCATGCAAGCGCTCTCCCAGCTGAGCTATAGCCCCATAACGGGTCCGGCGAGGCCGGTTTCCGGGAACCGAAGCGGCGTTGCCGTTCGGTGTGCGGCTTATTACTTGCCGTGCCGGAGGATGGCAAGCCGAAAAATCATTTCCGGCCGATTTTTTTAAAATCGGCCGGAAATCAGGGTGTTACGCTTCGTCTTCGTCGCCGGTGACGCCAATGAGGTCGCTCATGTCGTCGTTGTCGTCGTCTTCGTCCTGTTCCAGGAACGTGTCGTCGTCGTCGCCGTCGATTTCGACGTCGTCATCGCCGAGATCCGGAATGTCGTCGCCGCCGGATGCATCTTCATCGGCATCCTCGAGCGAAACCAGTTCGACTTCCGTGTTCTCGGTATCGACTTCGTTGACGTCTTCTTCCTCATCCTTCTCCATGACGGCGGCCGCGGAGGTTTCCTCGAAGAAGGAAAGCGGATAGGACTTGCCCGTATAAGGCGACACGATCGGATCGCGGTTCAGGTCGTAGAACTTCTTGCCCGTTTCCGGGTCGATGCGTTTGGTTCCGAGTTCCGGTTTTGCCACTGTCAAAGCCTCTCAGGTGCCGATTGTCTCAGGCGGGGCCGGGTGACCGGCGCGTTAAAGGGAAAATGATTAGCCGGTCCCCTTAATCGTCTTGCGCTATCCTGTCAAAGCGAAACTGAGGGTGCGACGGAGCGCGCATTCGGGCCGAATGTTTTTCGGCGGGAGGATGACGCTTTAAATCGTTTGTGATAGCAAGCGCGCGATCTCCCCGGAGTGCCTGGCGGAGAGCCGACCATATAAGGAAGACGCCCATGTCGCACGGCGCCCATGCACGGCCCGCAACCGCCCGCAAATCCTCCGGCCTTTCCGGCACCGTCCGCATTCCCGGCGACAAATCGATTTCCCACCGTTCCTTCATGTTCGGCGGCCTGGCGAGCGGCGAAACACGCATCACCGGCCTCCTGGAAGGCGAAGACGTCATCAACACCGGCAAGGCGATGCAGGCCATGGGCGCCAGGATCCGCAAGGACGGCGATACCTGGATCATCAATGGCGTCGGCAACGGCGCGCTGCTTGCGCCGGAAGCGCCGCTCGATTTCGGCAATGCCGGCACGGGCTGCCGCCTGACCATGGGCCTTGTCGGCGTCTACGACTTCGATTCGACCTTCATCGGCGATGCCTCGCTCACCAAGCGCCCGATGGGCCGCGTGCTCAACCCGCTGCGCGAAATGGGCGTGCAGGTCACGTCCGCCGAGGGTGATCGCCTGCCGGTCACGCTGCGCGGTCCCAAGACCCCCACGCCGATCACCTACCGCGTACCGATGGCCTCCGCCCAGGTGAAGTCCGCGGTTCTGCTCGCCGGCCTCAACACGCCCGGCATCACCACGGTCATCGAACCGATCATGACCCGCGACCACACGGAGAAGATGCTGCAGGGCTTCGGCGCGAACCTGACGGTCGAGACGGATGCCGACGGCGTTCGCACCATCCGGCTCGAAGGCCGCGGCAAGCTCACCGGCCAGATCATCGACGTTCCCGGCGATCCGTCCTCCACGGCCTTCCCGCTGGTGGCGGCGCTGCTCGTTCCGGGCTCCGACATCACCATTCTCAACGTGCTGATGAACCCCACGCGCACCGGCCTCATCCTGACCCTTCAGGAAATGGGCGCCGATATCGAGGTGCTGAACCCGCGCCTTGCCGGCGGCGAGGACGTGGCGGACCTGCGCGTGCGCTCCTCCGTGCTGAAGGGTGTCACGGTCCCGGAAGACCGCGCGCCGTCGATGATCGACGAGTACCCGGTGCTCGCCGTCGCCGCATCCTTCGCGGAAGGCACGACGGTCATGAACGGCCTCGACGAATTGCGCGTCAAGGAAAGCGACCGCCTTTCCGCCGTCGCCGAGGGCCTGAAGCTGAACGGCGTGGATTGCGACGAGGGCGAAGCCTCGCTCGTCGTGCGTGGCCGGCCGGATGGCAAGGGCCTCGGCAATGCCGCGGGCGCCGCCGTCGACACGCATCTCGATCACCGCATCGCCATGAGCTTCCTCGTCATGGGCCTCGTCTCCGAGCATCCCGTCACGGTGGACGACGCGACGATGATCGCGACCAGCTTCCCCGAATTCATGGACCTCATGGCCGGGCTTGGCGCGAAGATCGAGCTTTCCGACGTCAAGGCCGCCTGATGACGTTCACCATCGCCATCGATGGTCCCGCTGCCGCCGGCAAGGGGACGCTCTCGCGCCGTATCGCGGAGGTCTATGGCTTTCATCATCTCGATACCGGCCTGACCTATCGCGCGACGGCGAAGGCGCTGCTCGATCGCGGCCTGCCGCTCGATGACGAGGCGGTCGCGGCCGATGTCGCCCGCGGCCTCGATCTCGCGGGGCTCGACCGCGCCGTCCTGTCCGCCCACGCCATCGGCGAGGCGGCCTCGAAGATCGCGGTCATGCCGTCGGTGCGCCGGGCGCTTGTCGAGGCGCAGCGCGGCTTTGCGATGCGCGAGCCCGGCACGGTGCTCGACGGCCGCGACATCGGCACGGTCGTCTGCCCGGATGCGCCGGTGAAGCTTTATGTGACGGCGTCGGCCGAGGTGCGCGCCAGGCGCCGCTACGACGAGATCGTGGCCGGCGGCGGGGTGGCCGATTACGGGACGATCCTGGAGGATATCCGCCGCCGCGACGAACGCGACATGGGGCGCGCGGACAGCCCGCTGAAGCCCGCTGACGATGCGCACTTGCTCGATACCTCGGAAATGAGTATAGAGGCGGCGTTTTCTGCGGCAAAGTCGATCATCGACGCTGTCCTTAAAGACTAGAACGAAGCCTGTCCCCGCGCCGGATTTGCTGCCGAAGGGTAGCGGATAGCGCCTCGTTCATCACCAACACCAACCCCCGGCGCCCGTGCCTTACAGGCACATCAGGAGTTTCAATGTCTCAAGCAAACCCCACGCGCGAAGATTTCGCAGCCCTTCTGCAGGAATCCTTTGCGTCCAACGATCTCGCCGAAGGCTATGTTGCCAAGGGTATCGTTACCGCGATCGAAAAGGACGTCGCCATCATCGACGTCGGCCTCAAGGTTGAAGGTCGCGTTCCGCTGAAGGAATTCGGTGCCAAGTCCAAGGACGGCACGCTGAAGGTCGGCGACGAAGTCGAGGTCTATGTCGAGCGCATCGAAAACGCGCTTGGTGAAGCCGTTCTGTCGCGCGAAAAGGCTCGCCGCGAAGAGAGCTGGGCCAAGCTCGAAGTCAAGTTCGAAGCCGGCGAGCGCGTCGAAGGCGTCATCTTCAACCAGGTCAAGGGTGGCTTCACCGTCGATCTCGACGGCGCCGTTGCCTTCCTGCCGCGTTCGCAGGTCGACATCCGTCCGATCCGCGACGTCACGCCGCTCATGCACAACCCGCAGCCCTTCGAAATCCTCAAGATGGACAAGCGTCGCGGCAACATCGTCGTTTCGCGCCGCACGGTCCTCGAAGAGTCCCGCGCCGAGCAGCGTTCTGAAATCGTTCAGAACCTCGAAGAAGGCCAGGTTGTTGACGGCGTCGTCAAGAACATCACCGATTACGGTGCGTTCGTCGACCTCGGCGGCATCGACGGCCTGCTGCACGTCACCGACATGGCCTGGCGCCGCGTCAACCATCCGTCGGAGATCCTGTCCATCGGCCAGCAGGTCAAGGTTCAGATCATCCGCATCAACCAGGAAACCCACCGCATCTCGCTCGGCATGAAGCAGCTCGAGTCGGATCCGTGGGATGGCATCGGCACGAAGTACCCGACCGGCAAGAAGATCTCCGGTACGGTCACGAACATCACCGACTACGGTGCGTTCGTCGAGCTGGAGCCGGGCATCGAAGGCCTGATCCACATCTCCGAAATGTCCTGGACGAAGAAGAACGTTCACCCCGGCAAGATCCTGTCCACGAGCCAGGAAGTCGACGTGGTCGTTCTCGAAGTCGACCCGACGAAGCGCCGCATCTCGCTCGGTCTCAAGCAGACCCTCGAGAACCCGTGGCAGGCCTTCGCGCACAGCCACCCGGCTGGCACGGAAGTCGAAGGCGAAGTCAAGAACAAGACCGAATTCGGTCTGTTCATCGGCCTCGAAGGCGACGTGGACGGCATGGTGCACCTCTCCGACCTCGACTGGAACCGTCCGGGCGAGCAGGTCATCGAGGAGTACAACAAGGGCGACGTCGTCAAGGCTGTCGTTCTGGATGTTGACGTCGACAAGGAGCGTATCTCGCTCGGCATCAAGCAGCTCGGCAAGGACTCGGTCGGCGACGCCGCCGCTTCCGGCGACCTGCGCAAGAATGCCGTCGTCTCGGCTGAAGTCATCGCGATCAACGACGGTGGCATCGAAGTGAAGCTCGTCGGCCATGAGGACCTCACGTCCTTCATCCGCCGCGCTGACCTTTCGCGTGACCGTGACGAACAGCGTCCGGAGCGTTTCTCGGTCGGCCAGACCGTCGACGCCCGCGTCCTGAGCTTCTCGAAGAAGGATCGCAAGATCCAGCTTTCGATCAAGGCTCTGGAAATCGCTGAAGAGAAGGAAGCCGTCGCACAGTTCGGTTCGTCCGACTCGGGCGCTTCGCTCGGCGACATCCTCGGCGCGGCTCTGAAGAACCGCAACAACGCCGAGTAAGCCTCGCTTGCTTTGAAATGAAGAGCCCGCGGAGAGCGATCTCCGCGGGCTTTTTCTTGGGCCTCCGGTTCAGGTCCAGTATTCGCCAAGCTTCTGGTAGAACACGAGTCCGGGCTCGATGACGCCGACCATATCCGCCGTCTTTTCGCGCCGCCGCGCCATGTCGGGACTTTCCGGCTCGCTCTCACCGGTTTCGCCGTCCGCGTCCGCCGCGGGCTCTTCGCCGGACCGGTCATCGCCCTCCAAGCCGTCGTCTTCCGCCGCCTCTTCGCGCTCGGCCTCGCGGTCGTCTCGCCACTCGGTCTCGTCTTCCGCGGGAAGGTAGGGAACGAAGGCGAGGGGCACGCCTTCGCGCAGCGGCAATGCCGCCAGCAGCCGCTCGGGTGTCGCATCGGCGATTGTTGCCTGCGCGGCCTCGCGCGTCTGGGGCAGCGCAAGCGGCTTTCCGTCGTCATCGGCGGCTTGCGGCAGAGAGGTCGGCTGCTGTGCCGCCTCCGTCGCCGACTTGGCGGACTTTGCCGCGCTTTCGACCGCCTCCTCGGGCAAATCCGCGGAGGCCAGTGCTATGTCCTGCTCTGCGGAAGGATCGAGCGGCCGATCGAGCAGGGCGCGCAGAAAGTTCGCCTCCTCCGGGGATAGGGTCTCCATCAACTGCGTCACCGCCTGCATCAGAAGGGCGGGCGGCATGTCGCGCGCAACGGCTTGCAGCACGGTGCGGGCGAGGACCTGGCCGACGGCAAGCTGGGCCCGCCCGGCCTGGCCCCCTCGCCGCGCGGCGGGCAGCGTCGTCTCGATGTCCTCGGCATCGCCCATATGACGGGGGGCTGCTTCGATGGTCTCGACAGGCTGTCCGGCGGCGCGGCCGGCGGTGAGGGGCGGGCGGTTCTCGGCTTTCGGCAGGCTGCCGGGGTCGGCCGGCAGGCGGCTGGTCGCCGTCGTCGGCTGGCGGGCCGCATCCGCATCGCCTGTCCGGCCGGCGATGGTGCTGGGCCGGCCGGTATCGAGGTCGAACACGCGCTTCAGCGCCGACTGGAGGGCGCGGATATCGCCGGCCACGGGGTCGGCGAGCGGCGGCGTGCCCTGCCGTGCAACGGCCGCCAGCTGCTGCGCGGTCAGGCCCACCGGGCGCGCCTGCCGGTCGTTGGGCGGGGTGGACAGGGCTGCCGTGTTCACATTCGCCGCGATGATCGTGGCGAGCTTCTGCGCGTCCGGCCCGTTGGGATTGCGCACGATCTCCATGAGGGTTCGTGTCGGCATGGATGACAGCACGGTGTTGATCAGCTTCTCGACGGCAGGCCGCAGCTCCGGCGGCAGCTTGGCCAGGAGGTCGGCGAGCTTGCGGCCGTTTTCGCCCTCCCGTCCCGGCGCCGTCTTCAAGGCGGTAAGCAGCGTCTCGAGCAGGTCGCGGCCGGCATTCGGCTCCGCGGCGGGCGGCATGTGCTTCAGCATGGTCTCGATGAGGCGAAGCAGCACGTCTGCGCGCAGATTGGCAAGCGTGGCGGCGCTCGGCACCGGGCGGGCGGCGGCATCGGACGACACGCCCGCCGGAAGGGCGGAGGCGGTCTGGGCCGTGCCGGTCGTCGGTGCCACGCGCGGTAGCATGCCTGCCTCCTTTGCCGATGCCCTGCGCACCGCAGGAGCTTGCCAAGAATGGTCCATCGTTCGTCGGATGGCGCATCATGCGCGACGCTGCTGCTGATGAGCTTCGACCCGGCGAACCGGGTATTCATGCGGGAGGCGGCGGGTAGACCGGCAATGCACTGAACCGCTGACTGGGCCGGACGGGAAAACCCTGGACTCCGAACAACCTGTGATTCCTACATTTGACAGTTCATGGTTAATGAAACACTAACGAACCCGGCAACGCGCCCTCACGCGCCGTCCGAAACGGCTCTTGCCCCTTATGCTCGGCTCGCGTAAATCTTCGCGGCACTTGCGGGCTGGAACTGCGGATGCGGCGGAGACCTTTCGATGAACCTCACCAACCTCATCCTCAACACCGACAGCTACAAGCTGAGCCATTACCTGCAATATCCGCCGGAAACGCGCGCGATCTCCTCCTATGTCGAGGCCCGCGGTCACTCCGATCACGCGGAAGTGGTGTTCTTCGGCTTGCAGATGTTCCTGAAGGCGTATCTCGCCAAGCCGGTGACGATGCAGGATGTGAACGAGGCGGAAGAAATCGTCCTCGCCCATGGCCTGCCGTTCAATCGCGAGGGATGGATGCATATCGTCAATCGCCATGGCGGTTACCTGCCGCTCCTCATCGAGGCGCTGCCGGAGGGCACGATGGTTCGCCGCGGTGTGCCGGTCGTGCAGGTGGTGAACACCGATCCCGCCTGCTACTGGCTGACATCCTATATCGAGACGGCGCTGCTGCGCGCCATCTGGTATCCCAGCACGGTCGCCTCGAACTCCCGCAAGGTGAAGCAGATCATCCGGCCGATTCTGGAAAAGACCTGTGACGATCCCGATTCCGTCCTGCCCTTCCGCCTGCACGATTTCGGCGCGCGTGGCACGACGAGCCTGGAGCAGGCCGGCATCGGCGGCGCCGCGCATCTCGTCAACTTCATGGGCACGGATACGGTGACCGGGGTTCTCTATGCGCGCCGCTACTATGGTGCGCAGATGGCGGGCTTTTCCATTCCCGCCTCCGAACATTCGACCATGACCTCTTGGGGCCAGGACCGCGAGGCGGATGCCTACGCCAACATGATCGACAAGTTCGGCGCCAAAGGCCTCTATGCCGTGGTCTCCGACAGCTACGACATCAACAATGCCGTCGCGGAGATCTGGGGCAAGCAGCTGAAGGAGCGTGTGCAGACCGCCGGCGGCACCCTCGTCGTGCGCCCAGACAGCGGCGATCCGGTGGAAACGCCGGTGCAGGTGGTGCGCCAGCTCGCCTATGCCTTCGGCACGCATCTGAACGGCAAGGGCTACAAGGTCCTCGACAACAGCGTGCGCGTCATCCAGGGCGACGGCATCTCGTCGTCCGATATCGCTCTGATCCTCGGCCGGCTGGAAGCCTTCGGCTTTTCCGCCGAGAACATCGCATTCGGCATGGGCGCTGGCCTGCTCCAGCGCGTCAACCGCGACACCTATTCCTTCGCCATGAAGGCCAATGCCCGGCAGGATACATCAGGCACCTGGCATGATGTCTACAAGCGCCCGGCAACCATGAACCTGAAAGCCTCGAAGGCCGGCCGGCAGGCGGTGGTGGAAGGCTATATCGGGCTGGAGGCCGCGCGTGTCGATCAGCTCGCGGGCCGTGCCAACATGCTGCAGCCGGTGTGGCGCGACGGGGAGCTTCTACAGGACTGGACCTTCGACGCGGTACGCGCCCGCGCCGCCTGATCCCTTGCATCCGCGCGCCGGCCGCTCCATCTTTTCCCCATGACGGGAGATCGAAGATGACGGTTCGTCCGCCCCAGGCACTTGCCCCTTCCTTCACCAAGGAAACGGGTCTCAATATCCTTGAATATGAACTGATGTCGGAGCGGGCGGATTCGCTCGGACGGCACGGGCTGAAGGTCGAGAAGGCACTGGCGCTGCTTTCCGAGCGCCTTGCCGCCGGATGCCCGCCCGAGGAACGCGACGCCCTGCTCGACGATGCCGCCGACAAGGTCTGGGCGTTCTTCATTCAGCGCGAAATGTGCGGCCTGCGCAGCCAGAAGGACGCGATCAGCCGTTACGGCATTCCGCCCGAGGTCATCGCCCGGCTGGGGATCGTGCGCAAGAAGGCTTGAGCCTCAGGCGACGAGCTGGCGCGTGATCAGGTCGTAAATGCCGTTGTCGTCCACGCGCAATGCGAAGATTTCCTTCCTGGCATCTTCCCGCTCGGCCTTCTCCTCGTTGCCGGCGGCATCGAGGTTTCGCACCGCATCTTCCGTCGTTTCGACCTGGTCGCTTGTGTGCTCAGAAGAGGAGGCATTCGAGGAGGACGCCGTCTTTTCCGGGCCGTCGCTCGCCTGCGCACCGGCGGCCAAGAGCTGGATCGTGTCGAGGGCGTCCGTCGTCGCGTCGCCCGACGTCTTCGTCTCGGGCCTCGGTTTCGTCGCCTCCGCGTGGGCGCGACCGATGGCCTCCTGGAGGTCTTTCACATCGTCGAGCTTTTCGCCGGCTTCCAGCGCGCGGATCGTCTCTTCCCGCTCCTTGCGGACCTCCGCATCCTCCACGCGGGTCGGATCGGGCCGCACCCGTTCGAGCTTAAGCTCCTCGATGGATTTCGGATCGGCGGTATCCTCCAGACGCGCGAGGATCTTGCGCATTTCGGGCGTGAGGGACTTTTCATCCTGCGCCTTCTGCGCAAGGGCATCCTTCACGCGCTGGGCTTCGGCGCCGTAGGGATTGCGGATGGCGGCAACGAGATCGGTGGCCTCGAGGCCGAGGTCATCCAGCCCGCTCTTCTGCTCGAGCGTCGACACGGTCTCCGGCAGTTCGCCGCGCTGGCGTGTCAGCAGGTTGGAGAGGCGCTTCTCGAAATCCGCGTCCGGCTCATCCTCGCCCTGCGACACACCCGCCGCAGCGGCAAGGCGGGCGACGAGGTTGGCGGCGGCATCGTCCGCGTTCCCCTTGATCGCCAGCTGCACGGCCGACAGGCTCGTGCCGAGGGAGGTGAGCGTTACATTCTGATTGCTGCCCTTCGCCGGCAGGGAAATCTTTCCGATCAGCGCCAGCTGATCCGTGAGGCGCTGGGCGAATTGCCGGCCTGTCTCGCTGTCGCCCTGGCTGATGCCCAGCATCGCGCTGAAGCGGGAGACCAGCTTGGCGAGCGTATCCTGGCCGCGGGTATTGTTGCCGAAGAAGTGCTCGTTGATGCGCGCGTTGGCCTGCCGCGCGGTATCATCGGACGCGACCTGCGCCTGCTGGCGTTTCAGGACGTCGTCGTCCTTGCGCCCGCTCGCCTTCTCTGCTTCTTCGCGCCGGCGCTCCTCGAGCGTCTCGGCGATCGATTGCATGGCCGATACGGCCGCGCCTGCTTGCGCGCTCTGCAACGGTGTCAACATGGCAGCCTCCAGTCTCCCGGAGGATAGACCGGCCTCGTTAACCGGCCGTTAAGCCTGTAACGCCTGATTTCCGGGGCTTTCGGCCGCCGGAAAGGCTCAGCTGTGCGCGAAAATGTCCGTCTCTTCCCAGCCGAGCAGGTCCAGCTTGGCGCGGGTCGGCAGGAAGGCGAAGCAGGCTTCGGCATGGGCAAGCCGACCGTCACGCACGAGGCGGGCATTCAGCTTGTCGCGCAGCGCATGCAGATGCAGCACATCCGAGGCGGCATATTCGAGCTGCGCGGGCGAAAGCGTCTCCGCGGCCCAGTCGGACGACTGCTGCTGCTTGGAAATGTCGACGTCGAGCATTTCCTTGAGATTGTCCTTCAGGCCATGACGGTCGGTATAGGTCCGCGTGAGGCGCGAGGCGATCTTGGTGCAGAAGACCGGCGTGGTGGTGACGCCGAAGGTGTGGAACAGCACTGCGATGTCGAAGCGGCCATAGTGGAAAATCTTCTGGCGGGACGGATCGGCGAGCATGGCGACGAGGTTCGGCGCATCCTTCTGGCCTGCGGCGATGCGGATGACATCGGCCGTGCCGTCGCCGGGAGACAGCTGCACCACGCACAGCCGGTCACGGCGCGGGATGAGGCCGAGCGTCTCCGTGTCGATGGCGATGGCGCCGGTATAGCGCGCGGCATCCGCCGCCGAAATGTCGCCTTCATGATACCGGATTGCACTTGCCATGAAAAACCCCATCTATGTCTTAGCTGTCGAATTATCCGCAGGCCTATAGCGCATGTTGCCAGCCAGCGGTATCTCTTTATGGATTGCGAAAGGCCGGCTTTGCCGGGAAGACGATGAAGATAAGCGCCGCCCTCGTCATGATAGCCGTTCTGGCGTCCCCGCCCGTCGTGCAGGCGCAGGTGTTCGAAAACCTGCCCGGCGTGGTGCCGAGCGATGCGACCGACGCCTATAGCAGCAAGGGTGACATGGTCTGCGAGCAAAAGGTGGATGTGCGCCGCAGCGGCAGCCGCCACTGGCTCCCGCGCGATGTCTATGTCTGCGAGAAGAACGGCATTTCGTCGAGCAGCACCGTGCTCCCGCCGTCCAGCATCCGCGCGCTGCGCGGCCTCGGCTACTAGTCGCGGCCCTTCGGTTCTCGTGCTACCACTCGTGTGGAACGATCCGGAGGAGACATGACCGACAATAGCCTGCCATTGGTGATCAGCGCGCCCGAGCCGCGCACACTGGACCTTATCTTCACGCCCGCGGCGCGCGCCGAGCTGCACCGCACCTACCGCATCGTCGAGGCCGATCCCGACAATATCGCCGGACTCGGTGACGCGGTGCTGGCGCAGGCGCGCTACATCATCGGCCAGCCGCCGCTGTCGGCCGAGACGCTGGCCCGGATGCCGGCGCTGCGCGCCATCCTGAATGTCGAGAGCAATCTCATCAACAACATGCCCTATGAGGTGTTGTTCGCGCGCGGTATCCATGTCGTGACGACGGGGCAGGTCTTTGCCGAGCCGGTCGCCGAGCTCGGGCTTGCCATGGCGCTGAACCTCGCGCGCGGCGTGATCGATGCGGATGTGGATTTCCGCGAGGGTCGTGAATTGTGGGGCGGGGAGGGCAATGCCTCCGCACGGCTTCTGTCCGGGTCGGATATCGGCATCATCGGCTTCGGCGATCTCGGGCGTGCGCTGAACCGCGTGCTATCCGGCTTCCGCGCGAGGATCCGCGTGTTCGATCCCTGGCTGCCGCCGTCGCTGCTGCGGGAAGCGGGCACCGAGCCGGCGTCCCTTGCGGATGTCCTCACCATGAGCGACTTCGTTTTCGTCGTGGCATCGGTGACCAGCGACAACAAGGGCTTTCTGGGCGCTGACGCCTTTGCCTCGATGCGCAAGGGCGCGGCCTTCATCCTGCTCAGCCGCGCCGACGTAGTGGATTTCCCGGCGCTGATGAATGCCGTCGGTTCCGGGCATATCGTGGCGGCAAGCGATGTCTATCCCGAGGAGCCCTTGCCGCTCGACCATCCGGTGCGCCGTCTCAAGGGCTTCGTGCGTTCCGCCCACCGCGCCGGCGCGCTCGACGTCGCCTTCAAGAGGATGGGCGACATGGTGCTGGAGGATATGGCGCTGATGGATCGCGGACTGCCGCCGATGCGCTGCAAGCGCGCCGAGCGCGAAACCGTATCGCGCATGCGCTCCAAACCGGTGAGCGTCAACTGATGCAAAAGGCCGTGGTGGTGTCCCGCCACGGCCTTTTGTTTCGCAAGGGAAAATCAGGCCCGCTTGATCACCTTGATCAGCACGAGCAGGACCACCGCACCGATCGTCGCATGGAGGATGGCGGCGAGGATGCCGCTGCCCAGGCTGACGCCGATGGCGGGAAAGAGGAAACCGGCGATGAAGGCGCCGACGATGCCGACGACGATGTTGCCGATAAGGCCAAAGCCGAAGCCCGAAACGATAAGGCCTGCGAGCCAGCCGGCAATGGCGCCGACGATCAGAAATACGAGAATGCTTTCGATGCCCATGATGTGCTCCCTATGACAGCTGAAGTCTGTCGGGACTGAATCTGGCAGTCTCTGCAAGGAAAGCAAGGGGCTGGCAGCGAAATCTCGCCGCTCAGAAGACCCGTACTTTTCCAGGCGCGCGCGTCGCGTCTATGTCGATCAGAAGATAGATTGCCGCAAGCGTGGTTGCTGCAATCAAAGTGGCGCCCAGCCCCAGAACAATCATTGTCCGTTCCTTCTGACGTCATTGCCAGTTGAGGACTTGTTGTACGCGCGCGAGCTTGCGCGGGGCTGATGTGAGAGGAAGCCACGTTAATTTTAGCAAAGCCAGAAGCTGCCAATGAACTATTAACCTTCAGGCAAGGAATTAACCATAAACATGGCTTTACACGTCGGAATGGGAAAATCGCCTTTTCTCACCCAGGCATGATGCCGAACCGTCGTACCGGGTCTGAGCCGGTATTCGAGTCTCATCGAATTTGATCATGGATCGACGGGCGGCATGCTCGTGCGCCGGAATTCAGGCGGCACGCCGCCGCGTGGCCACGGCCCGCGGGCCGGCCTTCTCCCCATGTGACAGTTCAGACGTCCGCCCGAAACGGCGGCCGGGCATTGTTGGTTTGGAGCGGATTGGTGCAGGAAATGCCGGCAGAACAGGCTCGAACGGGACAGGCAGCCAGCCTGCGCGACCGTTTGCGTTTTGCCGGGATGGAGACCGCCCACGGCGATGCGCTGCGCCGCCACCGCCAGACCCTCGAGCGCCACGTCGAAACCGCGCTGCGCGATCTCTTCCAGCGTTTCCAGACATTCCCCGATGCCGCCAGGCATTTCCAAAGCGAGCGCCAGATCGATCGCCTCCACGATCTCCAGAGCGCGCATTGGAACGTGCTGACCGACGCCCGCTTTGACGGGCTTTATGCCGAGCGGGTCAAGGTTCTCTCCGACAGCGAAAGCCAGATGGGCCTCGATCCGCGCTGGCGCATCGCCGGCCACGCGGTCGTCATGGAGACGGTCGTCAACGGGCTGATCGAGGAATACTGGCCGAAATCCATCCTGCCCGGCGCCGGCAAGGCCCGTCGCAAGGAACTGGCCGAGCTCGTTTCCGCCTTCCTGCGCACGGCGATGATCGATGCGGAAATCGGTGTGTCGCTCCGCTTCAACGAACTGCGCCACAGCCACCACAAGGCGCTCGCCGAGCAGCGCCGCGAAGACCGCGCCGAACTCGACCGAGTCTTCGGCAATACGATCCGGGGCCTTTCCCAGCTTGATTTTTCGGGCCGCGTCTCAGGCGAGATGCCCGATGCCTGGCGCGACATGGCGGAGACGCTGAACGCAGCGCTTGGTGAAATCCAGGCGCATCTTTCCTCGGCCGCCGCGCGCGCTGCCGAAGGCGATCGTCTTGCCGGCACGCTTGCCGATGGCGCCCATGCGCTTTCCGTCCGCTCGGGTGAGCAGTCGGCCACCCTGCTGGAGACCGCAAACGCGCTTGGCGGCATCGTCGAACGCGTTCGCCAGACGCTTGCCGAAACCCGCAAGGCGCAGTCCGCCGCGCTGGCGACGCAGGATTCGGTCACCCGGAGCGGCAGCATCGTCGGCGAGGCCATGTCGGCCATGGCCGATATCGAGGCTTCCGCCGAGAAGATCGGCCAGATCATCGGCGTGATCGACGAGATCGCCTTCCAGACGAACCTTCTCGCGCTCAATGCCGGCATCGAGGCCGCGCGCGCCGGCGACAGCGGCCGCGGTTTCGCCGTTGTGGCGCAGGAAGTGCGCGCGCTTGCCCAGCGCTCCGCCGATGCCGCGCGTGAGATCAAGCAGCTGGTGACGGGCACGAAGGCGCAGGTCGAAGCGGGCGTCGAGCACGTCCACCGCACCCAGGATGCCATCGGCAGCATCGTCCGGCAGGTCGAAGGCATCAACGAAGCGATCACCGGCATCGTGCGCGAAAGCGCCGTCGATGCCGAGGGCCTGGAAGGCGTGGCCGCCGGCATCGACCGCGCGGGCCGTGCGCTCGAAACCGATGCCGGGGACGCCGGCCGCGTCGGCGCCATGGGCGGCGATCTCCATACGGTCATCCTGGAGCTCGGCCGCACGATCCGCGCATTCCGCGTCGCCGCACCCCGCGAGGAGCGCGCCGAACGTTTTGCACAAGCGGCGCCGCGTGCCGTCGCGCGGGATATCCCGGCTCCGGCCGCTCCGCTCGATTTGCTGACGGCGCGGGCCGTCGGCCATGGAGGTTGAGATGACGAGCAGACGTCCCCGTCACTGGTTCTCCACGGCGCGCAGCCGGTCCTCGGAGGAAAACCAGCCGCCCGCACCGCGCAACACAATCTCGGTTTCGCTCAGACGCAGACAAGGAACACCGTAATGGCGAGCAAGAAAGCCGCTCAGAAAAGTCTAAGCCTTGCCCCGGTTCTCGATCTCAACGAGGCGACGGCGCTGCATGCGCAGCTCATGGGCCTCAAGGGCGGCCCCCTCGTCATCGACGCTTCGGCCGTCGAGCGCGTCGGTGCGCTCTGCGCGCAGGTTCTGATGGCCGGCGCGAAGAGCTGGGAAGAAGACAAGCAGTCGTTCACCTTCGCCAAGGTGTCCGAGCCGTTCATGAAAACCATGCAGCTTATCGGCGTGAACATTGATCACTTGCTGGCACAGGAGGCTAGGCAATGAAGAAGAAAGTACTGACCGTGGATGATTCCCGGACAATCCGGAACATGCTTCTCGTCACGCTCAACAATGCGGGCTTCGAGACCATCCAGGCCGAAGACGGTGTCGAGGGCCTCGAAGTTCTGGAAACCTCCAATCCCGATGTCATCGTGACCGACATCAACATGCCGCGCCTTGACGGCTTCGGCTTCATCGAGGGCGTTCGCCGCAACGAGAAGTTCCGCGCGATCCCGATTCTCGTCCTGACGACGGAAAGCGATGCGGAGAAGAAGAACCGCGCACGCCAGGCCGGCGCCACGGGCTGGATCGTCAAGCCGTTCGACCCGACCAAGCTGATCGACGCAATCGAGCGCGTAACCGCCTAATTCACGAAGTCCGGGATTCCTGCCGATGGATATGAACGAAATCAAAGAGATCTTCTTCCAGGAGTGCGAAGAGCAGCTCGCGGAATTGGAATCCGGGCTTTTGAAGCTGAATGACGGCGACCGCGATCCCGAAACGGTCAACGCCGTTTTCCGCGCGGTCCATTCGATCAAGGGCGGCGCCGGCGCCTTCGGTCTCGACGATCTCGTTTCGTTCGCCCATGTGTTCGAGACGACGCTGGATTGCGTTCGATCCAACAAGCTGGAACCGACCCAGGATGTCCTGAAGGTCATGCTGAAATCCGCCGACGTGCTGGCGGACCTCACCAATGCCGCCCGTGACGGCGGCAGTGTCGATGAAGCGCGCAGCCGCACGCTCATCCGTGAACTGGAGGCGCTCGCGCACGGCGAGACGCATGCCGCGGAACCCGCTGCACCGAAGCCGGTTGCTGCCGCATCGAAGCCGGCCGAACCCGCACCGGTCGTCGCAAAGCCCGACGTCAATGACGAGGGTTTCCAGCCGATCCCGTTCTCCTTCGGCGATTTCGACGAGGAGCCGGCTGCGCAATACGTTCCGACCTGCCAGATCGTCTTCCGGCCCAACCGGGAACTCTATGCCAAGGGCAACGAAGCCGTACTCCTGCTGCGCGATCTTTCCCGCCTCGGCGAGATGAGCGTCTACTGCGACATGGACCGGCTGCCGCCGCTGGACAAGATGAACCCGGAGGAGGCCTATTTCTCCTGGAAGGTGTCCGTCACCACCGACAAGGGCGAGGACGGCGTGCGCTCCGTCTTCGAATTTGCCGAATGGGACTGCGAACTCGATGTCCGCACGGTCGAGGAAGAGATCGTGGGTGAAGCGGCCGACGATGACGAGCCGCCGATGCAGGCCGTTCCTTTCGATCTTTCGCTGCTTGAGGACGGCCCGGCCGCCGGCGGCGAGGAAGAGCCCGTTGCCAACGAAAGCGACACGGCGGCCGCCATTGCCGCCGCCGACACCGCCAGCAAGGTCGCACAGGTCGCAAGCCGCGCCGCCGAAAACGCCAAGGCGGCAGCCGCAGCCGCCACGGCCGCGCAGGCAAACCAGGCATCCGCTGCCGGCCAGACCATCCGTGTCGACCTCGATCGCGTCGACCGCCTGATCAACCTCGTCGGCGAGTTGGTGATCAACCAGGCCATGCTCTCGCAGAGCGTGGTCGAGAACGACAACAACGGCGTCAGCTCCATCAATATGGGCCTCGAGGAGCTGCAGCAGCTCACCCGCGAGATCCAGGATTCGGTGATGGCGATCCGCGCGCAGCCGGTGAAGCCGGTGTTCCAGCGCATGGCCCGTACCGTCCGTGAAATCGCCGACATCACCGGCAAATCGGTTCGCCTCATCACCGAGGGCGAGAACACCGAAGTCGACAAGACCGTCATCGACAAGCTCGCAGAGCCGCTGACGCACATGATCCGCAATGCGGTCGACCACGGCCTGGAAATGCCGGAGAAGCGCGAGGCACTCGGCAAGAACCCCGAAGGCACGGTCCGCCTGACCGCAAAGCACCGCTCGGGCCGCATCGTCATCGAGCTTGCCGATGACGGCGCCGGCATCAACCGCGAGAAGGTGCGCCAGAAGGCGATCGACAACGACCTGATCGCCGCCGATGCGAACCTGTCCGACGAGGAAATCGACAACCTGATCTTCCACGCCGGCTTCTCCACCGCCGACAAGGTGTCGGACCTCTCCGGCCGCGGCGTCGGCATGGATGTGGTCAAGCGCTCCATCCAGGCGCTCGGCGGACGCATCTCCATCTCGTCCAAGCCCGGCCAGGGTTCGGTCTTCACCATGAGCCTGCCGCTGACGCTCGCCGTGCTCGACGGCATGGTGGTGACGGTCGCCGGCCAGACGCTCGTCGTGCCGCTGACGGCCATCGTCGAGACGCTCCAGCCGGAAGCCTCCGCCATCCATTCGTTCGGCGCCTCGCAGCGGCTCATCTCGATCCGCAATTCGTTCTGCCCGCTGGTGGATGTCGGACGGATCCTCAATTTCCGTTCTACGCAGGCCAACCCGATGGACGGCGTTGCGCTCCTCGTGGAATCGGAAGGCGGTGGCCAGCGCGCCCTCATGGTCGATGCGATCCAGGGTCAGCGCCAGGTCGTCATCAAGAGCCTCGAGGCCAACTACACCCACGTTCCCGGCATTGCGGCTGCGACCATCCTGGGCGACGGCCGTGTGGCTCTTATCCTTGACGTCGACGCCGTTGTCGCCGCGTCCCGCGGCCAGCCCCTTCGCCAAGACATCTCGCTTGCTGCCACCGGTTGAGACGCCATGACGTACGCGGTCAAGAATCTCATCGACGGACATGAACTGATCGCCTTCCGGATCGGCGACCAGGAATTCTGCGTGAACATCATGTCCGTGCGGGAAATCCGTGGATGGACCCCGGCGACGCCAATGCCGCACGCACCGCCGCATGTGCTCGGCGTGATCAACCTGCGTGGCGCGGTGCTGCCCATCATCGACATGTCGCAGCGTCTCGGCATGAAGCGCACCGAGCCGACCGTCCGCCATGTCATCATCGTCGCGCAGGTCGGACCGGCGGCGGTGGGGCTGCTCGTGGATGCAGTGTCGGACATCCTGACCATCACGGACGAAAACATCCAGCCCACGCCCGACATCGCGAACGAGACGGAGAAGGCCTATGCGCGCGGCATTCTCGCGATCGAAGGCCGCATGATCTGCCTCATCGACCTCGGCGTCCTGTTCCCGCATATCGAAAGTGAAGCCGCATGACCTATTCTCCGGCCATCGATACAAGGCAATCTCCGGACGAATGCCTCGCAAGCGGTGAGTATCCGCTGACGCGTCGCGACCTCTCGGAGATCGCGGCGATGATCTATGCGGATGCCGGCATCTACCTCAACGAGACGAAGGCCTCGCTCGTCTATTCGCGCCTGTCGAAGCATATCCGCCAGCTCGGCCTCAAGGGCTTCCGGGACTATTGCGCGCTTGTGTCCTCTCCGGAGGGTGCCGGCCCGCGCAAGGAGATGCTGTCGCATCTGACGACGAATTTCACGCGCTTCTTCCGTGAGAACCATCATTTCGAGCATCTTCGCAGCGACGTGCTGCCGGAGCTCCTTGCCCGTGCGCGCAACGGCGGCCGCGTGCGCATCTGGTCGGCGGCCTGCTCCGACGGGCAGGAACCCTACTCGATCGCGCTCACGGTACTCTCGATGATGCCGAATGCGGCGGATTACGATTTCCGCATCCTGGCCACCGACATCGACCCCAAGATCCTGGCGATCGCCCGCTCCGGCGCCTATGACGCGACGGCGCTCGAAACCGTCGAACCGGCGATGCGCAAGCAGTTCTTCCGAGAGACCGAGATCGCCGGCCGCCAGAAATGGCAGATCGACGACCGGGTGAAGCGCCTCATTACCTTCAACGAACTGAACCTGATGGCCCAGTGGCCGTTCAAGGGGCCGTTCGATGTCATCTTCTGCCGCAACGTCGTCATCTATTTCGACGAGCCGACGCAGGTGCGGATATGGTCCCGCTTCGCCGACATGCTCGCCGACAACGGCCATCTTTACATCGGTCATTCCGAGCGCGTTTCGGGCGATGCGAAGGGGCAGTTCGACAATATCGGCATCACGACCTACCGCTACACGGGCAAGAACAGGGGGAGGGGCGCATGACGGCACCCGCACGCGTACTTGTCGTCGACGATTCACCGACCATGCGCGGCCTGATCACGGCCGTGCTCAACGCCGATCCCGACGTGACCGTCATCGGCCAGGCCGGCGACGCGATGGAAGCCCGCAACGCGATCAAGCAGCTCGATCCCGATGTCGTGACGCTCGACATCGAGATGCCGAACATGAACGGGCTGGAGTTTCTCGACAAGATCATGAAGCTTCGCCCCATGCCGGTGATCATGGTCTCGACCCTGACCCATCGCGGTGCCGAAGCGTCCTTGATGGCGCTGGAGATCGGCGCGTTCGATTGTGTCGGCAAGCCGCAACCGGGCGAGGTTCGTCCCTTCGGCGACCTTGCAGAGAAAGTGAAGGCGGCCGCCCGCTCGCAGCGCCGGTTGCGCACCGATCCGCCGCCCATCGCGCCAGTCGCGGTGCATGCCAGTCCCAGCACCTACAGGCCCGGCCGCAAGATCATCGCCATCGGCGCGTCGACAGGCGGCGTGGAGGCTCTAATCACGGTTTTGCAGAAGTTCCCGGTGAACTGCCCGCCGACCGTCATCACCCAGCATATGCCGTCGACCTTCACCAAGAGCTTCGCCGACCGTCTGAACAGGCTCTGCGCGCCCGTCGTGCAGGAGGCCACGGACGGCGCGCGCCTGGAAATCGGCAAGATCTACCTGGCACCCGGTGGCGAGCGTCACCTGCAGGTCGCCAATCCGCACGCCCCCTGTTGCCGTCTCGTGGACCGCGATCCCGTCAACGGTCACCGTCCTTCGGTGGATGTGTTGTTCGATTCGGTTGCGGAACTTGCCGGCCGCAACGCTGTCGGCGCCATTCTCACCGGCATGGGCCGGGACGGTGCGGCGGGACTTTTGAAGATGCGCCACGCCGGGGCGCGGACCATCGGCCAGAATGAGAAAACCTGCGTGGTTTATGGAATGCCCAGGGTCGCTTTCGAGCTGGGCGCCGTGGAACACCAGTTTCCACTCTCCTCCATCGGCGAGGAAATCCTGAAGATCACTGCGGCCATAGAGAAGGAAGCGAACAATGTCTCTCGCTGAAAAAATAAAAGTCCTGATCGTCGACGATCAGGTGACCAGCCGTCTGCTTCTGGGTGATGCCCTGCAGCAGCTCGGCTTCAAACAGATCACGGCGGCCGGCGACGGTGCGCAGGGCATGGCCATCATGACCCAGCAGCCGCACCATCTCGTCATCTCCGACTTCAACATGCCGAAGATGGACGGGATCGAGTTCCTCCAGGCGGTGCGGTCCAACCCCACCACCAAGAAGGCGGCCTTCATCATCCTCACCGCGCAGGGCGACCGCGCGCTGGTGCAGAAGGCGGCCGCGCTCGGTGCGAACAACGTTCTGGCCAAGCCATTCACCATCGAAAAGATGAAGGCGGCGATCGAAGCCGTGTTCGGGGCATTGAAATGATATCAGATGCCGCGGCCCGCCGCGTCCACGTCATCCAGGGCGAGTACAAGGTCGTCAACGATCCGAATGTGGTGTTGACCACCATCCTCGGTTCGTGCGTGGCCGCCTGCATGCGTGACCCGGTCGTTGGCGTCGGCGGCATGAACCATTTCCTGCTGCCGGGCTCTGCCGGGGCGCTTGCCTCGGGCGGTGACGCCACACGCTACGGCGTCCACCTGATGGAGCTGTTGATAAACGGCATGCTCAAGCAGGGCGCGCGACGCGACCGGCTGGAGGCAAAGATCTTCGGCGGAGCAAGGACGATGGCGCGCTTCTCCAATGTCGGGGAGCAGAATGCGCTCTTCGCGCGGCAGTTCCTGACGGATGAAGGCATCAAGATCGTCGGCGAAAGTACGGGTGGCGAATACGGCCGAAAGTTGGAATACTGGCCTTCGTCGGGCCGCGCCCGGCAATATGCGCTGACGGGCGTGGAGACGCAGAAGACGGTGGCGCTGGAACAGCGTCCCGTGCCTGTCGCCAAACCGGCGGAAAGCTCGATCGAATTCTTCTGAGCGGCGGGGGCGTCGCGAGGAAATGCAAGTGTGACGTGATTGCGTACCGGCAGTGGCAACAGCGCCGCCGGGCGTCGACGGGAGAAGGGTCCCCCATGAAAGCCGAGTATCTGACGACAGCGAGTGTGATGGAGGAAGCCCTTCCTGATGTCCTCATGCGGATCGTTTCCGAGTTGCACGACGTCGCCTACCTGATAGAGCGCATCGAGCCGCAGCTCGCTGCCGTGCATGGCGAGGCCTCCGCCGACGATGCCGAGCGCATGATGGTGTTGCAGGGCCTGGACCTCGCCGTCCAGAAGACGCGGGGGCTTGCGGAATTCATCGATACGATCACCGGCAGCATTCCCGGGGGGTGGATCGTCGATGTCACCACGGCGCTCAATCTCGTGAAGCTTGCGGATATGCAGAAGGCGCTGAGCAACGGAACCCGGCATGGGCACTCCCAGCCGCTCGGCAAGGCTGTCGGCGATTTCGAAGCCTTCTGATTGATCTGAAACGGTAATTCTCGATGTGTAGCGGCGCCGGCAAGGCGCCGTTTTTGTTTTCCCGCACTCTTCGCAGGCGCAGCACCGCCATGTTCGCGCAAGTTTCGCCGTCTAGTCTCCATCCCGGATCAGTCAGGTCCGCGTATTCCATGGAGCAGATCGGCGTGCGGAAATGCCGGTCCCGTTCCACGAGATTGAAAATGCGTCTGAACGCGCCGGCATGTTGCCCGGCAGGCAGGCGACTAGTCCGTGCGGGAACAGAATGAATCTGTTGGAACAGTTGACGAAAGTCTACAAGAACCTGGCTTCGCTGGGCCAGGCGAAACTCGCGATGCTCGCAGGGGCCGCGGTGGTGTCGATCGGCCTGGTGCTTGCCGCCGGTATCCTTGTGAACAAGCCCGCCTACGAGACGCTTTATGTCGGTCTGGAAAAGTCCGATGTGAACCAGATCAGCATGGCTCTCGCCGAGGCCAGCATCGATTTCAACACGGGAACGGACGGTGCCAGCATCGCGGTTCCCGTCGGCCAGACCGGCAAGGCCCGGCTCTATCTCGCCGAGCGCGGCCTGCCGAGCAGCGCCAATTCCGGTTACGAACTCTTCGACAAGGTCGGTTCTCTCGGTCTCACCTCCTTCATGCAGGAGGTGACGCGCGTTCGTGCCCTCGAGGGCGAAATCGCCCGCACCATCCAGCAGATCAGCGGCATCGCCGCAGCCCGCGTCCATATCGTGATGCCGGAGCGCGGCAACTTCCGCAAAGCCGACCAGGTTCCGACAGCCTCCGTCATGATCCGCGCCAGCGCGCAGGCCGGGCGCGAATCGGCGGCTGCGATCCGTCACCTGGTCGCCGCATCCGTTCCGGGCCTCGAGGTGGATGGCGTGACCATCCTCGATTCGGCCGGCCAGCTCCTGGCGTCCGGCGACGATCCTGAAAAGGGCATGCTCAATCGCTCGCTGACCGCCGTCCAGACGGTGCAGAGCGAGATGGAACGCAATATCGAGAAGGCGCTCGCACCCTTCCTCGGCATGGACAATTTCCGCGCCAGCGTGACCGCCGCGCTCAACACCGATACCCAGCAGATCCAGGAAACCGTCTACGATCCGGAATCGCGCGTCGAGCGCTCCGTGCGTGTGACGCGCGAAAGCCAGAAGTCCAAGCAGCAGGCCACCAACAAGGCCGCGACCGTCGAGCAGAACATTCCGCAGGGCGGCCCGCAGGGCAACGGTGACGGTCCGCAGTCGAGCGACGAGGCGGACAAGAAGGAAGAGCAGACCAACTACGAGATCAACAGCAAGACGGTCGCCACCGTGCGCAACGGCGTGGCGGTGGAGAAGCTGTCCGTCGCCGTCGTCGTCAACCGCGCCCGCATTGCCGCCATGGTGGGCGAACCCGCCGACCAGGCGAAGATCGACGCCTATCTCGCGGATATGCAGAAGATCGTCTCCTCCGCGGCCGGCCTCAATGCCGATCGTGGCGACGTCGTCACCATCACCGCGATGGAATTCCTCGACCACCAGCTGCTGGACGATGCGGTGCCTGGCCCGGGCGTCATGGAAGTGCTGACGCGCAATCTCGGCGGCATCATCAATGCGCTTGCCTTCGTCGGCGTGGCTTTCCTGGTCGTATGGTTCGGCCTGCGCCCGGCGGTCCGCTCGGTGACGGGCGGCGGTGCCGGGGCCAATGCGCTCGAAAGCGATGCGGCCGGCCTCGAATTGCCGGACTTCTCTCCTGCCGCCGGTATCGGCGGCCCGGGCGCCACCCTCATGGATGGCTTCGGCGCGGACTTCGGCTTCGACAGCACCGACGATCTTCTCAATGCCGGCGACGACGGCGAGGGCGCCTTCAACCGTCGCGTCAAGGAAGGCCCGGAACGTCGCCTCAGCCGCATGGTCGAGATCAGCGAAGAGCGTGCCGCAAAGATCCTGCGCAAGTGGTCCGCAGAAAAAGAAGCCGCCTGACCGCCTGTCACACGAAAACGTCTCCAAGAGCGCGGCCCCAACCGGGTCGCGTTCTGCTTTTCGTACCGGGATTTGTGTGTTTTTTGGCGGCGAAGTGTTGCGCCGGCGCAACATTTTCGGCGCTGAGTTCGCGGCATTTCCTTCAAGATTGCGCCCATTTTGGGACGCCGCCATTCACGGACGCGTGAATGCGAAAAAAATTTTGCGCTGCGATAGCAGCTGGTGCCGGGTGTGTATCACCGGATTTTCCTGATTTAGGGTTTCCCGAAATACGGGCGAGGGCAACGCGCAGAAAATAATGAATGGTTAACAAATGGTTAACCGCTCAGTTCGTTCCTGCCGGGGCAGCGCCACAAAAAGCAAATCACCTACGCGAAGGCGATTCACAGAAGCCGGCAAAAGTAAATCCCGAGAAGGGGGCCATGGTCTTTGAAGGAGGTCGATGTACACTTTAGTTACTGATTCGCTTGGTGATTCCCGTCGATGCGGCCTGATCGGAAAACAGATTCGGACGGTTCCGAACTGTGACGATAAGGAGGCGGGGCCTTCCAATCGGGATCGGAACAGGGGGCTATCATGGAAACGATGCGGTCGGATGCAGCGGCCTGGGAATCTTATGGATTCTCCGCCGAATCTGGTGAGCGTAAGAGTGCGCGTGAAATTCTTCTTCAGGAGCTTGGGCGCTGTGCGGATCCCGCCGGCCTTTCGCCGGGACTGAAGGCGTTAACCGATTACGTCAGCGCGTCGCATTATCTTCTCGTCCGGCACGACGCCTCGCCCGAAGCGGGCCTCGATGTCGTCGTCGCGTCCGACTGGCCGTTCGACATGGTGCGCGGCATCGCCCGGACGGTGGGGGCCTCCCAGTCGCGGATGAGCGAGCTGGAAAAGTGCTTTTCCCTCCTCAAGCCGTGCTTCCACCATCTGGCCGACAACGTGGCGGTGCCGAGGGGCGTCAGCCGTGAATATTGCGTCATCGCATTCCATGTCGGGCGGGTGCGCATGTCGCTCCTTCTCCTCTTTCCGGAGCATTTCATCCTCTCCCAGAGCAAGCTGCGCGATGTCGGCATCATGACCGGCTATTTCGCGAGCGTTTGCTGCGAAGGCGCCATCCTCCGGCAGGACCGGGATATGGAGTTGACGGACCGGGAGATCGAATGCCTCTACTGGATCGCGGAGGGCAAGACGAGCGGCGAGATCGCCGTCATTCTCGGCATCTCGCGCAACACGATCAACAACTACATCACCAGCGTCATGCGCAAGACGGCGACGAAGACCCGGTCGGAGGCGATCGCCTGGGCCGTTCGTCACAGCCTGGTGTGAGGAGGAGCGTCGTGGAAATCCAGCTCTCCGCCCCGCTCATCTCCGAAGCCGAAATCCGCCTGGCCCGGCCGCCGAAATCCGTGCGCGCGGCCGATTTCGTCTCCCGCCTCCAGGTCATGCAGACGGTGCTCGGCGCCGAGCACTTCGCCGTGCTGCGCCTGTCGGGCCAGGGCCTGCCCACCGCACGCAAGTTCAGGCTCGCGCTGCACAACTGGGCCCAGGATGTCGACCGCAAGGCCGACCAGCTGCTGGGCGCCTACGATGCGGCGATGCTGGCGCATCTGGAAGCCTCCATGCTGCCCCTTATCTGGGAAGGCGCAGGCGGCAACCAGTTCGCCGTGGCGGGCGCCGAACTCTTCACCGCGCGCCTGCCGGCCGGGGTGCTGCCGTGGTCGGGCATTGCCTTTCCCGTCAGGCTCGGCGCTCAGGGGAACGGCTACGTCGTCTTCATCGGCAACTTCATCGCACCGTCCGGCGACCTGACGGTGGACCTGCACATGCAGAGCTGCCAGATCCTGATCGACATGCTGGCCGCAGACGAGAAGAAGCTCACGCCCGCGGAGGCCCTGAGCGAACGCGAGATCGCCTGCCTCCAGATGGCGGGTGACGGCTGCATTTCCGAGGTGATCGCCGAGAAGATGGGCCTTTCCGTGCACACGGTGAACGCCTATCTCGGAACGGCGACGACGAAACTCGACGCCGTCAACCGCATCCAGGCCATCGCGAAGGCCATCCGGCTCGGCTACATCACCTGATGATGCCAAGCGGCCATGCAGGCGCATGGTCGTGGCCTCTGCCGTGCGTTTAATGGGCGTGATGAGACGCCGCGTCGCCCTTCACGTAGCGCGCCTCCTGCAGGCTTCTGCGCAGGAAATCCGTGTTGTCATTGGGGTCGGCGGCCGGGTCGCTGAAGGCGACATGCGTGACTTCGACACCCGCGACATCCTTCTGGAGCATCAGGCGCGCATAGACGGTCACGCCCTGCGGACGGATCTCCATGTCCAGCGTCACCTCCGGCTCCGTATCCCAGTCGAGGCGATAGTCGCCGCCGGCGCCGAAATTGATGGTGCCGGGCAGGAAATAGAGTTCGGCGGCCGAAGAGACCAGATCGGCCAGGTTCCCGTAGCACTCGAAACGCAACAACGACACGAGATCGGCGGCATCGAGCAGTCTGAGCTCAGTGGCGACCGGGCAGATTGCTTCGGCAACAATCTTCTCGCGTTCTGCGGAATAGGTGCATTTTCTCATCGGATTTAATTTACCCGTCTGGTCTGGGGCGAAGCTGCATAAACCCGGTGAATCAGCTCCGCCACTGCTTTGTAGAACACCGGCGGAATGACACTATCCACCGAGACTTGCGCAAACATTGAGCGTGCGAGCGGCGGATCTTCGAAAACGGGTATGCCATTCTCCTCCGCAATCTCGCGGATCTTGAGGGCGATGAGGTCCTGGCCCTTGGCCACCACGACCGGCGCGTCGCCTTCTTCCCTGACATATCGCAGCGCGACCGCGAAGTGAGTCGGGTTGGCGATGACGAGGGTGGCGCGCGGCACCGCGGTGATCATGCGGCGGCGGATGCGGTCGCGCTGGATGGAGCGCATGCGTGCCTTGACGATCGGGTCGCCCTGCGCCTGCTTCATTTCCTCCTTCACCTCCTGCTTCGTCATCATGAGCTCGGTGAACCAGTGATGGCGCGTCCAGGCGAAGTCGATGGCGGCAATGATGGCGGTGGCGAAGAGGATGATCAGCAGGACCTTGTTGACGTCCGAACCCATCATGTAGAGCAGGGTCGCGGGCTCGGAGAACATCGTGTCGAGCGACGAGAAGTAGTTGGTCTGCATCATGATGCCGACGACCAGCGACACGAGCATGATCTTGATCAGCGACTTCACGAATTCGACAAGCCCCTGCTTGCCGAAGAGGCGGGTGAGGCCCTTGATCGGGCTCAGCCGGTTCATCTGCGGCCGCACGCGCTCCAAGACGGGGCTCGGCAGGTTCTGGAAGACCGACGAGGCAACGCCGAAGACCATCATCATGATGAGGATGGGCAGGAGAAGGCCGCCCGCTTCCCAGCCGAGATGGCGGAAGATGGCGATGACATCCGTGCCGGATTTCAGGTTCCAGGCTTCGGGCTGTTCGAAGAAATCCCGCAGCGTCTCGTTCATCCGCGCCACGCCGCCGGGCAGGAAGAAGACGAGATAGACGTAGATGGCGAGCGTGGAGGCGAAGATCGTGACCTCGCGGGAGAACGGCGTGTTGCCTTTCTCCATGGCGTCGCGAATCTTCTTCTCGGTCGGAAGCTCTGTTTTGCTGTCCTTGTCGTCGTCGTCAGCCACTCGCGCGCCCCGGCTTGATCAGCCTGCCAGAAAAGCAGGCGGCCCGAACCCCCACAGGAGATTCGGGCCGGAAATACGCTCGGCTTGCAGGATCAGCCTGTCAAGGCGGATCAGGCGGCCTGGGCTTCCTGTTCCTTTTCCTTCAACTGGATTTGTCCAGCTGCGGCGAGGCGGATCGCTTCCTGGGTGATGGAGCGGCGGGCGATGGCGATTTCGCGCGGATTGCCCTGGTCGCCGGCGGCGAGGTCCGATTCGATCATGCGGCGCTGGCGCGCGCCGATGGCGGAAAGCACCGATTCGCGCAGCTCCATCGATGCGCCGCGCAGGGCAGCGGTGATGATGTCGCCGGACACGTCGTTGAACAGCGACACGCGGCTGCGCTGCGGCATGTAGAGGACGTCCTCGAAGAGGAAGATCTTCGGGCGAACCTTCTTGACCGATTCGGTCGAGACCGTTTCGAGCGAGGCGAGCATTTCGTCGACCTGGGATTTTTCCAGTTCGTTCATGAGGTCGGCCACCTTGTTCGAGCCGACCGAGTTGCGCTCCGCATCCAGCGCCGAGATCATCTCGATGACGCGCGCTTCGACGATCGCGGTCGCCTTGGGGCTTGCGTCCTTCAGGTTGACGGTACGGTTGATGATGTCGGCGCGATGGTCTTCCGGAATTTCCAGCAGCACCTTGGCGCCGAAGGAGGACGGCATCATCGACAGGATATAGGCGATCGTCTGGGGGTGTTCGTTGAGCAGGAAGCGCGCCACGAAGACCGGATCGGCATCCTGAAGGCGATCCCAGATCGTCGTTTCGAACGCCTGGAAGGCGGCGCGGCGGCCAAGCAGCCCATCCACCTCGTCCGGCGTCAGGCCTTCCTCGAGGATGCCTTCCATCATCTTGGCGTTGTCCATGAGGCCCGCGCCTTCGGTGAACAGGTCCTCGAACTCGTTGACGAGGTCGATCAGTTCGTGCGGGGGAATGGCGCGCAGGTTCTGAGCCGCGGCGATGATGGCCTGCAGTTCACTCTGGGTGAAATACTTCAGAAGCCTGCCGGCGACACCCTTGCCCATGGCAAGCAGCACCGCTGCGGCTTTTTCCACCGGCGACAGCGGCGCACCAAGCGCCGTGGACGTGCCGAAATTTTCGAAATCCATCATGGATTGTCCCCCTGACCCCTTCAGCGGGTATCAGACTTTGCGTGTACTCTTCACTTCGATGAGCTTCACCCCGAAACGGGTGTCGTCGTTTTCCAGAACCGTAATTTCACCGCGGCCGATGACACGGCCGTTGACCATCACCTCGACGGGCTCGCCGATCCTGCGGTCGAGCGCGATCGTCGCGCCTTCGCTGAGGTTCATGAGGCCGGAGACCTGCATCTGCGACGAGCCGAGAACGATCTGCAGATCGATCGGGATATCCATGATGAGGTCGAGGTTGGACTGCATGGCGCTGCCCGGACGCGGCGTTTCCTTCACCTCGGTGGAGAAATCGCTGCCGGCGCCGAAATCCGAGCCGCCAAAATTCGAGCCACCGAAATCGGTGCCGCCAAAATCGGTGCTCGCCGCGCCGCCGCCGAAATCCCCGCCGAAGGCTGCCAGCGGGTCGTCGTCGAGGGTGGCGGGAACGCCGCCGTCGAACGTCGCGTCCTGCTGGAGAACGCCGCGCAGGTCGTCGATCGCCTGCTCCAGTTCCTGGTCGCCCGCATTGATGGAAGGCGTGATGTCGTCAGCGATGGGTGTCTTCTTGGGTGCCATAAGATCACTATTCCATTCGAAACTTGCCTGAGGCTAGCCGCCGGCCGATGACGGACGCGAACTATCCGATGATGTGCTGGAGGATGTCGTCCTCCGAGCCGTAGGTAGCCTTGACGCGAACCGTGTAGCGGGCGCCCGACCGCCCGAACTCGCAGACATAGAGGTTGCGGCCGTTGGCGTTCACGTCGACGCGCACGTCGCCCGCTTCGTTGAAGGGGATGATGTCGCCGGGTTGCAGGCGGCTGATCGTGTCGAGCGTCTGCGGCTCCAGGTGAATGCGCGCCTCCAGCGTCACCTTCGAGCGGCGGACCTGCTCGCTGAGCTGCTCGCTCCACTCGGCGCGGGTCTTTGCCACATTCGCCGGCCTTGGCGCGGCGATGACGGATTTCAGCAGCGTCGCCTGCGGAATGACCACATGGAAGGTCGAGAGGACGGGCCCGATGCCGACGGCCATGTTGACCATGGCGACATGCGCGTTCTGTGTGCCGTCTTCGACGGGCTTGCGCAGTTCCGCATTGTGCGCGGCGCCGAGCAGGGGTTCGAAGCTGGTCGCGCTGGAAACCGCGGTTTTCAGAACGCCGGAGATGCGGTCGAACATCATGGCCGCGACGTCGAGTTCGATCTTCGAAAGGGGTCGCGGCTGCGGGTCCTCGATGGAATCGCTGACGGCGCCGAGCATGTTCTCGACAAGCGTGATGATGAGCGGGCTGTCGCAGATCAGGGTGAAATGCTCGCACCAGTCGCGCAGCGACACATCGCAGAAGGCCATGGCGCCGCCGAGGCCTTCCGTCAGTTCCCCGAACTTGCCCATCGTAAAGCCGGCATAGGAGACGGCGACCTCGAAGCCGAGTTCGCTTTCCAGCATGTCCGGCAGGAATTCGGAGAACACGTCGCCGAGCGTGGCGCAAAGCTTGGAGACCGTCTCGCGGTCGCCGAGCTTGCCGGTGAGGCGCGCAAGAACGATCGGATCCATGGACGGGGCTGTGGTTACGGTCGCTGTGCTCATCGATCAGGCCGCCTTCGTATCGCCGCCGCCACCGGGATTCATCATCTCCTGTTCCACGGCGTCGATGGACGGGCGCTCATAGGAGGAGATGGTCTTGCGGCCGTATTCCAGGGCAACCTGCGGAACGGAGCCGTTCATGTAGGCGAGGAGCGTCTGCTTGACGATCACGTAGAGGCGGTTCTGCTTTTCGCGCACCACCTTGATGTTGGTGGTGATGGGCGTGACGATGGAATAGGACAGGAAGATGCCGAGCATGGTGCCCACGAGCGCCGAGCCGATGAGGCCGCCGAGCACTTCGGGGGATTCGTTGATCTTGCCCATCGCCTTGATGACCCCGAGAACGGCGGCGATGATGCCGATGGCCGGGAAGGCGTCGCCCATGGTGGAGAGCGCCTGGTAGGGCTTCATCTTGTCGCGCGTGATCGTCTGGATTTCCTCGTCCATCAGCGCCTCGATCTCGTGGCTGCGGGCATTGCCGATGATGATGAGGCGGACGTAGTCGCAGATGAAGGCCGTCAGTTCCTTGTTGGCGAGAACCGTCGGCGCGGACTGGAAGATGGGCGACTCTGCCGGGTTGTCGATATGGGCCTCGATCTCGTTGCGCGACTTGGTGCGCAGGTCCCGCATCAGGCTGTAGAGCACCCCCAGCGTATCGAGATAGTGGCGTTCCTTCGGCACCTTGTGCTTGAAGGCTTCCCCGAGCGCCTTGCCGGTTTCCTTGATCACCTTCATCGTGTTGGCGACGATGAAGCCGCCGACCCCGGCGCCGCCGATGATCAGGAGCTCGAATGGCTGGTTGAGCACCTCGACATGGCCGCCCATGGCCATGAAGCCGCCGAGGATACAGCCGATGGTGACGATGAGGCCGATTACAATGTTCATAAGCGCAGGTGTCCCGACACAGTTCTGACCCTTCCGGAAATACGGTTCCAGCCTTGCGTGAAGCTGTACCAGAGGGTGGGTTCGCGGATCAGGTTCGCACAAGCAAAACCCCGCAGGATCATGGTTCAGAACGGGCCTTCGCGCCCTCGTGAACCCTGATCGGCGGGCCATCGTGACGACCACCTATACGAGCTACAAGCTGATTTCCTCGGACCTCCAGACATCGCTGACGCGTGTGTCGGAGCAGCCGGACGTCAAGCGCGAGACCGAATATTACCTGTCGAAGATCGGCGACGTGAAATCGATCGACGACTTCTTCGCCGACAGCCGTCTTTACAACTACGCCATGAAGGCGCACGGCCTCGACGACATGGCCTATGCCAAGGCTTTCATGCGCAAGGTGCTGACGGAGGGCGTCGACGAGAAGGGCGCCTTCGCGAACCAGCTTTCCGACACACGCTACAAGGCATTGGCCGAATCGCTGAACTTCGCCCGCCACGGCGAGCTGGCGACCACCTTCGAGCGCGCCCAGAAAGGCATTGCCGACAAGTACATGCGCCAGACGCTGGAGGTCAGCGCCGGCGAGGGCAATACCGGCGTGCGGCTCGCGCTCTATTTCGAACGCATGGCCTCGTCCATCACGTCGGGCTATTCCATCATCGCCGATGATGCGCTGGCGCAGGTCGTGCGCACGGCATTCCAGCTTCCCGCCGAGTTCGCCGCGACCGACGTGGACCGCCAGGCCGCATACTACGAGGACATCCTTGATCTCGACGACCTCAAGGATCCCGCGAAGGTCGGCAAGCTTCTCGAGCGCTTCACCGCGATGTGGGAACTCGAAAACCCCTCCGGCAGCTACGATCCGCTGACCGTCTTCCAGCCGTCCAGCCTGACCGGCATTTCGACGGACCTGCTTCTTTCCATCAACAACTTGAAACTCGGAGGCCGCTGAGCATGCAGACCGGGCTTTATGTCTCGCTTTCGTCCCAGATTGCACTCGACCGCCGCATGGCAACGCTTGCCGATAACGTCGCGAACTCCACGACTGTCGGTTTCCGCGCCACCGAAGTGAAGTTCAATCAGGTCGTCAGCGACCAGAAGAACGCCGATGTCGCCTTCGTTTCGCAGGGCGAGGAGTTCCTCTCGACCCGCAACGGCGGCATGACGCAGACCAACGGCGCGCTGGATTTCGCCATCAAGGGCGACGCCTGGTTCCAGGTGGAAACGCCGGCCGGCGCGACGCTCACCCGCGACGGGCGCTTCACCCTGACGGAGGCGGGCGAGCTCGTCACGCTGAACGGCTATCCCGTGCTCGATGCCGGCGGCGGTCCGATCCAGATCGACGGCAATGCCGGCCCGATCACGCTCAGTGCAGACGGCCAGCTCAACCAGAATGGCCGGCCGGTCGCAGCCCTCGGTATTTTCGAGGCGGATCTGTCGGGCGGCTTCGTGCGCGCCGGCAACAGCGGCATTATCCCCGCGCGGGCGCCGCAGCCGATCCTCGACCGCGTCGATGCCGGCGTGATGCAGGGTTACGTGGAGGAATCGAACGTCAACGCCATCGCCGAGATGACGCAGCTCATCCAGGTCACGCGCGCCTTCGAGAACATCGCCGCACTGATGCGTGGCAGCGAGGATTCGATGAACGAGGCGGTCCGCACGCTCGGGGGCAGCAAGTAAACCATGGCATCCCAAGGCAACATGGCGAAGGTTCCCGGCACGGCCGACGGCGCGCGCAAGCTCAATGCGCTGGCCGGGCTGGTGCGGCGCTACGCGTCCCCGGAATTCTCGGTTGCCCATGGCGGCCATGTCCAGACCATCGCCGCCGGCAACTACACCGTCAGCGGCCTGTCGCGTCATGTGCGGCTCGGCGAGTTCGTCGCGCACAAGAGCGCGACGGGTGTTCATCTGGGCGAGGTCGTGCGTGTCGATACGGATTCGGTGGTGGTCTGCCCCATCGAGCCGGGAGAGCCGATCGGCATCCACGACACGGTCATCCGCAAGGGCGCCTTCCGCGTTGCGCCGACCGCCGCCTGGTGCGGGCGCACCATCAATGCGCTCGGCGAGCCCATCGATGGGCTTGGTCCGTTGGTCCAGGGGGATGTCCGCCGGTCGATTTCCAATTCCGCGCCTCCGTCGATGACGCGCAAGCGCGTCGAAACCGGCTTCAGCACGGGCGTCCGCGCCATCGATATCTTCGCGCCGCTCTGCCTCGGCCAGCGTCTCGGCATCTTCGCCGGCTCGGGTGTCGGCAAGTCGACGCTTCTGTCGATGCTGGCGCGGGCGGATGCCTTCGACAAGGTCGTCATCGCGCTGGTGGGCGAACGCGGCCGCGAAGTGCGCGAATTCATCGAGGATACGCTCGGCGACAATCTCGCGAAGTCGGTGGCGGTCGTCGCCACCAGCGACGAAAGCCCGATGCTGCGCAAGATGGCGCCGCTGACCGCCGTCACCATCGCCGAGCACTATCGCGATCAGGGCGACAACGTTCTCTTGATCATCGACAGCGTGACGCGCTTTGCCCACGCCATCCGCGAAGTGGCGACGGCGTCGGGCGAACCGCCGATCGCGCGCGGCTATCCCGCCTCGGTCTTTACCGAGCTGCCGCGCCTTTTGGAGCGCGCCGGCCCGGGCGCGGAAGGCACCGGCAGCATCACGGCGATCATCTCGATCCTCGTCGACGGCGACAATCACAACGATCCGATCGCCGACTCGACGCGCGGCATTCTCGACGGCCACATCGTCATGGAGCGTAGCCTTGCGGAAGAGGGGCGCTATCCGCCCATCAACCCGCTCGCCTCGATCTCGCGCCTTGCCCGCAAGGCCTGGACGCCGGACCAGGAGAAGCTCGTGGGGCGGCTGAAGTCGCTGATCCATCGTTTCGAGGAGACGCGCGACCTGCGCCTCATCGGCGGCTATCGCCCCGGGGCCGATCCCGATCTCGACATGGCGATCAAGCAGGTGCCGATCATCTACGAAGTGTTGAAACAGACGCCGGGCGAACGGCCGGCCGGCGATGCATTCACCGACCTGGCGACCGCGCTCAAGAACGCGGCCGCCCAGCAGGGCGGCGCACCGGCCGTGCGAAGGGGATGATAGTGACGGATTTCGATGCGGATCAACCTGTTCAGCCGCTGAAGCGGATAGAAAAGGCAGGTTACAGCGCCGGCGACAAGGTGCTCGTCGGCACCGGCGTCCTGCTTGCTGCGGGCGCGGCCTTCTTTCCCTGGTATGTTTTCCTCAATCCGGGGAAATTCTCGGTGCCGACCCTCTGGCAGGGATCGACCCGCAATCTGCCCGAAACGGCCGCAAAGGAGGTCATGAGCGTTTCGCCGGCCGCCATGGTGGACGACGACAAGACGCGGGCGCTCGACAGTCTCGATCCGGTTGCCACCGCCACCACATCGGGTCTCGGCAAGGAGAAGACGCTGGGTGCACCCGTCGAGACGGGCCTGAACCAGCCGTTGCCGGCGAATTCCGGCTTCCGGCTCATGCATGTGGCCAACGGCCGGGCACTGATCGAGGATGCGCGCGGCATGTATATCGTGCGCGTCGGGTCCATCCTGCCGGATAACAGCCGTCTTGCGACGCTGGAGCAGCGCGACGGCGCCTGGGTCATCGTCACCTCGAACGGCGACATCATCAAGCGGAACTGACGGGCGGACCAACCCGTCTTTTCGATTCGGCCGGCGGCGCATGGAGCGTCCGCCGGCCGTTTGCCGTTCTGTGGCGCATCACTTAATTCCCCTGAAAATCAGGCACTTGCGCGGCAGGTCCTGCAAGTGCAAGTCCCGCGCAAGATTGGTTCCCTAGGTTCGCCATGAACAAGGATGGAGCTTGTCATGCAACCGATACAACTGTTTGAACTGGCATCGAAACAGGCCGAATGGCTCGCGACCCGCCAGAGTGTCGTTGCAGGCAACATCGCCAACGCCAACACACCCGGTTTCAAGGCGAAGGACGTCACACCCTTTCAATCGGTGCTCGAAACCACGAGTGCCCGCATGGCGGCAACGCATCCCGGTCATTTCACCGAAACCGAAATGGCCAGCCGCGTCATCACGACCAAGCCCACCGAAGAGATCGGCGTGCAGGAATCCGGCAATACCGTCGGGCTTGCCGATGAGCTCATGAAAGAGGGTCAGGTCAAGCGTGACTTCGAATTGAATGCCGGCCTCGTCAAGGCCTTTCATCGCATGATGCTGATGACAGTCAGAAGGTAAGAAATGGATCCTCTTGTAGCCTCCCTGAAAGTAGCAGCCTCCGGTCTGGAGGCGCAGTCGACACGTATTCGTATCGTTTCGGAAAACCTGGCCAACGCGCGCTCGACCGGCGATACGCCCGGCGCCGATCCGTTCCGCCGCAAGACCGTTACCTTCACCTCCGAGCTGGACCGCCTGAGCGGCTCCTCGACCGTTGAGGTATCGCGTCTCGGTTTCGACGAGGGCGAGTTCACCACCGAATACGACCCCGGCAATCCGGCTGCGGATGAAAAGGGCTACGTCAAGATGCCGAACGTCAACGTGCTGGTCGAGATGGCCGATATGCGCGAGGCGAACCGCTCCTACGAAGCCAACCTGCAAAGCATCAAGCAATCGCGCGACCTCATCAGCGCGACCATCGACCTTCTGAGGGCCTCGCAATGATCGACAGCGTAAAGGGCGTCAGCTCGCTTTTCCCGAATGATGCCCTGTCGGGCGTCGACAAGACGGCCTCCGGCCTCGTTTCGGGCGCCGCCGCGCAGGGCACCGGCCAGATGAGTTTCGCCCAGGTCATGGGCGACATGGCGACCGACATGACCAACGCGCTGAAGCTCAGCGAGACCAAGTCATTCGACGCCATCCAGGGCAAGGCATCGACCCGCGAGGTCGTCGATGCCGTCATGAACGCCGAGCAGACGCTGCAGACCGCCATCGCCTTCCGCGACAAGGTCGTCACCGCCTATCTCGAAATCGCAAGAATGCAGATCTGAGGACCGGACATGAAAGCCCTTGCCATTGCCGCCACCGGCATGAACGCACAGCAGACCAACCTCGAAGTCATCGCCAACAACATCGCGAACATCAACACGACGGGTTACAAGCGTGCGCGCGCCGAGTTCTCCGATCTGCTCTACCAGACGGAGCGCGCTGCCGGCGTTCCGAATCGGGCCAACCAGGCCGTGGTGCCGGAAGGCGTCATCATCGGCCTCGGCGTCAAGACGGCTGCCGTGCGTAACCTGCATCTCCAGGGCGGCCTCGTTTCCACGGGCAACTCCTTCGACATGGCGCTGATCGGCCGCGGCTGGTTCCAGATCGAGGCGCCCGACGGCACCACCCTCTACACCCGCGCCGGCGCCTTCAACACCAATGCCGACGGACAGATCGTGACCCTCGACGGTTACACGGTCGTGCCGGGCATGACGGTGCCCGTCGATGCGACGGAAGTGACCGTCAACAAGTCGGGCCAGGTCTTCGCGACGGTTGCGGGCCAGCAGCAGGAACTCGGCCAGATCACGCTGGCGAACTTCGTCAACGAGGCCGGTCTCGAGCCGATGGGCGAAAACCTCTTCCGCGAAACCGCCGCCTCCGGCGCCGCCAATGTCGGCACGCCGAACGAGGAGGGCTTCGCCTACATCCAGCAGAACTACCTGGAAAGCTCCAACGTCGACCCGGTCAAGGAAATCACCGACCTCATCTCCGCCCAGCGCGCCTACGAGATGAACTCCAAGATCATCCAGGCCGCCGACGAAATGGCCGCCGTGGTCAGCAAGAACCTGAGATAGCAACCGGAACCCCGGGGAACATGATGTTTCGCCTGACAGAAGCCCTTCGTACGGGAAAGACCCGTCCAACACTGCGCCGCGCGGTTCTCGCCGTATCCGCCGTGCTGGCCGGTCTCCTCGTGGCAGACGCGGCCCTTGCCGATGCCCGCATGGCCGTCGTGCCCAAGCGCATCATCTATCCCGGCGAGGCGCTTGATGCAGGCCAGCTCGAAGAGGTCGAGGTCACCAACCCGAACATCGTCAAGGGCTATGCGGAAAGCATCGGCGCGGTCAGCGGGCTGGTGAGCAAGCGGACCCTGCTTCCCGGTCGCGTGATCCTGACGTCGGCGCTTCGCGAACCCTTCGCCGTCGCGCGCGGCACCACGATCAGCCTGGTCTTCGACAACGGATCGCTCGTCCTGCGCGCTGCCGGAACGCCGCTTCAGGACGGTTCCGTGGGCGAACTGGTGCGGGTCCGCAACAAGGATACCGGCGTGATCGTCTCCGGCACCGTCATGGATGACGGCACGGTCCATGTGGTGGTGAAATGATGCGCGCCCTGTTCCTTCGCGCCGTCGCCGTCCTCGCCTGTGTCATGCTCGCGGTGGGACCGGCTTTGCCGGCGGCCCGCATCAAGGATGTGGCCTCGCTGCAGGCCGGCCGTGACAACCAGTTGATCGGTTATGGCCTCGTCGTCGGTCTCCAGGGCACCGGCGACAGCATGCGCTCCTCGCCGTTCACCGAACAGTCCATGCGCGCGATGCTGCAGAACCTCGGCATTTCGATGGTGGGCACGCAGACGCGCGCCAAGAACATCGCCGCCGTTCTCGTGACCGCGAACCTGCCGCCCTTCGCCAGCCCCGGCAGCCGGATCGACGTGACGGTCGGCTCGCTCGGCGACGCCGCTTCGCTGCGTGGCGGCACCCTTGTCATGACCTCGCTTTCCGGCGCCGACGGACAGATCTATGCCGTCGCGCAGGGGTCGATCGTGGTGACCGGCGTCAGCGCAAGCGGCGATGCTGCGACCGTGCAGCAGGGCGTGACCACGGCCGGCCGCGTGCCGAACGGCGCCATCATCGAGCGTGAGCTGCCTTCGCGTTTCAAGGACGCCGCCGATCTCGTGCTTCAACTGCGCAACCCCGATTTCTCCACGGCCGTCGGCATGGCCGACGCGATCAACCGCTATGCGGCCGCCCAGTACGGCGGGCCGATCGCCGAATCGCGCGATTCGCAATCGGTCTATATTGCAAAGCCGAAGATGGCCGATCTCGCCCGCCTGATGGCCGATATCGAGAACCTCGTCGTCGAGACGGACGTGCCGGCGCGCGTGGTCATCAACGAGCGGACCGGAACCATCGTGATCGGCCAGGATGTGCGCATCTCGCCCGTCGCCGTCAGCTACGGCACGCTCACCGTGCAGGTCAACGAGATGCCGCAGGTCGTGCAGCCGGAGCCGTTCTCCCGCGGCGTGACGGCGGTCCAGCCGAACACGGATATCCTCGTCCAGCAGGAAGGCGGCAATGTCGCGATGATCGACGGCTCCAGCCTCCGCTCGCTGGTCTCCGGCCTCAACAGCATCGGCGTCAAGCCCGATGGCATCATCTCCATCCTGCAGAGCATCAAGACTGCAGGGGCCCTCCAGGCAGAACTGGTACTGCAATGACGACAGGCACGACCACATCCACTCGTCTGCGGCGGCTGGCCTTGCCATTCGCCGCGGTCGTGATGCTGGCCATTCCCGGCGCCTATGCCGAGGAGCGCCCGGTCATCATGACGACGAAGGCGAGCGCCGACGAGATCCGCGAGTTCTGCACGAACATCGCCGATGCCGCGCGCGACCAGCGCTACCTTCTCCAGAAGAAGGAACTCGAAGACCTCCAGAAGGGCGTCGACGAGCGCATCAAGACGCTGGAGGCGCGCCGGGCCGAATACGAGGACTGGCTGAAGCGGCGCAACGACTTCCTGAAGTCCGCCGAGGCGAACCTCGTCGAAATCTACCGCAAGATGAAGCCGGACGCGGCGGCTTCCCAGCTGGCCGCACTCGATCCCGAGATCGCTTCGGCCATCGTGATGAAGCTGCCGCCGCGCCAATCGAGCACCATTCTGGGGGAAATGCCGGCCGACAAGGCCGCCATGCTCACCCGCATCATCGCGTCTGCGAGCGATGCGAACACGTCAAAGGACCCGTCATGAAGAAGACAGCCGTCGCACTTTCCGTGGCGCTGGCCCTGTCCGGCTGCTCGAACCAGGCGATCAAGGAGATCGGCAAGGCGCCGGCGATGAGCCCCATCGGCAGCGGCCTCAACTATGCCGCCACGCCGCAGATGGCCATGTATCCCAAGCAGCCCCGCACGGCGGTTTCCGGCTACTCGATCTGGAGCGACCAGCAGTCGGCTCTCTTCAAGGATTCGCGCGCCTTCAAGATCGGCGACATCCTGACGGTCAATATCCGCGTCAATGACAAGGCGAGCTTCGACAACAAGACCGACCGCTCGCGCACCAACAAGAGCGGCATCAATTTCGGCCTCACCGGCAAGACCAGCTCGAGCAGTGTGGATGCGGACGGCGATCTGAAATTCGGGTCATCGACGAGCACGAAGGGTGACGGCTCGACCGAGCGCTCGGAAAAGCTGAACCTGCTCGTTGCCGCCGTCGTCACCGGCGTCATCGAGAACGGCAACCTTCTCATCAGCGGCTCGCAGGAAGTGCGTGTCAACCATGAGTTGCGCATCCTCAACGTCGCCGGCATTGTGCGGCCGCAGGATGTCGATGCCAACAACCAGATCGCCTATGAGCGGATTGCCGAGGCCCGGATCTCCTACGGTGGCCGCGGCCGCCTGACCGAGGTGCAGCAGCCGCCATGGGGCCAGCAGGCGCTAGACCTGTTCTCGCCGATCTGACGCTCGAATACGGAAAGAAACACATGGCGGACGACGATCAGGGCACAGAGAAGAAGAAGTCCTCTCCGGTCATCACCATCGCGGTCATCGCCGTCCTGTCGCTCCTGGCAGGCGGTTGCGGCTGGCTTGTGGGCAACATGCTCGCCCCACCGCCCGCGGAGGAGGTTGCGAAGGCCGAGCCGGCAGCCGCTGCCGCCGAGGGCGGTCATGGTGGCGGCGGGAAGGGCGCGGAGGGGCAGGAGGTGCCGCACATCTCCACACCCGCGAACGGCATCGTGCTTCTCGACCCGATCACCAGCAACCTCGCCTACCCCTCCGACAACCGCGTGCGGCTCGAAGTCGCCTTGATGTTCAAGGACGCACCGGATGTCGCCCTGGCGGAGGAAATCCACCAGGACATCATGGCCTATATGCGCACGGTGTCGCTCCAGCAGGTGCAGGGACCGCGCGGCTTCCAATATCTCAGGGATGACCTCCAGGAGCGGGTTGACCTCAGGTCTGAAGGGCGCGTAACCAACGTTATGTTCCGAACCTTTGTGATCGAATGATTCGCGTCCTCCTGACCTTTGTCGCCATGATGGCGATGACCGGTGCGGCCTATGCCCAGCAGCAGCTGCAACTGCCGGGTGGTCTCCTCAATGGGCCCATCGACGGTTCGGCGGCGTCCTGGATCATCCGCACCTTCGGCATCCTGACCGTTCTGTCGGTCGCGCCCGGTATCCTGATCATGGTGACAAGCTTTCCGCGCTTCGTCATCGCCTTCTCGATCCTGCGTTCGGGCATGGGCCTTGCCACCACGCCCTCGAACATGATTCTCGTCTCGCTTGCGCTGTTCATGACCTTCTACGTCATGGCCCCGACCTTCGACCGCGCATGGCAGAACGGCGTCGAACCGCTGATCGCCAATCAGATCGACGAGACGGAGGCTGCCAAACGCATCGCCGAGCCGTTCCGCGAATTCATGGTCGCCAATACGCGCGACAAGGACATCGAACTTTTCATTTCGCTCGCCGAAGAACGCGGCCAGACGGTCGTCCAGGACAATGTCGCGGACCTGCGCGTCGTCATTCCCGCCTTCATGATCTCGGAGATCCGCCGCGGCTTCGAGATCGGCTTCCTGGTCGTGCTGCCCTTCCTCGTGATCGACCTGATCGTCGCCACCATCACCATGGCGATGGGCATGATGATGCTGCCGCCGACGTCGATCTCGCTGCCCTTCAAGATCCTGTTCTTCGTGCTGATCGACGGCTGGAACCTGCTTGTCGGCAGCCTCGTGCGGTCGTTCAGTTAGACCCTCTTAACCATAGCGCTTTACCGGCTATTTACCCTGTTTTTCAACGGGTTGAATGCTTCCTTCCGACTTAAGGAGTTGGCAAGGATTGGCTGCGACTTTTGCCTCAACACGACGGGTTTGGTTTCCCTTCACTGCGTTGAAGCACCGAGTTGGCATGAGGCCGACCGTCGTAACCGGTAAGTTTTTTCAGTCCGGTATGTCCCCACCAGTATTTCGTTCAAAGGGACAACTAGAATGTCGAGCATTCTCACCAACACGTCTGCAATGTCAGCTCTCCAGACGCTGCGCACGATCAACAACGACATGGAAACGACGCAGGGCCGCATCTCGTCCGGCATGCGTGTTGGCGCGGCTTCGGACAACGCTGCCTACTGGTCGATCGCGACCACCATGCGTTCCGACAACGCAGCCCTCTCCGCCGTTCAGGACGCCCTCGGCCTCGGCGCCGCAAAGGTCGACACGGCCTATGCCGGTGTTGAAGCTGCGATCGACGTCGTCAAGGAAATCAAGGCCAAGCTCGTCACGGCAACCGAACAGGGCGTCGACAAGGTCAAGGTCCAGGAAGAAGTCAAGCAGCTCCAGGAACAGCTGAAGAGCATCGGCGCTGGCGCCACGTTCAACGGCGAAAACTGGCTGGCTGGCGGTGCGGACGACGCGACTGTCGTAACCGGCTTCGTTCGCGGCAGCGACGGCACCGTCAAGGTCACGACCGCGACTTACGACGCCCAGGCCGGTTCGCTCTTCGGCCCCTATGACCCGACCACCGGCACGGTCGACGACGCCTCGGGCATTCTCGCCAACGTCATGGCCATCGAACTCGACGGCACCGAAGACGACGCCGCCATGGCCGCCCACCTCGACACGGTCGAAACCGCTCTGTCCAGCATGCAGACCGTCGGCTCGACGCTCGGCTCGCTGTCCAAGCGCATCACGCTTCAGGAAGACTTCGCTTCGAAGCTTTCCGACGCCATCGACAAGGGCGTAGGCCGCCTCGTCGATGCCGACATGAACGAAGAGTCCACGCGCCTCAAGGCCCTGCAGACCCAGCAGCAGCTGGCGATCCAGTCGCTGTCGATCGCGAACTCCAACTCGCAGAACATCCTCTCGCTCTTCCGTTAATAGACGGATGGAGGAAGGCGCGGAAGGCTGACCCGCGCCCCACCTTCGAAAAGGCCGCTCCCGGTGACGGGGGCGGCTTTTTGCATTTTTTTTCCGCGCTCAAGACTTCATTAACTTTATTGCGGTTTTCTTGGCCCATCGAAACGGTGGGTTAACCAAGAAACTTAACCGGTTAGCAGGCATGATGCTGACCACCGTTCCCCGGCTAACATCCGGAATGCCCTTCCTCAGTCAGCCACTCAAGGGGCACGCATCTCATGACCAGCATTCTTACCAACGTCGCGGCTATGTCCGCTCTCCAGACCCTGCGTTCGATCGGCAGCTCCATGGAAACCACGCAGGATCGTGTTTCCTCGGGTATGCGCGTCGGCGAAGCCTCCGACAACGCCGCCTACTGGTCCATCGCGACCACGATGCGTTCGGACAACATGGCTCTTTCCGCTGTTCAGGACGCTCTCGGCCTCGGCGCCGCCAAGGTTGATACCGCCTATGCCGGCATGGAAGCCGCCATCGACGTCGTCAAGGAAATCAAGGCCAAGGTAACCGCCGCCACCGAACAGGGCGTCGACAAGGCCAAGGTTCAGGAAGAAATCACGCAGCTGCAGCAGCAGCTCGTCTCGATCGCCAGCGGCGCCGCATTCAACGGCCAGAACTGGCTTGTCTACGACAACACCAACACCGACCCGACCAACGTTGCCGACAAGACCGTCGTCTCCGGCTTCATCCGCAGCGCCGACGGCACGGTCAAGGTCAGCACCACGACCTACACGCTTCAGGACCTTCCGGACGTTGCCGCCGGCACGAACTCCAACGTTCTGTTCTCGACTGTCGATAACGACGATCACACGCAAAGCGCCGGCGGTATCCTCGGCTCGGTTATCGACGATCTCGGCGTAACGGCCGCTTCCGCCGACTGGGATGCTGCCACGACCATCGTCAACATGACGATCACCGACTACACGGACGCCGACATGGCCGACGCCCTGTCGCTCGTGGAAGCTGGCCTCCAGCAGATGACGAAGGCTGCTTCGCAGCTCGGCTCGATCTCCATGCGCATCAACCTGCAGGAAGATTTCGCCAACAAGCTGACGGACGCCATCGACAAGGGCGTTGGCCGCCTGGTCGATGCCGACATGAACGAAGAGTCCACCCGCCTCAAGGCCCTTCAGACCCAGCAGCAGCTTGGCATCCAGTCGCTCTCGATTGCCAACTCCTCGTCGGAAGGCATTCTCTCGCTCTTCCGTTAATCGGAAGACGGATAGAAAGTTTGACGCAGTTTCGAAGGCCCCGGCTCAGCCGGGGCCTTTGCCGCTTTAGGGCGCCCGTCAGAGCGGCGCGTGAAGAAAGGCCGGCATCACGCCGCCCGTTGCCCTCCGTTCGAGGTAAAGGCGTGCCGTATCCAACGCCTCCCGGATGGTGACGTCCATGTCGAGATACCGATAGGTGCCGAGCCGTCCGACGAAGGTGACGTCGGTCTCGCGCTCGGCGAGCGCCGCGTAGTCGGCAAGCAGCGCCTTCTCCTCGACGAGGCGGATCGGGTAGTAGGGGATGTCGTCGGGACCGCAGGCACGCGAGAACTCCCGGTAGCACACCGATCCTTCGTGCGCCTCCCAGGGCGAAAAATGCTTGTGCTCGGTGATGCGGGTATAGGGTACCGCGAGGTCGGCATAGTTCATCACCGCGCAGCCCTGGTAGTCACCCTGATGCGTGAAGCGCTCGAAATCCAGCGTTCGATAGCCCAGCCGGCCATGGCCGTAGTCGAAGTAGCCGTCGAGCGGACCGGAATAGAAGACGTGGGCGAAGCCATCGCTCTGCGTCCGGTCGAAGCGGGTTTTCAGCTTCACCGTGATGTCGGGGTGATCGAGGATGTTGTCGACCATCGCGGTGTAGCCGTCTTCCGGCATGCCCTGATGGGCGTGGGAGAAATAGTCGTCTTCGTAGTTGAAGCGCACCGGCAGGCGCTTGAGGATGGCGGCCGGCAGGTCCGCGGGCGGGCAGCCCCACTGCTTGCGGGTGTAGCCCTCGAAAAAGGCCGCGTAGAGGTCGCGGCCGACGAAGCGAAGCGCCTGCTCTTCGAAGGTCCTGGGCTCCGTGATGGAGGTATCGGCCTGCGCTTCCACGAAGGCGCGGGCCTCGTCCGGGCGAAAGCATGTCCCGAAGAACTGGTTGATCGTGTGCAGGTTGATGGGCAGTGAATAGACCTGCCCGCCGCTCACCGTCTTCACCCGGTTCTTGTAGGGCCGGAAGGTCTGGAAGCCGTTGACATAGTCCCACACCTCCATGTCATCGGTGTGGAAGATGTGCGGCCCATAGACATGCACCATGACGCCGGTATCGGGGTCGCGCTGCGTATGGCAGTTGCCGGCGACATGGTCGCGCGCATCGATGACCTCGACCTGAAACCCCTCCTGCGCCAGTTCCCGGGCGATGACGGCACCGGAAAGCCCGGCGCCGACAACGAGTATCCTGTCCTTCGCCCGCATCCACCGCTCCGTTTCAGGTCGCTGCGTTCGCGGGCCACAGGCGCGCATCCGGCTGAAGCGGCGCATAGGCGTCGAGTGCGGCAAGCTCGGCCCGGTAGCGCGCGCGGTAGCTTGCGTCATCCTCGAACTCGATTTCCGCGGCGGCCAGTTGGGTGCCGATCTCGTGGTAGATGTCGAGATTGCGCAGGTCCGGTATCGGCGTTTCGCCGCGTTCCGCCTCGCCCTGGATCTGCCAGAAGATCGCCTCGAGCCGGCGCGCGAGCGCGGGAGTATCGCGCAATGCGCAGGTCTCGCGCTGCTCCTCCAGGGAACGGCGGATACCGGAAAGCCGTGCCGGATCCTGCGCGAGGGCGATGGCGGTGCGCACATAATCGTCCGGCCCGTCGCAGATCAGCTCGGGAATCCCGGCGGCCGCCACGATGCTGGCGCAGAAGCGAGCGGCAAAACTCTTGCCCGCCGCGGTCAGCACCGGCAGACCCTGCGTGATGGCGTCCGCGGCGGTCGAATGCGCGCCGTACGGGAAGGTGTCGAGGAAAAGATCGGCAAGTCCGATACGGGCCAGGTGATCCGGGTTCTGCGCCTTGCCGGCGAAGATGATACGGTCCGGCGCGATACCGCTTTCCGCTGCCCGGCTGCGCAGACGCTCGTTGGCCACGTCGTCGCCGGCGAGCAGCCACAGCACGCTGCCGGGGGTCGCCTCAAGGATCGTCATCCACCGCGCAAAGCAGGGAGCGGTGATCTTCTGCATGCCGTTGAAGCTTGCAAAGACGAACGCATCGTCCGGCAGCCCCGCTTCCGCCCGCGTGGGACGGGGATTGACGAGGCGCGCGCGGTCCACCGGCTGGTTGCAGGGGATGCGCAGAACCTTCTCGGTATAATAAAGCTCGTTTTCCGGCGGCACGATGCGCTCGTCCGCGATCATGTACTGGTGGTAGGGGCTCGCCATGGTGCCGGGATAACCGCAGAAGTTCACGATCGCGGGTGCCGGCCGGTAGGCGAAGATCGCGGTGCGCGCGTGTTTCGTATAGCCGTTGACGTCGATCAGCACGTCGATCTCGTCGTCGGCGATCATCCGCGCAGCGTCAAGGTCGTTCAGCTTGGCGATGTCGCGCCAGTGATCCACGGCCCGCTGGATACGCGCCTGCGTGGGATCGAGAGGCGCCGGATCGCCGCAATAATAGGCGTAGATTTCCACGCTTGCCTTGTCATGCAGCTCCAGCACCTCGCTCAGCGCGAAGCCCACGGCATGCTGGCGCAGGTCCGAGGAGAGGTAGCCGACGCGCAGCCGCTTCCCGGTGCCGGTTTTCCGGCGCACCGGCTTGGGACTGAACGCCGCCAGGTCCGCCGGGCGGCCGACGGTCGTGCGGGCGTAGCGATAGGCCTTGGCCATCTGGAAGAGGGGATCGTCGGCATAGCAGGCGATCGACATCGCCGACATCGCCTCCATGAACTGCTTCGGCGTGACATAAAGGGAAGGCTGCAGCACGGGCCATTTGCACTGGCGCATGCGCAGCGAAATCCAGTGTTGCGCCGCTTCCGGCCGCGTCGGTGCGAGTTCCATCGCCTGCCAGAGCGCGGCTTCGGCTTCCTCCAGCCTGTCCGCCCCCTCCAGTACGCGGCCGATATGCTGCAGGCTGAGCAGCCGGTGGGTGATCCTGTCCGGGGTGACGTCGGCGGTCGCGTCGGCATAGGCCTGCCACTGGCCGACGGCCGGTCCGATCAGGCCGCAATCCTCAAGCGTCCGACCGAGATTGATATAGGCCTGGCCGAATTGCGGCTCGATGCGGATCGCGGCGCGCAGCGCATGCATGGCGCCTGCGGTATCGCCAAGCGACGAAAGCGTGACGGCATAGTTGAAATAGGCGAGGTGCAGCAGCGGATTCTTGTCGTTGAACGCGATCCAGAGCTTGTAGATCTCCGCGGCCGCGGGTCGATGCCCGGCCGCCGAAAGGTTCTCCGCGGACTGGAAGAGATCGGCAAGCGCAAGCTGCTGGTTGCGGGCGCGCGCCATGAGTTCGAGAAGCGGGTTGCCCGGCACGGCGTCTAGGGGGAAATTGGCAGTCATGGCATCCTGTCGGCATCGGCCTTTCAGCCCGATTTGGGCGGTTGAAGGGTCTTGCCGTCATAGCCGCCCAGACTTGCTTCGGGCTGGCCGCCCCTGTTCTATTCAGGGATCATGGCATGCGCCGTTAATCGGAAATTAAAGGTTGTATCCTAACACTGGCACAGTCGCGGAAACTGGCGGCTGCTGGCATAGGGATCGGGCTCATTCGAAGCGCCCGGAAGCATGACGCCCCGATGCGCAGGCTCGTGCGAGCCATGTCCTCCTTAAACATTCTTCGTCTTGCGGGATTCTGGCGTTTACACGTCCGGAGCGATCCTTGGAGCAAGCATGAGAGACCGTTGTCCTCATGCTGTGGCTGTGTCTTGCGAAGAATCACATTTGGCCAAGCACCGAGGTAGATACGATGTCGATTATTTCCGCCCTTAAGCCCGCCCAGTTCGCCCTTCTCGACAAGACCATTCTCGCCGGCCTGACGGCTGACGACGTGAAGTCGCTGTCCGCAGCGCAGATCAAGACGCTCGACGGCGAAAAGCTCGCCTCCCTGAACAAGGATGGCGTCAAGGATTTCACGGCCGCACAGTTCAAGGCCATCACCATCTCGGCCGTCAAGAGCCTGTCGGATGAACAGATCGCCGCGATCGGCACCGGCGTTTCGAACCTTTCCGCCGCACAGGTTTCGGCAATCTACGCTGAAAACGACGACGCCTTCGACGTCGCCCAGGTCACGGCTCTGACGAAGACGCACATCAAGGCGCTCGATGAAAAGGCCATCAGCGGCATCATCGCGCTGACCGGTGGTCTTGCCGCGCTTGCCGACGACGAAATCGCCGCGATCAGCACCAAGACGATCGCCGCCCTCTCCGATGCGGACGCGGCGACTCTCGTCACCTCCGGCAAGCTGGGCACGAAGCAGATCGCCGCTCTGACCGCCACGCAGGTCGCCGCGCTCGACGACGCTGCCTACGCTGCCCTCGACGCCACGCAGGTCAAGGCCTTCACCGCCGCTCAGGTCAAGTCGATCGATATCTCGGCGCTGGGCGCCAAGGCAACGGACCTCACCGCCAAGCAGATCGCCGCGCTGTCGGATACGCAGGTCGCCGCTTTCGACGCCACCACCCAGCTGGGCGCCTTCGACGCCACGCAGATCAAGGCGTTCACGGCCGCACAGGTCAAGGTTCTCGACGTTGCCGATCTCGGCGCCAAGATCACGGACCTGTCCGCCAAGCAGATCGCTGCACTGACGGTTGCCCAGATCGGCGACCTCGACGGCGCCACCCAGGTCCAGGCGCTTGACGCCACCCAGGTCAAGGCTCTGACGACGGCGCAGCTTCAGGCCCTGGATGTCACCAAGATCGGCGACACGCAGATTGCAGACCTGTCGCCGAAGCAGGTTGCGGCCTTCACGCCGGCCCAGCTTGGCGCCCTGGGCGACAATCAGGTCAAGAACCTGACGACCCAGCAGATCGCCGGCCTCAACGCCGCCGCCATCACCGCTCTCGGTGATGCGGACCAGATCAAGAACTTCGACGCCGCCCAGCTTCAGTCCATCAGCGTCAAGGCCTTCTCCGGCCTGACCTCCACGCATATCGCCACGATCGATGCGACCCTCATCGACGACCTGACCACCAAGCAGGTCGCTTCGATCACGGCAGCACAGGCTGTCGCGCTCACCGGAGACCTCGCCACCAACCTGACGGAAACCCAGGTCGCCGCTCTGAGCGCCACGGCTCTTGCCGCCATCTCCGCTGAAGACTTCAAGACCTTCACGGATGCCGAAATCGCCCTGATCAAGCCGAAGTCGCTCGCCGGCCTCAGCGACGAGCACATCGCCGGCCTCGATGCCACGCAGCTCAAGGCGCTGACGGACAAGCAGATCCAGGCGCTGAACATCACGCAGCTGAACGCGCTCGACCCCGACACGCAGGTCAAGGAACTGCTCGAAGCCCAGGTCAAGGCACTTTCGACGAAGCAGATTGCCGGCCTCGATGCCGATCGGATCAAGGCCATCGACGTTTCCTACCTCGACAACAAGCAGCTTGCCGCCTTGACCACGACGCAGGTCGCTGCACTCGATCCCACCGAGCAGATCGCAAACCTGTCGGAAACGCAGGTCAAGGCCTTGACGACCGCGCAGGTCGCTTCTCTCGTGGTCGAGCAGATCCAGGCTCTGACCGATGCCCAGGTCGCGGCGCTGACCACCAAGCAGGCCGCAGCGCTGACCGCAACGCAGATCGGCGAGTTCAGCGAAGCCCAGGCGACCGCCCTCACGAAGGACCAGATCGCAGTTCTCTCCTCCACGGCGATCGGCGCCTTCACGAAGACTGCCCTCGCAACCTTCGCGGATGACGAGATCGCAGCGATCAATGTCAAGGCGGTCTCCGGCCTTACCGTGGAGCAGGTGGACGGACTCGGCGAAACCCAGATCAAGTCCTTCACGGACCAGCAGGTCGCTGCCATGCAGAACGACGTCCTGCTCGCGGTGATCGCGGCCTACGCCGAAAGCAACGCCTGAGGCCTCGCTGCCCCGGCGGCATCCAACGACACAAACGGCGCGACCTCGGTCGCGCCGTTTTCGTTTTGCGCACGCGCGTGCGCTGTAGAGCATCCTGATGACGTTCGAATTTACGCTTCCGTAATCTCCCTTAAGCCTTCCTTAACGGCATTAACCATTTGTTAACCATTCCTCGTTAACCAATGCTTAAGAACGTTGGACCGACGCCAGGGCAAACAAGCGCGTCGGATGCATGAAGCCCCTCCGCGTTACCGGTCCCGCCTCACTCCGGCATGTCCCCGACACTTCATTTCAGGGCAAGTGCCAATGACCAGTATTCTGACCAACTCCGCCGCCATGGCGGCGCTGCAGACGCTCCGTTCCATCGACACCAACATGCAGACGACGCAGGCGCGCGTCTCCTCCGGTCTGCGCGTCGAAACCGCCGCCGACAATGCCGCCTACTGGTCGATCGCCACGACCATGCGGTCGGACAACCGCGCCATCTCCACCGTCGCCGACGCGCTCGGCCTCGGCGCCGCCAAGGTCGATACCGCCTATACGGCGCTGGAGAACGTCATCGACGTGCTCAGCGAGATCAAGGCGAAGCTTGTCGCCGCCCGCGAGCCCGGCGTCGACAAGACGAAGATCAACGATGAAATCAAGGAGCTGAAGAACCAGCTGGTCTCGGCCGCGCAGTCCGCGTCCTTCTCCGGCGAAAACTGGCTTTACAACGCCGGCACCGATGCGCTCGGCGTCAAGTCCGTCGTCGCGTCCTTCGTTCGCTCGGCCGACGGCAACGTCAAGGTCGCCACGCTGGACTTCGATACCGCCAATTCCGTGCTGATCGATGTCGAGAACCCCGCCGACGGCTATCTGACGAAGGCGATCGACGCCTCGACGCTGGCATCCGATCCGACGGCGCTCACGGGCGACTACTACCTGATCGACATGAGCAAGACGATCGACTCGGCCACGCCCGACACCGGCACCGAGATCGAGATCACCAACGACACGACCTATGAGGAACTGGACGCGATGATCAGCGTCACGGACTTCATCCTCAAGGACCTGACCAACGCGGCATCCACGCTCGGCGCCATCACCAAGCGCATCGAAATGCAGGAGAGCTTCGTTGCCACGCTCGGCGACGTGATCGACAAGGGCATCGGCCGCCTGGTGGACGCCGACATGAACGAGGAATCGACCCGCCTCAAGGCGTTGCAGACCCAGCAGCAGCTCGGCATCCAGTCGCTGTCCATCGCCAATTCGAGCGCCGAAAACATCCTCCAGCTCTTCCGCCAGTAAGAGTCTAAGAGGTTTCCATCCGCCCGGCCGCTGGTCATCGGCCGGACGGGCGGCTGGGTCGCGCTATTTGCCCTGGCGCGGCCCAGCACCCTTCATCCTCGCACAAGTTTGAACCCCTAGGCTCGATGGCACGATCAGGAAGATTGTGCGCTTTCCGCCTCCCGGAGGGCGCTATGTCCAGGAGACAGGTCACCGGTGTTGTCAGGTACAAGTGTTTTCGAGAGCGAGCGTTCAAGCGGTCCGCGGTTTCCCCGCCGGGCCTTTTGCGCGTTCGTCGGGCACGATGCGGTTTCTTGGGGGCCGGCATGAGTGTGCATCTTGCCCGTTATCTCAAGGATTTCAGCGCACCCGCCCGCCCGCCGGCGCCGCTGTTCAAGCCGTCGAGCTTCGCGCAGCGGGATGACGGCGCAGCGACGGAGCCCTTTGCCATCGCGCCTGCCTTGCCTGCCGTAGACGTCGAGGCCGAGCGGGCCGAGGCGTTCGAACAAGGCCGATCGGCCGCCGAGGCGGAGCTTCTGGCCCGGCACGAGGCCGAGCTGGCTGCCCTGAAAAGCGCTCATCAGGCAGCGCTCGAATCGCTCAAGGTGCGATACGAACAGGAATATGCCGAGGCGCTGGCCGAACGCTTTTCGGCCTTCACCGCCGCGGTGGCCGACAGCGTCGCCGCCCAGGCCGCCCAGGTGCTGGCACCGGTCATGAGCCAGGTGCTGACGCAGGGCGCGGTTTCCGATCTCGCCCGGGTCATCGCCGAAGGCCTGCAGGAAGGCGAGGGCGTGACGATCACGGTGAAGGGGCCGGCGGACCTCTTCGACCAGCTGAAATCGCATTTCAACGAGCCGATGCCGGTCTTCCGGCACATCGAAGTGCAGGATGTGGATTTGACGGTGGAATTCGGTGACGCCGTTCTGGTAACGCGGATGGCCGCCTGGGCCGACACCGTCAGCAAGGTGCTTGGATGAGCGACGGCGAAAATCATCACCACGGCAAGAACGAGATCATCATCGTCAAACGCCACGGCGACCATGACGGGGATCATCATTCCGCCGCCTGGAAGATCGCCTATGCCGACTTCATGACGGCCATGATGGCGTTCTTCCTCGTCATGTGGCTCGTCAATGCGGCCAATGAGGAAACGAAAGCCTCGGTCGCCTCCTATTTCAATCCGATCAAGCTGACCGACGACAAGCCGGCCGAGAAATCGGTCAAGAAGCCTGCCAACACGGCCGAAGGCGAGGCCACGCAGGACAAGTCCAAGGAACAGGGCCAGAAGCAGGAAAGCGGCAACGGCGCGGAAAACGGCAAGGACAAGAAGACGACGGCCGGCGAGGAGACGCAGTATTCCGAGGCGGACTTCTTCAACAATCCCTATTCCGTCCTGTCCGAAATCGCGCAGGAAGTCGGCCAGCAGGCGAATGTAAGCGCCAAGGGCGACGGCGGCGCCGCAAATTCGGGCCCCGCCACGGGTGCGAATGGCGGTGAGGCGTACCGCGATCCGTTCGATCCCGATTTCTGGACGCAGCAGGTGGAAATCTCGCAGGCGACCGATGCCGGCAGCGAAGCAAGCCCAAACAAGGACCAGTCCGCCACGCAAATGGCTGCCGTCGATACCGACCGTACGGTGGAAGATGCGCTGAAACAGGCGGATGCCGAAACGCAGGCGAAGGCCGAGGAGGCCGCCAAGGTGGAGGAAGCCAAGGCGACGGAAGAAAAGCAGGCGGAAGAGCTGAAGCAGCAGATCACCAGTCAGATCGGCACGATCGGCAAACTTGCCGAAGGCCTGACCGTCACGCCCACCGAGGGCGGCCTTCTCGTCAGCCTGACCGACCAGCTCGATACGCCGATGTTCAACATCGGTTCGGCCGTGCCGCGGCAGGAGATGGTGCTCGCCATGGAGAAGATCGGCAAGATCCTCGAAGGACGGCCGGGCGCGATCGCCATTCGCGGTCATACGGATGCGCGACCCTTTGCCGGCGGCAAGAACGACAACTGGCGGCTGTCGATGGATCGCGCGCAGAGCGCCTATTACATGCTGGTCCGCGGCGGGCTGGAGGAAAAGCGCGTCAGCCAGGTCACCGGCTTTGCCGATCGCCGGCTGAAGGTCGCAGACGATCCGATGGCCGCCGCCAATCGCCGCATCGAAATCCTCATTCAGGCCGAGGATGGCTGAGACGATGAAGCCATTCGCGCGCCTCCTTCTGGTGGGAACGGTTCTGGCGGCTGGCCTTTCAGCCGCCATGCCCGCGCGCGCCCAGAGCCCTGACGACCTGGCGCCCTACAAGATGATCCGGTCGCTGCAGTTCGTGCAGGATACGGTGGTGCTCGGCGACCACTCGGCCATGGAGATGCAGCGCTTCCTGCTGACGACCATCGACGAGCGGCTTCGCACGGCGGAATCCTCGATCTTCGACGATCCCCGCAATGTCGATGCCGCGCTGGTCTATGCCATGAGCGGCGGCAATCCCGATACGCTGGAATTCCTGATCAGGAAGGACGTCGACGGCCACTTCGATTCCCGTCTCACCGACGCGCTGCGCAACTATCTCAGCGGAACCGGCAGCCAGAGCGTGAAGTCGCTGGCCGAAATCTTCCCGGAATACAAGCGTTCCAGGGTGGGTCCCTATCTGGCGCTCATTTCGGCCAACTCCGTGCTGCGCAAGGACCCGGCGCTGGCGCTGAGCTATTTCGACTGGGCGCGCCTTGTCGCACCGGGCACCATCGTCGAGGAAGCGGCGCTGCGCCGCTCCATCTATATCGCCAGCCAGGCCGGCTGGGTCGACCGCAGCATGGCCTATGCCAACCGCTATGCCCGTCGATACTTGCGCTCGCCCTATGCCAGCCAGTTCGCCGATCTGTTCGTGACGCTGGCGGTCGATCATTTCGACAAGCTCGACGAGAAGGATATTCTAGAGGTCCTGTCCTTCATGGACGTGCCGCGCCAGCGGGAAGTGTATCTGCGCATGGCGCGGCTTGCCGCGATCTCCGGCCAGAACAAGCTCGCGTCGCTGGCGGCCGAACGCGCCCAGATCCTGTCGGGAGACGGCGAGAGCGTGCCGAAGGTGCTGGCAGATCTCTATTCGGGCCTGGCGTCGGTGCCCTCGGGCGATGTCGCCTCCGCCATGGAGACGATCGTCGCCATTCCGGATGACAAGCTTTCCGTAAAGGACCGCGCCTTGAAGGAGGCCGCGCGCGCCGTCGCCGAAGAGGTTCTACGCGCGCCGGTCGCGTCCGCTCAGAAGGTCGAGCCTCTCGTTACGACGGTGCCGGAGGGCGAAGACGCATCCTATGACAGCCTTGACGCGGCGGAGACGGCCGCGCGGCCGAGCGAGACGCCGACGGACGACGCGACCGTGGCCGACAGCGCCGCGGGTGAGCCGCAGAAAGACGCAAAAGACCAGAAAGAGCGGGCGAGCGTCGATCCCGCCTTCGACAGTTTCGTATCGGGCGGCCGGTCGAAGCTGGACGAGATCGACAAGCTGCTGGAGGGAGAAGGCACATGAGCACGATCGGTAGCGGTGTGTTGGGCATCGTGTCGGGGCCTGTTCCCGGCAAGGGCAAGGCGGGCGATGGCAACGGTGCCGGCGGCGGGGAGGAGAACGGCTTTTCCCACGCGATCGCCAGCCTTCACGGGCGCGAGGGCCAGAGCGGTCACAAGGGCGCTCGGATATCCATCTCCGGCAAGGGCGAGCAGGGTGACGACGAGGCTGCCGATCCCCGTGTGAAGGTGGGCCGCCACGATATGACGGTGCCCGCCAAAACACACGGCAAACCGCAGGACGAGGCGCAAGAGGATGTGTCCTTCGAGGAGAAGGTCGCAGCCCTTCTGGGCGCTGCCGCGTCCGGCCGCAAGGTGCGGACCACCGAAGACGACGGCAAAACCGTGCCGGTCGAGGATGAAGAGCGTCCCGAGGCAAAGGCCGAAGGCGCCGAAAAGACCGATGTCGGCAATCTGCTCGAACTGCTCGGCGCGCAAAACGCGATGCCGCAGGCCGCCTTGGCGGGTGCCGCGAAATCCATTTCCGGCCCGGCCCATGAGGGACGGGGCGAACCGGGCGTGAAATCCGGCGGCAAGGTCGCGGCTTCCGCCGACGGCACCGCAAAGGGCGACGCTTCGGCCCTCGCCGACACCGATGGTGGCGAGCTGCCGCAGTCCGAAACGGACAAGCTTTTCCGGATCATGCGCGCCGATGGCAAGGGGCGCGACCTCGATTTGAGCCTCTCCGGCTCGGGTGACCGCGCGACGCTGCGCGACGCCAATCCAACCGGGCCGAAGGGTGAGGCCGTCACCGTGGTCGAGGCGCGCCGCTATATCGGCCTGGCGCAGACCAGCAATGCGGCCGCCGTGACGACGGCGATCACGCAGGACCCCGAATGGGCGAGCTCGCTGAGCGCGACGAGCGGCATCGGCCACGAGCAGGCGGCCACGGGCAAGGTCGTCAATACGCTGAAGATCCAGATGAACCCGATCGAGCTCGGCCTCGTGACGGCGACGCTGCGCCTGCATGGCGATGCGCTGATCGTTTCCCTGCAGGTGGAGACGGGCGAGGCCTATCGCCAACTCAACGACGACCAGGACGCCATCGTGCGCGCATTGCGCGGACAGGGCTTTGCGGTGGATCAGGTGAGCGTGCAGCTTTCGCCTGTCGACCGCAGCGCCAATGCGCAGGGCGGCGGCGATCAGCAGCAGCAATTCTCCAACCAGCCGCAGGCGCGCGACGATGGCCGCCGGAGCGGTGGTGAAGGTTCGGGCTCGTTTGCAGGGCAGGGAGGCTCCCGTGAGGACAATACGACGGACAACGCGCCTGGCCTTTCTGGCGGCCAGTCTCATCGGCCTGGCGGCGTCTATCTCTGACGCACAGGCTGCCGTCGGCAGCTGCGAGCGGGAGATCCTGGCCGCGGCCGCCAAATACGACATTCCGGCCGGCATCCTCTATTCGGTCGGATTGACGGAAACCGGCCGGAAGGGATCGCTTCAGCCTTTCGCCCTCAACATCGAAGGCAAGGCCTATTTCGGCCGCAGCCGGGAGGAGGCGCTCGAGGTTTTTCAGGCTGCCCGCGGGCGCGGCGCAAAGCTGATCGATCTCGGCTGCATGCAGATCAACCACCATTTCCACGGCGAGCACTTCACCTCGCCGGCGGAGATGTTCGATCCGCGCAAGAACGTCGAATACGCAGCCGCATTCCTCGCGCGGCTGCATGCCCGCCACGAAACGTGGACGATGGCCGTTGCACGCTATCACGCCGGTCCCAACAACGACCCGGCGCAGAAGCGCTATGTCTGCCGGGTGATCGCAAACCTGGTTGCAACCGGCTATGGAAGCTGGACGCGGAACGCGAAACAGTTCTGCCAATAATTCGACTAAAAGTTGAATATTCGCCACGGCGCGATGTGTGCCGGAATGTGGCGGGAATGTGCCGCGTTTTGGGCAGGGCAAGGTTGCGCGTTAACCTTTGTTAACTTTTCCACGAGAAAGTAGTGGTAAAAGGGCCTAATAGCCACTACATCTAGAGCAAATCGGCACGCATTGGTTAATCAACTGTTAATTCCACCCACTCACTTTCTCTAGTTGCTGCTGATTCGCCCGATTCGTACCACTGCCTTAACGAAGCACCACACTGATTCGGAGGCGGACGAATGATCGTAGTGGTTGATGAGCGCGAGCTCGTTAAAGACGGCTATACTTCTCTTTTTGGTCGCGAGGGCGTGCCCTCGACGGGGTTCGATCCCCATGAATTCGGCGAGTGGGTCAACACGGCCGCCGATTCCGATATCGACGCGGTCGAGGCGTTCCTGATTGGCCAGTGCCAGCTCTCCATGGAGCTGCCGCGGGCGATCCGTGATCGTTCGCAGGCGCCGGTGATCGCGGTCAGCGACACGCCGTCCCTGGAAACCACGCTTGCCTTCTTCGACAGCGGTGTCGACGATGTCGTGCGCAAGCCGGTTCACCCCCGCGAGATCCTGGCCCGTGCGGCGGCCATCCGGCGCCGCCTGAAGGCGCTCGCCAACCATACCGATATCGGCCCGATCCGCGTCTTCTCGGATGGCCGCGACCCGGAAATTTCCGGCGATGTCTTCGCCTTGCCGCGCCGCGAGCGCCGCATCCTCGAATACCTGGTCGCCAACCGCGGCCGACGCCTTTCGAAGTCGCAGATCTTCAACGCGATCTACGGCATCTTCGATGAGGACGTCGAAGAGAACGTCGTCGAAAGCCACATCAGCAAGCTGCGCAAGAAACTGCGCAAGAAGCTCGGTTTCGACCCGATCGATTCCAAGCGCTTCCTTGGCTACTGCATCGACTGGCAGGGCTGAAAATCACCGCCGGCGGGCGGGGCAGGCGGACCCCGGCAGCCAGCTTCACGCAAGGCCCGTCCCATAGGGTCGCTAAGACGAGACGAACGGGGATTTGACATGAGTCTTTACGGCACGATGAGAACGGGTGTTTCCGGCATGAACGCTCAGGCGAACCGCCTGAGCACGGTTGCCGATAACATCGCGAACGCGAACACGACCGGCTACAAGAAGGCCGCGACGCAGTTCTCTTCGCTCATTCTTCCCACGACCGGCGGCGCGTACAATTCGGGCGGTGTCACCACCGATGTCCGTTACTCCATCTCCGCGCAGGGCACCTTCACCTATACGACCTCGGCGACCGACCTTGCCATCAACGGCCGGGGCTTCTTCATCGTCCAGGGTTCCGATGGTGTGGAGTATCTGACGCGCGCCGGCGCCTTCACCCCGATGAGCGACGGCACGCTGAAGAACTCCGCCGGCTTCACGCTGATGGGGTATCCCTATTCGTCGACGGAAGACCCGACCGTTGTCATCAACGGCTTTGCAGGCCTTGAGAAGATCAACCTCGCATCCGGCGAGCTGAACGTGAAGGCGTCCGAAAAGGGCTACCTGCATGTCAACCTGCCGTCGAACGAGGCGGACGGCTACAAGAAGGCGACGTCGCTCGTCGCCTATGACAGCCTGGGCAACACGCGCAAGCTCGACTTCAACTACACGAAAGTCAGCACGACCGCAGGCCCGCCGCCGACCAGCGAATGGGAAGTCACGGTCACCTATACCGATCCCGAGACGGGCGACATCTACGACATGATGAGCGGTGCGACACCGCCGTCCATCGTCGCCAGCGTCGACGACGCCACACCCCAGACCCTGACTTTCGACGCGGACGGCAAGCTCGAAACGCCGGCAAGCCCCGCAGACCTCGTTCTGGACGAACTTCCGATCGACGGCGCTGTTTTGAAATCGCTCACGGTTTCGATCGGTGGCGCGACGGGCGGCAGCACACAGCTTGCGTCGGCCTTCGCCGCCAAGGGCGATATCGACGGCATCGGCCCGAGTGGTGTTTCAGGCTACGAGATCAGCGACGATGGTATCGTCTATCTCAAGTACGAAAACGGCGACCTCGCCCCGAAGTATCGCATCGCCATGGCGAACGTTCAGAGCCCCGACAACCTCAAGCCGCTCGCCGGAAACGTCTACTCCCAGAGCAACGATTCGGGTGTCATCGTCATGGGCTATGCCGGCAACGGCGGCTTCGGAACGATCCTGTCCGGCGCGCTGGAAGATTCGAATGTCGACATCGCCGAAGAGCTGACGAGCATGATCGAATCGCAGCGCAACTACACGGCCAATTCGAAGGTCTTCCAGACCGGTTCCGAACTCATGGAAGTCCTCGTCAACCTCAAGAGATAAGGTCGCATGACGGTTCGGCGTGCACTCGAAAGTTAGGTAGAACTGATGTCGCTTACAGCAGCTATGAAGACTGCTCAGTCAAGTTTTTCCAACGTAGGCCTGCAATCGGCCGTCGTTTCGAAGAACATTGCCAATGCAAGCGACCCGGCCTATGCACGTCGTGCGGCGGTCCTCGCCACGGCAACCTCCGGCGCCACCGTCGTCGAAACGCAGCGCGCGCAGAACGAAGCGCTGCTGAAGCAGAACCTGCTCAGCATTTCGAAGGCTTCGGCCCAGGATACCGTTCTGGCCGGCCTCTCGCGCATGAAGATGATGCTGGGCGGCGAGGACTACGAGCTCGCCCCCTCCACCTATCTCGCCAAGCTGCGTGACAATCTCCAGACCTTCGCCGACAAGCCGAACGAAGTCTCGCTTGCCGAAACGGTGGTAGCGGATGCCATCGACGTCGCAACGTCGCTGAACAGCACATCCGAAGCGCTCCAGAAACTGCGGTCGGAGGCTGACGCCGACATCGACACCGCGGTCAAGGAGCTCAACCGCCTTCTCAAGGAATTCAAGACTTACAACGACCAGGTCCGGCAGGGCACGGCGGCCGGCACGGACGTCAACGATGCGCTCGACCAGCGCGACAAGCTGCTGACCCAGATTTCCGGTCTCGTCGGGGTCACCACGGTCAACCGCACCAACAACGATCTGGCGCTCTACACCAGCGACGGAACGGTTCTGTTCGAGACCGAGGCGCGCACCGTCAGCTTCGTTCCGACGACCACCTATACCGCCACCGTGACGGGCAACCAGGTCCTGATCGACGGTGTGCCGGTGCAGATGGGGGCGGCCGGCAACACCAGCGCACGCGGTACCATCGCAGGCCTGCTGCAGATCCGCGACCATGCCGCGCCGACCTTCCAGGCCCAGCTCGACGAAACCGCCCGCAGCCTGATCAACATGTTCTCCGAGAACACGGTCGGCGGCGCGATGGACGGCCTGTTCATCCGCAACGGCGTGGCCGTCGGTGACGATCTCACCGTCGACACGGTGGTGCCCGGCCTGTCGACCGTCATCAAGGTCAATCCTGCCGTCATCACCAATCAGGGTGGCAATGCCAAGCTGCTGCGCGACGGCATCAACGAGACCTTCAACATCGACAACAATGCCAGCTTCTCGGTGCTGCTGAACAATTATGCGGCGGCATTCGAGACACCGGTCACGTTCGATCCGGCCGCAGCCATCGATACGAACACCTCGCTGCTGGCTTTCTCGAGCGGTTCGGTCGGCTGGCTGGAGCAGCTGCGCAGCGCGGCGACGACGGCGGCCGACGACAAGAACGCGCTGCTGGCACGCACGCAGGAGGCCTTGCAGAGCGTGACATCCGTCAGCCTTGACGAGGAACTCGCGCTGCTCCTCGATCTGGAGCAGTCCTACAAGGCATCGGCGAAACTGGTCGCGGCGGTCGATGAAATGATCACCGCTCTTCTCCAAGCGGCGGGCTAAGGTATGAAGGCTTCTTTCGTTTCCAACGTTTCCCTGCAGAATGCGATGCGCATCACCGTCGCAAGCGCGCAGAAGGAGATGATGCAGCTGCAGGAAGAGACGGTCACCGGCCGTCACGCGGATGTCGGCGCGGTTCTCGGCGCCAAGACCTCGCGCACCCTCGACCTGCACCGCGACCTCCAGCGCATGGAATCGCTGAAGAGCACCAATGCGCTGACCACCCAGCGCCTCGCCGCCTCGCAGGAGGCGCTTGGTCTGATGTCGTCGGCCGCCAACGACGCGATGGAAGTGCTCATCGCGCTGTCCGGCATGACCTCCTCCGATCAGCTGGAACTGGCGCAGCAGAACATGGGCAACGCGCTGTCCACCTTCACGGCGGCGGCCAACACCTCGTTCAGCGGCGAATATCTGTTTGCCGGCATCAATTCCGACGTCATGCCGCTCAAGAACTATCTCCAGGAGACGCCGCCGAGCGATGCGAAGGTCGCGTTCGATCAGGCCTTCCTCGCGCATTTCGGCTTCACGCAGACCGACCCCGGCGTTTCCACGATTGCGCCGGCCGACATGCAGGCCTTCATCGCCGATCTCGAAACGACCTTCATGGGGCCGGACTGGCAGACCGACTGGTCGAACGCGTCCGACGAGAACATGCAGAGCCGTATCAGCGCGGCAGAGACCGTCCAGAGCTCGACCAACGTCAATGCCTCGGGCATGCGGTACCTGGCGCTCGGACTGGTCGTCGGTCAGGAGCTGTTGTCGATTGGCCTTAGCGAAGCCTCGCGCAAGGTCGTCAGCGATTCCGCCATCGATTACATGGGCCGCGCCATCTCCGGCGTGGATGGAGAGCGCTCCAAGCTCGGCATCTCCCAGTCGCGCGTCACCCAGGCCAATACTTCGCTCGACGCGCAGATCACCATCCTGACCACAAGCATCAAGGACATGGAGGGCATCGACACGTACGAGGCCGCGACACGCGTCACGACGCTCGAGTCGCAGCTTTCCCTTGCATACACGCTGACTTCGAGAATCCAGAATCTCAGTCTGCTGAACTACCTCTGATGAACCAGAGGGTACGGACACACATGAAGGATGTCTGAATGTACCAGTTTTCATATGCCGAGATCATGGAAGAGGGCGTTGCCGTCTCGAAGGATCGGGAACGGCAGGTGCTCGAGCGGTCGATTGCGCTTCTGAAAGCCGCAGTGGCCGCCGGTTCCTACGGCAAGGAGGCGGTGGAAGCCGTCTATTTCACCCGGCGCGTCTGGATCCGCTTCATCGAGGATCTCGGCAACCCGGAAAACGAGCTGGAAGACGAGCTCAGGGCCAACCTCATTTCCATAGCCATCTGGATTCTCAAGGAAATCGAAAAGATCCGCAAACGCGAGTCCGAGAACTTCCAGGGCATTATCGACATTACCACCATCATCAAGGATGGCCTCAAATGAAAAGTACGCTGCGTATATCGCTCAAGTCGGGTGAGCGCATTTTCGTCAATGGCGCGGTTCTGAGGGTCGATCGCAAGGTGGCGATCGAGTTTCTCAACGATGTGACCTTCCTTCTGGAAAACCACGTCCTGCAGCCGGAACAGGCGACCACGCCGCTCCGTCAGCTCTATTTCATCGCGCAGATGTCGCTGATCAATCCGGAAGGCGCCGAGCAGTCGATCGCCATGTTCCGCAAGTCGGTGATCATGCTTCTGTCGTGCTTCAAGAACGAGGAAGTGCTGGCCGAGCTGAAGCGGGTGGATGCGCTCGTCACACAGGGGCGCGCCTTCGAGGCCCTCAAGGCGATCCGCGGGCTTTACCCGATCGAGGATCGCATCCTGAACAACCAGGAAATGACGCCGGCCACGATCGAGCAGATCCGCAGGGAGATCGCACCATGGTAGACGCTGTCAACAACAACACGTCGTCCGGCTACATGCCGACGGTGACCGGCGCTGAATCGGCGAAGGACACCAAGACGGCGACGCTGAACTACGAGAGCTTCCTGAAGCTGCTCGTGGCGCAGATGAAGAACCAGGATCCGACCGAGCCGATGGACGCGACCCAGCAGATGGCGCAGCTTGCGACCTTCTCGCAGGTCGAGCAGACCATCAAGACGAACAAGAACCTGGAGAGCATGCTGCAGCGCACGTCCCTGCAGGAGGCCAACTCCGTGATCGGGCGCACGGTCTCGAGCAATGACGGCAAGATTTCTGGCGTCGTCAAGGAAGTCACGCTATATAACGACGGTATCGTCGCGACGCTTGATTCGGGCGAGAAGATGGTCATCGGCCCCGGCGTAACCGTAAAGTGAACCCCATCCGTGAATGAGGCAGACGCCCTCGATATCGCGCAGTCAGCCATCTGGACCGTCGTCGTGGCGTCCGGCCCGGCCGTTCTTGCCGCCATGCTCGTGGGCGTCGTCATTGCCTTCATTCAGGCGCTGACGCAGGTGCAGGAAATGACCCTGACCTTCGTCCCCAAGATCCTGGCGATCATGGTCACGCTCGCCATTTCGGCGCCCTTCATCGGCGCCCAGATTTCCATTTTCACCGATCTCGTCTTTTCCCGGATCCAGACTGGGTTCTAGCGCGGCTCTTCCCGAGCCGTTCGCGCGCTTTCCCGCCTCCTGCCACCCTCGCGCAAGCTTCGCCCTGTACGTCTGACGGCGAAAATGGGCGACGCGTGTGACGCGGCGCAGCCTCTCATGACGAGACGGGAATCTTTCAGATGGCGCAAGTACCGGCAATCAGCATTCCGAAGGTCAGCCCGAGCGGCCGCGATATTGCGTTCGCCGTCGGCATCCTGACGATCCTGTCGATCCTCTTCCTGCCCATCCCCGTCTTCATGATCGACATGGGCCTGGCGTTTTCCATCGCCTTTTCCGTGCTCATCCTCATGGTCGCGCTGTGGATCCAGCGCCCGCTCGATTTCTCGTCCTTCCCGACGGTCCTGCTGATCGCGACGATGATTCGCCTGGCGCTCAATATCGCCACGACGCGCGTCATCCTTTCGCACGGCAACGAAGGCCACGATGCCGCCGGCGGCGTGATCGCCGGCTTTGCCAGCCTCGTCATGTCCGGCGATTTCGTCATCGGTCTGATCGTCTTCATGATCCTGATCGTGGTGAACTTCATCGTCATCACCAAGGGTGCGACGCGTATCGCAGAAGTCGGCGCCCGCTTCACCCTCGATGCCATTCCCGGCAAGCAGATGTCGATCGACGCCGACCTGTCGGCAGGCCTCATCGACGAGAAGCAGGCGCAGCTGCGACGGCGGGAACTGGAAGAAGAAAGCTCCTTCTTCGGTTCGATGGACGGTGCCTCGAAATTCGTGCGCGGCGATGCCATTGCCGGCCTCCTCATCACGGCCATCAACGTCTTCGGCGGCATCATCATCGGCTACTTCCGGCACGGCATGGAGCTTTCCGAGGCCGCCGACGTTTTCGTGAAGCTTTCCGTCGGCGACGGCCTCGTCTCGCAGATCCCCGCCCTGATCGTCTCGCTCGCAGCCGGCCTCATCGTGTCGCGCGGCGGCACCGCGGGGTCCACGGACCAGGCGGTCATCAACCAGCTGTCCGGTTATCCGCGTGCGCTGCTCGTCGCTGCCGCGCTCATGTTCCTGCTCGCGATCATTCCCGGTCTGCCCTTCCTGCCGTTCATGGCGCTCGGCGGCGTCATGGCCTTCGGCAGCTGGATCATCCCGCGCCGCATCGAGGAGGAGAACCGGGTCAAGCGCGAGGCCGAGGCCCAGCAGGTCCAGGCGACGCGCGACCAGGAGAAGGATTCGGTCAAGTCCGTCCTGAAGACCGCCGAAATCGAACTGCTTCTCGGAAAGCAGGTTTCCACGCGGCTTCTCGGCGCGCATCAGGAGCTGGCGTTCCGCGTGGGCAAGATGCGCAAGAAGTTCGCCGCCCAGTACGGCTTCGTGGTGCCCGAGATCAAGGTTTCGGACGACATCGCCATCCCCGACAAGTCCTACCAGATCCGCATTCACGGCACGACGATCGCCTCGAACATCGTGCGCGTCGGCGAAGTGCTCGTCGTCACCGGCGGTGGCCGCAAGCCGAGCGTGCCGGGCGACGATATCCGCGAACCCGCATTCGGCATGCCGGCCGTCTCGATCCTCGAAACCTTTGCCGATGACCTGCGCCGCGAGGGTTTCCACCCCATCGATAACGTTTCGGTTGTTCTCACGCACCTGTCGGAAGTCATCAGAAACAACCTGCCGCAGCTTCTCTCCTACAAGGACGTGAAGGTGCTGATCGAGCGGCTCGACCCGGAATACCGCAAGCTCGCCGACGAGATCTGCTCCTCGCACATGTCCTATTCCGGCCTTCAGGCCGTGCTGAAGCTGCTCCTGGCCGAGCGCGTTTCCATCCGCAACCTGCATCTCATCCTGGAAGCCGTGGCGGAACTCGCCCCGCATGTCCGCAAGACCGAACAGATCGTCGAACATGTGCGCATCCGCATGTCGCAGCAGATCTGCGGCGACCTCGCCGAGAACGGCGTTCTGCCGGTGCTGCGCCTCGGCAACAAGTGGGACATGGTCTTCCACCAGGCGCTCAAGCGGGACACGAAGGGCGAAATCGTCGAATTCGACATCGACCCGCGCCAGCTCGAGGAGTTTTCCGAGCAGGCCACCCGGGTTATCCGCGAGTTTCTTGACCGCGGCACGCCCTTTGTACTGGTCACGTCGCCCGAATCCCGCTCTTATGTGCGCATGATCATCGAGCGCCTCTTCGCCACATTGCCGGTTCTCTCGCATGTCGAGCTTGCCAAGGGCATCGAGATCAAGATTCTCGGCTCCATTTCATGATCACGGACCCGCAGGGCACGGTGCTGGCGCTGTTCGCCGCCTTCTGCCGTGTCGGCGGGTGTTTCATGCTGCTGCCGGGCTTCTCCTCGGCGCGCATCTCCATGCAGATCCGCCTCTTCATCGCCGTGGCCGTTTCCATGGCGATCCTGCCCATCATGTGGGACACGATCTACCCGCGCGCTTCCGGCTCGGTCGACGCCTATCTGAAACTCATCGTTTTCGAGACGCTGACGGGCGTGGTGATCGGCCTGATCGCCCGGTACTATGTGCTCGGCCTCCAGTTCGCCGGCACGGTGCTGACGATGATGATGGGCTTCAATGCGCCGCCGACGCAGGACGTGCTGGAAGACGCAGCCGAAAACCAGCTGACCAACCTGCTTTCCTTCGCGGGCCTGCTCATCCTCTTCCTTCTGGATTTCCATCACGTCGTGGTGCGGGCGCTGGTCGATTCCTACACCGTCATGCCGCTCGGCGCAGGCTTCAATCCGCAGAGCGCGCTGATCACGCTCACCGACACGCTGTCCCAGACCTTCATGATCATGCTGCGGCTCGCCAGCCCCTTCATTCTCTATGGCCTGGTCTTCAACGTCTCGATCGGTCTCATCAACAAGCTGGCGCCGCAGATCCCGATCTACTTCATCTCGCTGCCCTATCTCATCATCGGCGGCATGCTGCTGCTCTATTTCGGCGTCTCCTCGCTCCTTCAGATCTTCGTGGCCGGCTTCATGCCGGTCTTCCAGGGGGGATGATGGCGCAGAACCGATCCGACAAGCTCAAGCGTCTGGTGACCGTGCAGCGCCATCTGGAGAAGATGGCGGAGATCGACCTGGCCACCACGACCAGCCAGCGCCGCGAGATCGCCGAAACGATGGATGCCGTGGTCGATGCGATCAATTCGCTCAATCCGGTGCACCGCACCTTCTCGCGCCACTATTCCGGCCACTACAACAAGCTCCAGCAGCAGGACCAGATGCTGTCGAACGTGCAGCAGATGCATGAAATGCGGGTGGTGCGCGAACGCGCCAAGGGCGACCGCATGGAAGACCGCATGAAGGAGGCGCGCGACGACGAGGAGCGCGTGGCGGCCGACGATTCGATCTACGATCTCATCGACCAGCACCTCGCCTATAAGGGCGAGCCGGGCTGACAGCGATAAGTGCCTGTAAAAAGACGTGATTTAACGTCGCCTGATCAAGCTTGTGCGAACTTGGAGGGCGTGCGGCAACGTCACGGCTTCGTCATCTGGCACCAGCCTCCCGTAAGGTTGAGCAGCGATAGTCGCATCAGGACGATGAAGAGGTTCGCCGATGCCGCCGTGATGCGGCGCGCGCACCTGTCCGGAATGGTCAAGAGCCGGTGGACCGCCATGAGGACGGGATCGGCAGTTGAGGATCACCCGAAAGGTTCTGAGACGTGGCAATTTCACCCCCCAGTGATCTGGTGCTCGATGTCGTGCGCGCGGCCGATCCGACGCAGGTCCAGGAAGCGCAGGCCAAGCTGAAGTCCAACCGCGCCGCTTTCGAGGCGACGAGCCTTGCCGAGGCCGGCGCCGGTTTCCAGGCCGCCGTCGGCATTCTCAACCGTGATTCGGTTGCAAGCCAGGCGGCGAAGGGTGTCGAGGCCGTGGGCGGCAAAGCCGTTCCCGAGCATCTGCGCAAATTCGAGACGATGGTGCTGCAGAACTTCGTGAAGTCGATGATGCCCGAAGAGAGCGAAGAGATTTACGGCAAGGGCACGGCCGGCGAGATGTGGCGCGGCATGATGGCCGACCAGCTCGGCGAAGCGCTCGCCAAGGGCGGCGGCATCGGGCTGGCCGAAAGCCTTGCCCGCAAGAGCGGGGTCACCTCGCATCCCAGGGACACGAACGATACCGACCGGATCGCCGCAAGCATGGTTCAGTCCATGCAGCGTCAGGCCTTTGCTGACCTGACGCCGGGGATCAAGGAAGACGACAAGAAAGCATAAGCGGAGAGCAACACAATGGAACAGGCGAACAATGAACTGCGTATCCGCACCGTTCTCGGCAGGCTCGAGACGATCATCGACAACGAGAATGACAATATCGGTACGGATCCCCATTTCGACCTGTCGACCTCGAATGCGCACAAGAGCCGTTGCCTCTATGAGCTGGCCATGCTGTCGCGCGATGTGCGGCCCGACGAGGTGCCGCAGACCTTCTCGCGCGAACTCGGCCGCGTGCGCGAAAAGCTCGCCACCAATGCGCAGCGCGTCTCGGCCCATCTCGAGGCCGTGCGTGAGGTCGTCAGCATCCTGAAGAATGCCGTGCAGGATCTGGAGGCCGACGGCACCTATTCGCAGGAACAGTTCCGCCTGGGTTACGGTACATGATCAAGCTCGTCGGCACAGGCGTCTGGGTGCTTCTCGTCACGCTCGCCTCGGTCTATTTCTCGCTGAAGATGGCGTCGGCCCCGAAGGTCGACACCGCCGCCGCGGAACACGAAGCGGCGATGGAATTCGTCACCGGATACACGACCACCATTCCTGTCATCGGCGAGGCCGGCGTCAGCGGCTATCTCCTGACCAAGCTCGCCTACAAGGCGAACAAGGACCTGGCGGCAAAGCAGGTCGTGCCGCTGCCGGACATGATCACGGATGAACTCTACACGCTGCTCGTCGGCAAGAAGATGATCGATGTGGCCGATGCCGGGCATTTTGATCTCGATGCCTTCCGCGGGGTCGTCAAGGAGGGGCTCAACCGCCGCTTCGGCGCCGACGTCATTCAGGAGGTCTATGTCGAGCAGATCGATTATCTGACGACCGCCGCAGTGGAGGACCCGACGCCCAAGGGTGGCAAGACCCTCGTCAAGGGCGAGGTCCCCGCCGCCGAGCCGGCGGAAAAGAGCGGTGGCCACTGAACCGACCCTCGAAAGTGCCGTTACGGGGCCGGCCGCTCAGAGCGAGCCGGCCTTTGCCATTTCCGGCCTTTTGCTTTCGGCCTTCGTACCGGAGAACTTGTAGCGCAGCACATGGTAGAGGAAGAGCGGCCCAACGGTTCCCGTATCCCGCCTGCGGGACGCGCTCCACGCCGGGAGGGAGAGCCAACCGAGCCCGAACCTGCGTGGCGACGCGTGCCGTGCTTCGCCCGACAGCGTTTCGAACAGGCGCTCGACACCCAGAACCAGTCTTGCATGACCCGGGCCGACGTGCCGGTCGATCCATTTTTCCTGGTCCGGGCTGTCCATCGAGACCAGCAGGATATCGGCATTGATGGCGCCCACACGCTCCATGATCGCGTCCGATTGCCCGCGATCGAAGGCATCGTCGGCGATCGGCAGGATGCTGTGCCAGGGCGCATGACGGCTGAGCGCCTCGGCCGCCTTTTTCAGGGTAGCGGCATGCCCGCCCACCAGCGCGATACGCATCGGCTTTGCGATATAGGTGAGCAAGGCCGGTACGAAATCCGTGCCGGCCAGCCGCGCGCGAAAGCGCTGGCCATGCAGCAGCCGGGCGGCGAGGTCGATCCCCCGGTCCTCCGGCAGCACCGTCTGGCGCGAGAGCGCCGCGCGATAATCGGGATCGCGCATCATCCGATTGGCACTGTCGGCATTGGCGAAGACGATGATGCTTTGTCCGAACGGCATCGTGGCCCGTTCCCCGGCGAAAGCCAGCGCGTCGGCCCATCCGAGGTCGCAGATGTCGAGGCCCAGGATATCGCGCCGTGCCGGAGCGATGGCGGCAGGAACTGGGTTGCCGCCGCGGATGCGGCCTTGCCGGGATACGCGCGCGACAGATGCCTTGCGGCTCGCCGGGCTCTGGCGGTCAGCGGAACGGATACGGTCGGGCGTCATGCTTGTCTCGGGGCTCGCATTGATCGTCGTCATGTAGCAACTCTGCCTGAAAGGCCGTTTAAGGAATTCGTGAAAAGGCCGGCTCGCGTTTTCACAAACTATAAACCTTTCTCTAATTCTTTGAAAAATAATGATTTATTTCACGTTCGCTGCCGCCAATCCGGTCTGACGACCAGAATGACGGACGGCGTGTGCCATTCTGTGTGACGAAAAAATGCATCCACCCGGCGCGACATGTCCTTCTTTCGCAATCTCGGTGCTTGAATTTATGTGTTTTCGACAGCATAGGGCGTTAAAAGGCCATCGCGCGATGCCGGCGCGCCGTTAGGGTGCGCGCATCATTGCAGGGAGAGAAACGTGACAACCATTATCGATGGGAAGCAGGTTGCCGCTTCCGTGATTGACGCCGTGAAATCCGCGACCGCTTCTCTTCAGGCGGACGCGGGTGTCAAGCCCGGCCTTGCCGTCGTCATCGTCGGTGACGATCCGGCCAGCCATGCCTACGTCTCCTCCAAGAGCCGCATGGCCAAGGAGTGCGGCTTCAATTCGATCCAGCACACGCTGCCGGAAGAAACGACGCAGGAAGAGCTTGCACGTCTGGTCGAGACGCTGAATGCGGATGAAAGCATCCACGGCATCCTCGTGCAGCTGCCGCTGCCCAAGCACCTGAATTCCGATCCGATCATCCAGTCGATCCGGCCGGAAAAGGATGTCGACGGCCTGCATGTCGTCAATGCCGGCAAGGTCGCGACGGGCGATCTCGATGGCGGCCTCGTTTCCTGCACGCCCGCCGGCGCCATGGTGTTCGTGCGGCGCGTCCACGGTGACGACCTGTCGGGGCTGAACGCGGTGGTGATCGGCCGCTCCAATCTTTTCGGCAAGCCGATGTCGGCGCTGTTGCTGGCCGCCAATGCGACGGTCACGACGGCCCATTCCCGCACCCGGGACCTCGCCGCCGTCTGCCGCAATGCCGATATCCTCGTGGCCGCCGTCGGCCGGCCGGAAATGGTGAAGGCCGATTGGGTGAAGCCCGGTGCGACCGTCATCGACGTCGGCATCAATCGCGTCGCCGCACCCGAGAAGGGCGAGGGCAAGTCGCGCCTGGTTGGCGATGTCGCGTTCGAGGAATGCGCCAAGGTGGCGGGGGTCATCACGCCGGTGCCCGGTGGTGTCGGCCCGATGACCATCGCCATGCTCATGGCCAACACCGTGATCGCGGCCTATCGCAAGGCCGGACGGACCCCGCCGAAATTCTGATTGGACAGGAAGACAGGCGCCCGCGGGCGCCTTTTTCATTTTTCGGGCGGCGCGGGGCCCGTCGAGGCACGCACGATGAGATCCGCCTTCCAGAGTTCCTGCTGGGGCAGCGTCTCCAGCTGGAGAATCTGGGCGATCAGCCGGCGGGCGATGCGCTGGCCGGCGGCGCGCAGCGACGAGCGCGTCGTCGTCAGCGGCACCATGAAGTTTTCCGGCTTCAGCATCGGCAGCACGTCGTCATGGGCGATCAGGGAGATATCCGCGCCGATCTTCAGCCCCGCCTGGTTGATCGCCCTGACGGCGCCGAGCGCCAGAACCGTACTGGAACAGAGCACCGCCGTCGGCGGCGCCTCGAGCCGCAGGAAAGCCTGCATGGCGCGAAAACCGTGTTCGTCGGTCATCTGCGCATGCGTGACGCAGTCCTCGCGCAGGCTAAGCCCAAGCTCGGCGAGCGCGCGCGCAACGCCTTTCCGACGCCTGACGGAAAACGCCAGATAATCCGGGCCGTTGATGAGCGCGAAGCGTCGATGGCCGAGTTGCGTCAGCAGGCGTGCGGCATCGTAGAACGCGCCCGTATTGTCGATATCCAGATACGGATAGTCATCCGGTATGCCGATCGATCGCCCGTGCACGATGAACGGCGTCTTCAGCGACTTCATCATGGCGATGCGCGGATCCTTCTCCCGCATATAGGCCAGGAACAGCGCATCCACATTGCCGCTTGCCACCAGCCTGCGGCAGGTGGCGACTTCGTCTTCCGGGTGGCTCGGGTTGATGACGAAATGGAAATCGTGCCTGACCGCCTCGTCGCCGAGGCCCGCCAGGAATTCGCCGAAATGCACGTCGGACTCGATGCCGTCGGCGGTCGGCATGACAAGGCCGATCGAGCCGGCGCGGCCGGTGGCAAGGCGCTGGGCGGCGCGGTTGGGGCGGTATCCCGTTTCCCGCACCGCATCGAGCACCCGCTGGCGCGTTTCGGCATTGACCTCGGGATAACCGTTCAGCGCCCGGCTGACGGTAGTCTGGGAGAGGCCCAGCAATTGCGATAATTGCTTGAGGTTCACGTGCTTGGCTTTCCAGAATTATTCGAAGCGCTTTGGATGCCGCGCGACGCGCAGCATGTAACATCAGAAAAACACATGAAAAAAGCGGTTTCGGTCGTTTTGCAGCGCAAAATGACGCTGCGCTGCATCATCCCGGCGCTGTCTTCACGCAGCTTGTGGGGGGCTTGACGAGGGCGACGGGGAAGTGGGATGAAAGGAAATCCAAAGCGCTTTGAATTTTTGAGCTGTTTAGGAAATGCCGACCCCGGGAGAGGGCGGTTTGTTTAGGGAGGCAAATCAGGTGAAAAAGACACTGTTGATGACGGCTGCGCTCGCTCTCGTTTTGGCCGGCAGCGCCGTCGCGGCCGACTTGAAATTCAAGCCCGGCGAGGACGCGAAGTTCAACTGGCAGAGCTTCGAGGACTTCAAGAAGGGCCACGACCTCAAGGGACAGACGCTGACGATCTTCGGCCCGTGGCGCGGTGAGGACGAAACGCTCTTCAGGGCCGTCTTCGCCTATTTCAGCGAGGCGACGGGCGTCGAGGTCAAGTATTCCTCGTCCGAGAACTACGAACAGCAGATCGTCATCGACACGCAGGCCGGCAGCCCGCCCGATGTCGCGATCCTCCCGCAGCCGGGCCTGATCGCCGACCTTGCCTCCAAGGGCTACCTGACGCCGCTCGGCGACGAAACGCAGAAATGGCTTCTGGACAATTATGCCGCCGGCCAGTCCTGGGTCGAACTTTCGACCTTCAAGGGCAAGGACGGCAATGCCGCGCTTTATGCCTTTCCCTACAAGATCGACGTGAAGTCGCTGGTCTGGTACGTGCCGGAGAATTTCGAGGACGCCGGCTACGAAGTGCCGAAGACCATGGAAGACCTGAAGGCGCTGACGGAGAAGATCGTCGCCGACGGCGGCACGCCGTGGTGCATCGGGCTCGGCTCGGGCGGCGCCACCGGCTGGCCGGCGACCGACTGGGTCGAGGACCTGATGCTGCGCACGCAGAGCCCGGAAACCTACGACAAGTGGGTGAAGAACGAGATCCCGTTCAACGATGCCGCGGTCGTCGGCGCGATCGATGAATTCGGCTGGTTCGCCAAGAACGACAAGTTCGTCGATGGCGGTGCCGCCGCCGTTGCCTCCACCGACTTCCGTGACAGCCCGAAGGGCCTCTTCGCCTCGCCGCCGAAATGCTACCTGCACCACCAGGCGTCGTTCATCCCGTCCTTCTTCCCGGAAGGCATTGTCGTCGGCGAGGATGCGGATTTCTTCTACATGCCGCCCTATGCCAGCAAGCCGGAACTCGGCAATCCCGTCCTCGGCGCTGGAACGCTCGCCATGATCACCCGGGACACGCCGGCCTCGCGCGCCTTCATCGAATTCCTCAAGACGCCGATCGCGCATGAGGTCTGGATGGCGCAGTCGAGCTTCCTCACGCCGTTCAAGGGGGCCAACAAGGAAGCCTATGCCAACGGCCCGATGAAAAAGCAGGGTGAAATCCTGCTGGATTCGACGACCTTCCGTTTCGACGGTTCGGACCTGATGCCGGGCAAGATCGGTGCGGGCGCCTTCTGGACCGGCATGATCGATTTCGTCGGCGGCAAGTCGGCTCCCGACGTTGCCGAAGGCATCCAGAAGGCCTGGGACGCCATCAAATAGGTTGCCGGGTTGATCGTCTGCCACCTTCTCCCCGGCGGGGAGAAGGTGCCGGCAGGCGGATGAGGGGGCGGCGCGGTCAGGAAAATGGGGGGCTTTTTCCCTCTCATCCGACCCTTCGGGCCACCTTCTCCCCGCAGGGAGAGGGGAGCGGCAGACGCGCCTGAGCATGCGAAAGTAATGCATTTCAGGGGAGGGATCGCCATGCAGCAACTGTTATTCGCCATCTTCACGATGGTCGGGGGCGTTCTCGCCTGTGTCGTCTATTTCTTCGGAACGAACTGGCTTCTCGACAGGATCTTCCCGTCCAAGGGGCTGACGGGGCCGCAGGCCTCGAAGAACCTCCGGATCACCAATGCCATCCGGCCATGGCTGTTCATGGCGCCCGCGCTCTTCGCGCTCGGCATCTACCTCGTCTATCCCGTCTTCGAGTCCGTCCGCCTCTCCCTTCACGATCGTTCCGGCCAGCAATTCGTCGGCCTCAGCAATTTCCGCTGGATGCTGGGCGACAGCGAGTTCCGCCAGTCGATCTTCAACAATTTCCTGTGGCTGCTCGTCGTGCCCGCGCTGTCCACCTTCTTCGGCCTCGTGATCGCCGCGCTGACCGACCGCATCTGGTGGGGCAATATCGCAAAGACGCTGATCTTCATGCCGATGGCGATCTCCTTCGTCGGCGCCGCCGTCATCTGGAAGTTCGTCTACGACTATCGCTCGGAAGGCTCCGAGCAGATCGGCATCCTCAATGCCATCGTGGTGGCCATGGGCGGCCAGCCCGAGGCGTGGATGACCATTCCCTTCTGGAACAACTTCTTCCTGATGGTGATCCTCATCTGGATCCAGACCGGCTTTGCCATGGTCATCCTGTCGGCGGCGCTGCGCGGCATCCCGGAAGAGACCATCGAGGCCGCCGTCATCGATGGCGCGAACGGCTTCCAGATCTTCTTCAAGATCATGGTTCCGCAAATCTGGGGCACGATCGCGGTCGTCTGGACGACGATCACCATCCTTGTCCTCAAGGTCTTCGACATCGTGCTGGCGATGACCAACGGCCAATGGCAGACGCAGGTTCTCGCGAACCTGATGTTCGACTGGATGTTCCGCGGCGGCGGCGATTTCGGCCGCGGCGCGTCCATCGCCGTCGTGATCATGATCCTCGTCATCCCGATCATGATCTGGAACATCCGCAACGCCACCCGGGAAATGGAGCGCTGAGATGATTGCCACGTCCCGTTCGCCCCTCATCATCGTCGTTCACCTGTCCGTTCTGCTGCTCGTGGCGCTCTGGACCCTGCCGACCGCAGGCCTCCTGATCTCGTCGCTGCGTGACAAGGACCAGCTTGCCGTTTCCGGCTGGTGGACCGCGCTCTCCACGTCCTCGCAGAACCTGACCGGCCGCGCGGCCTCGCCCGATGCGCAGGTCGAGAAGGACGGCAAGTTCGTGATTGCGGGCAACCTCATCGAAGGCGGCACGAGCAAGGTGTCCGCCTTCGGTGTCAGGCCCATGCAGCCCACCGCCTTCGAGGTCGGCACCGCCGCCGATATCGGCGATGGCCAGACGCTGACCGTCAACGAGGACGGCAGCTACGAGATCGTCTCGCCCACGCGCATGGAAGGCACGCGCGGCCAGCGCATCTTCTATACGGCCTCGGTCCCGCCGCGCTTCACGCTCGACAACTATCGCGAAGTGCTCAATGCCGAGGGCATCGGGGCCTCCTTCATCAACTCGCTGACGGTGGCGATCCCCGCGACGATCATCCCCATCCTCGTGGCGGCCTTCTGCGCCTATGCGCTGGCCTGGATGCCCTTTCCGGGGCGCGCGATCCTGATTGCCGTCATCGTCGGCCTGCTCGTCGTGCCCTTGCAGATGTCGCTCATTCCGCTCCTGAAGCTCTACAACGGTGTCGGCGCCTTCTTCGGGGTGCCGGCCAAGACCTATGTGGGCATATGGCTCGCCCATATGGGTTTCGGCCTGCCGCTCGCGGTCTACCTGCTGCGCAACTACATGGCCGGGCTGCCGCGCGAGATCATGGAGTCGGCCCGCGTGGACGGGGCGAGCGATTTCGACATCTTCGTGAAGATCATCCTGCCGCTGTCCTTCCCGGCCCTTGCCTCTTTCGCCATCTTCCAGTTCCTGTGGACCTGGAACGACCTGCTGGTCGCCATGGTTTTCCTGGGCACCGGCAACAACGAGCTGGTGCTGACCGGCCGCCTGGTCAACCTGCTCGGCTCGCGCGGCGGCAACTGGGAAATCCTCACGGCCTCCGCTTTCATAACCATCATCGTTCCGCTCATCGTCTTCTTCAGCTTGCAGCGCTACCTCGTGCGCGGCCTGCTGGCGGGGTCGGTGAAGGGCGGCTGACAACCATTTCCAGCAATATGCGGACCGCCGGCGTTGCCACAGCGTCGGGCCGGGACGCCCAGACGGGACATATGAGAATGACGACGTCGGGTTCAACGCTTCTCCAGCCGGACAAGGACTGGTGGCGCGGCGCGGTGATCTACCAGATCTATCCGCGTTCCTTTCAGGATACCAATGGTGACGGGATCGGCGATCTCCGCGGCATCACCGAGCGGCTTTCCCATGTCGCATCGCTTGGCGTCGATGCGATCTGGATATCGCCGTTCTTCACCTCGCCCATGCGCGACTTCGGTTATGACGTGTCCGATTACCAGGACGTGGACCCGATCTTCGGCGTGCTCTCGGATTTCGATGCGCTGATCGAAGAGGCGCACCGTCTCGATATCCGCGTCATGATCGACCTCGTCCTGTCGCACACTTCCGACAGGCATCCGTGGTTCGTCGAAAGCCGCTCGCGGCGCACGAACCCCAAGGCGGACTGGTATGTCTGGGCGGATTCGCGGCCCGACGGCACACCGCCGAACAACTGGCTGTCGATCTTCGGCGGCTCCGCCTGGCAGTGGGACCCCACGCGCCTGCAATATTACATGCACAACTTCCTGACCTCGCAGCCGGACCTGAACCTGCACAATCCCGAGGTTCAGGATGCACTGCTTTCGGTCGCCCGTTTCTGGCTGCAACGCGGTGTCGATGGTTTCCGTCTCGACACGATCAACTTCTACTTCCACGACAAGGAACTGCGCGACAATCCGGCGCTCGCGCCCGAGCGGCGCAACGCGCAGACCGCGCCGGCCGTGAACCCCTACAATTACCAGGAACACATCTACGACAAGAACCAGCCGGAGAACCTGGAATTCCTCAAGCGTTTTCGCGCGCTGATGGAGGAGTTTCCGGCGATTGCCGCCGTCGGCGAGGTGGGCGACAGCCAGCGCGGCCTGGAGATCGCCGGCGAATACACCTCCGGCGGCGACAAGATGCACATGTGCTACGCGTTCGAGTTCCTGGCGCCCGAACCGCTGACGCCGGCCTTCGTGGCCGATACGCAGCATGCGTTGGAAAAGGCGGCCCCGGAAGGGTGGGTCTGCTGGGCCTTCTCCAACCACGACGTCGTGCGCCATATCAGCCGCTGGGGCACCGGCGTGAACGACCATGAGGCGCATGCCAAGCTCTTGTCGAGCCTGCTGCTTTCGCTGCGCGGCTCCGTCTGCATCTATCAGGGCGAGGAACTGGCCCTTCCGGAAGCGGAGATCGCCTACGAGGATCTTCGCGATCCCTACGGCATCCAGTTCTGGCCCGATTTCAAGGGCCGTGACGGCTGCCGCACGCCGATGGTCTGGGAGAGCAACGACCCGACCGGCGGCTTCAGTGATGGCAAGCCATGGCTACCCGTGCCACCCGCGCATCTGGAGCGCGCCGTCGACGTGCAGGCGGGCGACGATGCATCCGTGCTTTCGCATTACCGCCGCTTTCTCGCTTTCCGCAAGGAGCACGTGCCGCTCGTCAAGGGCGAGATCGAGTTTCAGATGGCGGAAGGCGTGATCCTCTCCTTCGTGCGCTCGCACGGCAACGAGAAGATTTTCTGCGCCTTCAACATGAGCCCGGTCGCGCGCATGGCGGATATTCCGTCCGCCACGCTCGAGGCGCTGGAAGGGCACGGCTTCGCGAGCGTCATGCATGACGACTATATCGAACTTCCGGCCTGGAGCGGGTTCTTCGCCCGCTTCGTGTGACCGGCCAAAACAACAGGGGAGGTAGAGACATGACAGGGCTGGTGCTCAAGGATATCCGCAAGTCCTACGGTGCCGTGGACGTGATCCATGGCATCGATCTCGACATCAAGCAGGGCGAGTTCATCGTCTTCGTCGGCCCGTCCGGCTGCGGCAAGTCGACCCTGCTGCGCATGATCGCCGGCCTGGAGCAGATCACCGGCGGGGACATGCTGATCGACGGCGAGCGCGTCAACGATGTTCCGCCTTCGAAGCGCGGCATCGCCATGGTGTTCCAATCCTACGCGCTCTACCCGCATATGACCGTCTACGACAACATGGCCTTCGGCATGCGGATCGCCGGCGAAAGCAAGGAGGAGATCGATCGCCGGGTGCGCGCGGCCGCCGATATCCTCCAGCTCACCACCTATCTCGACCGCCTGCCCAAGGCGCTTTCGGGCGGCCAGCGCCAGCGCGTCGCCATCGGCCGCGCCATCTGCCGCAACCCCAAGGTCTTCCTGTTCGACGAGCCGCTGTCGAACCTCGACGCGGCACTGCGCGTCGCCACCCGCATCGAGATCGCCAAGCTCAACGAGCAGATGGCCGACACGACCATGATCTACGTGACGCACGATCAGGTGGAGGCCATGACGCTCGCCGACCGCATCGTCGTGCTGTCGGCCGGCCGCATCGAGCAGGTCGGGGCCCCGCTCGAATTGTACGAGCGCCCCGCCAATCTCTTCGTCGCCCGGTTCATCGGCTCGCCCGCCATGAACGTCATTCCTGCCAAGATCACCTCTGCGGGCGCGGCGACCGCGCTGGAACTGACCGGCGGGCGCACCGTCACCGTCGACATCGCGACGGCGGCGTCCGAGGTTGGGAAGTCGGCGAGCTTCGGCGTGCGCCCGGAAGACCTTCAGATCTCGACCGGCGACGATTACCTGTTCGCGGGCACGGTATCGATCGTCGAGGCGCTCGGCGAGGTCACGCTGCTTTACATCGAGGGTCTTGTGCCGGGCGAGCCGATCATCGCCAAGATCCCCGGCATTCTCGACGTGAAGCGCGGCGACACGATCCGCTTCACGGCGGACAGGGCGAAGCTGCATCTCTTCAATGCTGCGGGGCAGAGTTACAGGGCTCTTTGAGACGCGGCGTCTGCGAAAAATGCGCCGGATACCCTAGGGAATGGCAGGATTTAGGCCTGCCGTTCAACGCGATGTTAAGCGTTGTCGCCGTAGCATTTCCCGGTAATGTAGTGCCAGGGCGAGCAGTCTGATGGGATTTTACGGTGACGTATCGCGGGGAAGCTACCTGAACAAGGAAGAGTCCTTCATGTATGACCGGGAAAAGACCTTCCCGATGGAGGACACCTGCAACGAGGCCCGCATCGAGTTCACCGAGACCGGCGGCCTCGTCAATCTCGTCTCCCGCCGCGGTGTCATCGTCAAGCTGTCGCGCAGCGGCGCCGTCATCACCATGACGACGAAGTTCCAGCTCCCGCGCAACTTCTACCTCGACATCGTCAGCGCCCGCATCCCGATGATCGGCTGCCTCACGCAGCGCGTCTATCCGAATGATGTTGTGGAAGCCCGCTTCCTGCGCCTGCTCTCCGACAAGGACCTGCAGCGCATCTTCGTCTATTCCACGCACCGCAACCACCAGAACCGGACGCTGGATATCTACGGCTGATGTGAAAAGAGGGGCGAAACGCTCCTCTTCTTATGTCTGCCAGATATCGAGCTTGGCGCGACCTCCCCCTCCGTCATGCTCGGGCTTGACCCGAGCATCCAGTCCAAGCGCAGACCACTGCCTGTGGATCCTCGGCTCAAGGCAGAGGATGACGTTGAGTTTGTGGCTCAGGCCTGACCGAAGGAGGCGCCACTTAAGCGAACAACACGCTCGCTCCGTGATCCGCCGGACCGGCAATCGCGCGGAAGGGGGCGAAGAGTTCGCGACCCATGCCGAATTCGTTACCGGAGAGGTCGGTGGCCGCCTGCGGGCGGGCGGCGAATTCGGCGGCATCCACGAGCACCTCGATCGTGCCGTGGGCGGCATCGAGCCGGATGATGTCGCCGTCGCGGATGCGGCCGATCGGGCCGTTGTCCACGGCCTCGGGCGTTACATGGATGGCGGCCGGCACCTTGCCGGATGCGCCGGACATGCGTCCGTCGGTCAGAAGCGCCACGCGCTGGCCGCGGTCCTGCAGGATGCCGAGCACCGTCGTCAGCTTGTGCAGTTCGGGCATGCCGTTGGCCTTCGGACCCTGGAAGCGCACGACGGCGATGAAATCGTCCGTGAGTTCGCCGGCCTTGAAGGCTGCGTTCAGCTCCAGCTGGTCATGGAAGACCTTGGCGGGCGCCTCGATGACATGGCGCTCGGGTTTCACGGCGGAAATCTTGATGACGGCATTGCCGATATTGCCGGTGAGCATCTTCAGGCCGCCGGTCGGCTGGAAGGGCGTCTCGATATTGGCGAGCACCTTCGGGTCGTGGCTGACCTTCGGCGAGGGCTCGCGCAGCACGGTGCCGTTGGCGCCGAGCCGGGCATCGACCGTATAGGCGTTGAGCCCCTGGCCGTAGACGGTGCGCACGTCGTCATGCAGCAGGCCGTGCTTCAGGAGTTCCTGGATGAGGAAACCCATGCCGCCTGCGGCGTGGAAATGGTTCACGTCGGCAAGGCCGTTCGGATAGACGCGGGCAAGCAGCGGCACGACATCCGACAGCTCGGAAATATCTTTCCAGGTCAGGAGGATGCCGGCGGCGCGCGCCATGGCGAGGAGGTGCAGCGTATGATTGGTCGAACCGCCCGTGGCATGCAGCCCGACAACGCCGTTGACGATGGAGCGCTCGTCGATCATCTCGCCCGCCGGCGTGAATTCGTTGCCCTGCGCGGTAATCGCCAGCGCCCGCTTGGCGGCTTCCTTTGTCAGGGCGTCGCGCAGCGGCGTGCCCGGATTGATGAAGGAGGCGCCGGGCATGTGGAAGCCCATGATCTCCATCAGCATCTGGTTGGAGTTCGCCGTGCCGTAGAAGGTGCAGGTGCCGGGGCCGTGATAGGACTTGGATTCGGCCTCCAGCAGCTCCGCGCGGCCGGCCTTGCCCTCGGCGAAAAGCTGGCGCACACGCGCCTTCTCGTCGTTCGGCAGGCCGGAGGTCATGGGCCCGGCGGGAATGAAGACGGCGGGCAGGTGGCCGAAGGTCAGCGCGGCGATCGTCAGGCCCGGCACGATCTTGTCGCACACGCCGAGATAGACGACCGAATCGAACATGTTGTGCGACAGGCCCACGCCGGCCGCCATGGCGATGAGGTCACGCGAGAACAGCGAGAGCTCCATGCCCGGCTGGCCCTGGGTGACGCCGTCGCACATGGCCGGCACGCCGCCTGCCACCTGGGCGACGCCGCCTGCTTCGCGTGCGGCCTCGCGGATCAGCGCCGGGTAGGTCTCGAACGGCTGGTGCGCCGAGAGCATGTCGTTGTAGGAGGTGATGATGCCGAGGTTCGGAACGCGGTCGCCGGCGAGCGCGTCCTTCTCGGCGGGGGAACAGACCGCAAAGCCGTGGGCGAGGTTGCCGCAGGAGAGCACGGACCGGTGCACGCCGCTGGCAGCGGCAGCCCGCACGCGGCCGAGATAGGCTTCGCGGTGAGGCTTCGAGCGTTCGACGATGCGGGCGGTGATGGCTTCAATGCGCTTGTCGGCGGACATAAGATTATCCTGACTTCCTCGATTGCATTTTTACACGGCAAGGCGAGCGCGAAAGCTGCACGATCCGCGGGTCCATGGCGCCATGCGCCGGGCATGTTCGGCTTCAGCCGGCTGAGCGCGCTCCAGAGCATTGAAAGCCGAAGAAATCTCCGGCGTCGGGCAATGCTCTAGGGCGCCCAGTAGATATCGACCGGCGTTGCCGCACGCCGCAGGACGGCGCGGATCGGCATATCGGTTTCCGGCCCGTCACCTTCCGCCGCGGCGAGAACGTCCTTCTTGCCCTGGCCTTCGATATGCAACACCAGAAGACGGGCATCCTGAAGGCTGGCGAAGGTGAAGGTGAGGCGGGTTTCGCCGGCACCTTCCGCTTCCATGGTGATGACGCCGCGCGGCGTTTCCGCCGAGATCGCCGTGGCCAGATTGCTGCCGCCGGGGAAGAACGAGGCGGTATGGCCATCCGTTCCCATGCCGAGAATGACGACGTCGAACGGCGCGCCGAGCGCGTCCGCATCCCGCGAGACGATTTTGGCCGCCTCGTCGGCGCTGTCGGCCTGGCGGTAGAGCGGCAGGAAATGCGCCGCCTGCGCCTTGCCCTGAAGCAGGTTCTCGGCAACGAGCAGATGGTTGGAGCGCGGATTGTCGGCCGGCACGAACCGCTCGTCGACAAGCGTGATCGTCACCTTCGCCCAGTCGATATCGCGCGTCGAAAGCGACTTGAAGAAGGCCTTCGGCGTGGAACCGCCCGATACGGCGATGGTCGCCTTGCCACGGGCGGCCACGGCATCGGCAAGGGCTGCGGACACGCGATCCGCCAGAGCTTCGGCCAGCGCCGCACCGTCCTTGAATTCATGCAGTCTCGCGCTCATCGGCCTTCCTTACGTTTCATGCCAGGTGCGGCCGTCGCGCTCGATGAGGGCGATGGCCTGGCTGGGCCCCCAGGTGCCGGCGGTGTAGCCCTGCACCTGCTGGCCGGTCGCTTCCCAGGCCTTGAGGATCGGGTCGACCCAGCGCCATGCGGCCTCGACTTCGTCACGGCGCATGAAGAGCGTCTGGTTGTTCCTGATGACGTCGAGCAGCAGGCGCTCGTAGGCGTCGGCGTTGCGGGCGTCGAAGGCCTGCGCGAAGCTCATGTCGAGCGAGACATTGCGCAGGCGCATGCCGCCCGGACCCGGATCCTTGATCATCAGCGACTGCTTGACGCCTTCGTCGGGCTGCAGGCGGATGATGAGCTGGTTCGCCTCGATACGGCCGGCCGAGGGGTCGAAGATCGAATGCGGGATCGGCTTGAAGGTGATGACGATCTCCGACATGCGCGCGGCAAGACGCTTGCCCGTGCGGATGTAGAAGGGAACGCCCGCCCAGCGCCAGTTGCCGATCTCGGCCTTGATGGCGACGAAGGTTTCCGTGTTGGAGACGCCGCCGTCCAGCTCCTCCAGATAGCCCTTGACGGGGCCGCCGGCGGACGCGCCGGCGCGATACTGGCCGCGCACCGTGAGGCGCTCGACATTGTACTGGTCGATGGGCTTCAGCGCGCGCAGAACCTTGAGCTTTTCGTCGCGCACGGCTTCCGCGTCCATGGAGGAGGGCACTTCCATGGCGACGAGGCAGAGCAGCTGGAGGATATGGTTCTGCACCATGTCGCGCAGCGCGCCGGCCTTGTCATAATATCCGGCGCGGCTTTCCAGCCCGACGGATTCGGCGACAGTGATCTGGACGTGGTCGATATGTGCGGAATTCCACAGCGGCTCATAGAGCGCGTTGGCGAAACGCAGCGCCATCAGGTTCTGCACCGTCTCCTTGCCGAGATAGTGGTCGATGCGGAAGATCTGCTCTTCGCGGAACACCTTGCCGATCGTGTTGTTCAGCTCGTCCGCCGACGCGAGGTCGCGGCCGATCGGCTTTTCGACGACGATGCGCGTCTGCTTGGTGATGAGCTTGTGATCGCGGATCTTCTCGGAGATATCGCCGAAGATCGCCGGCGCGACGGCCAGGTAGAAGGCGCGCACGCGTTCCTTGCCCTCGTCGAGCAGCTCCTTCAGCTTGTCCCAGCCGGCGTCGGACTTCGCATCGACCGAGACGTAGAACAGGCGATCGCAGAAGATCTTGACCTGCTCGTCCTCGAATTCGCCGGGCTTCAGGTGCTCCTTCAGGGCATCCACGGCGAACTTGCGGTACTCCGCATCCGTGAAGGCCGTTCGCGACGCGCCGATGATGCGCGTGGGATCGGAAAGCTGGCCGGCAAGCTGCCGGTGATAGAGGGCCGGAAGGAGCTTGCGTTCGGCAAGGTCGCCGGTTCCGCCGAAGACGACATAGTCGAAGGGTTCAACAGGAATGATCTGGCTGCTCATCGGATATCTCGATCTCGTTCTGTTGCCGGGTGTTATAATCTAATCGATTTAAAAACACCAGCGTGCGACGCAACAAAATCGGTGTTTCCGAACAGATCAGAGCTTGTCGCGTAGCGCGTACCACGTCATGGCGAGGAACAGAAGCGCCGAGCGGAACCGCGAGCCACCGGGGAAGGCCGGGATTTTCAGGGCCTTCAACTGGTCGAGCTCCGCGCTGCCGCCGGTCACGTCCTCGGCATAGAGCTTGCCACAGTAGTTTGACAGCATGACGCCGTGGCCGGAATAACCGCCGATCGTCGTGATGCCCGGCATGACCTCGCGCACATAGGGCTTGCGCGGCATGGTGATGCCGACGGAACCGCCCCAGGCATGGGTGAGTTCGATGCCCTTGAGTTGCGGATAGACTTCCTCGATCTGCCGGCGGATGGGCGGCGTCATGTCATCAGGATTGTCGGAGGTGTAGGCTTCGCGTCCGCCAAACAGCAGCCGGCCGTCGCGCGTCTTGCGGAAGTAGCGCACGACGAAGCGCGTGTCGGCGATGGATTCCCCGCCGGGAATGATCGACGGGAATTTATCGAGCGGCACCGTCGCGCCGATGAAGGAGCGGATCGGCATGACATGCGCCGCCGTCTTCGGCTCCAGATCGCCGATATAGGCATTGCAGGCGATCAGGGCCTTGTCGGCCCGGATGGTGCCGCGCGCCGTCGTGATCACCGCCTTTCCGCCGGACCGTTCGATCTTGAGGGCAGGGGTTCTTTCGTGGAGACTGGCGCCCGCCTCGTGCGCCGCCCGCGCGACGCCGACGATGAGCTTCATCGGATGGATATGGCCGGTGCCGGTATCGCGGATGCCGAAGAAGAACCGCTTCGAGCCGACGCGTTCCTCGGTTTCCGCCCGGTCCATGAAGTGCATGTGCGGATAGCCGAAGCGGGTCGCGGCGATCTCGATATGATCGCGGAAGTCCTTCTCATAGCTTGCCTTGTGGCTGACATTGAGCTGGCCGGGCACGTAGTCGATGTCGAGGTTTTGTGCGGCGGCGAAATCGTGGATGTGCTGCTTGGCGTTTTCTGCGAGGTCGAACAGCGCCCTGGCGCGCTCGTAGCCCAGTTCGGCTTCCAGTTCCTCCGCATCGGTGCGCTGGCCGGTGCCGAGCTGTCCGCCATTGCGGCCCGACGCGCCGTCGCCGAAGCGGTGCGCTTCGATGAGCGTGACGCGCACGCCCTTGAGGGCGAGGTTGTAGGCGGCCTGGAGGCCGGTGAAGCCGCCGCCGACGATGGCGACATCCGTCTCGACCGAGCCGTCGAGCGGCGCATATTCGGGGCGGTCTCCAACGCTTGCTTCATACCAGGAGACGCCGGGGGAAATCGGGCTTTGCCAGGGCATAGCGCACACTCATGGGGCAGGAGGCTGCGGCGGCGCACCGGGGCGCCGGCCGCTGATCGGGATGACGTTTCAGGCGGCCCGGACCGCCGGCCGCTCAGACGTTGAGCAGCAGGAACTCGCGTTCCCAGGGGCTGATCACCTGCATGAAGGTCTCGAACTCGCCGCGCTTGACGCCGGCATAGAGCCCGATGAACTCCGCGCTCAGCACCTCCGCCAGTGCGGGATCGGATTCGAGCAGCGACACGGCCTCGAGCAGGCCGCGCGGCAGATCGATCGTGCCCTCGTTGGCGGTGTCCTCCGTCGGCGGGCTCGGCTCAATCCCGTTCATGATGCCGAGCAGGCCGCAACCGAGCGACGCCGCGAGCGCGAGATACGGATTGGCGTCCGATCCCGGCAGGCGGTTTTCGATACGGCGGGCGGCCGCGTCCGACACCGGCACGCGGAAGGCCGTGGTGCGGTTGTCGTAGCCCCAGGCATTGTTGACCGGCGCCGACATGTCGGGCGTCAGGCGTCGATAGGAGTTCACATAGGGCGCCATCATGACCAGCGTCTTCGGCACATAGGCCTGCATGCCGCCGATGAAGTGGAAGAACTCCTTCGAGGGCGATCCGTCCGGGTTGGAGAAGACGTTCCGGCCCGTGTCGAGCTCCACCACCGACTGGTGGATATGCATGGCCGATCCGGCCTGGCCCTGCATGGGCTTGGCCATGAAGGTGGCGTAGATGCCGTGCTTCAGCGCCGCCTCGCGGATCGTGCGCTTGAACAGGAACACCTGGTCGGCCAGTTCGATCGGATCGCCGTGGCGCAGGTTGATTTCGAGCTGCGCGGGGCCTTCCTCGTGGATCAGCGTGTCGATCTCGAGGCCCTGCTTTTCCGAGAAGTGATAGATGTCGTCGATCAGCTCGTCGAATTCGTTGATGCCGGCGATGGAGTAGCCCTGTCCGCCCAGGATGGCGCGGCCGGAGCGGCCCTTCGGCGGATGCAGCGGATAATCCGGGTCGTCGTTGACGGCGACGAGATAGAATTCGATCTCGGGCGCCACGACCGGCTTCCAGCCGCGCTCGCGATACATCTGCACGACGTTCTTCAACACGTTGCGCGGCGTATAGGGCACGTTCTCGCCCGTCGAGCCGACGATATCGCAGATCACCTGCGCGGTCGGGTCGGTTTCCCACGGCACCACGGAAAGGGTGGAAAGATCCGGCACCAGCTTGAGGTCGCTGTCGCGCGGTTCATAGCGGAAATTGCCGGTTTCCTCGGGGTAATCGCCGGAGATCGTGTGGCGATAGAGCGCCGAAGGCAGCGCCAGCGACGTGTTCGAGGTGAACTTCGACGACGGCATCATCTTGCCGCGCGGCACGCCCGCGAGGTCCGGCGTGATGCATTCGATGTCTTCAATGCCGCGGGCCCGAAGCCAGTCTGCGGCGTCCTTCCAGGTCTTTACTCCGCGTGGCACGCTGATGGCGGGAGGGATTTTGGTGGAGCGTGCTGCTTTCTCTATGGTGGGCGTAACGACTTTCTTCCTGGACGGCATGACACACCGGGGTTGGTTGATGATGCGCCATCATAGACACAGATTGATGCTTGGCTAGCTCCCCCCTGCGCATCAAAACGGGGATTTCCGTTCTATTTCCCGTTTTCGTGCCCGGATTGACATTCTGCTGCGATGGCCGAAAGAGAGGAAAAAGAGGATTTCAACGTGGCAGAGCGGCGGGACGTCGTCATTATCGGAGCCGGCGCGGCAGGCATGATGTGCGCCATCGAGGCGGGCAGGCGCGGGCGCCGTGTGCTCGTTCTCGACCATGCGAAGGCGCCGGGCGAAAAGATACGCATTTCCGGCGGCGGCCGCTGCAACTTCACCAATATCCATGCCGGCCCGAAGAATTTCCTCTCCGCCAACCCGCATTTCGCAAAGTCGGCGCTTGCCCGCTACACCCCGCGTGATTTCCTCGATCTCGTGGAGCGGCACCGTATCGCCTGGCATGAGAAGACGCTGGGCCAGCTCTTCTGCGACAATTCGGCGAAGGACATCATTGCCATGCTGCTGGCCGAGATGAAGGCGGCGGGCGTCGAACTCAGGCTTTCCACTGCGATCGGCGACATCGCGCATGACGGGACGTCCTTCCGCATATCGACGGAGCAAGGTGCGATCGAGGCCGCCTCGCTGGTCGTTGCCACCGGCGGAAAGTCCATACCCAAGATGGGCGCCACGGGATTTGCCTATCGCGTCGCGGAGCAGTTCGGGCTGCCCGTTATCGAAACCCGTGCCGGTCTCGTGCCGCTGATGCTCGATCCCGCCACACTTGCCGCCCACGAGGGCCTGCCCGGCGTCGCGGTGGACGTGGCGGCACGCCACGGCAAGACCGAATTCCGCGAGGCGGCGCTCTTCACCCATCGCGGGCTGAGCGGCCCGGCCATCCTGCAAATCTCCTCCTATTGGCGCGAGGGGGAGGAGATCGGCCTGCACATCCGCCCCGATCTCGACTTCGCCGCCATCATCGCCGCCGCCCGCAAGCAGAACGGCCGGCAGGCGGTGCAGACCGTTCTCGCCGAACATATCCCGAAGAAACTGGCGCAGTTGGTCGTCACCGATCTGGGCATCGACGGCCCGCTCGCCGAACTCTCCGGGAAGCGGATCGATGCGCTGGTGCAAAGGCTGCGCGACTGGCGGTTCCGGCCGCCGGCGTCGGAAGGCTATCGCACGGCGGAGGTCACGCTCGGCGGCGTCGATACGGCCACGCTCGATTCCCGCAGCATGGCGGCAAAGGCGGTGCCGGGGCTCTACTTCATCGGCGAGGCGGTGGATGTCACCGGCTGGCTGGGCGGCTACAATTTCCAATGGGCCTGGGCCTCCGGCCACGCCGCGGGGCAGGAAGCGTGATTCCTGCACGGTCCTTTACCGTCCGTTAAGACCTCGGGGCGGATGCTCTCGAAATGTCGGCGTTTCCCACCTTTCGGGATGGGAGACAACATGATGTGGGCCGGCAGACCGGATCATCCGCGTTGCCTGTTGTTTCCCCGTAACGGAGTATCGCCGCATGCCTGCCACACGCCGCCCCGCCCGCGCCATCGCCATTGCCGCAACGGAAGAAAGCCGCCGCCGTCTGCTGGCGATCGGCGTCAATTGCGCGCTTGCTGCCATTCTGGTGACGGCACTCGCGCTCATCGCCCTTTGACGTTCGGGCCGGGATAAATCGGTTTAAAAAGTCAGGGAATTTTAAAGATTGCCCCCGATGATCTCTGGATAGGGTTCCGGAAGCCGCGTCCCATGACGGATGCCCGCGGCTGGCAATGAATGCTCCCCCGGATACGCGGCATTGCAGCCGCATGAAGTCGGTAATCCGGCGTCCGAATCCTGGGGAGGCTCTGGAAGAGAGCAGGGGTGGAGCGCGCCGACAACGGATGTTCCGCCATGTTTATTGATCGCATTCTTGCTCGTTTCAAAATCCAGACCAAGGTTCTGGTCTTCATCCTGCCGTTCGTTCTGAGCATTTGCGCCGTCGGCTTCACGGGTCTCTATGCCACCGGCCTGCTTCAGGGCCGCATGGAGATTTCCAACAGCGTCCTCCAGTCGCTCAGCGGCTTCAAGGACGTCTATGCCAGCATGAACCGCTTCCTGCAGGATACCAGCAAGGAGACCCGTGACGAGGTCAACCAGCGCCTGAAGGCGCAGGTCACGCTGCTGCGCCAGACGATGGATGGCCTGACCCCCGACGTCGACGCCTCGAAGCTGCTCGACGCCCAGAAGCAGACCAAGGACATCGAGGCGCGCATGGAGGGGCTGTGGCTGCTCTATACCCGCGAGACCAGGCTGCATGACGCGATGGGCAAGAACCTCAATTACCTTGCCGCCGAACAGATCAAGATTCTTGAAGAGGCGACCAAGCTGCAGCGCTCCGTCCGTCAGGACGAGAACACCGCAAAGAGCATGCTGCGCGAGGCCGACCGCCTGACCAATGCAGGCCGGTTCTTTGCCGATTTCCTCAGCGACTTCGCCAAGGCCCCGACGCCGGACGAAAAGCTGAAACTCGTCAAGGAGCGCTACCCGCTGATTTCGAAGACCGAACGCTCGATTGCGGCCATCCTGCCGAAGAGCCAGAAGGTCGTCTCCACCACCATCCGCACCACGATCGACGAGCTCGGCGGTTACCTGGCCTCCAGCGATACGGCCGATGTCGTCGTTCCCGAAGTGGCGCGCCGCATCAACCGCTTCCGCCAGATCGCCATCCAGCTGCAGGGTGGCGCCGGCGAGAAGATGCGCGAAGCGACCCGTATCTTCGGCGAACTCGATGAGCCGATCATCAAGTCGGAAGCCGTTCTGTCCGCCACGCGCAAGCTGGTCAATTCGATCTATGACGCCGAAATCATCGCGGCCCGTTTCCTAGGCGAAACCTCGGAGGAAAATCGCACCAAGCTGCTGGCGTCGCTGTCCATCGTAACGAGCGAAATCGACACCCTGCGCGGCAGCGCCAACGGACTTGCCTTCTTCGACGGTGTCGGGCAAGCGGTGACGCCCGTCATCGACAAGATCAACGCCGACAGCGCCACGCTGGTGAAGATCAGCACCCAGCGCACGGCCGACTTCGATGTGGCCGGCCAGTCCATCGACAGCATCTGGAACCTGCTCAGCCAGTTTGCCGAGGAGCAGAAGACGAGCGCCGGCTCGGAGCGCGAGAAGGCCAACCAGGTCTCGGTGCTGGCGACCGTCGTCGGTGCGGCCATCGCCGTGCTTGCCGGCATCGCGCTGGTGCTGACGCTCAAGGGACCGATCGGGCAGATCACCGGCGCGATGCGCCGCCTTGCCGACGGTTTCCTCGACACCGGCATATCCGGCCAGAGCCGTGCCGACGAAATCGGCGACATGGCCCGCGCGCTCGGCGTCTTCAAGGAAAACGCCCTGTCCAAAATCCGCGTGGAGGCCGAAAGCGAACAGCAACGCGCCGAGGCGGAGGCCGAGCGCCGCCGCAACGACGCGGAAAAGCAGGCGATGGACCAGCAGATCGACTTTGCGGTCAACGCGCTTGCCGCAGGCCTCGGCCGCCTGGCGCAGGGCGACCTGTCGCGCCAGATCGAGACGCCGTTCTCCGGTCGCCTGGAGCAGCTGCGCCAGGACTTCAACGTCTCGCTCGTGCGCCTTCAGGATACGCTGGGCCAGATCCGCAACAATGCCCTGTCGATCCAGCGCAGCGGCGCCGACATGCTGCAATCGGCCGACGCGCTTTCCAAGCGCACCGAATCGCAGGCTTCCTCGCTGGAGGAGACCGCCGCCGCCGTCGAGCAGATCACCGCGACCGTGCGCTCCTCCGCCGAGCGGGCGCATGAGGCCAACCTCGTCGTGGGCGCCACCAAGCGCAGCGCCGACAATTCCGCCGGCGTCGTCAGCAACGCGATCGATGCGATGGGACGCATCGAGGGGGCTTCCCGCCAGATCGAGCAGATCATCGAGGTCATCGACGACATCGCCTTCCAGACCAACCTTCTGGCCCTTAATGCCGGTATCGAGGCCGCGCGTGCGGGCGAGGCGGGCAAGGGCTTTGCCGTTGTCGCGCAGGAGGTGCGGGAGCTGGCGCAGCGCTCGGCGAGTGCCGCCCGCGAGATCAAGGTGCTCATCGAGAAATCGACGAGCGAGGTGAATGCCGGCTCGCATCTCGTGCAGGAAACCGGCGCCGTGCTCGCCGCAATCAGCCAGCAGATCGTCACCGTCAGCCACCATGTGGACATGATGGCGACGGCAAGCCGCGACCAGGCCGCAGCACTCCAGGAGGTCAACGGCTCCGTCAACCAGATGGACCAGATGACCCAGCAGAACGCCTCGATGGTCGACGTCACGACAGCGGCGAGCCGCAAGCTTGCGGGCGAAGCCGACACGCTGATGATGCTGGTCGAGCAGTTCCGCCTCGAAGCGGAAGAACACGATCACGGCGCCTACCGCGCCGCCTGATTGAGCCGCCGCTGATAACCGAAAAAGGCCTGGATTTCCGGGCCTTTTTTATGCCTGGACGTCCCGATTTACAGGATGTGGTGGCGGATTTTCAGCTTTTCTTATATCTTGATTTTTATCATTTCGGGACAATAGGAGCCCGACAATGAGCAAGATATTCCGATCTTCGATCGCCTATCAGTATGCGGCGATGACCTTCGCCTTCATCTTTCTCAGCGCCGCCGTCATCGTCGGCGTCATGCATTACAATCTGAAGAGCTATGTGCTGCAGGATGCGGCCAATGACGCCCATGACGCCACGCGCAACATGGCGGTTCTCTACGATGCCGTGATCGACGGGGCGTCTATCGAGCTGAAGGATGGTGCGCTTGCCGGCGTGCGCAGCGATGCGATGCCGGAGCTTGCGAACCACGATCTTGTCGATCGCACCGCCACGTCCATTGCCGGCGTCGCGACGATTTTTGAGAAACAGGGACCGGACTATGTCCGCATCTCGACGAATGTGAAGAAGGAAGACGGCAGCCGCGCCACCGGCACGAAACTCGCCGCGGATCATCCGGCGCAGGCGGTACTCGCCAAGGGCGCGCCCTATTTCGGCCCCGCGCAGCTTTTCGGCCGTGATTTCATGACCGGCTACTTCCCGGTCAAGAATGCCGCCGGCGCCAATGTCGGATTGCTTTTCATCGGTATTCCGATGGAGGTCTACTTCCAGAAGATCCATGACCTCCAGCTTCGCGCGATCATCGCGGGTGGCGTTTCCATGCTGCTCTTCGGCTGTCTCGCCTATGTCGCCGTGCGCCGGGCGACCCGTCCGCTGCGCGCGCTGATCGGTGCCGTGGGCGCGATCGCGCAGGGTCGCCTCGACACGGATATTCCCAGCCGGGACAAGGCCAACGAGTTCGGCCAGATCGCGCGTGCGCTGGAAGTTTTCCGCGAAAACGCGCAGCGCCGGATCGACATGGAGGCGGTCGCCCAGCGTCAGAATGAAGAGGCGGCAGCCGAGCGCGAAAAGGTGGACACGGAAAAGCGCGAAACGGACCGGCAGATCGATTTCGCCGTCAACCAGCTGGCGGCCGGCCTCGGCCGGCTTGCGCAGGGCGATCTTTCCGAGACGATCGACGTGCCGTTCTCCGGCCGGCTTGAACAGCTGCGGCAGGATTTCAACGATTCGCTGTCGCGCCTGCAAGGCACCCTCGGCAGCATCCGTGCCAATGCGGTTGCGATCCAGTCCAGCGGTGCCGAGATGCGCCGGTCCGCCGACGATCTGTCGCGTCGCACGGAATCACAGGCCGCCTCGCTCGAGCAGACGGCGGCGGCGGTGGACGAGATCACCGTGACCGTTCGTTCCTCCGCCGAACGCGCGCAGGAGGCCAACAGCCGGGTCGCCGAAACCAAAGCGAGCGCCGACAGTTCCAGCGCCGTGGTGACCAGTGCGATCGAGGCGATGGGGCGGATCGAAGACGCCTCGCGAAAGATCGAGCAGATCATCGAGGTGATCGATGACATCGCCTTCCAGACGAACCTGCTTGCGCTTAATGCCGGCATCGAAGCGGCGCGGGCCGGTGAAGCCGGCAAGGGCTTTGCGGTCGTTGCACAGGAAGTGCGCGAACTGGCGCAGCGCTCGGCAGAGGCCGCCAAGGAAATCAAGGGCCTGATCGACAAGTCGACGCAGGAGGTCAGCACGGGCGCGAGCCTTGTGCAGGAAACCGGCGCGGTGCTTGCAGCAATCAGCCGCCAGATTGTCGGCATCAGCGACCACGTCGCCCTGATCGCGACGGCCAGCCGGGATCAATCCGCAGCGTTGCAGGAGGTCAACGGTTCCGTCAACCAGATGGACCAGATGACCCAGCAGAACGCATCCATGGTGGAATCGACGACGAGCGCGAGCCGTCAGCTTGCAGGCCAGGCGGACGAGCTGATGGCACTTATCGGCCAGTTTCGTTTTGAGGCGGGAGAGCGCACTTCCGGCGGACGGACCGCCCGCGCCGCCTGACGGTTTTGCGCGACGTTGAAGGCGCAGCTTCCTGAGCCTTCTTCACCGGATACTGCCCGAAACGAAAAACCCCCGGCGCAGGGACGCCGGGGGTTTTCTTGACTGGATATAGGCCTGTCAGCCGCGACCCTGCGTCACGATGACCGGGATCAGCAGGTCGCCCCAGTTGCCCTCGCCGCCATGGTGACGGGCGGAGCGGACGAGCTCGACCGACACGCCGGCGTCGACCGCCTTCATGACGGACTGGTTGAGGCGATGCAGGTCATTGGCGACCATGCGGATCATGGCCTGCTGGTCGGATGTCATGGCGGACGCCTGTTCTTCAGCACGTTCCTTGACGCGGGTCTGGACTGTCATGGCATTTCTCCTCTTGTAATCAGGGGTTCTTGAAAGGGTGGTCTCGCTTACTCGGCGGCCGGGCGGAACTGCTCGTGCTCGGTCGATTCATGCATGGCGGTCGTCGATGACTGTCCACCGGTGATGGCCATGGAGACGGCATCGAAATAGCCGGTGCCGACTTCGCGCTGGTGCTTGGTCGCGGTGTAGCCGTTGATCTCGGCCGCGAATTCCGCTTCCTGCAGTTCCGAATAGGCGGCCATCTGGCGTTCCTTGTAGCCGCGGGCCAGTTCGAACATGCCGAAGTTCAGCTGGTGGAAGCCGGCGAGCGTGATGAACTGGAACTTGTAGCCCATCGCGCCCAGCTCGCGCTGGAACTTGGCGATCGTCGCGTCATCCAGGTTCTTCTTCCAGTTGAACGAGGGCGAGCAATTGTAGGCGAGCAGCTTGCCGGGGTGGGCCTTGTGCACGGCTTCGGCGAACCTGCGGGCCTGTTCGAGATCGGGCTTGCCGGTTTCCATCCAGATCAGGTCACAATGCGGCGCATAGGAAATGGCGCGCGCAATGCAGGGCTCGATGCCGTTCTTGACCTGGTAGAAGCCCTCGACCGTGCGGCCCTTGTCCTTGTCGACGAAAGGCTGGTCGCGCTCGTCGATGTCGGAGGTGAGCAGCTTGGCGGCTTCGGCATCGGTGCGGGCGACGATCAGCGTCGGCACGCCCATGACGTCGGCCGCGAGCCGCGCGGCGTCGAGGTTGCGGATATGGGCGGCGGTCGGGATCAGAACCTTGCCGCCGAGATGGCCGCACTTCTTTTCCGAAGCCAGCTGGTCTTCGAAGTGGACGCCGGCCGCACCCGCCTCGATGAACGCCTTCATGATCTCGAAAGCGTTGAGCGGACCGCCGAAACCGGCCTCCGCGTCGGCGACGATCGGGGCGAACCAGGTGTCGACCGAAAGGCCGTTGCCTTCCGCCGTCTCGATCTGGTCGGCGCGCTGCAGCGTGCGGTTGATACGCTTGGCAAGCTCCGGTGCGGCATTGGCCGGGTAGAGCGACTGGTCGGGATACATGGCGGATGCGGTATTGGCATCGGCGGCGACCTGCCAGCCGGAGAGATAGATCGCCTTCAGCCCGGCGCGGACCATCTGCATGGCCTGGTTGCCCGAGAGCGCGCCAAGCGCGTTGACGAAATCCTCCTCGTGGATGAGCTTCCACAGGCGGTTGGCGCCGTTTTCCGCCAGCGTATGGCGGATCTGGACGGAGCCGCGCAGCTTCTCGACCGTCTCGGCCGTATAGGGGCGCTCGATGCCATCGAACCGGCCCTTGGGCGCGCTCGGAACAAGATTGTAAAAATCGGTCATGGTATCCTCCAGTGCGATGTTTCAGGATCGGGCGGCAACTCCTTGTTGCCCGATTTGATATGACAGTATTTACATCGCAGCGCACAATCCGACGAGGAAAATCCGGTAAATCAGGCTGTAAATCGAGTAATGATGTGTTGTCTTTGACAGATGGGCAATGTAAAAAAGTAAAAATTGTAAAGTCTGATACGCAACCGCGCGTGTAAAGGATTTGACATATGGCGGAGAACAAGATCTTTGCGGGCCCGAAGGTCCGGCGCATCCGCAACACGCTCGGCCTCACCCAGACGGCGATGGCCGAGGGGCTGTCGATCTCGCCGTCCTACCTCAATCTGATCGAGCGCAACCAGCGACCGCTTACGGTGCAGCTTCTTCTGCGGCTTGCCTCCGTCTACAAGGTCGATCTCGATGAGCTCCAGGGCGAAAGCGCCGGCAATGCGCGCCAGTTGCGGGAAGTCTTCGCCGATCCGCTGCTGGCCGGCGAACTGCCGGGAGACCAGGAGCTTCTGGAAATCGCGGACGCGGCGCCGAATGTGGCGAGCGGTATCCTCAAGCTCTACCGGGCCTATCGCGAGCAGGCTGCGCGCCTGACAGACCTTGCCGATATGCTGGCCCGCGAGGGGCGCGCCACCATGCTGGCCGGTACCCTGTTGCCGATGGACGAGGTGCGCGACAAGCTGGAAAACCGCCCCAACTATTTCGGCGCCATCGACGAGGCCGCCGAACGGTTCCACGCCGCGCTCGCACCCGGCGACGAGCTGGCCGCGGCGCTGAAGGGCTGGCTGCGCAAGCAGCACGGCGTCGTCGTGCGCCTTCTGCCCGTCCATGCCATGCCGACCCTGCGGCGCCGCTTCGATCGGCACTCCATGCGCCTCTTCCTGTCGGAGCGCCTTTCGCCCTTCGATCAGCTGCGCGAGATCGCCATGGAAACGGTGCAGCTGGCGCTTCAGGACGAGATCTTCGCCGAGCTCGACCTGCTTGCCTTCTCCACCGCGGAGGCAAAGCGCATCGCGCGTTTCGAGCTGGCGCGCTACGCGGCCCATGCCCTGATGATGCCCTATGAGGCCTTTCACGCCGCCGCACAGCGCGTGCGCTACGATATCGACATGCTGCGGTCGCGCTTCGGCGTGTCCTACGAACAGGCGGCGAACCGCCTGACCATGCTCCAGCGGCCGGGCAGGGCCGGCGTGCCGTTCTTCATGCTGGAGATCGACAATGCCGGCCACCGTTTCCGCCGGGCCGGCGCACAGGGTTTTCCTCAGGCCCGGTTCGGCGGCGACTGTCCCAAGCTCGGCGTGCACGCGGCCTTTGCCCAGCCGGGGCAGATTCTCGTCGATCGCGTGGAAATGCCTGACGGTGCCGCATTTCTCGCCGTCTCCCGCACGCTGGAAGGGCCGCAGGGCGCCTTTGCCGAGCGTGTGCGCCGCACGGCGCTGCTCATCGGCTGCGATGCGGCCCATGCGGACGAGACGGTTTACGCGGAAGCGCTGCGTCGGGACGCCGCCGTGCCCGTCGGCACCGCGTGCCGGCTGTGCGAGCGGCAGGGCTGTCTTGCACGGGCCGAGCCGCCGGTCACGCGTCCGCTGGGGCTCGACGAAATGGTGGCGGGCCTCAGCCTTTTCGACTTCCAGTAAGTTTTGACTTGATTTCCGTCGGAGATGCGGATGAGATATGATAGGAATGGGAACAATGTGATATAAAATTCGTCGGGCCTTTACGTAGAATGCGGCTTGTCGCCTCTTGAAAAAACTCCATAATCGGCGACAGACGTTCGTGTGAACGCATCGGTCAGTTAAAAAACTGGGAGAAAAATCAATGGTAAGACGTACTCTTTTTGCGACGGCCGCTTTTGCGGCGCTCATGGCGGCCGGCAGCGCTTTCGCGCAAGAGAAGGTTGTCAACGTCTACAACTGGTCCGATTACATCGATAGCTCGATCATCGACGATTTCACCAAGGAAACCGGCATCAAGGTCGTCTACGACGTCTACGACTCCAACGAAATCCTGGAGACGAAGCTGCTGGCTGGCGGCACAGGTTATGACGTCGTCGTGCCCACCAACACCTTCCTGCAGCGCCAGATCGCGGCGGGCGTCTACCAGAAACTCGACAAGTCCAAGCTGCCGAACCTCAAGAACATGTGGGACATGATCTCCGAGCGCATGCAGCCGTTCGACCCGGGCAACGAATACTCGATCAACTACATGTGGGGCACGATCGGCATCGGCTACAACAAGGCCAAGATCAAGGAAGCGCTGGGTGTCGACGAAATCGACAGCTGGAGCGCGATCTTCGATCCGGCCAATGCCGAGAAGCTGAAGGACTGCGGCATCAACATGCTGGATTCCCCGACCGACATGATCCCGGTCACGCTTGCATCCCTCGGGCTCAACCCCGACAGCCATGATCCGGCTGATATCGCCAAGGCCGAGGAAGCGCTGCTGAAGGTGCGCCCCTTCGTGCGCAAGTTCCACTCGTCGGAATTCATCAACGGCCTTGCCAACGGCGATATCTGCATCGCGATCGGCTGGTCGGGCGATATCTTCCAGGGCCGCGACCGCGCCGAAGAGGCCAAGAACGGCGTCGAGATCGGCTATGCCATTCCGAAGGAAGGCACACAGATGTGGTTCGACCAGATGGCGATCCCCGCCGATGCGCCGCATGTCGAGGAGGCACACGCCTTTCTCGACTACATCATGCGTCCGGACGTGATCGCCAAGGCGTCGACCTACATCCACTACGCCAACGGCAACAAGGCTTCCCAGGAACTTCTGCCCGAAGACATCATCAAGGATCCGACGATCTACCCGGATGAGGAAACGCTGAAAAAGCTCTTCACCAACACGGCGCTCGATTCCAAAACGCAGCGTCTGTTCACGCGCACGTGGACAAAAGTCGTGACCGGCCAGTAATCGGTCCAGTGCAAATTGCCCGGAAGAACCTTCCGGGCAATTTCATTTGTGCTGCCAATAAAAAGAGATGGGGACAGGCATGAAATCTCTCGGCAATATCCGTCGTTCCTTTGCGCCCTGGGCCGACCCGGCCGCAAAGCCGTTCATCACCTTCCGCAACGTCACGAAGAAGTTCGGTGATTTCACGGCTGTCGACAATCTCACGCTCGACATCTACCACCGCGAGTTCTTCGCTCTGCTCGGCGCTTCGGGCTGCGGAAAGTCCACGCTTCTGCGCATGCTTGCTGGGTTCGAACGGCCGACATCCGGCGAAATCATCCTCGATGGCCAGGATATTGCGAGCATTCCGCCCTACAAGCGGCCGGTCAACATGATGTTCCAGTCCTACGCGCTCTTTCCGCACATGACGGTGGAGAGCAATATCGGCTTTGGCCTGCGCCAGGACGGCATGCCGAAGAACGAGATCGCCGAGCGTGTCGCCCAGATGCTCAAGCTGGTGAAACTGGAGCAGTTCGCCAAGCGCAAGCCGCATCAGCTGTCCGGCGGCCAGCGCCAGCGCGTGGCGCTCGCCCGTTCGCTGGCCAAGCGCCCGAAGGTGCTGCTGCTCGACGAACCGCTCGGCGCGCTCGACAAGAAGCTGCGCGAGGAAACGCAGTTCGAACTGATGGACCTCCAGCAGGATCTCGGCCTCACCTTCGTCGTCGTCACGCACGACCAGGAGGAGGCGATGACCATGGCCGACCGCATCGCCGTCATGAGCCACGGCAAGGTCATCCAAGTCGCCACCCCTGCGGAAATCTATGAAGCGCCCAATTCGCGCTTCGTCGCGGATTTCATCGGTGACGTGAACATTCTCGACGGCAAGGTCTCCGCGAGCGGCAACGGCAAGATCGAACTGGTGACAAACGACGGCTTTACCGTTCGCACCGCCTCGGCGGGCGCACCGGCGAGCGGCAGCGCCGCCGGCTTCGCCATCCGGCCGGAGAAGCTGAAGGTCTCGCGCAATGCCCCAACCGACGCCACCGTCAACGCGGCCGAGGGCGAGGTCTGGGACATCGGCTATCTCGGCGACATGACGGTCTTCTACGTCAAGCTCGGCAGTGGCAAGGTGGTCAAGGCCTCGATGCTGAATGCCCAGCGCGAGGTGGAGAACCCCATCGCCTATGATGAAAAGGTCTGGGTTTCCTTCGGCGAGACAGCCGGCGTCGTGTTGAAGGATTGAGCGCATGAGCAAGCTCGGCTCCGCCATCTTCAGCCGCCTTGTCATCATCATTCCCTATGCCTGGCTGCTGTTCTTCTTTCTTGTCCCCTTCCTGATCGTCTTCCGCATTTCGCTGTCCACCACCGCCATTGCCCAGCCGCCCTATGAGCCGGTTTTCGCGCTGGCGGACGGCCTTTCCGGCATCTGGGCGAAGATCGGGGAGTTCAGCTTCGACAATTTCGTCTGGCTGACCGAAGATGCGCTCTATCTCAACGCCTACCTGTCGAGCGTGTGGATCGCCGGCGTTTCGACGCTTGCCACCCTGCTGATCGGCTATCCCATCGCCTATGGCATGGCGCAGGCGCCGCGTTCGCTGCGTCCGACTCTTCTGATGCTCGTCATCCTGCCGTTCTGGACGAGCTTCCTCATCCGCGTCTATGCGTGGATCGCGATCCTGAAACCGGAAGGACTGCTCAACCAGTTTCTGATCGGCACGGGGATCATCGATTCCCCGCTGATCATCCTGGGCACGAACTGGGCGATCTATATCGGCATCGTCTATTCCTACCTGCCCTTCATGGTGCTGCCGCTCTATTCCGCGCTGGAGAAGATGGACAACACGCTGATCGAGGCGGCGCAGGATCTCGGTTGCCCGCAGATCACCGCCTTCTGGAAAATCACCTTCCCGCTGTCGCTGCCCGGCGTGGTGGCAGGCTGCATGCTCGTCTTCATCCCGGCCGTCGGCGAATTCGTCATTCCCGACCTGCTCGGCGGATCGCAGACGCTGATGATCGGCAAGACGCTGTGGAACGAGTTCAATGCGAACCGTGACTGGCCGGTATCCGCTGCCGTGGCGACGATCCTGCTGCTCATTCTCGTCGTGCCCATCGTGTTCTTCCAGAACGCGCAGGCCAAGGCCGAAGAGCAGGGGAGATAAGCCATGAACACCTGGTCCCGTTTCAACATCGTCTCGGTCGTTCTCGGCTTCGCGTTCCTCTACCTGCCGATCGTGCTGCTGGTCATCTTCTCCTTCAACGAGTCCAAGCTCGTGACGGTCTGGGCCGGCTTCTCGACGAAATGGTATGTATCACTGTTCAACAACCGCGGCCTGATGGATGCGGCGTGGGTGACGATCCGCGTCGCGCTCCTGTCTGCCACCATCGCCACGGTGCTCGGCACCATGGCGGCGCTGGCCCTGACGCGCTACACGCGCTTTCGCGGCCGGCTGCTCTTCTCGGGCATGGTCTACGCACCGCTTGTCATGCCGGAAGTCATCACCGGCCTGTCGCTGCTGCTGCTCTTCGTCGCCATCGGCCTCGACCGCGGCTTCGTGACGGTGACGCTCGCGCATATCACCTTCAGCATGTGCTTCGTGACGGTTGTGGTGCAGTCGCGTCTCCTCTCCTTCGATCGCTCGATCGAGGAGGCGGCGATGGATCTCGGCGCCACACCGGTCCGCACCTTCCTGGAGGTGACGCTGCCGGTCATCGCGCCGGCCGTGCTGTCCGGCTGGATGCTGGCCCTGACGCTTTCGCTGGACGACCTCGTCATTGCCAGCTTCACCTCCGGTCCGGGCGCAACGACGCTGCCGATGAAGATCTACAGCCAGGTCCGCCTCGGCGTCACGCCCGAGATCAACGCGGCCTGCACCATCCTGATCGGCCTTGTCGCGATCGGCGTCATCATCGCGTCGATCATGACGAAACGGCGCGAAGTGCAGCGCCAGCGTGATGAGCAGGCGGCCATCGCCGGCCGCTGAGATGGGCGAAGAGCCGTTACTGGCGGGGCTGCCGCCCCGTCAGGACCGAGGCCGGCGAGATGACCGGATCGGGCCAGGAGCCGCCGACGAAGAAGCTGAGGCCCGGCTTGCCGTTCGTCGCGTCTGCTGCCGTCCGGTCCTTCAAAAGCCCGGCCAAAGCCAGGCTGCCGGTCCGGTAGGGCACCATTCCCGACAATGTCAGCAGCGCATCGTTGCTTTCGATCTCGGCCTTTGTCAGCTCGGCGAGCCCCCGGTCGAGACGTGCTTCGACATCCGCCCGGTTGAAATCGAACGACCCGTCTCCCGCCGCGGACACGCTGAAGAAGTTGCCCTGTGCCGCGAGTTTCTCGAAGGCCTGTCGGTTGAAATGCGTGAGCGTGCCGGACCCCAGCCGCAAGCGGAACTTGCCGGACATGTCGGAGGGTGTGGTTGCCCACAGCGGCAGCTTCGTCGAGAGTTCGAAATCCGCCGATCCGATGCCTGACGGCAGCGGGCCCGGCAGCGCAAGTGTGCTGGCGATGCTGCCCATGTCGACATTGCTGAGCGAGAATTGCAGCTTGCCGCCACCGCGGAAGCCTTCTTCGGCCACCGCGATACGCCCCGTCAGGCGCCCGTCCAGCAGGGTGCTGTCGCCGATATCGAAGGATGCGCGTCCGTTCTCGATGCGCATGCCGGCGGCAAGGTCCTTCAGCGCAAAGGGCGAGAACGTTGCCGTTCCGGCCGAAAGACGCAGGTCCATGCCGAACTGATGGATGAACGTGGTGTCGATCGTCGGGGCGTTCTGGTCGGCGCCGGGAAGCGGCGAAAAGGCCGAGAGGAAGGCGCGCAGGTCGATGCGGTCGAAGGCGAGCGTGCCTCCGATCCGCGGCACGCTCTGCGGTGGCATGTTGAGGTCGAGCACGCCGGTCGCCTTGGTGCCGTCGAGCGCCAGCTTGACGTTCTCCAGTCTGGCGGCGTAGCCGGATGTCGCGATGTTCGCTTCGACGGTCATCTCCCCGATGGTGCTGATGGCCGGAATGTCCCGGCCCTGCCAGGCGAGCAGGCGGCTGAGCGAGGGCGTCGAAAGCTGCACGGTGCCGTTGACGAAGCCGCTGCCGGAAAGATTGCCCGCGCCTTCGAAGCGGACGGCGCCGGGGTCGGCCGACAGGCTCGTGCGAACGGTGGCATCGCGGCCGGCAAGCAGGGCGAGCGGCTGGTCGGCATCGAAGGACAGGCGCGTCATCTCGCCATTGCTGACACCCGAAAGCGCCAGGGTCAGGCGTTGCCGCAGGGTCGGCCAGGTGACGGTGCCGTCGATGTCGGAGATGCGGTAGGGACGGCTCTCGCCCGAAACGATCTCCAGCACGCCGTCCACCAGCGTGATCGTGCCGATGCGTTCATCGGACGGTTCGGATGTCGGCTTGCCCTCGGCGGCCTTTGTCGCATCGATGGCCTGGACGAGCCAGCCGCTGTGGCGCCAGTTGAATGTTCCGTCCGCCTGCCGGCGCAGGCGTACGATGGGCCGCACAAGCTCGAAATCGCTGAAGGACGGGTGTCCGCGCACTGCGCCGAAAAGGTCGAACGTCGCCGAGACGGTTTCGGCGGAAATGAGCTCGCCGCTGCCATCGGGCACGACGCGCACGTCGCGCAGCGTCACGCGGGGATAGGGCCAGAAGCTGAAATGCGTTTCCTTGCCGATATGAACCTGCGCGCCCGTCCAGTTCTCGAGCGCCTGTTCCAGGCCGCGCTCCACCGTCTCCGGCTGGACGAGAAAGGAAAAGCCGATGCGCAGTCCCGCGACCACGACAAGCGCGACCAGAATGGCCCTTACCCAGAATTTCGATCGGACCAAACGGGGAAGGGTCATGGGGCGCGGCTCCTCTGCCCGCGGCATTCACATCTCAAGCGAAATCGGGATAGGCCGTCGCGCGCAAGAAATCAAATCCCGCCATGGCGGAATTGCGTTCGGAGACGGCGCGATCCGGCGTTCGCCGCTTTATATTGCGGCGCACCATGATATACCAAAGCCGTGGAGTGGAGGACAAGCATGACGTCGGAACTGCCCCTGTGGGAACCCTCGCAAGACATTCTTACCAAGAGCCCGATGGCGCTCTTCATGAAGGCCGCCGGCGCTGCGGCCGCACGTGATTTCGAGACCTATGACGATCTGCACGCATGGTCCGTTGCGGACCGTGGCGCGTTCTGGACCGCGATATGGGACAGGTGCGACGTCATCGGCGACAGGGGGCAGGTGGCGCTCGAGAATGGCGACGATATGCTCGCCGCCCGGTTCTTCCCCGAGGGCCGGCTGAATTTTGCCGAGAACCTGCTGAGGAAGACCGGCGCAGGCGACGCGATCATCTTCCGCGGTGAGGACAAGGTCTCCTACCGCTGGTCGTGGGACGACCTGCGCGCACGTGTCTCCAGGCTCCAGCAGGCCTTTGCCGCCATGGGCATCGGCGAAGGCGATCGCGTGGCGGCCATGATGCCCAACATGCCGGAAACCATCGCGGCGATGCTGGCGGCGGCATCGCTCGGGGCCATCTGGTCGTCCTGTTCACCCGATTTCGGCGAGCAGGGCGTGCTGGACCGCTTCGGCCAGATCGAGCCGAAGCTGTTCATCGCCTGCGATGCCTACTGGTATGCCGGCAAATTGCAGGACGTCTCCGCCAAGGTGAAGGCGGTTGCGGCCAAGCTCGGCGTACCAGTGCTCGTCGTGCACTATGCCGGCGATGCCGAGGCGCTTGCCGCCGCCCTGCCGGATGGCCGCACCCTCGATGCCCTGATGGCGCCCTTCGAGGCCAGGCCGCTCGAATTCGCCCGGCTCCCCTTCCGCCATCCCCTCTATATCCTGTTTTCCTCCGGCACGACGGGTGTGCCCAAATGCATCGTGCATTCGGCGGGCGGCACCCTGCTCCAGCACCTCAAGGAGCACCACCTGCATTGCGGCCTGGTGGAGAACGATCGGCTGTTCTATTTCACCACCTGCGGCTGGATGATGTGGAACTGGCTGGTGTCCGGCCTCGCCCTGGGCACCACGCTCTGCCTTTTCGACGGCTCGCCCTTCCATCCTGACGGCAACGTGCTCTTCGACTATGCGCAGGACGAGCGCTTCGCGGTCTTCGGCACATCGGCGAAATATATCGACGCGGTGCGCAAGGGCGGCTTCACGCCGCGCACGACGCATGACCTTTCGAGCCTGCGGCTTCTCACCTCGACCGGCTCGCCGCTTTCGCCGGAAGGGTTCTCGTTCGTGTATGAGGGCATCAAGCCGGATGTGCAGCTCGCCTCCATTTCGGGCGGCACGGATATCGTCTCCTGCTTCGTGCTGGGCATACCGCTGAAGCCGGTCTGGCGCGGCGAGATCCAGGGCCCCGGCCTCGGCCTTGCAATGGACGTCTGGAACGAGGACGGCCAGTCGGTGCGGGGCGAAAAGGGCGAGCTTGTCTGCACCCGGGCCTTCCCGTCCATGCCTGTCATGTTCTGGAACGACCCCGATGGGGCGAAGTACAAGGCGGCCTATTTCGAGCGCTTCGATAACATCTGGTGCCACGGCGATTTCGCCGAATGGACCAGCCATGGCGGCATCGTCATCCATGGCCGTTCCGACGCCACGCTCAATCCGGGCGGCGTGCGCATCGGCACGGCGGAAATCTACAATCAGGTCGAGCAACTGGAGGAAATCGTCGAGGCGCTTTGCATCGGGCAGGATTGGGATGACGACGTGCGCGTCGTGCTCTTTGTGCGCCTCGTGCCGGGGAGGGTGCTGGACGAGGCACTGGAAAAGACCATCCGCACGAAAATCCGCACCGGCGCATCCCCGCGCCATGTGCCGGCGAAGATCATCCAGGTCGCCGACATTCCGCGCACCAAGTCCGGCAAGATCGTCGAGCTTGCGGTGCGCGAGGTCGTGCACGGCAGGCCTGTCAAGAACAAGGAGGCGCTGGCCAATCCCGAAGCGCTCGACCTGTTTGCCGGCCTCGAGACGCTCAAATCGTGAGCGTCGCGCGTATTAACGATTTGACGCCTGTCAAATTAACCAAGATTGCGAAGTTGTGAACGAAAGCTTTGTGCCGGAACTGGCCAGGTAAGGATTTGTTAAGGCGGGCTGGCACAAGGTCGTACCAACTTGAGCGCGCCCGATGACGGGCGTATCGGTTGATCCGACCCCGATGGCATGATGCCGTTCACCCTGGCTTTTGTTGGACAGCATGCAAACTATCGGGGCGGCCTTTGGGTCGCCCTTTTTTTATCCGTTCGCCTTGTCGAGCGATCGCGACACCAGAAAGACCGGGATGAGCCCTACCGCGACGATGATCATGGCCGGCACGCCCGCATCTTCCACCTTTGCCCGTGAAGCGTCCTCGTAGACCAGGGTCGCGAGCGTGTTGAAGTTGAACGGCCGCAGCATGATGGTGGCCGAAAGCTCCTTCATGGATTCGATGAAGACGAGCAGCGCCGCCGTCAGAGTCGCCGGGCGCATCATCGGCACGAGCACGCTCCAGAGCGTCTGGCTGCTGGTGCGCCCCAGCGTGCGTGCCGCCATGTCGAGATGCGGCGAGAGCTTGTGGAACCCCGCATCGATCGTGCCTTCGGCCATGGTGAGGAAGCGCACGGTGCAGGCATAGATGATGGCAAAGCCGGTGCCCGACAGCAGGAGGCCTGTCGAAATGCCGAAATTCGCGCGCAGGAAGGCATCCAGCGCATTGTCGAAATTGGCGAGCGGAATGAGCACGCCGATCGCCAGCACCGTTCCCGGCACGCCGTAGCCGAAGGAGGCGAAGCGGCCGGCAGCGGCGTTCAGCCGCGAGCGCGTGGTGCGCGCCGCATAGGCCAGCAGGAAGGCGAGAAGCACGGCGATGATGGCGGTCGATCCGGAAACCAGCACACTGTGCCAGAGCGCCGAAAGAAGCCGCGAAGAGGCAAACTGCTCAAGGCGGCGCAGCGCGTAGCCGCCGAGCACGAAAACGGGAATGGCAAAGCCGATGACGGGCGGCAGCAGGCAGGCGAGGCTCGCCGCCCAGCGCTTCCAGCCCGCAAGCTTGAGCCGGACGGAATCATGCACCGCCGCCGTCGTCTTCTGGCTGGCGAAGCGTTGCCGCCTGCGCGCGGCGCGCTCCACCATCATCAGGCAGATGACGAAGACGAGCATGATGCAGGCGATCTGCGCGGCGCCCGCAAGGCTGCCGCGATTGAGCCAGGTGTCGAAGATCGAGAAGGTCAGGGTCTGGACGCCCAGATATTCGACCGCGCCGATATCGTTCAGCGTTTCCATGGCCACCAGCGTCAGCCCGACCATGATCGCCGGCCGCGCCATGGGGATCTGGATGCGCGCGAAAACCTTCAGCGGCCCCGCGCCGAGCGTGCGCGCCACATCCGCCGCCGCCCGGCCCTGCATCAGGAACATCGAGCGGGCGGAGAGATAGACGTAAGGGTAGAGCACGCTCGACAGCACCAGCATCGCGCCGCCGGTGGTGCGCACTTCGGGGAACCAGTAGTCGCGGCTGGTCTGGAAGCCGAACAGCGCGCGATAGGCGCTCTGGATCGGCCCGGTGAAGGAGAAGAACTCCGCAAACGCATAGGCGCCGAGATAGGCGGGAATGGCGAGCGGTAGCACGAGCAGGCCGGACAGCACGCGGCGGCCGGGAAACTCGCAGCTTGCCACCAGCCAGGCCGTCACCACGCCCACGACGGCCGCGATGGTGGCGACCCCGGCCAGCAGGGTAACGGTGCGCAGCGTGGCGCGCGGAATGACGTTGCTGAAGAGGTGGGGCCAGTTGTCGGTGCCGCCGGTTGCGGCGATCACCACGATGGCGATGGCGGGCATCAGCACGATGGCCGCTGCCAGCACGGCGGAGGCGGAAAGGACCGGATGTCGGGCGGCGCCGGAACGGCGGCGCAGGCTGCGCGCCGGTACGTTTTCAGTAAGGACCTGCACTGCGTTCCCTCGACGATACGGCCCGTCCCGAAAAACATCGCGGATGAGCCGAAAGGCGTTTGTGCCGGTCTAGACCAATCCGGTCAGTCTGCCAACACACGCGGCGAGGGAAAGATCACCTCGACCAGCGTGCCTTCGTTCGGGGTGGAGTTGATGGCGAAGTTCGCCCGGTTGGCATCCACCATCGCCTTGGTCAAAGGCAGGCCGAGCCCGGTGCCGTCGCCGCGCTTGCGCGCACCCGTCGTCACCTGCCGGAACGGCTTCATCGCCTGCTCCAGTTCGCTGCGCGTCATGCCCACGCCGGTATCGCGAATGCGCAGCACAACGCTTCCGTTCGCCTCATAGGCCGTCGAAACGACGATCTGTCCGCCTGACGGCGTGAAGCGGATGGCATTCGACAGGATATTGAGCGCGATCTGCTTGATCGAGCGCAGGTCCGCGACGATCTGCGGCACGTTGGTGGACAGCGATGTGCGGATGATGACGCGCTGGGCATTGGCCTGCGGCTGCACGAGCGCCACGGCCTCCGAGATCGTCTCGTTGAGGCCGACGGCGGTGAACTCCATCTCCATCTCGCCCGCTTCGATCTTGGAAATGTCGAGCAGGTCGTTGACGATATCGAGCACATGGCGGCCGGAGCGGCCGATGTCGTTGGCATATTCGATGTAGCGCGGATGGCCGATCGGCCCGAAGCGCTCCGTCGCCATCATGTCGGAAAAGCCGATGATGGCGTTGAGCGGCGTGCGGATCTCGTGGCTGACGCGCGCGAGGAAATCGCTCTTGTGGGCGTTCGCGGTCTCGGCGGCGCGCTTGGCGTTGCGCAGCTCCTCTTCCGTGCGCTTCCACTGCGTGATGTCGCGGATCACGGCGCAGAAGCCGGCGGAGGAGGAGAGGCGCCCCATGGTCATGAACAGCGGAATGAACCCGCCGGACGCCTCGCGGCCGATGACCTCGCGCCCGTCATTCAGCACGCTGGCAACGCCATGGCCGGAAAGGCCGGTGAGATAATCGAGCACCGCCTTCTGGCTCTCATGGGCAAACAGCATGGCGAAGGGCCGACCGCGCGTTTCGTCCTCGTCATAGTTGAAAAGCGCGCTGGCCGAGCGGTTCATGGAGCGGATATCGCCGTCCTGGCCGACGACGACCACGCCGTCGGTTGCCGTTTCCAGGATGGAGCGAAGCTCGCTGACCTCGACGCGCAGGGCGGATACGGCGGCCTGTTCCTCGGTCCTAGCTTCGGTGTCCGAAGGTGCCGGCGCGGTCTCGACAAGCGAGAGCACCGGCTTTTCCTGTATCGGCGTCAGCGCCAACATCAGCGCGGTGCCATCCTCCCAGCGGATGGACTGGAGACGCGCGCGAACGGTGCTGGTGCTCTCCCCATCGGCGTGGCGCAACATCATGGCGCCGTCATGGTGCTCGGCCTCCTCGTCCCGGCCGGCAAGCAGGATGTCGATGCCGCCGGAGGCTTCCAGATCGCCGAGATCGGCATAGCCGGTCAGGCGGAAGAATTCGGGATTGGCATGGATAAGCCGGTCGCCGACATGCACAAGCAGGGCAACGGGAAGGGCATCCACCACGGCGGCGGTCAGGCCATAGTCCATCTGCCGGCGCGAGGGGGCGAAGCCGCTGCGCTCGCTCGCCGGCTCCTCATGCAGCATGTCGTCGGCATGCGGACCGACTTCGAGGCCGGGCATTTCCGTCTCGTTTTCGGCGGCGAGGGCGGCCTTGGCTGTCTCGTCGATGCCGGCCGTGTCCTCACGGTCCGCGATAACGTCGTCCGTCGCATCCGGCGACGCATGGTCCGTCGGGCGGTCTTCCGGCTTGCGTTTGCCGAAGGTCTCGCCGAGCTGGCGGGCGATCTCGCGGAACGCGGCCTGCTCGCCGGTGGAGAGGCCATCGAGAAGACCGCCACGCATGCGGCGGCTTTCGAACTGCACGACCTTGTCGGAATGGCGCCGGGCCGGCGTCTCGACCAGGCGAAGCGCCGGACGTTCGCCGCGGAACGCATCCTCGCCCTCGGGCGTCGGTTCCGGTGCGGTGGCAGAGGCGACGTCATCCTCCTCGCTGGCTTCCGGCGTGATTTCGGTAGGGGGCTGCGTATCTTCCGCCGGCGCCGGATCGCTGTCCGCGTCCAGTTCGTCCGCCGCCTTTTCCAGCAGCGCCCCGGTTTCTTCCGTCAGGACCTCTTCCACCAGCGCGTCCTGTTCGGTGGGCGTGGTGACGGTCGCAAGTGTCAGGCCGCGCGCATGGGGATCGGCCACCGCATCGGCGATCCGCACGATGCCGAAACCCCGGAAGCCGTCGAATTCGCGGTTGCGCGAATAGGTCGGCAGCGCGGCCAGATCGACCGGCACCACGAGGTTGGTGCCCTCGACCGGCCAGAGGATCGTCTTGCCCGACCAGGTGTCGCGGCGGCGCAGAAGGTCGCCGATCTTGCCATCCGGATCGAGATCGAACCGGGCGGCCACATCGCTGAAGCGTTCACCGGAAATGCCAGCGGCGCGCGGGCCGACGGCGGCGGCGAATTCCTCCGAGATCTCGCTGAACCGGCCTTCGGCATCGATCTTCCAAACGAAGCGGACGGGACGGCCCTGCCGGTTGAAGACAAAACCCGAGGGATCGACGTCCGAGGCCGATGGGTCATCGCCTTCGAGCGCGGCCGGTTGCTCGTCCGCCGTCTCTGCCGGTGTTTCTTCGATCACGGGTTCAGCCGTGACGGCTTGCGTATTTTCAAGCGCAACGACTGTGGCTTCGGGAAGAGGCTCATTCGAAGGACGGTCATCCTCGGCATCGACAGGCTGCTCCGGAACGTCCTCGGTGACGAGGTCGGTGGGCGCTTCTTCCTGAGCGGGTTCGACAGCTGCGCCGTCTGTTACGTCCGCGTGCGGTTCGGCGTCGGCCTCATCGGGATCGAGATGGCCGAGGATCGTTTCGACGGCAAACAGCAGGTGCAGCGCCGGGTCGCTGGAGATGCGGCCGATGGCGGCGGGAAGATGGCCGCGACCTGTGGCGATAGGGCGCTTGACGAGATGGTCGGCGCTGCGGCCGGTGGCCTCCACCAGGGTCCGGCGCGTCTCCGGGCTGATCGCCAGGGCCTCGAATTTTTCCGAGGCGGCGATAACGGCGCCGTCACCGTCGAGCACGGCCATATGGGTGTCCGGATCGTCCAGGCCGGCGATCATCGCCGCGGCGGCGTCCCCCGCGCTCTGCCTGGTGTCGGAAACCGGCGCGCTGAACAGGATGGCGTTTTCGCCCGGACGCAGCGTGATCCCTTCGACGGTCGCGGTCACGGTCGCACTGCGGAAGCCGCTGCCGATGCGCATGAGCAGCGTGCGCCGCTCGCCGGGCGTGCGAACCTGGCGGCCGGTGGCGATGAGCTGGCGGAAGGCGACATCGGTACGCTCAGGCCCGGCATCGAGGAGATCGTAGACATTGTCATGGCCGAAAAGCGTGGCGCCGCGGCCGTTCGACCAGAGCACGCGGTCCAGGTCCTGCGAAAACAGCACGACGGCCTCGCCGCGTGCGAACGGCAGGCGCACCCGTTCATGGACGGCGACGTCGATAAAGGGATACTGTTTTGCGGACATGTTCAGGCCTGAATCTCGATCCGGCACCCCGGCTTTCCATTAACGCTTTATTAATAGCGGCCGGGCGGCAAAGGGTCCAGCTTCGGCGGCCCGCAGCCCCGCGCTTTCAGGAGAAAGGGTTAACGACACCGGGTGTTATTGTGCGCTGCACAATTATGTTGCAATGCGAAAGGAAATCGCCTATATCAAGCTCACTCGAAACATGGTGCCTCTGAAGAGGGCCACATCCAAGGAGCGCAGACAATGGCGACCAAGAAGATCGAAGACGTATTCTCCATCGCATCCATCGACCCGAGCAAGTTTTCCGAAAGCTTCCGCGATTTCGCCGAAAAGGGCGCCGCGCAGACGAAGGAAGCCTATGCCAAGATGAAGGAAGCCGCCGAAGACGCCACCAAGACCGTCGAATCGACGCTTGAGAGCGCGCAGGCCGGCTCCGTCGAACTCGGTCTCAAGGCCATCGATGCGCTTCGCACCAATGCCGAAAACTCGCTGTCGCACATGGAAGCCCTGCTCGGCGTGAAGTCCGTCGCGGAACTGTTCGAACTGCAGACCGCCTTCCTTCGCAAGCAGGCCGAAGTCGCCGTCGAGCAGGCCAAGACCCTTCAGGAAACCTCCAAGAAGGTTGCCGAACGGGTCGCCGCTCCCGGCAAGTCGGCTGCCGAAAAGGCCATGAAGTCCTTCAAGGCCGTCTGAACCGCCTATCGCGAGGCTTCTGCCCGCAGGGTTTGAAATGACCGGGCCATCGCCCGGTCATTTTCGTTTGATGCCGGTAAAAAAGGCTTGAAAAAAGGTGCGGCTGCCCGTATGTGACGCACCAAGCGCGCAGGACGCGCCGTGTGCGGTTGTAGCTCAGTTGGTTAGAGCGCAGGTTTGTGGCACCTGAGGTCAGTGGTTCAACTCCACTCAACCGTACCATTTCTTTTCAGTATTGAAAATCAAGACAGGTTCGTCGTCGGCGGCTGCGCTCTGACTTTCGCAATTTCCCACCGGTCCAGTTTCGTCAAAGAAAGATATCGTGCTCCTGCCGCACGAGTTCCTGAAGGAATTCGGCGACGGTGCGCACGCGGGCGAGGTCGCGCGCGCTTTCGTGCCAGGTGGTCCAGTAGGCGCGGCGGATGGTGTTGGCCGGAAGGACGCGCACGAGCTCGTCGTGTTGCCGGGCAATGTAGTCGTGCAGGATGCCGATGCCGGCCCCCGAGCGCACGGCTTCCGTCTGGCCCGTGGCGCTCGAAATCTCGAAGCCCGCATCCCAGCTGCGCATGATCTCGCCGGTGAAATTGAGCGAGGCGGTGAAGATCAGGTCCTCCACATAGCCCACGCGCCGATGCGCTTTCAGCTCGTCCACCGTTTCCGGCGTTCCGTTCTCCGCAAGATAATCGCGCGAGGCGTAGAGGCCGAGCGTGTAGTCCGTGAGTTTCGAGGAGACGAGGCGGCCCTGCTCGGGCCGTTCGAGCGTGATTGCGATATCCGCCTCGCGCTGTGACAGCGAGAAGGAGCGGGGAACCGGCACAAGCTGGATCTTCAGTTCCGGGTGCCGCGCCGTCAGCTTGCCGAGGCGCGGCGCGAGGAAGGAGACGCCGAAACCGTCCGGCGCGCCGACGCGCACGGTCCCGGCGACGGCGGTATCGATGCGGCCGATGCTTGCCTGCGCCGCCAGCATTTCCGTTTCCATCCGCTCGGCGGCCCGCAGGAACGTCTCGCCCTCCGCCGTCAGGTCGCAGCCATTGGTGCGACGGATGAGAAGGCGGGTCTTCAACGCCTCTTCCAGCGCGCTGACGCGCCGGCTGAGGGTGGCGTGATTGACGCCGAGCCGCCGTGAGGCCGCGAGGATCTGGCCGGTGCGGGCCACCGCCAGGAACATGCGCACGTCATCCCAGTTCATGCGGCCTCCGACTTCAATTCTTGCACAACGGTTCCTTATCTCAGGCGATTGTGTTGTGCAAATTGAAGTGCGATCATCTCCCTATAACAACGGAGGACTCCCCATGTACCAGATCGGCCACTTTATCGACGGCAAGCAGGTGCCCGGCACCAGCGGCCGCACCGCCAATGTCTACAACCCCGCAACCGGCGAAGTGCAGGCGCAGGTCGCGCTCGCCAGCGATGCGGAACTCCAGGCCGCCGTCGACAGCGCGAAGGCCGCGCAGCCCAAGTGGGCGGCCACCAACCCGCAGCGCCGCGCACGCGTCTTCATGAAGTTCGTCGAACTCCTGAACAAGCACATGGACGAGCTGGCGGTCCTGATCTCCAAGGAGCATGGCAAGACGGTCGAGGACAGCAAGGGCGACGTCATCCGCGGCCTGGAAGTCTGCGAATTCGTCATCGGCATCCCGCACCTTGCCAAGAGCGAGTTCACCGAAGGCGCTGGCCCCAACATCGACATGTATTCGATCCGCCAGCCGGTCGGCATCGGCGCGGGCATCACGCCGTTCAACTTCCCCGGCATGATCCCGATGTGGATGTTCGCGCCGGCCATCGCCTGCGGCAACGCCTTCATCCTGAAGCCCTCCGAGCGCGACCCGTCGCTGCCGATCCGCCTTGCCGAACTGATGATCGAAGCCGGTCTGCCGGCCGGCATCCTCAACGTCGTCAACGGCGACAAGAGCGCCGTCGATGGCCTGCTGACGCACCCGGATATCGGCGCGATCTCCTTCGTCGGCTCCACGCCGATCGCCCGCTACGTCTATGGCACGGCTGCCGCAAACGGCAAGCGCGCGCAGTGCTTCGGCGGCGCCAAGAACCACATGATCATCATGCCGGACGCCGATCTCGACCAGGCCGCCAACGCCCTGATGGGCGCCGGCTACGGCTCGGCCGGCGAACGCTGCATGGCGATTTCGGTTGCCGTTCCCGTCGGCGAGGAAACCGCCAACCGCCTGATCGCCAAGCTGACGCCCATGGTCGAGAGCCTGCGCATCGGCCCCTATACCGACGAGAAGGCCGATATGGGCCCGGTCGTGACCAAGGAAGCCCAGACGCGTATCCTCGGTCTTATCGACAAGGGCGTCGAGGAAGGCGCCAAGCTCGTGGTCGACGGCCGCGGCTTCAAGCTGCAGGGCTATGAAGACGGCTACTTCGTCGGCGGCTGCCTGTTCGACAACGTCACGCCGGACATGGAGATCTACAAGACCGAAATCTTCGGCCCGGTTCTCTCCGTCGTTCGCGCCAAGAACTACGAAGAAGCCCTCGACCTGCCGATGAAGCACGAATACGGCAACGGCGTCGCGATCTATACCCGCGACGGTGATGCGGCCCGCGACTTCGCCAGCCGCATCAATATCGGCATGGTCGGCGTCAACGTTCCGATCCCGGTTCCGCTGGCCTACCACTCCTTCGGCGGCTGGAAGTCGTCGTCCTTCGGCGACCTGAACCAGCACGGTACGGACTCCATCAAGTTCTGGACCCGCACCAAGACCGTGACGAGCCGCTGGCCGTCGGGCATCAAGGACGGCGCCGAGTTCGTCATGCCGACGATGAAGTGATCCACCCGGATTGACGATGAAGGGCTCCCTCGCGGGAGCCCTTTTGCGTTGCCGCTTTTTTGTGCTTTGCGAAGAATAGGGCGCAAGCCAGGCCCGTTACCTCCGTGATCATGCCTTTCGGAAGGGACAGGATATGGCATCGGCAGACACTGCGCCGCCCGCCGCCACGGCAGGCGCGTTTCATCGCATCGGGTTTACCGGCAGGGCTTCGGAATATTTCGGTATCTGGATCGTCAACGTCCTCCTGACGATCCTGACCCTCGGCATCTATTCGGCCTGGGCGAAGGTTCGGCGCAATCGTTACTTCTACGGCAACACGGTGCTGCTCGGCCGGTCCTTCGAATACCACGCGCGTGGCCTGCAGATCCTTATCGGCCGCCTGATCGTGGTCGGCGCGATCGCCGTGCTCAACCTCGTCAGCATTTTGAACCCGTTTCTGGCCCTGTTGCCGGCCATCGCCTTTCTCATCGCGCTGCCGTGGCTGGTCGCCAGGGGCCTGCGCTTCAGCGCGCGGGTGACGAGCTACCGCAACGTGCGCTTCGATTTCGTCGGCGGCCCGGGTGGTGCCTTCAAGGCATTCATTCTCGGTAGTGTGATCGCCACGCTCACGCTCGGCATCCTCACGCCGCTCGCCAGCCGCTGGGTGGCGCGCTATGTCGGCGCCAACCTGCGTTACGGCGGCAAGGCTTTCGACACGGATCCCAAGCTCGGCCCGCTGTTCAAGGCGTGGCTGATGTCGGCCGGTGTCGCTGTGGCTGTCCTTGCCGTCGTCGGGGGCTTCGTCGCCCTGAACTTCGAAGCGGTTGTCGATGCGATTGCGGGATCGGCCATCGCCGGCCAGATGACCTTCTCCATCTGGCACTACGTCATCCTCGTCGTCTACATCGCCTTCTTCGTCCTGTTCGGTGTGGTCGGGCTGTTCTATCGGGCCGCCGTGCGCAACATCGTCTGGTCGGCGACGACATTCGATGGCCGGCACAGGCTGCTGAGCGACATGTCGCGCGGGCGCTACATCTGGATCGCCATCTCGAACGTCATCGTGACGATCCTGACCCTCGGCCTGATGCGGCCATGGGCGGCGGTGCGCCTGGCGCGGTATGTCTATGAACACACCGGCGTCACCTTCGTCGGCGATGTCGGCGAGCTGTTCAGCGCCATCGAGGCGCAGGGTTCCGCCGTCGGCGCCGAGTTCATGGACTTCGAGGGGTTCGATTTTGGCTTCTGAAACCGTTGCCAAGGCCGATGGGGCCATCGCCAAGGGGGACTGGCATCCCGCCGGTTCCAGCCGCTCCGTGGAAGCCCTGCTTATTGAAGGGGCGGGGGAGGTTGTTGCCCAGCCCGCCGCAGGCGGCAAGGCGCTTGCCGGCGCCGGCCTCTCGTGGCTGGACATTTCCGGCCGCGTCGGGTCCATTCCCCGCAGGGTGACGTTTCCCGATGGCTCGGTCTTCGAGACCTGGGACAATGACGGCATAGACCGCTACCTCGCTGCGCGGGGCAAGGGCGGTGCCGGTTTCGTGCATTGGCTGGAGCAGTTCCGCCTGCGCCTGATTGTCATCGTCCTCGTCGCCTTCGCGCTCGGCGGCGTCATCTATCGCTGGGGCGTTCCCGCCCTGGTCGAGGTCGCCATCCTGACGACGCCGCCGATCGTTCCCCAGCTCATGGGGCAGGGGACACTGGCGACGCTCGACAAGACGACCTTTTCTGCGACGAAACTGCCGGAGGCGCGCCGCAAGGAAATCATCGACGGTTTCGCCAGGATCGCGGCCCAGTCGCCGCGTGGCGCCAAGGCCTACAACCTCAACTTCCGCGACGGCGGCATCATCGGCCCGAACGCCTTCGCACTGCCGGACGGGACGCTTGTCATCACCGACCAGCTGGTGGAACTGGCGGGAAGCGACACGGAAATGCTGGTCGGGGTGCTCGCCCATGAGATCGGCCATGTCGAACTCGAGCACAGCCTGCGGCAATTCTATCGCGCTGCGGGCATGACGGGCCTCATCATGCTGATCGCCGGCGATGTCGGCTCGGCAATGGAGGACGTGCTGGTACAGGGCGGCGGCCTTCTGGCGCTGTCCTATTCGCGGGCGGCGGAAGCGGAGGCGGATCGGCGCTCGGTCGAGCTGATGGCGAAGGCCGGCTACGATCCGACGGCGATCGCCCGGTTCTTCGGCCTGCTGGAAGACAAGCTGGGTGACCGGTCGGATACCAGCATCCTCTCGACGCATCCGGGCACGCCCGAGCGCAGGAAGGATATCACCGATTACGCGCGGATCATCTCCGGCCAGTCGGACCCGGACCTTCAATAAGCCACATAACCGCCTCCGAAGCGAAGAGCGGAAAACAGAAACGGCGGCCAGGGGCCGCCGTTTCCATTCGCCTTGGGAGGCAGGGATATTACTGCGAAGGACCTTCGTTGTAGCCGACCTTGTCGACGAGTTCCGAGGCCTTCTTGCGGTTGGCCGCGATTTCGGCGAGCGGCAGCGGGTCGGCCTTCAGCGTGCCGAAGGCCTTGACCACGTCGGAGGGCTCGGCACCCGGCAGAACCGGGTATTCGTAGACCTGCTCGGCATAGATCTGCTGGGCGGTGCCGGCCGACAGGAATTCCATCAGCTTCAAGGCATTGTCCTTGTTCGGGGCGTTCTTGGCCATGGCCATGCCAGAAACGTTGACGTGCGCGCCGCGGTCGTTGACGTTCGGGAAGAGCACCTTGATGGCGGCTGCCCATTCCTTCTGCTCGGGCTCCTTCTCGTTGGTCTGCATGAGACCGACATAGTAGGAGTTGCCGAGCGCGAGGTCGCATTCGCCGGCGAGGATCGCCTTCGCCTGGTCGCGGTCGCCGCCGTCGGGCTTGCGGGCGAGGTTGTTCTTCAGGCCCGTCAGCCACTTCTCGGTTTCGGCTTCGCCGTGATGGGCGATCATGGAGGCGATGAGGCCGATATTGTAGGAGTGCTGGCCGTCACGCGTGCAGATCTTGCCCTTCCACTTCGGGTCGGCAAGTTCCTCATAGGTGATTTCGTTCTGCTGGACGCGATCCTTCGAGGCGTAGACGACGCGCGAACGGGTCGTCAGGCCGAACCAGTCGCCATCGGGATCGCGATATTGCGCCGGGATGTCCTTGTTGATGACATCGCTCTGGACCGGCTGTGTCACGCCGCCATCCTTGGCTTCGGTGAGACGCGAGATGTCGACGGTCAGGATGACGTCGGCAGGCGAGTTTGCGCCTTCCGCCTGGATGCGCTCGACAAGGCCCTTGTCGAGGAACAGCACGTTGGTGGCGATGCCGGTTTCCTTGGTGAATTCGTCGAGCAGCGGCTTGATCAGGTCCGGCTGGCGATAGGAATAGATGTTGACTTCGCCGTCTGCATGCGCCGGTGCCACAAAGGCGAGACCTGCGGCCGAGAGGGCAAGGGCGGCGAGGGAAGTCTTGAGCAGTTGCATCGGGTCCTCCTGGTGCATTATTCTTTACTGCAAAAGTCTCCTTTATCGGCTTGCCGACCACAGTCAACCGTACCGTTCATAACATGACTGTGATTTTCCGCTTTTTGGAATTGTTCTAAACGACGAAGTGTCCTATATGTAGTGCGACTGAAAACCGGATTCGGAGTTCCCGATGCGCCTGACGAAGCAAACCAACTATGCTGTCCGCATGTTGATGTACTGCGCAGCAAATGGTGGCAAGCTCAGCCGCATCCCCGAGATCGCCAAGGCCTATGGTGTCTCCGAGCTCTTCCTGTTCAAGATCCTCCAGCCTTTGACGCGCGCAGGCATCATCGAGACCGTGCGCGGCCGCAATGGCGGCGTGCGTCTTCCCAAGCCTGCCAGCGAAATCACGCTGTTCGACGTGGTGCGTGTGACCGAGGACTCCTTCGCCATGGCGGAATGCTTCGAGGCCGGCGAAATCGAATGCCCGCTGGTCGACAGCTGCGGCCTCAATGCGGCGCTGCGCAAGGCGCTGAACGCCTTCTTCGAGGTGCTCCAGCAGTACACGATCGATGATCTGGTGAAGGCCCGTCCGCAGATCGGCATGCTGCTGGGTCTGGAAACCGCGGCGGTTGCCCGCCAGCCAGCGGCCTGACCGCCGGTTTTTTCTTCGGCAGGCCCGGCCTACCGGGTCTCTTCATTCCGGAACGGTGAAACGGGTCGTCCTACGGTCCCGCGCTAGCCTCGCGCCGGACGTATTCCCGCAGCAGGAACTCGATTGCAGTCGGATCGAGCTCCGCCTTGTCGATGCGGAAGTCGACGCCGTAGTCTTCGATTTTCTGGAAATACGCATCGCTGATCGATGACGAGATGACGCCGACCGGGCCGATATAGCCGGCGCGGCGCAGTTCCGGCACGGTTTCCCGGAAGTCGGCCTGCGGCTGAAGCCGGTTGTCCATCAGGATCATGTCCAATGCGACGCCCGAGGAGCGGATGAAATCCAGCGCTCCATCGACCGTCTCCACATAGTGCAGGGTGATTACGTAGCTCGTGACTTTGCGCATCAGTGCGCTGAGAATGACGTTTTCAGCCGGGTCGTCATCAACGAGCAGAATATTTACGTGTGCTGCCATGGTGGGAATGAACCTGTTTGCGAACGCTCTCGTCTCGCCGTGGCTACTCTTGTCCAGACGGTGGATATTAACAAGTCCCTAAGTCTACTATCCCGAACGCTGTGCCATTTTCTTGCAGCTTTACTGGATGATCTGCTCGCGGATCGCCTTGGCCACCATTTGCGTGCGATTGACCACATCGAGCTTCTTCAGGATTGTCGCGGTGTGCGAGTTGACCGTATGCTCCGAAACCGAGACGATGAGCGCGATCTCGCTGGCCGTCTTGCCGTAGGAAATCCACCGCAGGATCTCCGTTTCGCGCGGTGTCAGGCCCATGCCCGCCTTGTTGGCGAGGACCTGGCGATAGAAGTAATCGAAGGCGCAGGTCGCCTCGTAGCAGATCTCGAAATGCTCGGCTCGGCCGATGTCGTCGCCATCGCCGAGGAACAGCACGACGAAGCGCGTGCCGGCGACCGAATGCACCGGCACGGACAGCGCCATGTCGAAGCCGATCTGATCGAGAAAGCTCTCATGCGGGCTGCCCTGGTCGGCCGCACGATCCCGGTCACGCCAGACCGTGGAGATCGTTGAGACATAGAAGCTCTTGAAGAGATCGCTATCGTTGAAGCGATGGCGCTTGTCATAGGCTTCGGCAAGGCCGGCGGGCAAATCGTGCAGCGTCAGCCGCTGTGCCAGCAGGCTCGTTTCGTGCTCGTTCGCCAGCTGCAGCACGCCAAAGTGCTCGAAGCCGTAGCGAAGAGCCATCGTGTGAAAGATACGGAAAAAATCGACGCGGTTGAGAGCTTTCTCAAGGTCGCTTTCAAAATCATACCTTCTGAAATGTTCGTTCAAAGCAATCACGTGGCGTCCACCCCCAGAATCCACGCCGGCAATCTAGCGCCGCAATCTCTGGCAGCAAAGGGTTTTGCCGGACAAATTCATGGTGTCTCTCCTTTTTTCACGGTGTTATCAGCGCAATCCGTTGAGTTTTATGCACAATTTAACATGCGTTCGCGTGACGCCGTTCCGGTGTGCGCTGTGGTGTATTGACGCCCTGCCGGTCAGGCACGAAAGCATAACACGTTAGGGGAACGCCCGGTTCCGCAGTGCCCCTGGTCCATATCGAGGCTGTGGAGAAGGATATTTTTCCGGTTTTTTCCGTTTGGACAAAATTGTGGTCCGACTTATTGCAATCCGCCGGCAAATGTCGTTCCATCCAGCCCAAGGCTGGCGCAGGACATGCGCATGAGCCTGACAACAGAACAAAAAAGCAAACCTGGGAAGCTCACTATGAAAAAGCTGACTACTCTCCTCGCAGCGACGGCGCTTGCCTCCATGATGGCAACGGCCGCCTGGTCGAAGACTCTGGTCTATTGCTCGGAAGCCTCGCCGGAAGGGTTCGACCCCGGCCTCTACACGGGCGGCCAGACCTTCGATGCCGCATCGCGTACCGCTTACAACCGTCTCGTCGAGTTCAAGCATGGCAGCACCGAGCTGGAGCCGGGCCTCGCCGAGAGCTGGGAAGTTTCGGCCGATGGCAAGGAATACACCTTCAAACTTCGTCCGGGCGTCAAGTTCCAGACGACGGAGTATTTCACGCCGACCCGCGAGCTGAACGCCGACGACGTCATCTTCTCGTTCGAGCGCCAGTACAAGGAAGACAATGCCTGGAACAAGTATGTTGCCGGCGCGTCCTGGGAATACTTCGCCGGCATGGGCTTTCCGGACCTGATCGAGAAGATCGAGAAGGTCGACGACCTCACCGTCAAGTTCGTGCTGAAGCGCCCCGAAGCGCCGTTCCTGGCCAATCTCGGCATGGACTTCGCCTCGATCCTCTCCAAGGAATATGCCGACAAGCTGCAGGCCGACGGCAAGATGGAGCTGCTGAACCAGCAGCCGCTCGGCACGGGCCCGTTCGCCTTCGTCGCCTACCAGACCGACGCCGCGATCCGCTACAAGGCCAACCCGGACTACTGGAACGGCAAGCAGCCGATCGACGACCTCGTTTTCGCCATCACCACGGACGCTGCCGTGCGTGCGCAGAAGCTCAAGGCCGGCGAATGCCACATCATGGCCTATCCGAACGCCGCTGACGTCGAAGACCTGAAGAAGGACGAGAACCTGACGGTCGTCGAGCAGGAAGGCCTGAACGTCGCCTACCTCGCCTACAACACGCTGGTTCCGCCGTTCGACAAGGTCGAGGTCCGCAAGGCGCTCAACATGGCCGTCGATCGCCAGGCCATCGTCGACGCCGTCTTCCAGGGTGCGGCCACCGTCGCGAAGAACCCGATCCCGCCGACCATGTGGTCGTACAACAACGCCGTCGAAGACGACAAGTACGATCCGGAAGCGGCCAAGAAGATGCTCGAAGACGCCGGCGTCAAGGATCTCAAGATGAAGATCTGGGCCATGCCGGTTGCCCGTCCGTACATGCTGAACGCCCGCCGCGCAGCCGAGCTGATGCAGGCCGACCTCGCCAAGATCGGCGTCGAGGCCGAGATCGTCTCCTACGAATGGGCCGAGTACCTGAAGCTCTCCTCCGCCAAGGACCGCGACGGCGCGGCCATCCTCGGCTGGACGGGCGATAACGGCGACCCGGACAACTTCCTCGACACCCTGCTCGGCTGCGACGCCGTGGGCGGCAACAACCGCGCGCAGTGGTGCAACGAGGAGTTCGATGCGCTGGTGACCAAGGCGAAGGAAACCGCCGATATCGGCGAGCGCACGAAGCTCTACGAACAGGCGCAGGTCGTCTTCAAGCGCGAAGCGCCGTGGAACACGCTGGACCACTCACTCGTCGTCGTTCCCATGAGCAAGAAGGTCACGGGCTTCAAGATGGACCCGCTCGGCATTCACCGCTTTGACGGTGTCGACATCGCCGAGTAAGATCGCATAGAGAACGGCACGCCGCAAAGAGCGTGCAATGGCCGGCGGCCCGAAGATATTCGGGCCGCCGGTTTTTCAAAAATAAGAAGGGATTGGCTCCCATGTTTCGCTTTATCTTCGGACGGCTCGCCGTCCTGATACCCACGTTCCTCGGGGTATCGATCATCGCGTTCTCCTTCATTCGACTTCTGCCCGGCGATCCGGTCATGCTGATGTCGGGTGAACGCGTGATGTCGCCGGAACGGCACACCCAGATCATGCACCAGCTGGGGCTGGATCGGCCGATGTACGTCCAATACTTCGATTACCTCACCGGCCTGCTCACCGGCGACTTCGGCTCGTCCATCGTGACCAAGCGCCCGGTGCTGGACGACTTCCTGCAACTGTTTCCGGCAACGTTGGAGTTGGCGCTCTGCGCCATCATCGTCGCCATGGTGCTCGGCATTCCCGCCGGCGTGTTCGCCGCGGTGAAACGCGGCACCTGGTTCGACCAGTCGATCATGGGCGTCGCGCTCGTCGGCTACTCGATGCCCATCTTCTGGTGGGGCCTGTTGCTCATCATCTTCTTCTCCGGCTATCTCGGCTGGACACCGGTTTCGGGGCGCATCTCGGCGATGTACTTCTTCCCGCCCGTGACCGGTTTCATGCTGATCGACAGCCTGCTGTCAGGACAGACCGGCGCATTCAAGTCTGCCGCGACATACCTGATCCTGCCGACGGTCGTGCTGTCCACGATCCCGCTGGCCGTCATCGCGCGCCAGACACGTTCGGCCATGCTCGAAGTGCTCGGCGAGGACTATGTCCGCACCGCCCGCGCCAAGGGTCTCTCGCCGTTCCGCGTGATCGGGGTGCACGCCCTGCGCAACGCCATGATCCCCGTCATCACCACGATCGGCCTGCAGGTCGGCGTGCTGCTCGCGGGCGCCATTCTCACGGAGTCGATCTTCTCCTGGCCGGGCATCGGCAAGTGGATGGTCGATAGCGTCTTCAAGCGCGACTATGCCGTGGTGCAGGGTGGCCTGATGCTGATCGCCGGCGTCATCATGATCGTCAACCTCGTGGTCGACCTGCTTTACGGCTGGATCAACCCGCGCATCCGGCACTAGGAGACGGCCCATGAGCATCGTTCAGAACACGGCCGAAACCAAGACGGGTGGCACGCCGCCCTCAGGCCTTTCCGAATTCTGGTATTACTTCTCGCGCAACAAGGGCGCCGTCATCGGCCTCTTTGTTTTCCTCTTCATTCTGTTCATGGCGATCTTCGCGCCCTTCGTTGCTCCGCACAGTCCGAGCATCCAGAACCGTGAACTTCTCCTCTTGCCGCCTGTCTTCCAGCAGGGCGGGTCCTGGGGACACATCCTGGGCACGGACGCCGTCGGTCGCGATATCCTTTCGCGCATCATCTACGGCGCGCGCTTCTCGCTGTTCATCGGTCTCGTCGTCGTGACGCTGTCGGTGGTGTCGGGCGTTCTGATCGGTCTCGTCGCGGGCTATTTCCGCGGCAAGGTCGATACGTTCATCATGCGCATCATGGACATCATCCTGGCGTTTCCCTCGCTGCTGCTGGCGCTCGTGCTCGTGGCGGTTCTGGGGCCGGGCCTGCTGAACGCGATGATCGCCATCTCGCTCGTCAACCAGCCGCATTTCGTGCGCCTGACGCGCGCGGCGGTCATGACCGAAAAGTCGAAGGACTATGTCGTCGGCTCGAAGGTCGCGGGCGCGGGCACGCTGCGGCTGATGTTCCTGACCATCCTGCCGAACTGCCTGGCGCCGCTCATCGTGCAGGCGACGCTCGCCTTCTCGGCGGCGATCCTCGATGCGGCCGCCCTCGGCTTCCTCGGCATGGGCGCCCAGCCGCCGACGCCGGAATGGGGCACGATGCTCGCCGAGGCACGTGAATTCATCCAGCGCGCCTGGTGGGTCGTCACGTTCCCCGGCCTTGCCATCCTGATCACCGTGCTTGCCATCAACCTCATGGGTGACGGCCTGCGCGACGCCCTCGATCCCAAGCTGAAGAGGTCGTGATGTCGCTTCTCGAAGTCAAAAACCTCACCGTCGAGTTCCAGACGGCGTCCGGCCCCTTCCGCGCCGTGGACGGTGTCTCGCTCAAGGTCGACGAGGGCGAGGTTCTCGCCATCGTCGGCGAATCGGGTTCGGGCAAATCGGTGTCCATGCTCGCCGCCATGGGGCTTCTGCCCTGGACGGCGAAGGTGACGGCGGATGTCCTCACCTTCAACGGCCGCGACATGCGGACGATGTCGGACGCGGAACGCCGCAAGATCATCGGCAAGGACATCGCCATGATCTTCCAGGAGCCCATCGCCAGCCTCAATCCGTGCTTCACGGTCGGATACCAGATCGAGGAGGTGCTGCGCATCCACACAGACCTGTCGCGCAGGGCGCGGCGGGAGCGGGCCATCGAACTCTTCCAGTCCGTCGGTATCCCGAACCCGGAAGAGCGCCTTGGCCATTTCCCGCACCAGATGTCGGGCGGCCAGTGCCAGCGTGTGATGATCGCGACGGCGCTTGCCTGCAATCCGAAGCTCCTGATTGCCGACGAGCCGACCACCGCGCTCGACGTGACGATCCAGAAGCAGATCCTCGACCTCCTGATGAAGCTCCAGGCCGAACACGGCATGGGCCTCATCATCATCACCCACGACATGGGCGTCGTTGCCGAAACCGCCGACCGCGTCATCGTGCAGTACAAGGGCCGCCAGATCGAGGAAGCCGATGTGCTGTCGCTCTTCTCGGCCCCGAAAAGCGTCTACACCAAGGCCCTTCTGGCAGCCCTGCCGGAGAACGCCACCGGCGGACGCCTGCCGACGATCACGGAAAAGCTGACCGACGCCGAGATTTTCGCGGGAGCCATGCGATGACCCCAGTTCTCGAAGCCAAGAACCTGAAACGCGACTACCACATTCCCGGCGGTCTCTTGAAACCGTCGAAGACCGTTCACGCCGTCAAGGGCGTGAGCTTCAAGGTCGAGCAGGGCAAGACGCTCGCCATCGTCGGCGAGAGCGGCTGCGGCAAGTCCACCGTCGCGCGCATGGTGACGATGATCGACCCGATCACGTCAGGTGAAATGCTGATCGACGGACGCAGGATCGACATCGCCAGCGAGCCGCTGACGCCGGAAATGCGCAGCAAGGTGCAGATCGTCTTCCAGAACCCCTATGGTTCGCTCAATCCGCGCAAGAAGATCGGCGACATCCTCACCGAGCCGCTGGTCATCAACACCAAGGTCCCGGCCGGCGAGCGGCGCGACCGCGCCATGGCCATGCTCAAGAAGGTGGGCCTGGAGGAGAAGCATTACGGGCGCTACCCGCACATGTTCTCCGGCGGCCAGCGCCAGCGCGTGGCGATTGCCCGCGCGCTGATGCTCAATCCACGCCTTCTGGTGCTGGACGAGCCGGTCTCCGCGCTCGATCTGTCGGTGCAGGCGCAGGTGCTCAACCTGCTCGCGGATCTGCAGGACGAGTTCCAGCTGACCTATGTCTTCATCAGCCACGACCTTTCGGTCGTGCGCCATATCGCCGACGACGTGATGGTGATGTACTTCGGCGAGGCCGTGGAATACGGCAGCCGCGACCAGGTCTTCAACGACCCGAAGCACGATTACACCAAGACGCTGTTTGCCGCGACGCCGCGCGTCGACGTGGATGCCATCCGCGCCCGCATCGAACGGCGCAAGCGCGTCGCCTGATGCCACAATCCGCCGGCCGGATCCGTGCCGGCGGATTTTGCCACTGGCGTCGCTGCCGGTGGCCCCGTATAGACGGCTACCGCTCTTGCGGACACATTTTCCACACCTGACAGGAACGAGACATGGACATCAAACGCTTTGAAACCGGCCCGCGCATGAGCCAGGCCGTCGTGCACAACGGCACCGTATATCTGGCCGGTCAGGTCGGCGAAGCCGGTTCGGATGTGACGGAACAGACGAAGCAGGCCCTGGCCGAGGTGGACCGCCTGCTGGCACTTGCCGGAACCGACAAGACCCGCATCCTCTCCGCCCAGATCTGGCTGGCTGATATGGCCGACTTTTCCAAGATGAATGCCGTCTGGGACGCCTGGGCGCCGCAGGGCCACACGCCGGCCCGTGCCACCGGCGAATCCAAGCTCGCCACGCCGGATTACCTGGTCGAAGTCATCGTCGTCGCCGCGCTCTGAGCGCGACAGCACGACGGACCCGATCACATGACTGAAATGCAAAAGGCCCGCTCGCGCGGGCCTTTCTGTTGATGCCTGTCCTGTCAGGCCGACTTCGACAGCCGCGACTGCTCGTCGAAGAACAGCGCCTGGCTGATCAGCGCCTTCACCATGTCCGGATTGAACGGCTTGGTGACGAGGAAGGCCGGCTCCGGCTTTTCGCCCGTGAGAAGGCGCTCCGGGAAGGCGGTGATGAAGATCACCGGGATCGTGCTGGTCTTGAGGATATCGTTGACCGCATCGATGCCCGAGCTGCCGTCGGCGAGCTGGATATCGGCGAGGACCATGCGCGGCGCGGTGCGATTGTAGAGCTCCACAGCTTCCGCATGGGTGCGGGCAATACCCGTGACGTTATGGCCGAGGCCGCGCACCATGTCCTCGATGTCCATGGCGATCAGCGGCTCGTCCTCGATGATCATGATATCGGTCGCGACCTGGCTGGAGATGTCACGCGATGCCTGTTCGAGAAGTGAGGCAAACGCCTCTTCCGAGACATCGAGAATATCGGCGCCCTCGGCGACGTCGAAGCCTTCGACGGCAACGAGCAGGAAGGCCTTGCGCTCTGCCGGCGGCAGGTTGGCGAGGTTGGCCGCAGCCTGCCGCTCCCAGCCGAAGGGCGACGTGTTCTCCGGCAGCGCGATGTCGAGGTTCTCGAACAGCGTGCAATAGAGCCGGTAAAGGGCGTTGCGGTCGCTACGGCCTTGCGGATAGAGGGATATATCGGCGACGAGCGCTTCCAGCATGGCGGCCACATAGGCGTCGCCGGATGTCTGGGAACCCGTCACAGCCCGGGAAAAACGCCTCAAATAGGCGAGATGCGGTGCGATACGGGTGGACAGTGACATTTCGTTCTCCCTGACTGTGTTCCTCATCGGAACAGTTTCCGCTAGAATTCATTATGCGGAAACGAATTGGTAGCATGCTGGCGCTACGTGACTATTGGTAATGTTGGGCAAAAGGAAGATAACGGGCGGCAGACGATGGAAGCAAGACCATGATCGAGCCCAGTAAGAACAAGAGCGGGACCCACGGCGTTGCCGCGGACACGACGTCCTTCGACCCCAACGGCCCGATCGGCCGCAAGCTCAAGTCCTTTTACGACGTGATTGAAACCGAAGATGTGCCGGACCGCCTTCTCGAACTCCTGGAGAAGCTCGACGAAGCAGAGCGCAAGGCGACGGGCGGGTCCTGACGGCATTCAACGTCCCTGATAGCAGACATCAAGAAACGGGCCGATGGGCCCGTTTCCTGTTTTCCTGGCGTTGATGCTCAGCGGCAACGGGCTTCGTAGCGGTGGCCGCGACGGTCGCGGTAGATGCAGTAGCCGCTGCGATCGGAGCGGGCGATCAGGTAGCCCGCGGCGCCGCCCACGGCCGCACCCACCAGCGCGCCTCCGGCGCGACCGGTTACCGCGCCACCGATAATGGCACCGGATGCAGCGCCGATGGCGGTCCCGCGCTCGGTCTGGCTGCACGCGGAAAGCGTGATGGTTGAGGCTACGAGGGTAAGGGCTACGATAGTCTTCTTCATGGTTCCGGCTCCGGTCTTGGGTTTGGTCAGATGCGTCCCATCAGGACGAGGATGAGAAGGATGACGACGATGAGGCCGAGGCCGCCGGACGGGCCATAGCCCCAGCTGCGGCTGTATCCCCAGTTCGGCAGGGCGCCGATGAGAAGAAGGATCAGGATGACGAGGAGGATGGTGCCGAGCATGTATGCGTCCTTTCATGTCCCACGCAGTCGAGCGATGGCACGAAAACGCCGCAATTCGAAATTTGTTCCCGCAAATGTGACAGACCGCGTCGACTATCTTCATCGCTTGTGGCAGACCGTGACGGGCTGCGTCGATCGGGAACTTTTTCGGGAAGGCTTCGTTTTCCTGCCATCAACGGAAGGAGTTCGAAAATGCTTTATTACGCTGTCGTCTTTCTCGTCATCGCACTCGTCGCCGGTCTTCTCGGCTTCGGCGGCATCGCCGGTGCCTCTGCCGGTATCGCGCAGATCCTGTTCTTCGTCTTCCTTGCCCTCCTGGTGCTGTCGCTTATTGCGGGCCTGTTCCGTCGGGCATCGTAAGACGACCATGGATCGAGATTATGAAGAGCGGCGTCCGGGGACGCCGCTCTTTGCATTTCAGGCCGTCTTGCGGCCTTCATCGGCATTGGATAGTCATCTCGGTGTTCCCTCAATTCCTGTGAGTCCCGCCGATGAAATCCCTAGAACTCCTGGTCGAGCGCATCATTCTGTCGAGCCGCTGGGTGCTGGTCATCTTCTATCTCGGCCTTGTGGCGGCACTTGGCGTCTACGCCCTGTCGTTCCTGTCCAAGTTCGTCAAGGTCGCGAAGAACGTCTTCATCTACGACGATGCCGAGATGATCCTGGCCATGCTGGGCCTCATCGACGCCGCCCTGGTGGCGAGCCTGATCCTCATGGTGATGATCGCCGGCTACGAGAACTTCGTCAGCCGCTTCGATGAAGGCCAGGCCGATGTCTCGTTCATCGGCAAGCTCGATTCCGGCAGCTTGAAGATCAAGGTCGCCTCTTCGATCGTTGCGATCTCGTCGATCCACCTGCTTCAGGTCTTCCTCAATGTGCAGCAATACAGCGATGCGAAGCTGATGTGGCTGACGATCATGCATCTCGCCTTCGTCGTGTCCGCTCTGCTGCTCGGCTTTCTCGAGCAGATCATGGCGAGACTGAAAGGCTGATCCCTCTATCCGGGAAGGAAGGGGAGGGCGCCGCGGTCAGCCGCCGGCGCCCTTTTTGCGTTTAGGCGTCAAGCGAAAAGGCGTCTTCATCCCCGATATTCCTGTTTTGCACCGGGTCGCCGGAACCATTTTCAACGCGCGGGACCCACTTGTGGTACGACTGTACCGGAGGCGGGGCATGAGGTGACGGCAAACGGCGGTCTATCGCAGCCCAAAAAGCCCCTTCATTCGAATTCCTCTTTAAAAACCAGAGCC
>NZ_WUMM01000019.1:0-63807 GCF_009826875.1 Shinella sp. AETb1-6 | reverse complement strand
GGGAACGAGACGCGGGACGTTCTTGGCGATGATCGGCTCGCGGAAGATGACGCCGCCGAGGATGTTGCGGATCGTGCCGTTCGGCGACTTCCACATCTTCTTCAGCTTGAATTCCTCGACGCGGCCTTCATCAGCCGTGATTGTCGCGCATTTCACCCCAACGCCGTGGCGGCGGATCGCATGGGCCGCGTCGATGGTGACCTGGTCATCCGTCGCGTCGCGATTCTCGATGCTGAGATCGTAATATTCGAGATCCACGTCCAGATAGGGATGGATCAGCTTGTCCTTGATGAACTGCCAGATGATACGCGTCATCTCGTCCCCGTCGAGCTCCACGACGGGATTGGCAACCTTGATTTTCGTCATACGTCTACTCCCCAGACGGCATTATGCCGACTTTCCTTTGAACCGATATCAGCGGACGTCCCGCATATGTCCCTCTACGCTGCGCAGGTGGCGGCGCATGGCGTCAGCCGCAGCACTTCCGTCCCGGTTGGCGATCGCGTCGACGATGCGGGCGTGCTCCTCGAACGAGTGGTGGTCCGGCGGCGGGCGGACGGGCGTGTCGCGCAGCCGCCCCCACGTGACGGCACGACGCACCGCGTTCAGCGTGTCGAGCAAGCCGAGCAGCAGCGAATTCTGCGAGGCTTCGCCGATCAGCCGGTGCAGGCGATTGTCCCATTGCTCGTAGAGCCGCCACGTCGGCGCCTGCTGCGCCTTGAGCATGGCGCTCCGCAGTTCCGCAATCTGGCTCGGCGTTGCGTTGAGCGCTGCACACCGTGCAACCTCCGGCTCGAAGGCAATGCGCGCTCCCATGACCTCCAGCGGATTGGTCCGGTGCACCATGGCGTTAATGTCGGCGACCGTGTCGATCGGCCGCTCACCGGTGAACGTCCCCTTCCCCACATGCCGCCACACCACACCCTCCGCCTGCAAGGTAGCCAGCGCCTTGCGCAGCGCACTGCGGCCGACGTCAAGTGACTCAGCAAGATCGCGCTCCGGCGGCAATCGCCCCCCGTCAGGGAGTTGCGCCGTCGCGAGGAAGTCCCGGAGGCGGGAAAGCACGGCCGCATCGGTGTTTTCAATCATTGCTCTACCCGAACCAATTCTGCATTGGTTCGCTTATATGGGATCAATTGGGCAGTGTCAACGCTTCGAGAGGCGTTTAGCAGAGTGTATATATTTTCGAATAATAACAGTTATTTAATCGGGATAACATTGGAGTTCTTGCCTTAATTGCGGCGGTGCAGCACGTTTAGTTGGTTGACACAATATCGGATTAATGGAGAATTGGTTACATATTGGGTGGAGGAAAACCCAGTTTGGGAGGAAAACAATGAACATGTTTGCCAGACGAATGAGGGCGTCGGCCGTTGCGGCCGCGCTCTGCCTTTCTGCCATGGTGCCCGGTGTGGCGTCTGCCGATCCCATGCGGATCGCTTTTGGCGATATCGCGACGGTGGAATCGCTTCATCTCCTGGCCGCGATCGAGCGCGCCAAGGAAAAAGGCGTCGAGATCGACGTAACCTATCTCAAGAGCGAAGACATCGCCGCCCAGGCGGTCGTCAGCGGCCAGGCCGATATCGGCATCGGTGGCCCCTACGCCCTGCTTCAGAAGGTGAAGGCGCCGATCCGCATCTTCCTGCAGCTCTCGAAGCTCCAGTTCTACCCCGTCGTCAACACGGAGTTCTACAAGGAGTGGGGGGACCTCGACGGACAGGAAGTAGCCGTGCATTCGCGTGGCTCCGGCACTGAGGCGATCATGCGCCTGATGGCCGACAAGAACGGCATCGCCTATTCCAACATCTCCTACGTTCCCGGCGCGGAAGTGCGCACCGGTGCGCTCCTGCAGGGCAATGTCAAGGCGACGATCGTCGACAGTTCCGGCAAGCGCGTGCTGGAGAAGGAGGCGCCCGGCAAGTTCGCGTTCCTGCCACTCGGCGAGGTAAGCGCGACGGACGAGGCCCTCTTTGCCAATACGGACTATCTTTCGAAGAACGAGAAGGACGTGGAAATTCTCGTCGAAGCGATCCTCACCACCTGGCGCGAGGTCGCGGCGGACCCGAAGGCGGCGATCGCGCTCCGCGACAAGTACAAGCTCCTGCCGGATGCGACGCCGGACATGATCGCCGATATCGAACCCTACTTCACCGAGGCTGCCGCGGCGCTGCCGCTCAACGGTGGCGGTGAGGATGCGGCAAAGGACGACTTCGAGTTCTATACCGTCTCGGGCGCGCTGGAAGGCAAGGCAACGGATCTCAAGGTCGAGGACTTCTGGGACCTCGACGCGCTCAACGCTGTTCTCGCGAAAATCGGAACCAAGTGATGCACATGGCCGCTACACCGCAAAAGGTCGGCGCGACGGGAGGGGCCACGGATGGCTCCTCCACCCTCGCCGACATGATCGCCGACTTCGCCACACGCCGGAAATCCTTATGGGTGCTGGTGTCGCTCGCGACCCTCTTCACAGCCTGGGAAATCGCCGGTCGCGTACCGATCAGCTTCGCCTTCCCCACCTTCCTCGAAACCGTCTCCGCCCTTCTCGAGATGGCGTTCGACGGCACGCTGCTGCCCGCCTATGCCATCACGTTCCAGCCGCTCGTCATCGGCGTTGCCGTCTCCGCCGTGCTGGGCATCGGCCTTGGCATCGTGATGGGGCTTTCGGACAAGGCGGAATGGCTTCTGGCGCCGGTCTTCATCGTGCTCCAGGCAGCCCCCATGGCGGCATTGGTGCCGCTTGTCACCTTCATCTACGGCATCGGCCTGGTTGCCAAGACGCTCGCCGTCATCATGCTGGCCCTGCCGGTCATCGTGCTCAATTCCTACAAGGCGGTCCGGCACGTGAATCCATCGCTCGTTGACATGTGCCGCTCCTTCCAGGGCAGCCGGCTGCAGCAGATCTTCAAGATCATCATTCCGGATGCGACGCCCGTTCTCTTTGCGGGGCTTCGTCTCGGCATCGCTGCCGGCTTCATCGGCGTCATGCTGGCCGAACTGCTGATCACGCCGACCGGCATCGGCGATCTCATCACCTATCACCGTTCGATTGCCAACTACGCGCACATGTACGCGGCTGTCGCCTCCATCATCGCCGTTTCGACGCTGACGCTCGCCGGCCTGCAATATGTCGAGGTGCGCTTCCTGCGGCCCGAAAAGAGGAGAAAGTGACATGGCCACATCCATAAGTGCCCGCGTGGCCAATCCTGCCGCAATCACTACATCCGATGCCATCGTCGAGGTGCGTGACATCGGCAAGCGCTACGGCGACATCGAGGCGCTGCGCGGCATCAACCTCGAATTCGAGCGTGGCAAGCTGACGACGCTGCTCGGCCCCTCCGGCTGCGGCAAGACAACGCTGCTGAAGATCATCGCTGGCCTTGTGCCTGCCACGTCCGGCGATATCCGGGTCAATGGCAAGGTGGTGACCGGCCCTGGACCTGAACGCGCGTTCGTCTTCCAGGATTTTGCCCTGATGCCCTGGGCCACCGTGCTGCGCAATGTGGCTTTCGGCCTCGAACTGAAGGGTATCGGCCTGGCGGAACGCAACCGAACGGCCCGACACTACATCGCCGAGGTCGGATTGTCCGGCTTCGAGGAGAAATACCCACACGAGCTTTCCGGCGGCATGCGCCAGCGCGTCGGCATCGCCCGCGCCTTCGCGGTCAATGCGGATGTGCTGCTTCTCGACGAACCCTTTTCGGCGGTGGACGAGCAGAACCGACGCAAGTTCCAGGAAGACCTGCTGATGCTGGTGGAGAAGGAGCGCAAGACCTTTCTCTTCGTCACCCACTCCATCGAGGAGGCCGTCTATGTCTCCGATCGCATCGTGCTGCTCTCCCCGCGCCCCGGCCGGGTCTCTCAGATCATCGAACCTTCGATCGACCGCTCCGCCGCTCCGGATATCATCCGCCGCGACAAGGGCTATCTCGACGTGGTGGAGGAGATCTGGCAGGGCCTGCGGCAATATGCGGAGTGAGGCGCCATGAAACTCTTCGGCATTAAAATCCCCATGATGACGGCCCTCCTTGTCTGGGCGCTCGTCTGGGAAATCGTCGGCAGGATGGACGTTATCTTTCTCGTTCCGCCGATGAGCGCGATCATCTCTGCCGGCTTCGACCTTGTCGCTACGAATTCCTGGCAGAGCGCGACCCTCGTTACGCTGCGTTCGTTCCTTACGGGCATGGCCATGGCAATCGGGATCGGCGTGCCGCTCGGCATCGCCATGGGCCGGTTCAAGATCGTCGACAACATCTTCGGCCTCTGGGTGAACATGTTCGTCAGCGCACCGCTATCAGCCCTTGTCCCGGTGCTGATGATCCTGTTCGGTCTCGGCGAAACAACTGTCGTGGTCACCGTCTTCCTCTTCGCCGTCTGGATCATCGTGCTCGACGCCCGCGCCGGCGTCATGCAGGTCCCGACATCGCTGATCGAGATGGGCCGAAGCTACGGCGCGTCGCGGCTGACGATCTTCACAAAGATCATCCTCTTCTCCGCCTTGCCGGAGATCCTGGCAGGCATCCGCATTGGCCTGATCCGCGGTGTCAAAGGGGTCGTGATCGGGCAGATCCTCGTCTCGATCATCGGATATGGCGAACTCTTCGAGCTCTATTCCCGCTCCTTCGACATGGAACGGTTCTGGGCTCTGACAATCCTCCTCTTCGCGGCAGCCATGCTACTGTCCGCGGCCGTGGAACATTTTGAAAAACGCATCGAATATTACGCAGGAGCGCGATAATGAACGACATGACCTCCATCAACCAGACAACCTATGTCATCGAACCGGCCGCCATCCCCACCCTTGCCGTGGCCGGTACCAAGGCGCTCTTTCCGGTGCACCGCATCTATTGCGTCGGGCGCAACTTCGCCGATCATGCCATCGAAATGGGCCATGACCCAAACAAGGAGCCGCCCTTCTTCTTCCAGAAGAATCCCGACACGATCGTTCCGGCGGGCACTGATTTCCCCTATCCGGGCGAGTCCAATGACGTCCATCACGAAGTCGAGCTCGTCGTGGCGCTCAAGGACGGCGGCGACAATATTCCTCTCGATAAGGCGCTCGACTGCGTCTACGGTTATGCCGTCGGCCTCGACATGACGCGACGCGACCTGCAGGCAGAGGCGAAGAAGGCCGGCAGGCCGTGGGAAACCGGAAAGGCTTTCGAGGCGTCCGCCCCATGCGGCCCGCTGCATCCGGTCTCGGAAGTCGGCCATCCGACCGAAGGCGCGATCTGGGCAAAAGTCAATGGCACAGTCCGCCAAACAGGTGATCTCAACCAGATGATCTGGAAGGTACCGGAAATGATCTCTTACCTCTCGCGCCTCTTCACGCTGAAGCCGGGTGACCTGATCTTCGCGGGTACGCCCGCCGGCGTCGGCGCGATCGTCAGGGGCGACGAGATGGTCGCCCATGTGGACGGCGTCGACGAGGTGACCTTCAAGGTTGCCTGACCCCAATGGTGGCGCGCTTCGGCGCGCCGCCTCCCCGACCGCATCCTTTACCAATATAAGACGATGCCAGCCTCGCTGCGGTACAAGGCTCTGTTGCAATCTACCCTACTTGATGGTCGAAAGCTTGGCAGAAAATCGGAAGCCTAGAGAGTGAACCGCGTGGACGGGAAGCTCCATGTCCAGCGCCCTCGCCTTTTGCCGTAACCGGCGGAGCACAGCATCGACGCGACGGCTATCACTGTCGATATCACGGTAGCCGAGCGCCAATGTCAGCTCGTCGCGCGAGACCGTTTCCTCTAAATGGGGAACTTCGCAGTCCATCCATCGTTTGGCTCAGCGCGACGCTCTTGTTGCGACCCAACAGTACCGATGGAGAAATTGATGACCTTAGCAGGCAAGAAGATCGCGATTCTGATCGCACCCCGAGGCACCGAAGAGCCGGAGTTCAAGCAGCCGAAGGACGCCGTCGAAGCGGCCGGGGCCGAGGTGATTGTCCTTGGGCTGGAAGCGGGCGAAGCAAAGACAAACAACAACGACCTTGATCCCGGCGGAAGCTACCAAGTCGACAAGGCCGTGAAGGACGTTTCCGCGGACGATTTCGATGGTCTCGTCATCCCCGGCGGCTCCGTTGGCGCCGATAAGTTGCGTGCCGATGCGACGACAGTGTCTTTCGTTCGTTCCTTTTTCGAACAGGCAAAGCCGGTCGGTGTGATCTGCCATGGCCCCTGGCTTCTCGTCGAAGCGGACGTTCTGAAAGGACGCACAGTCACCTCCTATCCGACCGTGAAAACGGACATCATCAATGCCGGCGGCAACTGGGTCGATAAAGAAGTGGTCGTTGACAAAGGATTGGTCACGAGCCGCAATCCAAAGGACCTGCCGGCTTTCTGCGCCAAGATCGTCGAAGAATTCGAGGAAGGGAAACATCCGCAGCAGGCCCGCAGCGCCTGATCGTGCTCAGGCTGAAGGCCGCCCCCTCCGTCGCCTTCCTGCGGCGGCCTCTCTCGCGGCGGCAACCGAAAGCTGGAACGCGTGCCAGAGCGGGTTGGGGCGGAAAAGACGAAGTACATTCTCTGTGCTTCCGAGATGCCCGCCCGGCTTCGGATGTCTCACCCGGCTCTAAACCGTATCACGAAGCGGCCGGGTGCTTTACCCGCTTCCAGCGCGACGAGGGCGTCGGTGGCACGGGATAGGTCAATCTCCTCAATCGGATTGAGAAGCGGCTGTTTGGCGTGCATGGCGACGACCTCGCGCATCTCCTGTCGTGTGCCGACACTGGTCCCGGTGATCGTAACGCCGGTTGCGGTCAGCCATTCCTGCACGAGCGGGACGGGATCGGAGACCAGTGCCGCCGCGACGATGCGGCCCCTCGGCCGGATCGACGCGACGATCGCCGACCAGGTCGCAGTTGTCGGCGCGAAATTGATTGCCGCGTGGAAGCCAGGATTTTCCGCCAGGCGTTGTTCGAGCCCCTCCCCTGCGACTTCCGTTTCGGCCGCACCATAACGCCGGGCATGTTCCAGCTTCGCCGGATCGCGATCGACGGCCACGACGTGAACGCCCATGCGGGCTGCGATCTGCACCGCGTAGAGGCCAAGTCCGCCACAACCGAACACGGCCAATCGTTCACCGGCCGTCACACCCGCCCTGCGAATGGCACCGTAGGCGGTGACACCGGCACACATGACCGGCGCCGTCGCCAAGGGGTCGACATCAGACGGTAGCCGAACGGCGAAGGCAGCATCGACGGCGACATATTCGGCAAAGCCGCCGGGCACGTTCAATCCATGGGCCCGCTGGTGCTGGCAGAAGGCCTCGTAACCATCGCTACATTCATCGCATCGCAGACAGGTGTCGTGCAGCCAGGGAACCCCGATCGTTTCGCCGACCGCCCAGCCCTGCACACCTTCGCCAATCGCCGCGACGACACCGACACCCTCGTGACCGAGGATAAACGGCTCCGGCGCGTGAGGCGGCCGTACGTCGCCTTTCCAGATATGGACATCCGAATGGCAGATGCCGCATGCCTGCAATCGGACAAGCAGCTGGCCGCGTCCCGCTAAGGGCCGCGGTACAAGTTTGACCTGCAACGGCTTCCCATGTCCCGCCAACACGGCGGCACGCATCGACGTCGTCGCCATTGTCGTCACTGGATATCGAGCTCCGCCTTGACCGCGGCCAAGCCCGGCTTGCCGTCTAACGTCTGCACATCCTTGAGCCAGGCATCGAGCTTCTGCGGGTTGGCCTTCAGCATCTTAATCGCGGCGTCGCGCGCTTCCAGTCCGTCTGTCATGATCATGTTCATGCCGGCGTTCTCGTAATCGATGTCGAAGACGAGGTTGCTGAAAAGCTTCGTCACGTTGGGGCACTGTTCGGGATAGCCCTTTCGGACGATCGTGCGCACCGTCGCACCGCCGAAATCGGGTCCGAATTCCGCGTCACCGCCTGCCAGATAGGCCATGTCCATGGTGACATTCATCGGATGCGGCTGCCAGCCGAGGAAGACGATCCACGCGTTCGTTTCGACGGCGCGCTGCACTTGCGTCAGCATTGCCGCTTCGCTGGACTCCACGACCTCCCAAGTGCCATCCAGTCCGTGGGCCTTCTTTTCGACCATGTCGAGTAGCGGTTTGTTGGATCCGGGTTCGATGCCGTAAATCTTGTGATCAAGCCGGTCTGCAAACCGCTGCAAATCGTCGAACGACTTCAAGCCTGCGTCGTGGACATATCTGGGCACTGCCAGCGTGTATTTCGCTCCCGTCAGGTTTGTCGCGACGGGGATGACCGAGCCATCGTCGAAATAGGGCTTGTAGTCGATGTCCTGCACCGGCCTCCAGTTGCCTAAGAACACATCGATATCACCGCTCCGCAGGGAATCAAACGTGATATTGAGAGCGAGAAGCGTCTGGCTGGGCTCATAGCCTAAGGCGCCCAGAATGAGTTCGGCGGTGGTGTTGGTCAAGGCGATGTCCGTCCAGCCAAGGTCTGAGAGACGCACCGCCTTGCATGCCTCGGCCTCACCGGCAAACGCCATATGGGCCTGCATTGGACACGCCACGCCCGCAGCGATGATCATCGCGAAAACTTTCCTGTTCATCAGCGTTCCCCTTTTGGTTTTCCACGAGGATAGGAACGGATATTTTTAAGGCAAGCAAAATTTTGTTAAAGCGTACAAAAAATTGATCTGCTACGGAAAATCCATGCAGCAGAAGCCGAAGAGACCACGTACCCGCATCGAGGACATCAGACGCGTCGAGTTGATCGACGCGGCGCACCGCATCTTCCTCAAGGAAGGATTGCGCGGATTGACGAGCACGAAAATCTGTTCGGAAGCAGGTCTCTCCCAAGGCATCCTCACCTACTACTTCAAGGACAAGGAAGAGGTTCTCTTTGAGATGGTGCGGATGAACAACCGCATCCTGGCCAACGAAATCGTCCTGAACCTTCGTCGTGCGCATTCAGGCTGGGAGAGGCTGATGGCGCTCATCGATGGAAACTTCCCGGCGCAACGCTTCGACAAGCAGGCGGCGAGCGCCTGGGTTTCGCTTTATGCCGAAGCCTCGCATAACGAACGTTACGCCCGCCTGCTACGACCCTATTACCGCCGCCTTCGGTCAAATGTGTCCAGCATCCTGAGACCCTATCTTGAGCAGGACAAGATCGATCACTTCAACCTTGGCTTTGCTGCGATGATCGACGGGCTGTGGCTGCGTCGGGGGCATGCGGACATTGATCTGTCCTTGGCGCAGGCGAAGTCTGTTCTGATCGACTATGTCGAGAAGGCGCTGCCCCATGAGGTCATTCGACTGCTCTCTGAGCCGAATTGAAACGGCGCGGATCGCGCGACCGGAGGGCGCTTACGGGGATGCGCAGTCGACGAACTACCGAAGCAGGCCGTCGAGGTCGAAGTCCTCCCAGCCTCGAAGGGGTGGACTGGGATCGTCGGCGCTCTTGTCCACCGTCTTCGACCGTTTGTTCTTCTTGGACAGCCGCGTCAGCTTCGCCTGATAGGCCGCCTGTAGTCTTTTCTCTGCTTTCGCCTCGGCATCCTCGACCCGCCACTCATCGACCGCGCCACGATTGAGGAGTTCATCCACGACCTTCGGCTCAAAAACGTGGAAGGTAATCTGCCGGGCTCGCCCGGCCAGCCTGACGGTTCTCGTCCCCGCGCTACGAAGACGGCCGTCCGCGAGCCAGCGATGCCGCTCGCTGGTCTTCATGCCAAGGATGTCTTCAATCTCACGCGGGATGACGGGAAGAAACGGAGCATCATCCAGCGCCTTGGACACGACCAGGACCGCAACGTTGAAAACAGCCTTTTCTTCGGCTCGCATCGCCAGAGTAAGATCACTTCCGTCGAGCATGACCGCTTTTTTGGAGATGGCCGGCAGCCGCGCCTGAATCTCCTGTAGGATACCTTTCGCGCGAACGGATGACCCCATCGTCACCGCGACCGGCAAAGTCCATGTTCTAATCAACTCGACGGTGTTCTTCTCGTGTTTTGGCATGCCAACTACATGGTGCGCGCGATATGCGGGGTCAATGGACACAAGCCGGCACTCCATATGAAATGGATTCAGGAATAGCTTCCTTAATCTTCCTTCGCTGAAAGCACCTTCTGCCAAAGCACATGCCGCGCGTCGGTTAACCTCGCTGCGGAGCGATCGAGGAAAGCGCGCTCATACACTGCTTAAGAGCAAGCTCGTCTCGCTGTTGGCGACACCATCGATCATGCGGACCTCACGCAGAACGCGGTCGAAATCCGAGAGGCTTGCGGCACGGATGTTAGCGATGAGGTCCCAATTGCCATTTGTCGTGTGCAGGGAATAGACTTCGGGCAAGCCCCGCATCTTGCGGATGACTTGAGTGGTTGATTTCCCTACCACCTCGATCATCATGACGGCGTGCACAGTCTGCTCGTCATAGTCCTCGCGGACGCGGACGGTGAAGCCGAGCAGCGTTCCCGTTTGCATCAAGCGATCGAGGCGGTTCTGGACCGTGCCGCGCGCGACGCTCAGCGCGTCTGCAAGCTTTGCAAGAGACGCGCGACCGTCAGCGCGCAAATGCGCGATGAGACGCCGATCGAGATCGTCGGGGATGTATTTTGCGATGTTCACGTGACGATTGCCCTTTTTAACAATTCCCGTGGTAATTTTGCACAAAGCTTTACGTAAATTGACACTATTCTGCAATTTTCGCCAGCAAGTTTGACAGCTATCCTGATGTTCGATCACAAGTGAGAGGGTAGCCCATGTCCGCACCGCAACCATCCGCCAAGGCATTCGTGCCCTTTGTCAGCGTCGAAACCATGATGCGACTTGTCCACCATATCGGCATCGAGACGATGCTCGTCGAACTCGCCGGTGCCATTGAAGCGGACTTTCGGCGCTGGGACGTTTTCGACAAAACGCCCCGGATCGCCTCGCATTCCAATGACGGTGTCATCGAGTTGATGCCGACATCGGATGGCGAGATCTATGCGTTCAAGTATGTGAACGGACACCCCAAGAACATGGCGCAGGGCCTCCAGACGGTCACGGCCTTTGGGCTGCTCGCACAGGTTTCCACCGGTTATCCGCTCCTGCTGACCGAAATGACACTCCTGACGGCGCTTCGCACCGCTGCGACGTCTGCCATGGCGGCACGTCACCTGGCGCCGAAGGGCGTGACGACCATGGCAATGATTGGCAACGGCGCTCAAGCCGAATTCCAGGCACTTGCGATGAAGGCCCTGCTCGGCATCAAGACCGTTCGTCTGTATGACATTGATCCGCAGGCCACCGAGAAAACACGCCGCAATCTGACGGGAAGCGGGTTGGAGCTTATTACCTGCAACACCGCGCAGGCCGCAATTGAAGGCGCGGGCATCATCACCACCTGTACCGCTGACAAGCAGTACGCCACGATCCTGACCGATAACATGGTCGGCGCGGGGGTACATATCAACGCGATCGGCGGTGACTGCCCGGGCAAGACGGAGCTGCATAAAGATATCCTTCTGCGAGCCGACACCTTCGTGGAATATTCTCCGCAGACACGCACCGAAGGCGAGATACAGCAGATGGCCGAGGACTATCCGGTGACCGAGCTATGGCAGGTTGTCTCCGGCGCGACGGCGGGCCGGCGTGATCAGAACCAGATCACACTCTTCGACAGCGTCGGCTTCGCCGTCGAGGACTTCTCCGCACTGCGCTACGTCCACCAGAAACTCAGCGGCACCGGGTTATCGCAGGATCTCGACATCATCGCCGATCCGGACGATCCGCGGGACCTCTTCGGCATGCTCCAGCGCGCGAAGTGAGCTCCAGCATGCGCCATTCCATCCAAGCCCCCGCAGCCGTCGTCATGGTTCGCCCCCACCATTTCACCGTCAACACCGAAACGGCGGCAGACAACAGCTTCCAGACTATCTCCGATCGCGGTGAGGATCTGGCCTTGAGAGCTTATGCCGAGATCACCGCCGCTGCGGCGACCCTGGAAAGCCATGGGGTCAAGGTCCATCTCTTCGAGGACGAAGGTACGTCAACTCCGGATTCCGTCTTTCCGAACAATTGGTTTTCCACCCATGCGGGCGGTCATGTCGCGATCTATCCGATGAAGGCTGAAAGCCGGCGTCGGGAGCGGCGATCCGATATTATCGAGATGCTGAAAACGGAATACCGGGTTCAGGATGTCATAGATTATTCCGGACTCGAGCCGGACGCCCTGTTCCTCGAGGGCACCGGCGCCATGGTGCTCGATCACATCGACCGCGTCGCCTATGCCGTTCGCTCGGACCGAACCAATCCGATCGCGCTGGAGCGGTTCTCGACCCACTTCAACTTCGAGCCCATGGCCTTCGAGGCCTGCGACAGCAAGGGTATGCCGATCTATCATACCAATGTGCTGATGTGCATCGGCACGGATTTCGCTGTCATCGGAACCGGGATGATCAGCGATAGACGGCGCCGCGAAGAGGTTGTGGGGCGCCTCGCACGCTTCGGTCGCCGGATCATCGATTTGAGCGAAGAGCAGATCGGTCGCTTCGCGGGCAATGCGCTGGAGTTGCAGGGAACCGAAGGCCGCATCCTCGCCCTCTCCTCGACAGCACTCGATGCGCTCGACGCTGGCCAGCGCGCGGCCATCGAGGAAAGTGTTCGTATTGTCGCGCTCGATATCCCGACTATCGAGCGGGCGGGCGGCTCTGTTCGCTGCACGCTGGCGGGCATCCATCTGACCCCGCGGCACTGATCGCAAGAACAAAAAGGCCCGCCTCTCGCGGGCCTTTCGCTTGTTAGGCGTTTGAACTCAGTCGGCCTGGCGCACAAGGACGCCCAGAGCCGTCGTGATCAGCCGTGCGAAGGTCAACGCACCGATGCCATCGACGTCACGCTCGGGCATGAACTCGACGAAATCCATTGCCGCGATCCGGCCCCGCGTCGCCGCGCCCTTAATGAGATCGACGGCCTGATAATAGCTGAGGCCACCCGGCGCACGGCCGATCACGCCCGGGATAAGGGCCGGGTCGAGCGCATCCGCATCGATGCAGATAATGATGTTGCTGCCGTTGGGAATACGCTCGAGCACCGCTTCGACGCCGTTCTTGTGCACGTCATAGGCCGGGAAAAACTCGGCACCCCATGCCACCGCGTCCTCGTAATCACTGGTCGCGGCCGAGCCGATGCCACGAGCACCGACCTGAATGATGCGCTCGATATGCGGCATTTCGGACGCGCGGCGCATCGTCGAGGAAAGGCCGAGCCGCTCACCCATATGGACCTCACGCCAGTCGATATGTGCATCGATCTGCAGGATGGTGAATTTCGCGCCGTTCGCCTGCGCACCGATTGCCTCAATCATCGGGATAGGGATGGAATCGTCGCCGCCGAGAAGCACCGGCACCGCCCCGCGTTTCAGGAAGGTCGAAACCGCGTCGGCGATCTTCTGCCGGTTTGCCGCGCTGTCCGCCTCATCGAAGGTGAGATTGCCGCAATCGACCGGCCGTAGCTTGGCGCTTGGGAAGACGGGGCCGCCGTGATCGAAATCGTGCCGATCCACATTGGCGGTCAACGAACCGGTCGCCTGGCGCAGGGCGTCCGGCCCGTTGCGGCAATAGGCGCCGACGGCGGCATAGGGCGTCGCGCAGGGCGCGCCGAGGATGGCGACCGGCGCGGTCATCGTCTCAAAATCGGCGCAGGCTTCCAGCCCCAGGAATGTCTTCGTTTCGGCCGCAGCGCCAAACAGCGCGCCGAGATCTGCCTTATTGTCCATGAACGTCTCCTCTGCCCGGCCGAACCGGGTCTCTCACTTTCGGATGGGTGAAGGGTCAGCCGATGCGGCTTTCGAGATAACCGGCCCACCGCCGCTGCACGAGCTGGAAGGCAGACACAAGGGCGAAGGTCAGCACCAGATAGATTGCGGCGGCCGTCACATAAGGCTCGAACTGAATGTAGTAGTTCAGCGTGATGTTGCGCGCCACGCCCGTGACCTCAAGGAGAGTGACCGTGCTTGCAAGCGAAGTGGCATGCAGCATCATGATCATCTCGTTGCCGTAGAGCGGCAGCGAACGGGTCAGCATGGCGGGAATGAGGATGCGGCGGGCTTGTACGAGGCCGGACATGCCATAGGCCCTCGCTGCCTCGATCTCGCCCACCGGGATATGGCGCAGGCCGCCTGCGAAGATTTCGGTGGAATAGGCTGTCGTATTGAGCACGAATGCCGCGATGACGCAGACCATCGGGCTGGAAAGCCATGGCCAGAGCACACTTTCGCGCACCAGACCGAACTGGGCGAGGCCAAAGTAGATCAGGAACAGCTGGACGAGAAGCGGCGTCCCGCGGAATACGAGGGTATAGGCCATAACGGTGTAGCGAAAGGCCGCGTTCTCGCTGTTTCGCAAGAAGGCGAGTGGAATAGCGAGGAAGAAGGAGATGCCGAGCGACGCGAAGGCAAGGATGAGCGTCAGCTTGGCGCCTTCGAGATAGAGCGGCAGGTTTTCGACTATCACATCCCAGTTCATGACAAGACCTTTCGGGTGCCGACGTCGAAGCGGCGCGCGACGAGGAAGAGCAGCAACATGGAGACAAGTGTCACGGCAAGATAGAAGCCGGCGGCGATAAGGTAGAAGGTGAACGGCATGGCGGTGGCTTCCGCCGCCCCCTTTGCGCGGAACATGACGTCCTGCAGGCCGATCAGCGAGACCAGTGCCGTGCCTTTCGCCAGAACCAGCCAGTTGTTTGTGAAGCCTGGAAGAGCGAGACGGACGAGCTGCGGCAGGATGATATGGGTGAACATGCGGCGGCGTGTCAGTCCATAGGCGACTGCCGCTTCGATTTGCCCGCGCGGAATGTTTTGCAACGCCGTTTTGAACGTCTCCGTCATATAGGCGCCAAAGATGACACCGAGCGTCGCGATGCCCGCGACGGTCGGAGAGAACTCGACGCGGAAATCCCAGCCAAGCATCTCTATCCACTGGTTCAAAAGCGCCGGCAGGCTATAGAAGACCAGCAGCATGATGACGAGATCCGGGATTCCGCGCACGACAAACGTATAGATGCCGGCAACCGCGCGAAGGCCGGAACTTGCCGAGAGTTTTGCAAAGGCGGCCGTGAGGCCGAGAAAGGTCGCCACCAGCAGCGACAGGACGGCAACCAGCAGGGTCGTGGACCCTGCTGACAGAATTGCCGCGGCGTAGTCGGCGACCATGCGCTTATTCGCCGAAATACTTGGCGTTGAGCGCGTCGAGCTTGCCGCTTTCACGGACGGCCGCTAGACCCTTGTTGATCTCTTCAACGAGTGCAACATTCTTCTTGTTGATCGCGATCGCGACCCCCTCACCGAACTCCTTGGCGTCCTTACCGGTCAGCTGTGGGCCAACGAGCTCGAAATCCTTGCCGGAATCGCTTTTCAGGAAGCTGTGAATGATCTGTGCTTGATAGCTGATGTGCAGATCCGCGCGGCCCGCTGAGAGTTCGAGATAAGGCGCACTGCCGCTGTCGTAGCGCTTGATGGTCGCCTGGGGGAAGTGGGCCGTGACATAGGCGTCCATCGGAGTGCCGGTCTGCACCGCGATGATCTTACCCGCGAGGCCCTCCGGTGTGATGTCGAGGCCCGCACCCTTTTTGGCGACGAAGCGGAAGGTCGGATGACTATAGATGTCACTGAAGGCAATGACCTGGCGGCGCTTGTCCGTTACGGTCAACTGTGAGATCAACGCGTCATATTTGCCGTCGATGAGACCGGGGATCATGCCGTCCCAAGCGGCATTGAAAATGTTGCAATCGAGCTTTGCGGCTTCGCAGATCGCCTCCATCAGCTCGACGTCGTAGCCTACGACTTTGCCGCCGGCATCGACGGATTCAAATGGTGGAAACGTCGCGTCGGTGGCGATCTTGATCTGATCGGCATGGGCCGGGTTCAGCATCGTGCCCGTGGCAATCAGGGTTGCGAATAGGGAGATGGCTGGCAGTCGCATGGTAGCTCCTCTGGAGTTGTTGTTGTTGGCCAAGATTGAGAGGGTGGGTGCGAAGGCTAGTGCTTGAGGCGCCCGGCAAGGAATTGCTGCAGTCGCGCGCTCTTCGCATCCTGGAAAATTGCGTCCGGCGTCCCTTCCTCCTCGACACGACCCTCATGAAGAAAGAGCACGCGGCTTGACGCGTGGCGCGCAAAGCCCATTTCGTGGGTCACGACGACCATCGTGCGCCCCTCCTCCGCGAGAACCTGCATGACCTTGAGCACTTCGCTGACAAGTTCGGGATCGAGCGCTGACGTCGGCTCGTCAAACAGCATAACGTCCGGATTCATGCTAAGTGCACGGGCGATCGCGACGCGCTGCTGTTGGCCGCCAGACAGATGCGCCGGATACTTGTCGAAAACGGCTTGGCCGAGACCGACCTTCGCAAGATTTGCCTTCGCACGCTCGGCTGCTTGCGCCTTCGAAAGACCGAGCACGCTCATCGGCGCTTCCATGACGTTGGAGAGCACGCTCATATGAGACCACAGGCAGAAGTTCTGGAAGACCATAGCGAGCTTCGAGCGGACCCGCCGCAGTTGGTGGCGATCCGCCGGCCGCAACGTACCATCGCGCTCCCTCACGGTGGCGAGCACCTCCCCATCGATTGCAATGGTACCCGCGCTAGGACGCTCCAGAAAATTGATGCAGCGAAGGAAGGTGCTCTTACCGGAACCGCTCGCGCCGATCACGCTGATGACGTCGCCGGCATTGGCGCTGAGTGAAACACCCTTCAGCACCTCATGGCCGCTATACGACTTGTGAATGTCCGTGGCGGTCAACATCGGCATCTTTCCACTCTAGGCTTTGCGCGTCTGCATAATTATTTGGCTATTTACGCGCTTGACGCAATTTTGCACAATTGATGAATCCTCACGCCAAAGATGACAAGGCATCATCTATCACGTATATATCTCGGCTTGTTCCGCGACACGCCAACAGAAAATGTGAAATTCTTTCATTGGTTTGAGATGTGCCCCGCTATGGAAGCGTCTCAAGCGCGATATCGCGGCCAAAAGCGGTCAAGAGCCAGCGAAGAAAAAGGCGTGCCCCGGCACGATGCATGCTCGCCGTGTTACACACGACGTGCCAACCACCAAAGGCATCGATCGAAAACGGGAAAGGCTTGATAAGAATACCGCGCCTGAAATCACCGCCCGACAAAGTGTCGCTGACAAGCGCCACGCCGGTTCCATGAACGGCGAGATCGATCGCCATGCCGAGATCGCTGCAATAGAGATGGCGCGCCTCCTGGTCGGCGCCCGGAGCCCCCGCCTCGAAGAACCACCGCCGCCATTCCGATCCATCGTCCCAGTGCAGCAGGGTAACGCGGTGAAGATCCGAAGGATGGCTGAGGCTCCCACCGATGCTGTCAAAGAGGACAGGGCTGCAAACCGGCGTGATGTTGACATGCGCAAGAAGCGTCGACCAGCGATCGGCCCATCCCCCCGCGCCGAAGGAGACGCCGACGTCTATATCGCTCAACTCATGCACCCTCTGGTTTTCAACCAGCCGTATGTGGCATTCGATTGCTGGGTGGTCGCGACAAAACTCGTGAATATTCTTGGCAAGCCAAGTGTTGGCGAACATGGGGGGACACGCGATATCGAGCCGCCCCTGAACCTGACCGGCATCCGATAGTCGAAGAGCTGCCCCAATGATATCTTGCATTGCGGCCGAGACCACCTTGGCAAAAATCCGTCCGGCATCGCTGAGCACGACGCTCCGTCCGGACTTTTCGAACAAGCTGCAACCCAGCGCTTCTTCCAGCCTGCGAATCTGGTGGCTGACAGCGCTATCCGTAAGAGCGAGTTCGGCAGCGGCTTTCGTAAAGCTCTGGTGGCGGGCGGCCGCCTCGAACGTTTTCAACGTAGGAAGCGGAAGGTTGCGCAAACTGTTCAACAAGGCTCCTCAGACAAGCGATCTTCCATTTTAGTCAGGCCGTTTGGGCTTACTGGAGACCACGTGACAACTGCGGCCCGCCGTTTGGCAGTCCGGCATCGTGTGTTACAGCGTCTCAGTTTCCGCTTGCAAGTTGTTTCGGGCAAGCCCAAAAAATCGATGGGGCGTGCCACCGCGCAAAGCAGCTCTCGATGGCCCTTGCCACCTGATGGAGCCCACCCTCCTCCACAAGACGCCCATCACCGCCGCCAGGGGAAGCCGTTTGCCTGATGTAGGATCAATCAAACCGCCGGAGCGAGATTAAGACGGAAGCTGACTACCCATTGATCCTGATACGTGTCCCTGTCGCCGCAGATTGCCTTACTGCGTCGAGCAGACGCATGCCGGAGACAGCATTCGAGATCGGCCAGAGCTGCTCGATTTCGCCGCGCACGGATTTTGCGAAAGTTCGGACCTCGTGCTCATACTGATTTGCGGGAGGAAAGCGTATCGTCTCGACACGCTGGTCATAAAGATCGTCGCGGCCGCGCAGGTGAATGACTGTTTCCTGTTGTGCAGACGGCCAAACGGCCACCGGCAACTCCATCCATCCCTCTGTGCCCGTTACCATGATCCAGTGCGACCATGCCTGGAGCAGCGCCCCTGAGAAAAGCAGATTCCGATGGCCCGGAAATTCCAGCATGCCGGCGACGGCGATATCGACGCCATCGTCGGGAGCCTTTTCGAAGGTTGCAGTCACAGCAAACGGCTCATCTTCAAACAGAAAGCGCGCAGCCGTAATGGGATAGATACCGACGTCACCAAGTGCGCCACCGCCCAGTTCCGGTCGGAAGCGGATGTCATCTGGATTGTCGTTCATCACGCTGTAGGTCGCGTGAATCTGGGTGACGCGACCGAGCCGACCGCTGCGGATAATGTCGCGTGCTGCAAGCCAGCGCGGATGGTAGCGCACCATGAAGGCCTCCGACACCTGCAAGCCCGTGGCCAGTTGGGCGGCCTGAAGACGTTCGGCCTCTTTCGCATTAAGACCAAGCGGCTTTTCGCAAAGCACATGCCGGCCCGCCTCCAGCGCCTCGATGGCTTCATCGACATGGCAATTATTGGGCGTCGGAATGTAGACGGCCTCGACGGCGTCATCGCACAGCATCTCGCTCAGCGACGCGTAGTGCCGCGGGATATCGAATGTGGACGCGACGGATGCCGCGCGCGCGGGGTCGCGCGAGGAAATTGCGACGACCTCGCATTCCTCAACCGCCTTCATGGCAGGGATAACCCAATCGCGCGCGATCTTCGCGGTCGAAAGTATGCCGAAACGAACTGGTTTCATTCTTTACGTCCTCAATATCGATGGTGCTTAATGGCCGGCGCGCAAGCGAATGAAGGTCGACTTGGTTTGCATGAACTCCAAGAGGCCTTCCGTGCCATTCTCGCGACCCAACCCGCTCGCCTTTACGCCACCGAAGGGCAGCTGAGGCACGGTTTCCAGATAGCAGTTGACGTAAACGAAGCCGCTCTCGAGCGCGGCGGATACATGCATGGCGCGATCGAGATCCTTCGTCCAGAGCCCGTTCGCAAGGCCATAGGGCGTGGCATTGGCGAGCGCGACCGCTTCCGCTTCGCTTTCGAAGGTGGTGACCCCGAGAACGGGACCGAAGACTTCCTCGTTGAAAATGGTCATTTCAGGCGTAATGCCGGTGAAGATCGTCGGCTCGACGAAGTAGCCTGAATCGAAGCGTGCATCGGAAGGGCGGCCGCCGCCCGTGACGAGCGTTGCCCCTTCCCGCTTCGATGCTTCGATGTAGGAGATGACCTTGGCGTGGTGCTGTTCGTGGATCATGGGGCCGATATCCGCTTCTGCATCCTTGGAGGTACCAAGCTTCAAAGCGCGGGCCTTGCTGGCGAGGCGTTCGACGAAATCGTCCGCAATCGACTTTTCAACGAGGAGACGGGCACCGGCACAGCATTCCTCTCCCTGATTGATCGTGAAGGCGGCAAGTGCGCCGTCGACGGCAGCTTCGAGATCGGCGTCGGCGAACACAATGTTGGCACCCTTGCCTCCAAGCTCCAGCGCGACCTTCTTGAGCGTTTGCCCGCACAGAGCGGCAATCTCCTTGCCGACGGTGGTCGATCCCGTGAACGAAATCATGTCGATATCCGGATGAAGGCAAAGCGTGCGCCCGACGTCGTCTCCGTTGCCTGGAAGGACGGAGATCACGCCATCGGGTATTCCAGCCTCCTTGGCGAGGCGGGCATATTCCAGCGTTGTTCCCGGCGTGAAGGTCGAGGGCTTGATCACCACGGAGCAGCCTGCAACCAAGGCGTAGGGCAGCTTCTGGAAAAGCGTGACAGTAGGGAAGTTCCAAGGGAGGATCATACCGACGACCGGTAATGCCTCGTGGGTTACGAGACCGAGTTTTTCGGCACCCTCGTGGTTGATAACCTTGCCCGGTATGTTCCACGCCAGTGTGGCCGCAAAGCGCGCGAGCTCCACCGACCATTCGATCTCGCCGCGGGCGGCGGCCGTGGTCTTGCCCGCTTCTTCGGCCTCGATGAGGCTGAGGTGATCGAGTTCAGCCACGATCAAGTCGGCAAAGCGCTGAATGATCTTACCACGTTCGATGGCCGGCATTTTTGACCAGACACCCGATTTGAACGTCGCTTTGGCGGAGGCGACTGCTCTTCCGACATCTTCAGGCGTGGCGAGGCAAACTTTTGCGACCGGTTCGCCGTTGGCGGGCGAATATCGGTCATGGCTCTGGTTTCCGTCAGGACGTTCCACCACGCCGTTGATCCAGAGCCCGTACTGACGATGAAACATTGCACTCACCTGTTTTCCTTCAAAAATTCGTTTGGTTTTCCGTCTGGCTACCATCACGTCATGGAACCGCAGCACGACAGTGGCAGAACACACATCCCTACAGATTGTATGATTGCATCCAATCTTCAGTCGCGCCGTGTGTCAAGCCATCGGCCTCCGATTTCGACTGTGCGAGCCGCTTGAGCGGTAGCTTGGCGAGAGTCGGTCAAGTCGTGATATCGTATATTGACATCAATATATTGGATACTATTTTGTTGATGTACGGCTAAGCCAACCAACAATAAGGAGCTTTCAGATGGGAAAAATTTGGAAATTGAAAACGGCCGCGCTGATGTTGGCGATGGGCCTTGGCGCATCCGGTGCCATGGCAGCGGAGAGCTACTTTCCGGAGTGCTTTGCACCTTGGGACGCCGATACCAAACAGCTGTCTGCCGTAACGCCGCGCGAAGGCCCGTACCGCATCGCGCTGGTCAACGGCTTTGCCGGCAACGATTGGCGCATCCAGATGATCCGCGCTGCGGAGTCCTACGTTAAGCGCCCGGAGATTGCAGCGAAGGTGAAGGAATTCACCGCCGTCAGCGTTGGCAACGACGTCGCGGCACAGATTGCGGCGATCGAGAATTACGTTGCTGCCGGCTACGATGCGGTGCTGTTCATCGCCGTCAACCCGGAGGCCTTCGATGCCGTGATCGGCCGCGCCAACCAGGCAGGAACACTTCTCGTTTCCTTCGACAATGTCGTCTTCAACGACAACCACCTCATCGTCGATATCGACCATGGTGAAATTGCTGCCAAGAAGGCGCAGGCCATCCTCGACGACCTGAAGGCGAAGAACATCACCGAGGGCAAGGTGCTCTGGGTGCGTGGCCTGCAGGGAAATGCAACGGAGAAGCAGCAGACGGAAAGCTTCAAGAAGGTATTCGAGGGGACGTCCTTTGAGGTGGTCGAAGTCGTCGGGAACTGGGATGTCGGCACATCGCAGCGCGTGACTGCGGAGGCGGTTGCGGCGCATGGCAAATTTGTTGGCGTTGCCAATGCCTATGGCAGCATGGGGTCGATCCAGGCCCTGCTCGACGCCAAGCATCCCGCCGTGCCTTTCGGTTCGGACACGATGAACGGCGCCGTGCGCATGCTCGCCGAAAACGGCTTCACCGGCGTTGCGATCGGATCCTCACCGTCGGTTTCGGCAGTGGCCATTCTCGCCGCCCTCTCAAGCTTCGAGGGAAAACAGATGCCACAGCGCATCAAGCTCCCACCACCGTCGCTGCCGTCGACGGACTGGAAGGACGGCATTGCCTATTTCTCGCAACTGCCGGCTTCCTTCGACACCGCGACGGGCTTCAAGGAATGCAACCTTCTCTTCACTGCGAATGAACTGACCGCCAAGTGAGCGGCGCCGGCGGGCCGCACTGAGGCCCGCCGGGTTTGCCCAAACCGACGAGAAGGGACAGCGATGACGGTGAATGCCATACGATTAAGAGGTATCGGCAAATCCTACGGGCCGACCAGAGCACTTTCCGACGTGAGTCTCGATATCGAGGCGGGAACGGTGCATGCGGTTCTCGGGGAAAACGGGGCGGGCAAGAGCACGCTCATCAAAATTCTGACCGGGGTCCTTGCTCCCGATACCGGCACCGTCGATCTCTTCGACGAGCGTCTCGACCATAACGGCCCGCAAGCTGCCGAGAGACTTGGCCTTGCGACCGTATTTCAAGAGCTTTCCCTCGTTCCGCATCTCTCGGTCGAGGACAATCTCTTTCTTTCCAAGCCGCCGCGATCGAAATTCGGCTGGATCGACCTGCGTCGACAGCGTGCGGAATCGCGCCGTTGGCTCGACCTGGTCGGCTTGGGCGACGTTCATCCAGGCACCCATGCAGGTCAGCTGTCGCTCACCCAGAAACAGCTGCTGGAAATCGCCAAGGGATTTGCCAAGACGCCGCGGATCCTGCTCCTCGACGAAGCGACGGCATCCCTGCCCGGTAACGATGTTGATCGGCTCTTCAAGATCATCGCCGACGCGCGGCGCGAAGGCCTTACCATCATCTACATCTCGCATAGAATGAGCGAGATAGAGCGTATCGCCGACCGATGCAGCGTGCTGCGAAATGGTCAGCTAATAGAGACATTCCCCACGCATTCGCGTTCGCACGGCGAGATTTGCCGAATGCTCGCCGGCCGTGAGATTTCGCAGGTTTTCCCGCCCCGGCATGCGCTGCCGACCGATGCGCCCGTCGTTCTGAGCGTCTCGGGGCTCTCGGCAGTCGACAAGGTGAAAGACGTCTCGTTTGCGATCCGGCGTGGCGAAGTGCTCGGGATCGGCGGCCTCGAAGGCCAAGGCCAAAAGGAGCTTCTTCAAACTCTCTACGGCGCCGTTCGCACGGCGGCAGGTTCGGTGACGCTCGACGGCAAGCCATTCAACCCGACCGGTCCGGCGGCGGCCATTGCCGGGGAGCGACCTGTGATGCTCCTTCCGGAAGATCGCAAGACGGAAGGCCTGCTGCTGGCGGAATCAATCCGTGACAACATGCTGCTCTCCGTAAGAGGAAAGCTCAGTCGATATGGTTTGCGTAATCAGTTTGCCGAGGTCGCGCGCAGCGGTGACATGATACGCAAACTGGCCATCAAGATTGCCTCGCCCGAGGCGCCGGTTTCCTCCCTCTCCGGCGGCAACCAGCAAAAGGTCTTGCTGGCGCGGCTGCTGCTCAATGAGCCTGCAGTCTATATCCTCATGGATCCGACGCGTGGCATCGACGTGGGTACCAAGCAGGAAATCTATGCGCTCATTCGCGACCTTGCGGATCGTGGTGCGGCCGTCCTCTTCCTCACGACCGATTTCGAGGAACTCATCGGGATGTGTGACCGCGTCCTTGTTCTCTATGGCGGCGCCATCACGCGTGAACTTGGGGGCGAGGCGCTCAACGAGGTCAACGTCATGGAAGCATCGCTCAACATGACACGCCCCGAGACCATCCGAAACCCTGCCGAAATGGAAATCCCGACATGAAAATCCTGACGTCGCGACACATGCCGGTCCTGCTCGGCGCGATGGTCTTCGTCATCGTGCTCGCCGTCTATCTCGCTGTGCATCCACGCGGAATTTCCAGTTTCGTCATCCAGTCCTACGCGAATTCGGCTGCCCCGCTTGCGCTTGCTGCTCTTGCCCAGACCTTTCCGGTCCTCACTGGCGGGCTCGATCTTTCGGTCGGCGGGATGGTGGCACTCACCAATGCACTCGCCTCGGAGCTGGTGCATGGCTCTCCCCTCGAGATTGCCTCTGGTGTCCTCATTGTGCTTTCCGTCGGCGCGCTCTGCGGCGCGTTGAACGGTGCGCTTATTGTGTATGGTCGCCTCCAGCCGATCATCGGCACGCTGGCCACAGGCGCTGTCTTCAGCGGCCTTGCCCTGTTCATCAGGCCTTTTCCCGGGGGCGAGGTGGACACCGGGTTTGCTTACGCGATGACGTCCATCCTTTTTGGCGTCCTACCGGTATCGACACTGATGATCGCAATCATCGCCGCCTGTACATGGGCTGCGATATCGCGGGCGTCTCTTGGGCGCGGAATATTCGCTGCCGGATCGGCGCCACAGGCTGCACGGCTGTCCGGCCTTCGCATCGAGCGATCCATCATCGCCGCTTATGTGCTTTCCGGGTTGTTTTCTGCCCTTGCGGGCTTGTATCTCGGCTTTCAGACCCTCTCGGGCGATGCGACGATCGGCGCGCCCTATACAATCAACTCCATCGCCGCAATTGTGATCGGCGGGTTGTCGCTGCGAGGAGGTGCAGGCTCACCACTCAGCGCGATCTTCGGGGCCTATGCGCTGCGCGCGATCGGCGCCGTTCTGCTTTTCACCGGCGCACCGCCACTTGCCCAGCCGCTTTTCGAGGGCATGGTGCTCGTCACCGCCGTTGCCGCAGCGTCCATCGCGCTGGTGCGCGATCCCAACCGCCTAAGGGCTTATCAATGATAAACTTGTTCTCCATGGCTCTCCGCGTGGAGCGGTCGATCTGGATCGCCTGCCTCTTCGTTCTCGCTCTGACCATCGTTATCGGCATCACGTATCCGGCGACGATCTCGGTAAACTATTACATGCAGCAGTTGCAGATCGCGGCATTCGTCGGGGTTCTTGCCAGCGGCGCCATGGTCGTTCTCCTGCTCGGCGAGATCGATCTCTCGATGCCCTGGACGGCAACGGCGGCGGGTATGCTCGCCTGCGGGGCTTTCAGCAGCGGGGCAGCCTGGGCCAATGACGGGACGGCTATTTCCGCGGCACTGTTGCTGGGCTTGGCGATTGGTGGTGTCAACGCCTTCGGCGTTGCCATCCTTCGTGCCCCATCCATGGTTTGGACACTTGGCGTCAACGCTATCCTGCTCGGTTTGACAGTGGTCTATGCCGGTGGCTACAGCCCCCAAACAAATGCCTCTCCCCTGATGCGCCACCTCGCCGTCGGACGCGTGTTCGACGTCGTTCCGGTGGCCGTATTGATCTGGTTGTTCGTCGGAAGTGTTCTTGTCCTCGTCCTGCGGCTAACGCCGCTTGGCGCGTGGATATACGCGATGGGCCGCAGCTCCCGCGTTGCCTATCTTGCCGGCGTCCCCACGCGTGTCGTGGTTCTGTTCGCCTTTCTATGGGCCGGACTTTGCTCGGCCGTCGGAGGGGTGCTGCTTTCGGGCTATTCCGGCCAGGCCTTTCAGGCCATGGGCGATCCCATGCTGCTACCAAGCATCGCCGCCGTCGTCGTCGGGGGCACGAAGGTGACCGGCGGCGAAGGCAGATACCTCGGCACCGTCATGGGTGTGCTTGCGCTCACGCTCCTCTCCAATGTCCTTTCCCTGATGCAGGCGCCCGAGGCGCTGCGACTGATCATATACGGCAGCACAATCATCTTGATGCTGCTCGTCAGCAGACGGCGATCACCGGCACATCATTAGAAAGTCCGGACCAAGCCATTTACCTGTCCCACAACACAAGGATAAGCCGCATGGATGCGTTTGGAATGAAGCTCGAATGGTACAGCGCACCCTCATCCTGCTCATACAAGGATGGGACTTTGGAGGTCGTGACGGGAGACAAGACCGATTACTGGCGTGAAACATTCTACGACTTCTGGCGAGACGATGGCCACTTCCTGTCGAGGGAGGTTGAGGGTGATTTCAGCACCGAGGTCACGGTTCAGGGCGACTATGAGGCTCTCTATGATCAGGCGGGGTTGATGATGCGCCTGAGCGAAAGCCACTGGATCAAGACGGGCATAGAATTCACCGATGGCCAGATGTTTTTCTCCGTCGTCGTTACCAACAACCAATCCGACTGGTCGTTGGTCCAGGTGCCCGTCGATACCGGTGGGATCCGCATCCGGCTGACGCGCCATCACGAGGCGATCCGCGTCCAGTATCTCAACAGCGAGAATGGCACATGGATACCCGTCCGCCTCGCCTATTTTCCGCCGACGAAGACAGTTCAAGTCGGCGTGATGTGCTGCTCGCCAGAGCGAGCGGGGTTCACCGCTCGTTTCAAGGATTTCGTTATCGGGCCTCCGATCGCACGCGAGCTGCACGACTGAATACATACGGTTCCGACCCTGCGGGATAAGCAAGACCGCGGGGTCTGGATATCGTGAGCTTGTATCCACCAATTCCGACCAACACTGATCTGGCGCCGAGCCATTTTGCGGGGCCAGTTGCGTTTCAGATTGCCTTATTATTATATCATATCCAATCTTCATTTTTATATGCTTAGGCGCTTAGCCTCGGTTTCCCAGCGCCTAGCGGGCGGCGATACGAAAGGACGAGGGGTAGCCTCTTCGCTAAAAACTATTGACATGCTAGATAATGTATCCAATATATTGTTTACTAAAAACAAGGGAACGCAGCTATGGGACCGAAATACGCAACTCCAACCTTTGATGAAACCCGCCGAGCCCTTCTGGTCGGTGGCGCAGCCGCGGGCCTCACGGTCAGTTTCGGAAGATTGTTTTCGACGCCTGCCTCAGCCGCAACGGGCGGCACTATTCAAGTCATGGCATGGGAGGGCTATGACCTGACGAACGAGTTGAAGGGATGGCGAGAGGCGAACGGTGTCACTGTCGAAACCACGTCGATCGCATCGCAGGATGATGTACATACCAAGTTCATTGCCGGCAACCCGCCGCCCCTTGATCTCGCCGAATACAATCAGGCCTATAGCGAGCTTTACATCGACCAACTCAAGATCGTCACGCCGCTCGATGTCTCGAAAATCCCGAATTATAACGCAGATAACCTGTTCAGCGTCTTTTTCGACAAGCCGACTTGGTTCAAGGACGGTACGCTTTATGGATCCCCCTACATCTGGGGCTTCAATACGCTCCTCTACAACTCGGCGGAAATGGACGAGCCGAAATCCTACAAGGATCTCTTGAAGCCGGAGCTCAAGGGCAAGATCGCCATCATGGACGATGCAACAGGCAATTGGCCGCTGATTGCCCGTTTGGCCGGTTTCGGCAAGAAGTACCCGTCCCTGACGAAGGATGAGCTGAAAACCGCGTTTGACGGTTTCGGCGCCTTCCGCGACCAAGCCCGACTGATCGCAATCAACCAGGGCGATGTCGCGAACTTCATCGCATCCAAGGAAGTGCTGGCCGTGGTCGTGGCGGATCCGCAGATCATTCAGCAGGTCACCGCTCAGGGCGTGCCGTTGAAGATGGCGGTTCCCGAAGAAGGGCCGGTTCTGTGGGTCGACGCATGGTTCATCCCCGTTTCGGCGGATAATGTTGAAACCGCGCATGATTTCATAAATCAGTCGCTTGACCCGCAGGTGCAGGCAAATGTCTGCATGAGCATTCATCAAGCCCCCGTCTCAAAGAAAGCGGTCGAGCTTTTGGATGAACCCGCCCGCCAGCGTATCGATTATTCCAAGATCGAAGAGATTTTCTCCGCGGGACTTCCCGGCATTCCGCCTGTCGAGGCGGAGGGTGAGATGGCAAACTACGACGACTGGATTCAGGCCTGGCAGCAGTTCAAGGCGGGCATGTAAGTGCATCGGCATTCCCGGCGGCGTCTTGGCGGCCGGGAATGTGCTGAGTTTTCTGCCGCATTGTCCGACGCCGAAGCGATGTCGTTTCGGCAAGAAATGCTCTAGGAGTTATCTCGTTGGTCAGCTCACAAAAAACGGGCAGTTTCCTGGCGGCTCCGGCAGTCACCTATATGGTGATTTTCTTCGTCGCCCCCAGCCTCCTTCTCTTTTCATATAGCTTCTGGACGGCAAGCTCGTTCCGTATCGTCCCGGATTTCGTCCTGACGAACTATCTCTCGTCGATAAAGTCCCTGCTGTTTCTCAAGGTCACGCTCAACGCACTCTTCATTGGCCTTGTCACCGCGACGATTTCCGTGCTGCTGTCGCTCCCGATCGCTTACTATCTGACCTACGTCACCCGCTCCAAGGTGATATTCTACCTTATCCTCGTCACCTGGTTCTCCAGCTATCTGGTGCGGATATATGCTTGGCGTACGTTGCTCGGCACCAACGGCCTTCTGAACGCGGCACTGCTGCAACTGGGCATAATCACGACACCCGTCGAGGCCTTTCTGTTCAGTCCCTTCGCCGTGGGTATCACTCTCGTGCACATCTATCTCCCCTTCGCCATCCTGATGGTGATCTCCGCGATGAGCGAAATCAAGAAAGAGCTTATCGAGGCGTCTCGCGACCTTGGAACGAGCCCGCTCGGTGCATTCGTACGGGTCGTTGCTCCCAATGCCGCACAGGGCCTGATCGGTGCATTCATGCTCACCTTTATTCTCGCGGCAAGCGACTATGTCACCCCGCAGATGGTGGGCGGCTCCTCCGGGCAGACCACCGGCCTGCTTATCGCTGATCAGTTCCGAAAAACCGGTAACTGGCCGCTCGGCGCGGCGCAGGCGTTCATCATGTTCGCACTATCGATCCTGGTCTACGTGATCATTACAGCACTTGCCCGCGCGGCAGGCCTCACCCGCCCTCGCAAAAGCATCTTACGACAGGAGAAATAGATGATCCTGCGTGTCACAGTTTATATGATCATGGCATTCCTTCTCGTCCCGCTCGCGCTGATCGTTCTGTTCAGCTTCAACGAAAGCCCGTCTTTCACCTTCCCCATAACGGGCTACAGCCTACGATGGTATGCGCAAATCTTCTCGGACCCGCAGCTCGCCTCGGCCCTGTGGAAGAGCTTCTGGATTGCGACGTTGACCGCGATCATCACCTTCATTCTTGGTGCGGCAGCGTCACTGGCCTGGTTGCGCCTGGGGCGCAACGGTCGCACCGTTCTCGAAGTGCTTTGCATCACCCCGATCGCGCTTCCGGGTCTGTTCTTCGGCGTGTCGCTGCTGGTGCTTGCATCTCAGGTCGGCGTTCAGCTCTCGATGATCACCATCGTCATCTCCCACGTGGTGCTTGCACTTCCGATGCTGATGATTGCCATGCGAGCGCGGCTCGTCTTGTTCGATCCGAACCTCGAGGAAGCATCGCGCGACCTGGGGGCCTCCCAGGTCCTTACGTTTCGCCGGGTGACGCTCCCTCTCATAGCGCCGACGCTCATTTCCTGTGCCGTGCTCAGTTTCGCGCTTTCGTTCGACGAGTTCGTCGTCACGGCCTTCGTATCGGGCACCGAGACGACGCTGCCGATGTACATCTGGTCGATGATGCGCCGCACGGTCACACCGCTCATCAACGCGATCTCCACGCTCGCGATGGTCTTTACCATCGCCATCATTTCCATCGCTCTTGCGACCGCCGCGATGAAGCGTGCGACAAATCTCTCCAGCCGCGACGCTGCTTGAAGGAAAATGCCCATGCCCCCAATCATTGAAATCACGGATGGCAACAAGGCCTTTAGCGGGTTCAAGGCGCTTCAGAACATCAATCTTTCCATCGCTCAAGGCGAGATCGTCACGCTGCTTGGCCCGAGTGGCTGCGGCAAGACGACGTTGATGCGCATTTTCGCCGGCTTTGAAAGCCTCACGAGCGGGTCGCTCAAGATCGACGGAAAAGATGTCTCCAGTCTTCCGCCGGAAAAGCGGCCGGTCAACATGGTGTTCCAACGCTATGCCCTCTTCCCGCACCTCGACGTGTTCGAAAATGTTGCCTACGGCCTCAAAGTAAAGGGCATCGGCAAGGATGAGGTTCGGGAACGGGTCCGCAACATGCTGCGCATCGTGCAGATGGATCACCTTCAGCAGCGCTTTATCACCGAGCTTAGCGGCGGCCAGTGCCAGCGTGTTGCGCTCGCGCGCGCGCTCGTTAACGGTCCGAAGGTTTTGCTTCTCGACGAGCCGCTTGCCGCACTCGATCTGAAAATCCGGCAGCATATGCTGACGGAAATGAAGCGCATTCATGCCGAAACCGGGGCGACCTTCATCTATGTGACGCACGACCAGGATGAGGCGATGATCCTTTCGGACCGCGTGGTGCTAATCGACCGTGGGCAAATCGTGCAGGTCGATACGCCACAAGATATGTACAACAAGCCCAATTGTCTTTTCTCGGCCAAGTTCCTTGGTGAGACCAATATCCTGCATGGAACGATCGTCGAAGACGCGTCTGGCAGAAGGGCGTTCAGGTCGTCTGAAGGTAGCTTCCATTATCGGCCGACAAACGAGATCGCCTCAAAAAGTGCTGCCATCATGTCGGTGCGTCCGGAAGCGATTTCGCTGTACGCCGAAAACCCCGTACGGGACAATGCGATCCCGGCGACCGTGACCGACGTGCTCTTCACAGGCAGCCGGTCCTTCTATCATCTTGTCAGCGACGGTGGAGAAACACTTCGCGCGCAGGTTCAGAACATGCCGGGCCTGAGCCGGCCGAATGTGGGCGACCGTGTGCATGTCTGCTGGCCTCACGACGGGTCCGTCGTCCTGCCGGCCTCCCCCGGCCACTGAGCGTTGAAGATATGAACCCCAGTTCTCCCGTCATAAAGCGCCACACAGTTACCGCCAGCGTGCTAGAAATGATCCGGAATCGCATTGTCGAAGGACTCTATGCAGGCGGGCAGCAGATCCGTCAGGAGGCCATTGCCGAGGAATTCGGCGTGTCGCGCATTCCTATCCGTGAGGCTCTCGTCCAACTGGAGGCGGAGGGCTTCGTGCAGATCCACACGCACAAGGGCGCAATCGTCGCCCAACTGACCGTCGAAGACGCCATCGACATCTTCGAGGCGCGCCTCATCCTGGAGCCGAGCATTCTTCGTCAAGCTGTGACGAAGGCAACGCCGGAAGACATCAGCCGGGTGCAGAAAGCGCTGCAGGGCTACGAGCGCGGGGTCGCCAACGACGCGTCACCGGCGCAACTCAGCCAATTGAACTGGGCGTTTCACAATGCGCTTTCCAGCCCGTCCGGGCGCTGGCGGTCGCTTGCCGTCCTATCCTCTCTCTATAGATCGGCGGACCGGTATCTGCGCTTGCAAATCGACAATACCGAGGCTCGGCAAAGCGCGCTCGAAGATCACCGGGCGATCGCAGCCGCATTCGTGCAGCACGATGCGGCACTGGCGCAACGCCTGCTGGCCCGGCATATTTCTGCAGCACGAGACGATGTTACAAAGAGCTTGAATATCTTGAACAAGGGCCCATGAGCCGCGCTTGGGCTCGCACCGCCCAACGGTTCCACACGCCGGCGGCGTTCATTTTTGATAGAGGAAAAACATGCAACTTGATCGGGTTATTACAGTCGTAGGCGCCCATGCGGAGGGCGAAGTGGGCCGGGTGATCACCGGCGGCGTCTTGCCTCCCAAGGGCAAGACGATGTTCGAGAGGATGCAAAATCTCGAACGCGACGGCGCCTGGCTTCGAAACATGCTGCTTTTCGATCCTCGCGGAAGTGTCAATGCCGCAGTCAACCTGATCACGCCGCCGTGCCGCGACGACGCGGATATCGGGATGATCGTGATGGAATCCGATTATTTCGTCCCGATGTCCGGCTCGAATTTAATCTGCACCGTGACGGTGGCGCTCGAAGCCGGCATGATCCCGATGACCGAGCCACAGACGATCGTCCGTGTTGATACGCCGGCAGGGCTTGTGGAAGTTGTGGCGGAATGCAGGAACGGCAAGTGCAAGCGCATCACGTTCCGCAACATCCCGTCTTTCGTAATGCATCGCGATGCAACCATCGAAGTCCCGGACCTCGGGACCCTGCGCGTGGATGTCGCTTATGGCGGCATGATCTACTGTATCGTGGACGCCGAGGACCTGAACCTGACGCTTGATCGGACCGAAGCCCGTCTGCTGGTGGAGGTGGGTGAAAAGATCAAGGCGGCAGCGGCAAACCAGTTGCCGTCCGTCCATCCTGAAAACCCGCAGATCCACACGATAAACCAGGTCGAATTCGCTGGTCCGCTCCGGGTTGTGGACGGGGTTAAAACGTCGAAGAATGCCGTGGTGGTGTCGCCGGGTCGGCTCGATCGCTGCCCGTGCGGAACCGGTACATCGGCCCGTATGGCACTGCTTCATGCCCGTGGAGACCTGGAAGTTGGCGAGGCGTTCCGTCACCTGTCGATCCTCGATACGGTATTCGACTGCAAAATACTGGAGACTGGAACCGCCGGCCCGATCCCCGCCGTCACGCCACAGGTCTCAGGGCGGGCATGGCTTACGGGTGTGAGCCACTACGGGGTCGATCCCGAGGATCCGTTCCCGGAAGGATATCGACTTTCAGACACGTGGTTTGCCTGAAGCTACGCGCCGTCGCGAAGCAGACCCGTCTGGACTTCTTTGCATTTTTTGCGTGTGGATCGTATAGTGAAATCGATCTATCCGCTAAATTGCGCGTGTCAGTTGCTTGCCCAGCGAGGGTTTTGTATTCAATATACGGTCCAGCACATAAATGAGTCCGTGATGAAACCCTCCCCTTCTATCAAGCGCCGAACCGTTACATCCTCTGTCCTCGATCTGCTTCGTGACCGGATTATATCCGGCTACTATGAAGGCGGTCATCAGATACGCCAGGAGGCGATTGCCGAGGAAGTTGGAGTCAGTCGCATTCCGGTGCGTGAAGCGCTGGTCCAGTTGGAGGCTGAAGGGCTTGTCGTCATTCATACGCATAAGGGTGCGGTCGTGGCGAAGCTCACCCCTGAAGACGCCGTCGACATATTCGAGGCGCGCCTGATCTTCGAACCCTTCATCCTCGCAAAAGCGATGGAAAAGGCAACGTCCGAAGATGTCGAGCGCGTCCAGGGCGCCTATCGCGATTATGAGAAGGCGCTTCTGGCAGGAGAAAGCCCCGCGGTCCTCAGCCAGTTGAACTGGGCCTTCCATATCGCACTTTCTTACGCAGCTGACAGGCCACGGTCTCTGTCGGTGCTTTCCTCGCTTTACAATTCCGCTGATCGATATCTACGGCTCCAGATCGACGCCAAGACAGCACAGACGAAGGCGCTGGAGGAGCATAGCGCGCTCGCGCAATTCTTTGCGGACGGCAACAGCAGCGCCGCGCAAAAGCTTCTCAAGAAGCACATCGCCGATGCTCGTGATGATGTTATCCGCGGCCTTCGACACCGCGGCGCAAAGGTCACGTCCTAATTCATTTTCACGGCCGGTGCCCGCGCCATGTGCGCAGGCACTCTTCGGTCGGAGCCGATCAGGCAGCTTCCTTCTGGCCCTCATAGGAGATGGGCTGCGGCGCAAGGGCCGGAACGCCCTTGATGCGGTCCGAAATCTTTTCGGCGATCATCATCGTCGGGCAATGCAGGTTGCCGTTTGTGATCCGCGGCAGAATGGACGCATCGACAACGCGAAGGCCATCAAGCCCATGTACACGTCCTTCGTCGTCAACCACGGCGAGGTCATCGTTACCCATACGGCAGCTTGAGCACGGGTGATATTGTGTGCCCATGTTTTCCTGCAACCATGCGAACACGTCTTCGTCGCTCCAATTGCGCAGACCCGGGAAAATTGCCTCCCCCCTGATCTTGTCCCAGCCACGCTGCTGGATGATCTCATCCGTATGCCGGACACCATCAATCAGGTTGCGGCGATCTTCGGCGTGCGAGAGATAGTTGAGCACGATCGACGGGTGCTTGCGTGGATCTCCATTCACAAGCGTGACCGCACCTTTGCTCTTCGGCCGACCGAGGCAGACTTGGTATTGAAACCCCTCCTCGATATTGACCTTACCGTGCATGAGCTCGCCAAGCATCGGCAAGAACTCGTGCTGGATGTTCGCATAGTCGACGTGATCGCTGCTCTTGAAGAAGGAGCCGACCTCCCAGAGGTTTGTCGTGCCAAGGCCGCTGCGCAGGAACATCCATTGAGCGCCGATGAGGGCCATCTTGAACAGGTTCATGTCCACGGCCGGCGAAACGCCCCTACGCGACGCCCTGTACTTGATGGACACAGCAACATGATCCTGGAGGCTCTTGCCAACGCCCGGCAAGTCTGAGACGACCATTATGCCGTGTTCGGCGAGTTCATGAGCGGGACCGATACCAGACAGAAGGAGCAATTGCGGGGAGTTGAAAGCGCCTCCCGCAAGGATAACCTCACGGGCCGCCCGTGCTTCAAGAATCTGTCCCTTTTGTTCATACCGTACGCCGACCGCCCGCTTGCCCTCGAACAGCACCTTATGCACCAGCGCGCCAAGTTGCAGTTCCACGTTTCCGCGTTTGATCGCCGGCCGAAGATAAGCGCGCCCCCCGCTTGCGCGGATTCCATTGTCGATGTTCGCCTGGTACGCATGCACGCCTTCCTGACGAAAGGCATTGTAGTCTGGATTGAATGCGTGGCCAGCTTGTTGCCCGGCCTCGAGAAATGCCTGGAAGGGCTCAAGTTGCGCCTTCAGCGTCGTGATGGCGATTGGCCCTTCTCCACCGCGATACTGGTTCGCCCCGCCGTCATAGGTCTCGAGCTTTTTGAAATACGGCAGGCAATGTGCATAGGACCAATTTGTTAGGCCGTCCTCGGCCCAACGATCGAAATCTCGCGGATTGCCGCGAACATACACCATTCCGTTAAGCGACCCCGAACCGCCCAGCATCTTTCCGCGGATATGGGGCACCATCCGGCCATTCAATGCGGCCTCCGGCCCTGTATCGAATTCCCAAGTGCGGGCCTTGTCCGTCAGCGGATAGGACATGGCCGCCGGCATGCGTACATAAATCGAATTGTCGTGAGGACCCGCCTCGAGAACAAGAATGCTCAGATTGCGGTCCTCGCCGAGCCGAGCGGCAACAACCGACCCGGCAGCGCCTGAACCGACTATGATGTAATCGTATGTTTTCGTTGGCATTTCACGTCCTCAACTAGAATTCCGATCAGACTGGCAGCGGTCGGCATGACCGTTTGTCGTAAGGTTACCCCATGCGGGTTTCGCCAATGCAGAACCAAACTGAGGAAAACGCCTATGCCATTATTGTATCCAATCTATTATATTCGAAAGGCTGCGTCTAGTATCGACTCGGGCAAATCACCACGAGCACGGTCATATCAGACAGGCGAGCGCAAATGGGCGCCGAAAAAGTTTCCCGAGGAGAGTGGACAGCACAGTTGTTTGATTGTAGATTGGATCCAATCTTACCTTAAGATCAACATGACAGGATGAGTGGATATGACGAAGTGGACAGGCGTATTTCCGGCAGTGACGACAAAACTGACGCAGGACGGCAACGTCGATATCGAACAAACCAAAGCAAGCATTGACCGCCTGGTGAAATCGGGTGTGTCGGGCATTATCGTTCTCCCGATGCTCGGTGAAAATGCATCGATGAACATGGATGAGCGGGAAGCTGTCATTCGGGCCGCTGTCGACGTGGTCGACGGTCGTATCCCTGTGCTTTCGGGCCTTGCTGAAATCACGCTTGAAAATGCGAAGAAGAACGCGAAGCTCTATGAATCCTTCGGAGCGCAGGGGCTCATGGTGTTCCCAAGTCTTGGCTACAAGACTGACAACCGTGAAACTGTCGCTTGGTACAAGGGCATCGCCAGCGCCTCATCACTGCCGATCATGATCTATAACAACCCGATCGCTTACGGCGTCGATTGCACCGTTGACGTTCTGAAGGATCTTGTCGATGTGCCCGAAATCGTATGCGTAAAGGAAGAGACTGGCGATATTCGCCGCGTAACGGACATGTACGTGGCCTTCGGTGATCGCTTCAGCATTTTTTGTGGTGTCGATGACCTCATCGTCGAGAGCTCAGCGCTTGGCGTTACCGGTTGGGTTTCCGGCATGACGAATGTCTGGCCCGTCGAATGTGTCGAGCTCTTCAACCTCTGCGCTGAAGATCGTTACGCTGAAGCCCGCGCGCTTTACAGGATTCTCACGCCGTCCTTCCATCTTGATACGCATGTCAAGCTTGTCCAGTACATCAAGCTTGCCGAGAGCCTCGTCTACGGCGCTCCGGAATGGACCCGTGCTCCCCGGTTGCCGCTTGTCGGCGCCGAGCGTGATTTCGTTGTGTCGACCATAAAGCATGCAATCTCCGCACTCGCGGCCCGCAACAAGAAGGCCGCTTGATTTCATCCGCACAAACCCCTCGTCCGCCGTCAAACAGGCGAGGGTTTTGTGTCCACCTAGTCTGCGAAATGGTACCGGATGTCGATGAAGCCACCGGCCTGTTGACCACTCTAGAAAATGCGTCGCGGCGGCAAAAAAGCGACTCCGGCTTGACGTTCAAACGGAGTTCTGGCGACGCTGATTCACCCGGCTGGATGCCGGAGCATCGTGCTACGTTTTCGATGTCCGGCCATGGAGGCTGCCCGCTGTGCGTTGCTGGAGAACAGCCAGCTCGGCCACACCGACCAAGCCGGCGTCGTCGCCAAGTTTTGCCTTTACGACCGGCACCTCTCGAAAGGGAGCCATGGCATCACGGCGGATACGCGCACGGATACCGGGTTCAAGCAAATCAAATGCGACAGACACGCCACCGCCCATCACGAGCATCTGCGGGCTGTAGAGATGCAATAAACTGGCGAAGCCGGAGCCAAGCCAATCAGCCTCCTCAGCAATGAGGGCAAGGCAAGCAGCGTCGCCCGCCCGCGCGCCCTCGACCGCATGGCGCCCCTCGATTATCCCTTTCTCGGCCATCCTGCCTAAAAAGGAGGTCGGGTTTTCGTTCGCTGCCGCGCGGACCCGCTTACCGAACGCCGTACCGGCGGCAACCGCTTCGAAGCAACCGACACGCCCGCAGGAGCAGGTCGGCCCCTCCGCAGCAAGCGTGAAATGCCCCACATGGCCGGCCATTCCCCGCGCACCATGCATCAGGCGCCCATCGACAACGACACCGCCACCGATGCCGGTGCTCACCGTGACGTAGACCGTATGGTCCAGCCCGCGCGCGGCCCCGTATTGCCATTCGCCGAAGGCCGCGGCGATGCCGTCATTCTCGACGATCGCAGGTATCCCGAATATCGCCGACAGGCGGTCGCGCAGAGGAAACTGTTCCCAGCCAGGGAGGGTTGGAATGTGGTCGATAACCCCGCTCACGGTGTCGAGCGGCCCGGGGGCACACATACCGATCGCGCGGATTGGAGCGCTGCCTGCCGCATGCGACACCTCCGCAACAAGCGCGCGGAACTGCCGCATTACTTCTTCTGGTCCACTCACATCGGTGCGCGCCGCCGTGCGCGCCAAGACTTTTCCCGCGCGCACCAGCGCCGCGCGAACCTGCGTGCCGCCAAGGTCGAGGCCGATGGTGAAATCGTCGTTCATGCAAGACCTCGCTCCACCGGTTGCGCATGGATCCACGCCATGCGTTCTGCGAGGTTCTCCGACCCGAAGGCGAGCGACCCCATGACGACGGTCCTGGCACCTGCCTTGGCGAGATCAGGCACTGTATTCTCGCGGATGCCGCCATCGGCGCAGAGAACGATGGGGCCTGGCGTCGTCCGTTTCGCCTCGCGAAGCCTGTCTGCGGCCTGGGCGTCCAGCGCCTGCCCCTTGACGCCGATCCGCGTGCCGAGCAGCGTCAGCAGTCCGATGCGATCTAAAAAGGCGTCTGCGGCCGCGACGGGTGTCTGCACTTGCAGCACGATGCCGGCGACGAGTCCGAGGCTGTCGATGAGATCGAGACAAACCTCCAGATTTTGGTTTTCGGCGTGGATGCTGATTGCGTCCGCGCCAGCATCGGCGAATTGACGGATCTGCGCCTCGAGGATCACATCAGATGCCATCAAGTGGACATGCAAAGGCTTTGCCGTGCTTCGGCGACAGACTGCGACGAGATCCGGAAAGAACAGCAATGCCGGGGCAAAGTGGCCGTCTGCGACGTCGATATGATAGAGGTCGGCGAAGGGATCGGTCCGGGCGATCTCCGCACCGAGCCTGGCGAGGTCGGCCGACCAGAGCGACATCTCGGCCATCAGCCGTTCCTTGGGCAGGCTTTCGAGCCAATCGGGCGAAGGCCGCATCTCAGAGCTCCCTAAGAAAGGACGATAAGGCAGCGCGGAAATCGGCGCGATACGCATCGGCGTCATCGGCTTTCGGCGTGATCTCCACCAGCCGCGCGGCAGGGATCATCCCGGCAAGCGCCCGGGCATGACCAATCGGGTGAACGAGATCGCGCCCGTGGCCGATCACGAGCGTCGGCACCGTTATGGCAGAGACCTCTGCCTCGGTTACGTCAGGGCCATCCGTCGAGATTGCCCGGAGCAGCGCTGCCGTAACGTCGATCGGTTCGCGATTGAAGAAACCGCGGATCGAGGCGAGATTGTCCGGCGCATCTCGTTCCAGTTCCTTCACCAGGGGCAAGGCCTCAAATCGCCGGCGCGCCTCTTGTATCGGATAGTGGTCCAGAAGTTCGCCGACGATGCGGTTTGGCGCCATGTTTGCGGGCTTGGCGTCACATATCCAGGCGGGTCGGGCAATAACCAGTGCCCGAACCCGTTCGGGTTGGCGCACGGCAAGCCGCAGCGCAATCGCCGCTCCCATGGAGATCCCGCCCACGACGGCCGGTCCCGAGCCCTGTCTCGCAAGATAATCGGCAATGTCGGCGGAGAAGGTGGCGATCGACAACGCCACCTTGGGACCCACCTCCGAAACGCCGTGGCCGCGGCACTCCACGGTAATGCGCCTGAAGCCGACATCAGCCGGAAAGACCTGACCCGGCTGAGCCTGGTCCCCGCAAAGGCCGTGCTGGAAAACGAAAGGCATGCCTTCGCCTTCCTCGTAGACCGCGAGGCTCGCCCCTTCGACGGGATGGCGCGAATGCTTCATGTGTCGGGCCCTTCCGACGCGACGAGCGGACCAAGGAAGGCGGCGACGCCCGGCGCTTCCACCGCGGAAAGTCCATGGGTGATCACGTCGCCATCGAACCCCGCTTTCCGCAGCGAGGCCACATAGCGCGGATAGTCGATGACGCCCTTGCCCGCGGCGGCGAAGGAGCCGTCGTCATTGCGATCCTTGGCATGCGCGATAGCGATCCGATCTTTCAGCAGGTCGATGGCCTCATCGATGATGCGGCCGCGTGCCTCGGCATCCTCGCTCTCGAAGAGATTGGCCGGATCCAGCACGATGCGGATACGCTCGCTCGCCATCACGTCGATCAGGCGCCGCGCCTTTGCAGCAGAGTTGATCACATTGGCGAGCTCCGGCTCGACGCCGATGAAGATGTCGTGTTGTTCCGCGACAGCCAGCAGATGGCCGAACTCGGCAACCATGTCCTGCCATGCCTCGACGCCCTGGTTGTCCGGATGGTCGCGCCATTGGTCGGCCGCATCCCGGCTTCCCGTGCACACCGTGAGAAGGGTCGCACCCGCCGGACGTGCCGCTGCGGCGATCGCGGCGAAACTGCGACGGCCGGCCTCTCGCACGGCGCTATCCGGATGAATCATGTTGTAGGTGGCGGAGAACGCAGCGATGGCGACGCCGGTTCGTTCCGAGGCTTCACGGATCGCCGTGACGGCAGCGATCGGGATTGTCTGCGGCAAGGCACCAAGGCCGGAGCAGGCGAAATTGTACTGCACCGACGCGTAGCCAGCGTTGCTCGCGGCCGCGAGCACGACGTCCGGCGTCATGCCTGCAAAGGTCTTGGCGAAGATACCGACACGCATTAGACGCCCCCGTGCGCGTCGGCGAGCTTCACCGGCGTTTTTTCGCGAACCGACTGCATCACCGCCGCCATGCCGCGCACCGATGCGATACCATCCTCGATTCCGGCGCCGGTCAGCGGTCCGCCCTGGAGAACGGTATCCGCAAAGCCCTCCAGCTGGCGCCGGTAAAAATGGCCGTCCGCTCCCAGCACACGGCTGGTCGCGCCTGTCTTCTCGCTGAAGATGTCCACCTCGCTGCTCTTGAACAGCCATGGATTATAGGTCTTGCCGAGAATGCTGCCGTATTCGCCGTAGATCTGGAAGCCTTCGTGCCAATCCATCCGCACAGCGACCGTCAGATCGAGATGGCCCATGACGCCGTTTTCGAACTCGACATCGATGAACCAAGAGTATGCACCGAACCTCCGGCGCAGACGCGCATCGACGGCGCGGATGGGACCGGCAAAATAACGGGCGGTATCCAGCAGGTGGCTGCCATGGGCGAGCATGAAATACTGCTCGAGATCGGCCTTTGGATTTCGCGATGGCTTCTTCGCATCGGCGCTACGGATCATGTAGGGCTGGACCGCGTCGGTCACCGCATAGCGGTGGGTGGAATCGCAATACCAGGCCTTCAACGCGAGCATCTCGCCCATGTCCGTATCGATGAAGTGCTTGGCGCTCTGAAGGCCGGCGTCATAGCGCTTCATATGGCCGACCTGGAAGACCTTCCCGCTTTTCTCGACGACGGGCCGCAGGCCTTCGACCTCCTCGACGGTCATGCCGAGCGGCTTTTCGCAGAGCACATGCTTGCCGGCCTCGAGCGCGCGGGCTGCGGCGGCGACGTGGAAGGCGTCCGCCGTCGCGATGATGACCGCATCGACATCCGGATCGGCCAGCATGACATCGTAATCGGAGAAAGCCCTTTTCGGCGCATGGGTCGCGGCCATGCGGGCACGCAGGTCGTCCGCGACGTCGCAGATGGCGTAAAGCTCTGCATTGCGCGCTTTCACGGCACTTTCGAAATGACCGGCCTGTGAGATCGGCCCGCAACCGAGAATGCCAACCTTCAGCAGCGGCTTTCCCTCATTCATCCCATTGTCCTTTCCGTGGTGGACGTGCTTTCAAGACCGCCCCGTGTTCTTCAGCTCTTCGATACAGGCATGCTGCGGAAGCGCGTGGCGGTCTCCGGCTGCGCCACCTTGCAGACGGCGGGCGGAAGACCGCGGGCGATCAGCTCGATATCGGCGGTGATCGACGCGCCCATGGCGTTGAGCGTCGCTTCCATGGCGCCGGCCTGATGGGGCGAAAGAATGATGTTCGGCGTCCGGCGCACCGGGTCATCGGGAGCGACTGGTTCGACGGGGAAGACGTCGGTCGCAACACGGATGCGGCCGGATGCGGCCGCATCCAGCATGTCGGAAAAGTTGACCACCGCTGCACGGCTCAGAAGCAGCAGGCATGCTCCCATTTTCATCGAATCGAATGCACGCTTGTCAAGGAAACCGGTGTTTTCGGAGGTCACGCCCGCGAGCACAAAGATGAAATCGCTATGGGTGAGGATAGAATCCAATGTCACTGGCCGGCATCCGGCCTGCTCGATCAGAAGGGCCGGCACCCATGGATCGTACACCTCGATCGCAGAGGTGAACGGCTTCAACAGGGGCAGCAGGGCGCGGGCAAGATCGCCGAAGCCGATCAGTCCGACCCGGGCACGCATCAACGGCTGTGCTGTGCGGTTCGCCGCAAATCCGTATTCTTCTTTGCCCTCGCGCATCAACCGGTCAGCCTCGGTAATGCCGCGGCCGAGGTCGATTGCCATGGCCAGCCCGATTTCTGCGACCGGTTCGGCAAAGACATGGCTTGCCGACAACACGCGGATGCCGTGCTCGAAGCAATGACGGTAGTCGATATTAGGCAGAAAGTTTCCCTCGCTGTTAACGAAGGCCTTGAGATTTCGACAACGCGCCAACCGCTCGGCCGGCATGTCGAAAATGCCCATCGCGATATCGGCCGGCACGACGTGTCGTTCGAAATCCTCATCCGTCAGGACGTCACCCTCGTGGATGACGAGGTCGCCAAGCGCACGCAGACGCGCCAGATGGGCCTCTGTGAAGACATCTTCCACGAGGCGCGGATGCGCCATGATGAAGGTACGGAACCGTGTGGTCATGAACATTTCCCTTCAGATATCTGTCCAGCGGCCATCTTCGGCACCCGAGCGAAGCGCGGCATCGACGAAACGCAAGCCGCGCACGCCATCGTGAATGCCCGGCAGCAGCAAGGCATCCCCCGCCGGGGCGCGGCCGCCGCGGTGCGCGTCGATCTGGTCGGCCATGTCGAGATAGAGCCGCGCGAGCGCCTCGATGAAGCCCTGGGGATGACCAGGCGGCATTGTCCCCTTGAAAGCCGTTCCGTGCGAGGCACGGTCGATCACCATGCGCCGGCCGCCAAGCGGCGCGAAGGTCAGCCGGTTCGCCGCCTCGACCGTCCAGCCGAGTGAACCCTTGTCGCCATGCACATCGATCCTGAGCCCGTTTGTCTCGCCGATCGCCACCTGGCTTGCCCAGAGCATTCCCTTGGCGCCACCGGCAAAACGCAGCTTCGCCGTCACGTTGTCGTCGACACGGCGGCCCGGGACGAAGGTATCGACTTCCGCTGAGAGAGCGGTCGCCGAAAGGCCCGTGACAAATTCCGCAAGGTGGAAGGCGTGGGTGCCGATATCGCCAAGGCTACCGGCACCGCTTCTTGCCGGATCGGTACGCCATTCGGCTTGCTTGTTGCCGGTCGTCTCGGCGGCGGTCGCCAGCCATTCCTGCGGAAAGATGACACGAACCAGGCGCACCCTCCCGATTTCGCCCGCCGCCACCATCGAGCGTGCTTCGCGCACCATGTCGAAGCCGGCATTGGTATAGGCGACACCGAATAGAGATGAACTGCCGGCCGCCGCCGTCTGGAGTGCGAGCGCGTCAGCCAACGTGGCGGTCAACGGCTTGTCGCAGAGAATGTTGATACCGGCGCCAAGGAAGGCGTGGCAGGCGGGCGCGTGCAGGTGGTTCGGCGTCACCACGGCGACGAGGTCGATACCGTCGTCGCCTGCCTCACGCTTCGCCATCGTCTCGAAGTCGCCATAGCAGCGTTCCGGTGCCAGACCGAGAGCGTGTCCGCTTTCGCGCGCGCGAACCGGATCGCTCGAGAAGGCGCCCGCGACCAGCGAAAAGCGTCCCGTCATCGCAGCGGCGGCACGATGGGCGGCGCCGAAGAACGCACCAATCCCGCCGCCGACCATACCCAGTTTCAGCGTTCCCATGTCCTGTCCTGTCTGGAATGAGACGGGCCGACGGTTTCGCCGGCCCGTCCCTCTGGAGGCGATTTTACTTGGCGGCGACCTTGCCGCAGGTCGTCAGTGCGTCGGCCGGGGTGCAGGTCTCCGTGCCCGTCTGGATGAACGGTTCGAGCTTCTCGCCTTTGGTGAGCTTGTCGAGAGCCATGATCGTCTCGTAGCCCATGTCATAGGGGCGCTGGCCAATATTGTAGTGGCTCAGGCCCTCAGCGAGCAGCGGAAGCTGCGGGCCAAAGTTGTCACCGAAGACCACGACGAGGTCCTTTTTGTCGAGGCGTTCCTTCAGCGGTTCCATTGCTTGCTTGTAGGCCTGCGGAGCATACTGCGCCCAACCACCGACGGCGACGAAGGCGGAGAGATCCGGATGGTTGGTCATGACGTCACGAACCTGCTGGGCCGCAAGCGCGATGTCGTCGTTGTTGTAAACCGGGCAGCCGGCCGGCTCCGTCCAGCCGTTCTGGCCCGTGAGCGTGGCGACCGGCTGGTCCTTCGAAGCACCGGCGAGGGTGTCGCGAATACCCTGGACGCGGGCCTTCAGGTTTTCAGAGGCCGGCGCACCGGACTGAATGCAGACCGTGCCGCCTTCTTTTTTATTCTCCAGGACCTTCTTGGCGAGTTCCACGCCGAAGGAGTAGTTGTCGGTACCGATATAGGTGGCGCGCAGGCCCGCGTCTTCCGGCAGCACGTCGGTGTCGAAGGTGACGACCGGGATACCCTTGTCGTTCGCCATCTTGAGAATGCGCGCCATGGCCTTCGGGTTGCCGGCGGAAATGCCGAGCCCGTCGACGCCGCGCGTGATCATGTCCTGTGCAAGCTGCACCTGCTTGGCTTCGTCATACTCGGTCGGGCCAATATAGGTGCAGGTGACATCACCGAGCTTTTTGGCAGCATCCTTGCAGCCGGCATCGATCGGTGGGCTGAAGGCGTTGTTGAGCACCTTGAAGACCAGTGCGAATTCCCGGTCTGCGGCATTGGCCGTCGCGCCAAAGGCGCAAAGCGCAATTGCCGCGGATGACAGGGTAAATTTCAGGCTTCCTGACAGCGACATGGTATCTCCTCCTTGGTTCGCTGTTAAAGACATTCATTTCACGGCGCGGCGGCACTCCTCCCCCGCTCCCTGACTTTGGTGGACACGGCGTCAGCGACGCAGTGACCGAATGCGTTCGAGAAGGACGGCAGCGAGGATGAAACCGCCGACGAACGTGCCCTGCCAGAACGGATTGACGCCGGCGATGAGAAGCGCATTGCGGATCACCTCGATCAGGATCGAGCCGATCGCTGCGCCAAGCGCTGTGCCGAAACCGCCCGTCAGGGACGCACCGCCGATGACCGTCGAGGCGATAGTCTGCAATTCGTAGCCCGTGCCGATAGCGTTCGTGACCGCACCCAGCCAGCCGACGAGGAAGATCGCGCTGATGGCGGCCATCAGGCCACTGAAGGCATAGGCCGAGATCTTGATGGCATCGACGGAGATGCCAGCGAGACGCGCAGCGCTCTCGTTGCCACCGATCGCGAAGATGTATCGGCCCCAGCGCGTCATGGTCAGCAGGCAATGCAGCAAGATGACGAAGACCACGAGCGCATAAACGACATTGGGAACGCCAAGCGTATAGCCGCCACCGAGCGCCAGGATCGATTCCGTCGCCGTGCCGAATTCGTAGAACACCTGGTTGTCGCTGACCACGAGCGCAAGGCTGCGCCCGATCGACAAGGTCGCCAGTGTCACGATAAACGGCGGCAACTTGGCGAGCGTGATGACGGCGCCGTTGAGACCGCCGAAAACGAGGCCGACGGCAAGCGTGCCGGCAATGCCGACCGGCAATGGCGCGCCGGCATTCAGCAAGACGCCAAGGGTCACGCCGCTCAACCCGAGGATCGAGCCGACGGAAATGTCGATCCCGCCGCTGATCAGCACCGGCGTCATGCCGAGCGCCATCAGGCCGATAAAGCAGGCATTCTGCAGCACGTTCATGAGATTGCCTGATGTGGCGAACTTGCCGGAGATCATTGAGACGGCAAGGCCAAGGACGACGATTGCGATCGCGATCCACATTTCCTGTGTGAGCATCAGCCGGCGCAGAAGCGATCGGTCATGGCGTTTCAGGAGGTCGACATTCATGTCGGAGACGTCTTGCTGGGACATGGTTCCTCCCGTCTCAGGCGGTCTGGATGGCGCCGGTGATGAGGCCGGTGACCTCTTCCGGGCTGGATTGATTTATCGGCTTGTCAGCGACCTTGCTGCCGCGCCTCATGACCACGACACGATCGCACACATCGAAGACATCGGGCATACGATGGCTGATAAGGATGACCGAGAGGCCCTGCTCCTTCATCCGCCGGATCAGCGCCAGAACCTCGGCCACCTGTCGGACGCTGATGGCTGCCGTTGGTTCGTCCATCAGTACCAGCTTGGAGTTGGAAAGCCGCGTGCGGGCGATCGCGACCGCCTGCCTCTGGCCGCCGGACATGCGGTCAACCAGATCGGCCGGCCGTGTCTCGGATTTCAGCTCCCGGAAGATTTCGGCCGAGCGCGTGTTCATCAGCTTCTTGTCGAGCACCCGGAATGGCCCGACCTGCCGCATCGGCTCTCGGCCGAGGAAGACGTTGGCTGCAGCCGTGAGGTTATTGCAAAGCGCCAGGTCTTGATAAACCACTTCGATACCGTGCCGGCGGGCATCGGCTGGGCCCGAGAAACGGACATCCTGATCCTCGAAGACATAGCGGCCGGAGGTCGGCTGGAAATTGCCGGCAATGGTCTTCACAAGTGTCGACTTGCCCGCACCGTTGTCACCCATCAAGCCGAGCACTTCGCCGCGGTTGATGTCGATGGACACGCCGTCGAGTGCGCGGATGGCGCCAAATTCCATGACTATGTTTTCGAGACTGGCAAGCTTGCTCATCCAACCTCCTCCCTGAGCTTGGATAGATATCTTTCTTAAAGTAAGAAATAGAACGTATCTCTCTTTGTCAATGAAGAATGTTTTTTGCCAAAACCACGAAAATTACGTCAGTAGGCCTGACATGGTTCCTTTAAGCCATCATCATCTCAGCATTTTTTCTGAATTCCATAGTTTGAGCGGCAAATCTCTCACGAAACGGAATGACATTTTTTTACAAAAGATATAAATCCGGCTATGCCGGATACGAAACGCGGATCGCAAATGAAAGGTGGCGGATCTCGACATGGCGGATCAGACCCTTGCCAAGGAAGTCAACGAGCGGCAGATCCTTCGTTTCCTGCGGCTCTTCGGGTCGGCTAGCAGGGCCGATATCGCCCGCCATCTAAAAGTGACACCGGCCTCTGTGACGCGCCTTGTCAACGGGCTAACGATGCGCGGGCTGGTACGCGAGGTTCAACCTGGAGCAAAAAGGGGGAGAACTGCGCGTGACGCCGGCCGGCCCGGTGTGGCACTCGCTTTGAATCCGAATGCTGTCTTCTTTCTCGGTGTCGAGATCGGCATCGGCATTCTGCGCTATGCACTCATTGATCTGACTGCAAACAGCGTTGCCACGTCGGATGTACATGTCAGTCGCACGATTACCCCCGAGGAAGTCGTCGATGCGATCGCCGCACATATTGCTATGCTGGAGCACGACGTCCGTTACGCCGGCCGCGTGCACAGCGTCGGCGTCACTGTACCGGGTGTGGTCAATCTTGAAGGTTTCGTCATCAACCTGCCGATCCTGGGCTGGAAAGGGGTCGATCTCCTGACACCATTGCAGGCCGCCGTAGACCGGCCCTGCTTCGTGGAAAACGATGCAGGCGCAGCAGCGTTCGGCTCGGTCTATACCATGCCGGAACTCCAGACCGGCTGTTCTGTCTTTCTTGTTATGGGCCGGGGCTGTGGCGGGGCTGCGGTCATGAATGGCCGGCTCTTGCGCGGCGCGAGCGGTGCCACAGGGGAACTCGGCCACATGCGGATCGCCCGCGATGGTGCAGTTTGCAGCTGTGGGCATCGTGGCTGCTTTGAAAGCCGTGTCGGGCTGGATGCACTTGCCCGATCCTACTGGGGAACAGACGATCTCGCAGAGGCGCAATTCGAGGTCTTATCTGCCGAGGTCGCAGAGCGTTTCAGTTCCGGCGATCCGGCCGCCATTGCCTCAGTGGCAGATCTTACGGACTGGCTCAAATTGGGTGTCGTCAGCCTCGCCAACATCTTCAATCCGTCCACGATCTTCCTCGGCGGCGCGCTGGGTCCCGTCCTTTCCCTCATTATCGAGGACATCCGCCAGGATGTGGCCCGTGGCATCGTGCCGGGACTGCCAGCACCCGAGATCCGCCTTTTCAGCCTTGAACCATACGAATGCGCCATAGGCGTCGCCGCAATCGCCCATCAACGCTGCTTTGATAGCTCTGGCTACGGCCCGTATGCTCCCGGCCAATCCCCACGGAGACGATGGTTGTAGACGACACAATTATCATATTTTACGGACCTTTGTCCGTCCGAGGGAGAGGGCGCGACGACCGTCTTCGTGACCTATCCTCACTGGGCTGAAGCCTACAATAATGATAGCGAGGAGACTGAAGTACGCACGGAGTTGGGATTTTCACCATAAAAGGGAGTGGCTTCCGCCGGAGTTTTGATTGCCAGTGTGCGCTGATATTGCCCTGAAAAGGCCATGGCGATCGTGGATTTTTACGTCGATGATTTATAGTGTCCGCATCCTCATCAACATGGAAAGAATCATGCGCCTTCTTGCCAATATCCTTGCCGTCTCGCTCCTGGCTGCCCTGCCCGCGGCTGCCGAAGTTCTGGTCAGCAACCAGCCCAATGTCGATCAGGATGGCACGCTGGTCGTGAACCTGCCCCAAGGCGCACTTGACATCACCATGAACACGGTCGAGGGCACGGGATTGTTCGTCCATGCAGGCGGCAGTCACGAGGTGCTGCTCGAAAGCGCCTATATGCCGCGCCTGCTCAAAATTCATGGCAACAGTGCGCTGCTCGAACTTTATACGGGCGGCAATGCCTGCCCTATCCTCTTTGCCTGGGTGAGTTATGACGAAACCGGGCTGCGCGCCAGCGAGGAATTCGGCACTTGCGCCGAACAGGCTTCCTTCGAGGAAAGTGCGAAAGGCCCGGTCGTGACGATGGATGACATCGAAGCAGGCTCAGGCACGAAGAGTTACCTGTACGACGAGAAAGCTGCAAAAGTGTCGGAAATCCAGCGCTGAAATCGCTGCGCTGGACTTCATTTCGGTTCGCAGACTTCGGCTACGAAGTGTCACTCGCCCTTAAACCGGATCAGATATTTGGGCCTGCTCCGATCTGGCTTGCTCATGTCGGCGAACATGCTGCCCGCCTCTTCCACACCGCCTATGCGCGCGACCAGTTTTCTCGTATCGAGCTTTCCGGTCGCAAGCAGGTCCAGCGTCAAGCCGTAGTAGTCGATGCCGTGCAGGATTCCATGAACGCTGATGTCCTTGAGAACCAGTGATCCCTGACTGACCTCCGGCGATGTGGATCCCGGGATACCGACAAGCGCGATGCGTCCTCCCAGGTCGCAAAGATCTATGGCGAGCTGCATGGAAGATCGCACGCCCGACGCCTCGATCACGACATCATAGGCGTCGCGGGCGGCCTCCTCCGGCCGAAGGACCCGCGTGGCACCCAGTTCCAGCGCGTAGTCCATTTCCGATTGCGCAACACCGATCACGTCGACCGAGCGCGCCGTCAATTTCGCGATCATGAGGCTGAGCATACCGAGCGTGCCTGTGCCGATCACCGCAACGCGATCGGCCTTTCCGACACCAGTCCGCTCACAGGCGTGATAGGCCGTGACAGCCGGCTCCACGAGCGTTGCCGCCTCAAGGGAGACATTGTCGGGCACGATCGAGACCGCAGTTTCAGGAACCACCACATATTCGGCTGCGGCGCCCGGGATGAAGCGTAGTCCAACCTCCCTGAGACTGCGACATAGATTGCGGCGACCGCGCTGGCAATTGTCGCAGCTGTTGCACGGCACCATGCAGTGACCCACCACGCGGCTACCGACACCGACTCTTTCCGCACCAGCACCCCTGGAAACGACCGTCCCCGTATATTCGTGGCCGAAGATGAAAGGATGCTTCAGAAAGCCGTTGTCGATATAGAAGCTCTTGCCATGATGAAGGTGGACATCCGTTCCGCAGATGCCGAGAAACGCTGTTCGAATGACGATTTCATGGGGACCCGCCTTAGGTACCGGCAGTTGCCGGATTTGCAACTCGTCGGCTCCGGTCATCAACAGGGCGGTCATCGATTGGGGTTGATCCATCTTTTCCTCCGATAGCGGTCACGGTCCTGCAACCATGAGCCAAATGCATTTGTCGTGTCCGGCGAGGAACTGTGGATCAGCGGCTAGAGAACAGATGGGCGATCCCGATACGACCTCCGATCTCGGTCAAGGCAATCGTTTCCCTCCAGGAACGACGCAGGCATCTTTAGCGTCCGCGCGATCGGCGCGCCAGTCAATGTTTGTCCTGTCTCAAGTAGACGCGCCCGAGGAAACCTGGCTCGCCCGATGTCTTTCCGCGAAGCGAGCTCAGGACCAGCACGCCCAGCGTCAGAATATACGGCGCGGTCATCGTCAGGTAGACCGGAAAGTCCGCACCGATCGCCTGGAGGCGGGGTACCAGGGCATCGGCGGCCCCGAAGAGAAGCGCTCCAAGAAGGGCGCGCGCGGGATTCCAGCGGGCGAAAATGACGAGAGCGATGGCGACCCAGCCGCGTGCTGCGACCATGCCTTCCACCCAGACATGGCTGGTCGCGACGGAAAGATAGGCACCCGCCAGACCGCACAGCACACCGGAAGCCAGGACGGCTGCAAGCTGTGTGAGCTGGATATCGATGCCGGCCACATCCGCGGCGGCAGGGTTTTCGCCGACCGCCGTCAGCCGGAGACCGCTGCGGGTTTTCTGCAGCCACCACCACAGAGCGAAGACGATCAGCGGTAGGGCGATCGTCACCGGATCCTGAACGGCCACGATCCGGCCAAACACCGAGCCGCGATCGATGCCGAAGAGATCACCCAGGGTCTCAATTCCCGGGAAGGTCTTTTGCACGTAAGGCCGCCCCAGAACACCGGTCACCCCGAGACCGATCGCCACGATGGCAAGGCCTGAAAGCGTGTGGTCAGCGCGCTTGACGACGGTGGCGAGGCCGAAAAGCAAGGCGAGCGCCGCCGCTGCTATGGCACCGCCGCCGAGCGCCGCCCACGGATTGCCACCCGACAGCACGATGATCGCCCCGGTCATCGCGCCGACGGCCATCATGCCTTCGGCGCCGAGGTTCAGGACACCGGCACGCTCGCAGATGATGAGGCCCAGGCTCGCAAGCAGAAGCGGCGTCGCATAGCTTGGAATGATGGCAAGCCAACCGATCAGGAAATCCATGACGACCCTTTCTTCAGCTCGGCCGGCTGAGCGCGTAGGTACTGAAGAACTGTGCCATCAGGATCGAGATGAGCACGGTTCCCTGCACGAGCACGATCATGCCTTCCGATATGGAGTAGAACACCTTCAGAACGTTGCCGGCGGTGAAGACCGCGCCGAGTGCGAGCGCCACGACGAGCACCCAGACCGGCTTGGCGCGGGCGAGATAGGCGACGACGATGGCGCTGAACAGATAGCCGTTGCCGACCACCTGGCTCAGCCGATGCTCCGTGCCGGCAATGACGGTCACGCCGGCGAGGCCAGAAAGCGCGCCGGAAAGCAGCACCAATCCGGTGATCGTTGCTCCAACCGGCAATCCCGCCGCCCGCGCGGTCTTGATATTGTGGCCGACGGCATCGGCGTAGAAGCCGACCCTCGTATAGTCGAGCAGGTACCACAGCGCCGCCGTGACTGCGCCGACGAGCAGGAAACCGTAATGCAGTTGGCCCCAACCCGTGGCGGCAAAGCGGGATGCCTCGGGAAAAGCCGCCGTTACCGGGAAATTCGTCGCCGGATCGCGCCAGACGCCGAACAGCAGGTGCTGCACGAAAAGAAAGGCGATGCTTCCCAGCAGCAGCGTCGAGATGACTTCGTTGACACCCCACTTGAGCTTGAGCCAGAGCGGCAGCGCAATCCAGGCGGCGCCGACCACGGCCCCCAGGACCAGCATCAGCGGCAACCGCAGCGGCTCCGGGCCGATCCCGCCCAGTGCCACCCAGGTGGCGGCGACCGCGCCGAGCCAGAGTTGGCCCTCGATGCCGATATTCCAAAACCGCACCCGCATGGCGACCGCCGAGGCCAGGCCGACGAGGACGAGCGGCAGGGCCGCGGTCAGCGTTTGGGAAAGACCATCCGACGTCAGAAAGGTCGCGACAAGAAACTCGTCGACAAGCGCATCGGCCGGCACGCCGGCCTGCACGAGAAGGATAGCGGAAATGGCAAGGCCGACGAACAGCCCGCCCGCGTAGCATGCACCGGAAAGCAGCGGGCCCGGCGCTTGCCGGCGAACAAGAAACGCAGCATCAAACATGGCCGGCGAGCAGCGCTCCAATCCATTCGGGGGTAACGTCGCCGATCGCACGACAGTCGGCGATGGATCCCCTGTTCATGACGGCGACACGATGGGACAGCGACAGGACCTCGTTGAGATCCTCGCTGATCAGAAGACAGGCCGCGCCGCCTTCGACGGCCTGCTTGATGGCATTGCGGACGAAGAGCGTGGCCTTCATGTCGAGGCCCCGCGAAGGGGAGTGTGCGACCAGCACCTTCATCCCGGCGTCGAGTTCGCGCGCCAGCAGAACCTTCTGCGCGTTGCCGCCCGACAGCAGCGCTGCAGCGCGCTCCGGCGAGGCGCCTCTGATATCAAAGCTCTGGATCGCTGCGGTGGCAGCATGCCGCATACCCTTGCGGCTCAGAAAAAATGGCCCGCCGAAATCCCCCTTCGCGACCTGCGTCAGGGCAAGGTTTTCGGCAATGGACAGCTCGCGAACAAGGCCGGCCTCGAAGCGGTCGGACGGGATAATGCGCAGACCGGCCTTTCGCCGATCATGGGGCGACGCACGCGAAAGATCACGACCGCCGAGACGGATGGAGCCTTGATCCTGTCTCGACAGTCCGGTCAGGCAGGCCACCAGTTCTTCCTGCCCATTGCCGCCGACGCCTGCGATGCCGAGCACTTCGCCGGCGTGCAGTTCGAAATTGAGCGCGTTCAAGCCCTGTCCGAACCGGTCGGGTTTCTGCGTCAGGCCCGATACACTGAGATTGACGGCACCCGGACTTGACAGAGGGCGTTCGCTCACGGCCAGCGCCTCGCCGACCATCAGCCGCGCGACCTCGCCCTCGTCGATATCGGCAACCGGCGCCCCGGCCATCACCGTCTTGCCGTGCCGCATGACGGTGATACGGTCGCAGAAGCCGGCGACCTCGCGGAACTTGTGCGTGATCAGCACGACGGCGTGGCCCTGCCGCGCCAGACGCCGGACGAAGGAGAGCAGCATCTTTGCTTCCTCCTCGCTCAGCACCGCGGTCGGTTCATCGAGAATGAGGATGCGGGCGCCCAGCAACAGGACGCGTACGATCTCGACGCGTTGACGCTCGGCTGTCGAGAGGTCCGCAACGGCCCTGGCAGGGTCCACGGGCAGGCCGACTTCAGCGGCCTTTGCGGCGATGGCCGCCGCGGCCTGTGCCGGCGTGCGAATCCTGCTGTCGCGCCCAAGGCTCAGGAGCATGTTTTGAGAAACGGTGAAACTCTGCACGAGCCGGAAATGCTGGTGCACCATGCCGAGGCCGGCCGCTGTGGCCTCCATCGGACTGCGCGGGCTCCTGGCTTCCCCATCAATCGTCTGTTCTCCGCCGTCGGCCGCATAGACGCCGGCGGCGACATTCATCAATGTCGACTTGCCCGCACCGTTCTCGCCGACGATCGCATGCACTTCCCCCCATTCGAGGCGGAAGGATGCATCGACCAGCGCCGGCTTGCCGTCGAAGGCCTTGTCTATGCCCTTGAGGTCAAGCGCCGGCGGCGCGCCGGGGAACAGGGTTCCCCGGCCATCCGATTGATGCAGCGTGTCGATCATTGCTTCGCCGGCATCGTGCCGGTGATGCCCTCGACGAAGTAATCCATCGACCACAAGGCACCGTCGTCCAGCTTGCTCCCGGCTTCGACAAGCACGGAGCCATCCTGCTTGTTGATCGGGCCTTGGAACGGATCGAGCGTGCCGGCAATGATCTGCTGCTTGGCAGCCTCGATCTTCGCCTTGGTTTCGTCCGAGACGCCGGGGCCGAACGGCGCGAGATCGACCACGCCCTTGTCCATGCCCTCGAAGGCGCCGTATTCCTCGGGCTTCCAGCTGCCGTCGATGATTTCCTTGATCGTCGGCACGAGATATTTCTCCCAGCGGAAGACGACCGAGGTCTGGATGGTCTTCGGCGCGGCGTGCGACATGTCGAGTTGGAAGCCGAACGAAGGCGTGCCCGCCTTTTCCGCGACGTCGAGCGGAGAGGTCGCGGAGAGGTTGGTCGCCAGCACGTCGGCCTTCTGGTCGAGAATCGCCTGGGCCACCTGGCCTTCCTTCACCGGATCCCACCAGGAGTTCGTGAACACCGCGATGGTTTGGATGTCGGGATCGACCGAGCGGGCGCCAAGAGCGAAACTGTTGATGTCCCAGTTGACCACGCCGACCGGGAAGCCGGCCAGGATGCCGATCTTCTTGGTCTTGGTGGCCTGGGCGGCGGCGATGCCGGCGAGATACCAGCCCTGGTAGGTGCGGGCGTAGAAGCTTTCCATGTTCGGGCCGTTTTCGGTGCCCGACGCGCTCAGGAACGCGACGTTCGGATAGGCCTTCGCGGCTTCGGCCATCGGAGCGCTGTAGCCGTAGGTGGTGCCGACGATGATGTTGAAACCGCGCTTCACATAGAGGTCGATCGCCGCGCGAAGCTTGGTCGCTTCTTCCGGGATGTTCTCGGTGACGGCGACTTCGATCTGGAGCTGTTCTTCGACAGCCTTGCGGCCGGCTTCGAGTGCCTCGTTCCAACCGCCGTCCAATGCTGCACTGCCATATATGAAGGCGACCTTCGGCGGACCTTCGAGCGTAAAGCCCCAGGCCGTGGACCAGGCCAGAAGCGACATCGCAGCAGCGAGATAGGCCGCCCGGGCCTTCGGAAATTTGGTGTCTGTCATGTCGGTTCCCCTTGTTTTTGCCGACGTCGGTTCGTTCTGGACACACGTTTCCCGGCGGGCGAAGGCCCGTTCGAGCAACGTCGTCGCTGACGTTCATTCCGGATTTTCAAAAGCGGTCTTGGCTCTTGTGCAGTGCATAAAATCCCATTACGGTCGTTCATGCAATAAAAATAATCATGCCCAATTTTTTGGCATTTTGTTCAGAATTATGGACGATCAGACGTGAACACCGAGGCATTGGCTTCATTCGTCAAGATTGCGGAACTGCGCTCGCTGTCGGCCGCAGCGAAGCTTTACGGCCTGCCGAAGTCGACGCTCAGCCTGCGGATCAAGCAGCTTGAAGCGGATTTGAACGTTGCGCTTTTCGAACGTTCGGGACGTAACCTGCTTTTGACGGAAGAGGGCCAGACCCTGCTCGTGCACGCCCGTCAGATCCTGCAAAGCTGCGACACGGCGAGAGCCGCCGTCACCGAACCGTCGGACGATGTCGCCGGGACTTTGCGCATCGGCGCAACGGGCGAGTTCGGCACGGCCTTCTATGCGCAGATGCTGATCGTGTTCCGCAGGCTCTATCCGAATGTCGATATCGAGCTGACATTCTTCTCGCCCCATGTCCTCTATGCCGCCGAAAGCCTCGACATGCTGGATGCGGTGGTATCCTGGGACGATGGGGAGGCAGACGGCGAAACGCTCTCCACCGCGACTTTCGCTCTTTTCGCCAGTCAGAGCTATATCGATCGCATGGGCATGCCGGCATCGCCCGCCGATCTGGCCGAGCACCTGGGTATCCTTTACCGCACGCCTCGCGGCCTTCAGCACTGGCGGCTGCAGAAGGGCAGCGCGCAGGAAAGCATCCTGCCGCGCTCAAGCCTGATCGCCAACGATTTCTGGACGATCAAGTATTTCGCGGTGGCGGGAGAAGGCATCGGCTACCTTCCGCACTTCTTTACCGACATCGAGTGCGAGCGTGGCCATCTTGTCCCGCTCCTGCCCGATTGGACCTCGGCGGAACGGCGCGTGAGCATACGCGTCACCCGGCCTCACGCCCGTTCACGCAAGATGGCGGCATTCATGGATGTCTGCCGCCGCTACTTCTCGCCCGGCTTCATCTTTGTCGGGCCGCGCTACTACGTGGAAGCGATCCACGATCCAAGCCAACAGAAAGAGGGAACAGAACCATGAAAGCAGTGGAGACCGGAAACGGCGTTCGCGTCATGAAGAATGGCGGGCTGGACCCGCAGCGCGTCAGCTTCGACAAGATCCCGATCATCGACCTCGAGCCGATGTTCAGCGGTGACGCCGCCGCCAAGGAGAGGCTGGCGGAAGAGTTGCGCAAGGCCTGTACGGAAGTAGGCTTCCTGTACATCAAGAACCACCACGTCCCGCAGGATGTCATCCAGAAGACGTTTGATGTGGCCGAGGATTATTTCGCGTTGCCCGACGACGTGAAGATGCAGAACCACGTCTCGAAGTCCAGGAACAATCGCGGCTATGCGGCAATGCTGGAGGAAAACACCGACCCCACCGCCCGCGGCGACCTGCACCAGTCCTTCGATATCGCGCTCGACGTTCCGGCGGACGATCCCGACGTGCTGGCCGGAAAAGTCCTCTACGGCCCGAACCAGTGGCCTGCGGATCAGCCGGAATTCCGCGCCGCGCTCGAAGCCTATCACGTCGAGATGCTGAAGCTCAGCGGCCACCTGTTGCATGCCTTCGCACTGTCGCTCGGGCTCGAGGAAACCTATTTCGACTCCATGGTCAACAAGCCGCTTGCGACCCTGCGTGTCCTGCACTATCCGCCGCAGTTCGGCGAGATCGACGATCGCCAGATCGGCATCGGTGCGCATTCGGACTATGAGTGCTTCACCATTCTCGCCCAGAAGGAAGGCATTTCGGCTCTCCAGGTCCTGAACGCTTCGGGCGAATGGATTGCCGCCGATCCGATCCCGGGCTGCTTTGTCGTCAATATCGGCGACCAGATGGCGCGCTGGACCAACGATCTGTTCGCCTCGACGGTGCACCGGGCGATCAACCGCTCCGGCAAGGAACGCTATTCCATCCCGTTCTTCTTCGGCCCCAATTACGACACGGTGCTGGAGGCGTTGCCGAGCTGCGTCGATGAAGATCACCCGGCAAAATACGAGCCGGTGACATCGGGCGATTATGTCAATGGCCGGTTCGCCGCGACGTTCGCCCATTATGCCGAGGCGCAGAAGCAGGACGCCACCGTTTGATCTTATCGGGCGCGACCACCTTTCCAAAATGGACAGGGGTCGCGCCAGCTTGCTCTGGCCACGACAGCCCGCGCACGCCCGTAAATGGAATGAGGATATGCCTATTTAGAAGCCACCTTGTTTTCTTGACTTCAAAATGTGCAGTCGCTATCGATTTATCAATTGGTAAAAAACCGGGGAACTCATCGATGATCGACAAACTGCTTATCTCCCGCCGTGGCGTGCTTGCCTCCGGCCTCGCTCTAAGTGCCTCCGCGTTCATACCCTCCGCACGAGCTGCCGCGGCGGTCAAGGTCGCCGGCATCCATGGCTCACCGGTGGAAAACGCTTGGAATTCGGTGCTGCACAAGGCGCTCCAGGACGCCGCGGCGGAAGGTGCGATCGAGTACGTCTTCTCTGAAGGCGTCTCCGGTACCGACTATCCGCGCGCGATGCGCGAATATGCCGAACAGGGCGCGAAGCTCATCATCGGCGAGACCTTCCCCGTGGAGAAGCAGGCGCGCGAAGTGGCCGCCGACTATCCGGAGACGGCCTTCGTCATGGGATCGAGCGGCAAGGAAGCCGGCGATAATTTCGGCGTGTTCGGCACCTGGAACTTCGACGGCGCCTATCTCGCCGGCATGCTGGCCGGAAAGATGACGAAGTCGAACGTCGTGGGCTCCGTCGGCGCCATGCCGATCCCGGAAGTGAACATGCTGATCAATGCCTTCGGTGCGGGCGTCAAGGCCGTCAATCCGGATGCCAAGCACCTCGTCACCTTCATCGGTACCTTCTTCGACCCGCCGAAGGCGCGCGAAGCCGGCTTGGCCCAGATCGACGCCGGAGCCGACATCCTGTTCGGCGAGCGCATCGGCACCGCCGACGCCGCCAAGGAGCGCGGCATCAAGTCAGTCGGGTCGCTGATCGACTACACGCCGCGCTATCCCGACACCGTCTTCGCAAATGCATTGTGGAACTTCCGCCCGATCCTGAACGCGGCGCTCGCCGACGTGGCCGCCGGCAAGCCGACCGGCCGCGACTACACCGCCTACGGCCTGATGAAGGAAGGCGGCAGCGACATCGTCTTCGTCAAGGGTGTGGCACCTGCCGAAGCGGAAGCTGCGATGGAGGCCAAGCGCGCCGAGATCAAGGCGGGCACCTTCGAAGTCCCGCGCATCATGGACGAACCGAAGTAAACGGTTCGATGCAGGCGGATGCAACAGCGCTGGCGCAGGCTATTGCCGGCGGCCGGACCACCAGCCGGGAGGCCATGCAGGCCTCCCTTTCAGCGTCTTCGGCCTGGGAAAGCCTGGGCGCCGTCGCCTATCAGGACGCAGATAAGGGTCTGACGGCCGCCGACGCCATTGATGTTTTGCCGGGGGATGTCCGCCACACACTGCCCTTCTCCGGCGTACCGACGCTTGGCAAAGACCTCGGCGGGCCGTTCACCGGTTTTCCAACAACCGCGGGATCGCGCCTGATGGCGCGGCGCGGCGGATTGGTGGATTCCGACCTTGCCAAGCGTTTCCGTGCCGCTGGCCTCTGTCTTTTCGGCCTCACCACAAGTCCCGAATTCGGCCTGTCGCTCGCCAGCGAACCGGCAATCGGCCCGATCGCGCGCAATCCGCTGGCGCCTGACCTTTCGGCCGGAGGCTCCTCAGGCGGCGCTGCGGCCGCCGTTGCGGCCGGCATCGTCGCAATCGCCCACGCCACCGACGCCGGCGGCTCCATCCGCGTTCCGGCCGCCTGTTGCGGGCTCGTCGGTCTCAAGCCCAGCCGTGGACTGATGCCGGCGGGGCCGCATTTCGGCAATCACCTGGGCGGTATCGCCGCCGAACTGGTCGTGACGCGCTCCGTGCGCGATACCGCAGCGGCACTGGCAGCGCTTTCCGGCAACGCGCGCGGCCCGTTTCCGCCGGTTGAAATGCAGAAGCAGCGGGATGGGCGGCTACGGATCGGCGTTCTGACAGACACCGGCGCCGACCATCCGACGGACGCCACGCGACAAGCGGTCATCGAGGAGGCCGCCCGCGCACTGGAGGCTACCGGCCACCAGCTCGTCCCCATCTCCTTCGAGGCCGTGCAAGGTATGGCATCGGCAAGCCGCCGCGCCTTCGTCGACATCGTCTGCCTCAATCTCGCCGACACGATCGCTCGCTTTGATCTGGATGCCGGCAAGACCGAACCATTGACGCAGGCCGTCATCGAGCGCGGCTTGTCCCTGCCGGCGCGAGGCCTGTGGCAAAGCCTCAACGCGATGGTGCTGGTCAGCCGCGACCTGTGGCGGCTTTTCGACGACATCGACTGCCTCATCAGCCCGATCCTGTCTTCGGCACCGTGCCCCGTAGGCTCCTTCCCAAGCGATCACCGGGACACAGACCTTCATTTCGAGCGGATGGCGGCCTTTGCGCCGCTAGCGGCGATCGCCAATGCCTCCGGCTTCCCGGCGCTTACCCTGCCCTTCGGCACCGATGCCGCGGGCCTGCCGTTGCCGGTCCAGTTGATGGCGCCGATGGGCGCCGACGCCCTGCTCTTGCAGCTTGCCGGCCTTCTGGAGCAGGATGGCCGCTGGCAACACCGGTTTCCAATCGCAGGATGGCCCGCATGAGTACACCGGTTCTCCAGATCGAGAACGTCAGCAAGCGTTTCGGCCAGACCCTTGCCAACGACAATATCTCCCTGTCGCTGGACAAGGGCGAAATCGTCGCCCTGCTGGGTGAGAACGGTGCGGGCAAGACGACGCTGATGAGCATCCTCTTCGGCCACTACGTTCCCGACAGCGGCCGCGTCATGGTGGACGGACAGGAACTGCCGGCAGGTCGGCCGCGCGCAGCCATCCGCGCGGGCATCGGCATGGTGCACCAGCATTTTGCGCTGGCACCCAACCTGACCGTGCTGGAAAACGTCACGACGGGCACCGAAAGCCTGTGGTCGCCGCGCTCCCGCCGCCGTGAGGCGCGGGCGAAGCTGCTGGCGATCTCGGAACGGTTCGGGCTGAAAGTTGATCCGGACGCGCGGCTTGGCGACCTGTCGGTTGGCGAGCAGCAGCGCGTCGAAATCCTGAAGGCGCTTTACAACGAGGCCCGCATCCTCGTTCTCGACGAGCCGACGGCGGTCCTGACGCAGATCGAAGCCGAGCGCCTGTTTGCTACATTGAAGGACATGGCGGCGCAGGGCCTGTCGCTGATCTTCATTTCCCACAAGCTGGACGAGGTGATGTCGACCGCGGACCGGATCGTCGTCCTGCGCGGCGGACGCCACGTTGCAGAGCGCCGCGCATCCGAGACCAGCAAGCCGGAACTGGCCGAACTGATGGTCGGCCGTGCGGTGTCACGACCGGTGCGCGAGCCATCGGACCCCGGCGACGTGGTACTGGAGGCCGCCGCGGTCACTGTCAGGATCGGCGGGGTCGATCGCCTGAAGGCCGTCGACTTTCGGCTTCGTGCTGGCGAAGTGCTTGGCATCATCGGCGTGTCTGGCAACGGCCAGGCGGCACTGGCACAGCTGCTGTCGGGCACCGCCGCCATGGCGAGCGGCGACCTGCTTCTGTTCGGCCAGCCTGTCGACGCGTTGAGCGTCAAGGACGCGGTCACCGCGGGAATCGGCCGGATCCCGGAAGACCGCAACAAGGACGGCGCCATCGGCGAGATGGCCATTTGGGAAAATGCCATTCTGGAACGTCTGTCGAGCTTCTCGCGCCACGGGCTGGTGGATCGCCAGGCTGGCATGGCTTTCGCGCAGACGATCATTGACACGTTCGACGTGCGCGGCGGATCACCGGCAAGCCGCATCCGGCTGCTCTCCGGTGGCAACATGCAGAAGCTGATCCTGGGACGAAACCTGGTCGACAGGCCGCGCATCCTTATCGCCGCCCAGCCCGCCCGCGGGCTGGACGAAGGCGCGGTGGCCGCGGTCCACGAACGCATCCTCGACGCGCGGCGGCAGGGCACGGCGGTGCTGCTGATTTCGGAAGACCTCGACGAGGTGATGGCACTCGCCGACCGTATCCAGGCCATCGTCGGCGGCAGGCTCTCCCCGCCGATACCGGCGGAAGAGGCTTCTACGCGCAGACTGGGCCTGATGATGGCCGGCGAATGGGAAGGCGAGACGGCACATGCGGTTTGAAAGACGCGAACACAGGCCGGTCGCGCTGGTCATCGCGACACCGCTGATTGCGGTCGTTGCCGCGCTGGCGATTGCAGGCATCCTCATCGCGATTGCCGGTGCACCGGTTTTCGAAGCCTACTGGAATATTCTGAAGGGTGCCTACGGCTCGCGTCTCTCGGCGACGGAAACGCTGACCCGCGCCACGCCCCTGATCCTGACCGGCCTTGCGGCCGCCGTCGCCTTTCGCGCGCGGTTATGGAACATCGGCGGCGAAGGACAACTCTATCTCGGCGCGATCACCGTCGCTTGGGCGAGCTCGCACTTCATCGGCACCTGGCCGTCCGCCTTGCAGATCCCGGCGCTGCTGATCATGGGCGCGGTCGCGGGCATGATCCTGCTTCTGGTGCCGCTGTGGCTGAGGCTGCGCTTTTCGGTCGATGAGGTGGTCACGACGCTGCTTCTCAACTTCGTCGCCGTCCTCTTCGTGTCCATGCTCATCGACACCGTCCTGAAGGACCCGACGGCGTTCGGCTGGCCGCAATCACAATCGGTGGCCGACGCCGCGATGCTGCCGAAGCTTCTCGCCCGCTCGCGCCTCAATCTCGGCCTCGTCATCGCCGTGGTGTTGGCTCTCGTACTGGCCTTCGTCCAGTCGCGCACGGTATTCGGCATACAGTCACGCGCCGCCGGCCTTAACCCGCAGGGCGCGGTGTTCGCCGGCGTTCCGCTCGGCCGCACGCTTGTGGTCGTCGCCTGCGTGTCCGGAGGACTGGCGGGACTTGCGGGCGCCGTCGAGGTCATGGGCGTCAAGGGCTATGTGACGACCGACCTGTCGCCGGGTTACGGCTATTCCGGTATTGTCGTGGCGATGCTGGCCAACCTCAACCCGCTCGGGGTCGTCGTTGCCGGCCTCTTCACCGCCACCATGTTCGTTGGTGCGGATGGCATGAGCCGCGCCATGGGCATTCCGAGCTATATCGCCGATGTCATCGTCGCCCTCTCGCTCCTGACGATGCTGATCGCCGTCTTCTTCACCCAGTACAGGATCCGCCGATGAGCGCCGTCTTCGACATCATCGCCTCCGCCGGCTTGTGGGCGGCCGTCCTGCGCATCGCGACACCGCTGATCCTGGGCACGCTCGGCGCGCTCTTATGCGAGCGGGCCGGTGTCCTCAATCTCGGCATAGAGGGCATCATGACCTTCGGCGCGATGATCGGCTGGCTGGCGGTCTACAACGGCGCGGACCTTTGGACGGGCTTCCTCATCGCCGCGCTCGCCGGAGGGCTGTTCGGCGTGCTGCATGCGGCATTGACCGTCACGCTTGGCCTGTCGCAGCATGTCTCCGGTCTCGGTGTCACACTCTTTGCCTCGAGCTTCAGCTATTATGTCTTCCGCCTTCTCGTGCCGGTCGCCGGCACGCCCCCGACGATCACACCCTTCCAGCCCATTCATATTCCCGGCTTGAGCGACCTCCCCTTCCTTGGCCAGGCCGTCTTCAGCCAGACCCCGCCGACCTATGCCGCGATCCTGATTGCTTTGGCGCTCGCCTATCTCGTGTTCCGCACGCCGCTGGGCCTTGCGATCCGCATGACCGGTGAAAATCCGCATGCTGCCGAGGCGCAGGGTATCAGTCCCATGGTGGTTCGCTACGGGGCGGTGATTGCCGGCAGCGCGCTGATGGGCATGGCCGGCGCCTTCCTGACGCTGTCGGCCTTCAACAGCTTCTTTCCGACCATGGTCCAGGGGCGCGGGTGGATCTGCATCGCGCTCGTCGTCTTCGCCTCCTGGCGGCCACAGCGTGCCCTGCTCGGCGCCCTGCTCTTCGCCTTCTTCGATGGCTTCCAACTGCGGCTCCAGACAGTTCTGGGCGGTGTGGTTCCCTACCAGCTCTTCCTGATGATCCCATACGTCCTGTCGATCGCGGCGCTGGCTGTCATGGCCAGACGCGCCCGCGTGCCGCAGGCCCTCATGCAACCCTATCGGCGCGGCGAGCGCTGAACGGAGGATAACACCATGTTCGATCTCATCATCCGCAACGCCAACCTGCCCGACGGCCGCCAAGGGTTCGACATCGGCCTCAAGGACGGCATCATCGCGACCGTCGAAAAGCGGATCGATGCCGTCGCGGACGAGGAGATCGATGCGACAGGAAGGCTGGCAAGCCCGCCCTTCTGCGATCCGCATTTTCACATGGACGCGACGCTGTCGCTCGGCATGCCGCGCATGAACGTTTCCGGCACGCTGCTCGAGGGCATCGCGCTATGGGGCGAATTGCGGCCGCTCCTGACCAAGGAAGCGCTGGTCGAGCGCGCGCTGCGCTACTGCGATCTCGCCGTCAGCCAGGGCCTGCTCTTCATCCGCAGCCATGTCGACACGTCCGACCCGCGCCTCGTCACCGCCGAGGCCCTGATCGAGGTCCGTGAACGGGTGGCGCCCTACATCACGCTGCAGCTCGTCGCCTTTCCGCAGGACGGCTACTACCGTGCGCCCGAAGGCGAGGCATCGCTGAAGCGCGCACTCGACATGGGGCTCGACATCGTCGGCGGCATTCCGCATTTCGAGCGCACGATGGACGATGGACGACGCTCGCTCGAAGCGCTGTGCCGGATCGCGGCGGAGCGCGGTTTGCCGGTGGATATCCACTGCGACGAGACCGATGATCCGATGTCCCGCCACATCGAGACGCTGGCGGCGGAAACCGTGCGCCATGGCCTGCAGGGACGCGTGGCAGGCTCCCACCTCACCTCCATGCACTCCATGGACAATTACTACGTCTCGAAGCTCATCCCGCTGATGGCGGAAGCCGAGATCAACGTCATCCCTAACCCGCTGATCAACATCATGCTGCAGGGCCGGCACGACACCTATCCGAAGCGGCGCGGCATGACGCGGGTGCGCGAACTGATGGCCGCCGGGCTCAACGTGTCCTTCGGCCAGGACTGCACCATGGATCCCTGGTATTCGATGGGCTCTGCCGACATGCTCGAAGTCGGTCACATGGCGATCCATGTGGCGCAGATGGGCGGGATCGAGGACAAGAAGAAGATCTTCGATGCATTGACTGTCAATTCGGCAAGGACCATGGGTCTTGAAGGCTACGGTATCGAGGTGGGCTGCAAGGCGGACCTGATCGTGCTCCAGGCCGCCGACGTCATCGAGGCGCTGCGGCTGAAGCCGATCCGCCTGGCCGTGGTCAAGGGCGGCAAGGTGATCTCACGCAGCGCGCCGCGGATCGGCGAACTCTTCCTCGACGGCCGGCCGGCGAGCATCGATCCCGGCCGCGACTACGTGCCCAAGGAGCCATCGTGACAGAAGGCCCGCGGGATCATAGGCTGACGCAGGGTAGCTTCGTCAAACCATAATCGTCTTATGACAAGCGAGACATCTGGATGAGCGGCCGACACCCAGCCGACTAGTCTC
>NZ_WUMM01000018.1:0-91201 GCF_009826875.1 Shinella sp. AETb1-6 | reverse complement strand
TTACGGCAAAAACCTGGTAACGCGGGGTGGAGCAGCCCGGTAGCTCGTCAGGCTCATAACCTGAAGGCCGCAGGTTCAAATCCTGCCCCCGCAACCAAATCAAAAAACCCCGCACGGAGAAATCCAGCGGGGTTTTGGCGTTTTGGGCCGGAAAGCGCCCACGCATGTCGCCACCAGGCAAGGCAGCCGTTTCTTTCCCGCAACGTAAAACGGCCGCCCGTCGTCCCCGCCTCCTGCACCGGCCCCATAATCGTCCTCCCCGAAACAGGAACCGACGACATGGACAAAACCGACAACCTCAACATCCCCTATATCCTGCCCTCCCAGGCACAGAAACACGTCACGCATAACGAGGCGATCCGCGCGCTCGACGCCATGCTGCATCTGGCGGTGCTGAGCCGTGCCGTTACCACACCGCCGGAAAACCCTACCGGCGGGGACCGCTACATCGTGCCTTCGGGCGCGACGGGCGCCTGGAGCGGAAGGGAAACAAGCGTGGCGGCGTGGCAGGACGGCGCCTGGGCCTTCTATGCGCCGCGCGAGGGCTGGCTCGCCCATGTCCTTGACGAGAATCGCATGCTCGTCTTCAAGGCGGGCGGCTGGACGGCGGCCGCCTTTGCCGTCGCCATTCCCGACCAGGTCGGCATCAACACGTCTGCGGACGCGACCAACCGGCTGGCCGTCGCCGCGCCCGCCTCCCTCTTCACCAATACCGGCGCAGGACACCAGCTCAAGATCAACAAGGCGACGGTCGGCGACACGGCCTCGCTTCTCTACCAGACCGCCTGGTCCGGCCGCGCCGAGATGGGCCTGGCCGGCAACGATGCCTTCAGCATCAAGGTCAGCGCCGACGGCGCCACGTTCCGCCAGGCGATCGTCATCGATCCCGCGACGGGACGGCCTGCCTTCCCGTCCGGCGCGCAGGGCCTGCGCGAGCAGCTGACGGCCGACCGCACCTACCACGTCGCACCGGCCGGCAGCGACGGCAATGACGGCCTGTCGACCAGCGCGCCCTTCGCCACGCTGCAGAAGGCGATCGACACCGCGCTGGCGCTCGATTGCGCCCGCCATGACGTGGCGATCCAGCTGGCGGACGGCACCCATGCGGGCGCGAGCGTTTCCCGCCCGCTTCTCGGCAACGGCCGGCTGACGATCCGGGGGAACGAGACGACGCCCGCTTCCGTCGTGCTGACAGGCGGCCTGTCCTTCGCCAATGGTGTCCATGCCAAGGTCTCGGGCCTCAGGATCACCATCACCACGGATCTCATCCATGCGCTTTCCGTGGGCAATGGCGTGACGCTGCGCATCGGCAGGATGGAGTTCGGCGCCGTCGGCGCCAATGCCGACCACATCTTCTGCGACAATCCCTGCAAGATCCTTCTGGAGGACAATTACACGATCACCGGCGGCGCGCGGCGTCACATGAATATCGGCGGCGGCGGTTCTCTCTCGGGTACGGGGCGCACCTTCACGCTGACGGGCACGCCCGCCTTCACCCAGTTCGCCGCCACGAGCCATTGCGGCACGATCGCGCTGTCGAGCGCCATCGTCGTCGGCAGCGCCACGGGAAGCCGCTACATCGCCGACACCAACGGGGTGATCAACACCTTCGGCAAGGCGACGACCTTCCTGCCGGGCTCGACCGCCGGCACGAACCCCGCGGGCGGCATTTATGCCTGATCCCGAAACATAGCCTGCACTGCAACCCGGCGGCCTCTTGCCTTGAGGCCGCCGGGCTGGCTATGAATTGGCCATGTCACTCGAATCCGTCCGCGCCTTCTTCGCCGAAAAAGCCCCCGATATCGCCGTCATCGTCACCGGGCAGAGTTCGGCGACCGTGGCGCTCGCCGCAGAGGCGCATGGCGTCGAGCCGGCGCAGATCGCCAAGACGATCTGTGCGCGGGTCGGCGAAGACATCGTGCTGATCGTCGCGGCGGGAACGGCGCGGCTCTCGAACCGGAAGTTCAAGGACCGCTTCGCCGCCAAGCCGCGCATGCTGGATGCCGAGCAGGTGGTGGCGGCGACCTCCCATCCGGTGGGCGGCGTGTGCCCCTTTGGCCTGCCGACGGACCTGCCCGTTTACTGCGACAGGTCGCTCAGCGCCTTCGCGGAGGTCGTGCCGGCCGCCGGCGCCACCAATGCGGCGGTGCGCATCGCGCCCGAGCGCATGGCCGCACTCGTCAACGCCGAATGGGTCGACGTTTGCGAGTGAAACGGCGCGGCCTTGCCGGCCGGCCGTGAAAGAGTTTCGCTCAAATCCGGGGAAATCGCCGGCTAGCATCGGGGCGCGGGACATCGCAATATGACGCAATCGTGATCCTGGTGCCCGCCTTCGGCCGGACGCCGTTCACGGGCGCGGAATGGTCGCGCGCCCGGGCTGCGCTGTCGCGCGGCATGGGCTGGAGCCGGGGTGCTGGAGGAGCTTGGACCCGGAAATGTTCTTACGGTGACGCCGGAGGCGTCAGGGGGAAACAGCATGTTTGAGAAGTTCTTCAAACTCAATGAGCACGGGACGACCGTGCGCACAGAGGTGATCGCGGGTCTGACGACCTTCCTCACCATGTCCTATATCATCTTCGTCAACCCGGACATCCTGTCGACCACGGGCATGGACCGGGATGCCGTCTTCGTCGCGACCTGTCTGGCGGCGGCACTCGGCTCCATGGTCATGGCGCTCGTCGCCAACTGGCCGATCGGCATGGCGCCCGGCATGGGCCTCAACGCCTTCTTCGCCTTCACCGTGGTCGCAGCCCTGGGCTTCACCTGGCAGCAGGCGCTCGGCGCGGTCTTCATTTCCGGCATCATCTTCGTCATCCTGACGGTAACGGGCGTGCGCAGCTGGCTGATCGCCGGCATACCGCATTCGCTGCGCAGCGCCATCGCCGCCGGTATCGGCCTCTTCCTCGGCATCATCGCGCTGAAGAGCTCCGGCATCGTGGTCGACAATCCCGCGACGCTGGTCGGCCTCGGCGATCTCAAGCAGACCGGCCCGCTGCTGGCGATCTTCGGTTTCTTCGTCATCGCCGTCCTGGACGCGCTGCGCGTCAAGGGCGCAATCCTGATCGGCATCCTCGCGGTGACCGTGCTGTCCTGGATCTTCGGCGTCAGCGAATTCCGCGGCGTCGTCTCCGCCCCGCCGTCGATCATGCCGACCTTCCTGCAGCTCGATATCATGGGTGCGCTGCATGGCGGCCTGCTGCATGTCATCCTCGTCTTCGTGCTCGTCGAGGTGTTCGACGCGACGGGCACGCTGATCGGCGTCGCCAAGCGCGCCAATCTCATCCAGGAGGGCAAGCCGAACCGGCTTGGTCGCGCGCTTCTCGCCGACAGCACGGCGATCGTCGCCGGCTCGATGATCGGCACGAGCAGCACCACCGCCTATGTCGAAAGCGCCTCGGGCGTACAGGCCGGCGGCCGCACGGGCCTCACCGCCTTCGTCGTCGCCATCCTGTTCATCGCCGCCCTCTTCATCTCGCCGCTGGCCGGCTCCGTGCCGACCTACGCGACGGCGCCGGCGCTGCTTTACGTGGCCGGCCTGATGATGCGCGAACTGACCGAGGTGGAATGGGAAGACCTGACGGAAGCGGCACCGGCCGCGATCACCGCGCTCGTCATGCCCTTCACCTATTCCATCGCCAACGGCCTTGCCTTCGGCTTCATCAGCTATGCGGTGCTGAAGCTCTTCACCGGCAAGTGGCGGCAGATCCACCCGGCAACGGCCATCGTCGCCGTGCTCTTCATCATCCGCTTCGCCTTCTTCGCGGAGTAGGCGAACAGCCAAAATGAAAAGGGCCGCGTCATCGACGCGGCCCTTTTTCGTTTCCGGTCGTCCCTGATCTCAGCGGATCAGGAAGGGTTCGACGTAGAAATGCTCCTCCAGGTTCACGCCCTCACCGCCGCGGTCGATGACGGCAAAGTCGGAGACGGCGTCGAGCGGCGTCAGGATGCCGTGCCAGACATTGCGGCCGATATTGACGCCTTGTCCGGGCGCCGTGCGGAAGGCGATGGGATCGGCCGGGCCATGAACGGTTTCGTGCGCCACCACCACGAGGAAGGACGCGTCACCGAGCGGGATGAAGGCCTGGCTGCCGAGCGGATGGCGCTCGACCATGGCCAGCTCCAGCGGCAGCGGATAGGGTTCGCCACGCAGCAGGCTGATCATCGGGCGGGCCTTCTCGCCCGTCGTCTCGATATGGGCGAGGTCATGGTAGCGCGTGCACTTGCCCGCATTGATGGGGAACCGGTGCGCGCCCTGTTGCTCGATGACCTGCCCGAAGGGCGCGAAGGCCTCCCGGGTCAGCGGCTGGATATCGATGGTCTTCATGTTTTTCCTCCCACGGCGCAATGGCCAGATGCGGACGGGCACGATTGCCGTCCGGATGTGATGGCGACGGGGTGGGGAGGTGCCCCGTCGCCCTATGGATACCAGACCTTCGTCAGCCTGGCAGCAGGGCTTGCAGCCGCAGCAGCGCGATCCGCTCGACCTGCTTGCAGGCGGTGGCGAATTCGGTGTCGCGGTCGTTGGCGATGCGCTTTTCGAAGGCGGCGAGAATGCTCGCCTTGGTGTTGTCGCGCACGGCGATGATGAAGGGGAAGCCGAACTTCGCCACATAGGCATCGTTGAGCGCGGTGAAGCGGTCGCGCTCCGCATCGGTGAGCGCATCGAGCCCGGCGGAGGCCTGTTCCTCGGTCGAGCTTGCCGTCAGCCGCTTCGCCTGCGCCAGCTTGCCGGCGAGATCGGGATGCGCGACGAGCACGCCCAGCCGTTCCTCGTCGCTCGCGGCGCGGAACTGGAAGGTGAGGGCTGCGGCAAGGCCGATGGCCGTGTCGTTGGCCGGCGAAAGCTCACCGGCAAAGGCGCGGCGCGCGATCCACGGCGAATGCTCGAAAATATCGCCGAAACGCGCCACGAAGGTCGCCTCGTCCATGCGCGACGGACGCTCGGCCGCGGGCTGCGGCGGATGGGTCTTCGCCCAGTGCTCGGCGATATCCACGCGCCGGGCAATCCAGACCTTTTCGTGGCTCTGCACATAGTCGATGAAGCGGGCGAGCGCCATGACGCGGCCGGGGCGGCCGATCAGCCGGCAGTGCAGGCCGATCGACATCATCTTCGGGCTGCCGGCCGCGCCTTCGGCATAGAGCGCGTCGAAACTGTCCTTGAGATAACTGAAGAACTGGTCGCCGCTGTTGAAGCCCTGCGGCGTGGCAAACCGCATGTCGTTGGCATCGAGCGTATAGGGAATGATGAGCTGCTGGCGGCCGGCGTGCTCGTACCAGTAGGGCAGGTCGTCGGCATAGGTGTCGGAGATATAGTCGAAGCCGCCGGCCTCCGCGACGAGATCGACGGTGTTGACCGAACAGCGGCCGGTATACCAGCCGCGCGGCCGCTCGCCCGTGACCAGCGTGTGAAGGCGGATCGCCTCGGCGATCGCCTGGCGCTCCTCGTCGGCCGGCATGTCCTTGTGCTCGACCCATTTCAGGCCGTGCGAGGCGATCTCCCAGCCGGCCTCCAGCATGGCCGCGACCTGGGCCGGAGACCGCTGCAGGGCGGTTGCCACGCCGTAGACCGTGACGGGCACGTCCTTTTCCGTCAAAAGCCGGTGCAGGCGCCAGAAGCCGGCGCGCGCGCCGTATTCGTAGATCGATTCCATGTTCCAGTGGCGCTGGCCGGGCCATTGCGCCGCGCCGACGATCTCCGACAGGAAGGCTTCCGAGGCCGCATCGCCATGCAGCACGCAGTTTTCGCCGCCTTCCTCGTAGTTCAGCACGAATTGCACGGCGATGCGCGCATCATCGGGCCATTGCGCTGCCGGCGGGGTCTCGCCATGGCCATGCATGTCGCGGCAATATCGCATGAACGCTCCTCCAAGGTTGGTATGGCGCATGTCTAGCCGAAAACCGCGCGCGTAATTTCCCCGGAAATTTTGAAAGTCTCGAACGATCTCGCTGCTTTTCAGCGGATTGGGGCTGACAGATAGTGAATGCAGGCGCATTGTGTTCGGGAGGGTAACATGCAGTCTCATCGCCAAGGAGCCGGCCGGCTCACGACCCATGTTCTGGACACGGCGCGCGGCAGGCCGGCAGAGGGCCTGCGCATCGATCTCTATCGGGTGGACGGCGACGCGTTGCAGCTCATCGGCACGACGAAAACCAACGATGACGGGCGCTGCGATGCGCCGCTGCTTTCGGGTGAGACGATGAAGGCCGGCACCTACGAACTGCGCTTCCATGCCGGCGATTATCTCGGCCGCAGCGCAGACGGGCCGCTGTTCCTCGACATCATCCCGATCCGCTTCGGGCTTGCCGACGAGGACGCACATTACCATGTCCCTCTTCTCGTTTCGCCTTTCAGCTATTCCACCTATCGCGGGAGCTAGAGCCATGACAGCCGCAACGATCCGCTCCGAACTGCGCTTCGTCCTCAACGGGCAGGATGTGACGCTGCGCGATATCGCGCCCGACCAGACGCTGCTCGACTGGCTGCGCGTCTCGCGCCTGCTCAAGGGCACCAAGGAAGGCTGTGCGGAAGGCGATTGCGGCGCCTGCACGGTGCTGGTGGGCCGGCTCACCCCCTCGGGCGGCCTCGTCTACGAGGGCGTCAATGCCTGCATCCGCTTCATGGGCTCGCTCGATGGCTGTCATGTCGTGACGGTGGAGCATGTCGCCGCGCGCGACGGCACGTTGCATCCCGTGCAGCAGGCCATGGTGGATTACCACGGCTCGCAATGCGGCTTCTGCACGCCGGGCTTCGTCATGTCGCTCTATGCGCTTTGGATGGAAGCGCCCAATCCGAGCGACCAGCAGATCGAGACGGCGCTGCAAGGCAATCTCTGTCGCTGCACCGGCTACGAGCCGATCCTGCGCGCCGCCCGCGCCATTTCCAGCTATGGCGGCACGGACAGGGATCCGCTGCTTGCCGAGCGCGCCGCGATGATCGAGCGGCTCAAGGCGTTGAAGGACGGCGCGCGTGTCGAAATGGGCGCCGGCCGGAACCGCTTCGTGGTGCCGGCAAACCTTGCCGACTTCGCCGCCCTGCTGGCCGCCGAACCCACCGCGACCGTGGTCGCCGGCTCCACCGATGTCGGCCTGTGGGTGACGAAGCAGATGCGCGACATCACGCCCGTCGTGTTCATTGCCGGGCTCGACGAACTCAAGTCGATCGCGGTGCAGGACGGCACGGTGTCGATCGGCGCCGGCGTCACCTACAGCGAGGCCTTAGAGACATTGTCCGCGCAGATCCCGGCGCTTGGGCCGCTGATCGCGCGCATCGGCGGTCAGCAGGTGCGCAATATGGGCACGATCGGCGGCAACATCGCCAACGGCTCTCCCATCGGCGACACCCCGCCCGCGCTGATCGCGCTCGGCGCCACGCTGACCTTGCGCAAGGGTGCCGATCGGCGCACCATCCGCCTTGAAGATTACTTCATCGCCTATGGCAAACAGGACCGCCGGCCGGGTGAATTCGTCGAGGCCGTGCATGTGCCTGTGCCGAAGGCAGCGGAGCGGTTTGCCGTCTACAAGGTGACCAAGCGGCGCGACGAGGACATCACGGCCACGCTCGGGGCGTTCAGGCTTTCGCTCGCCGCCGATGGCACGGTCGAGGATATCTGTATCGCCTATGGGGGCATGGCAGCCACGCCGAAGCGCGCCTTCGCCGTGGAGGCGGCGCTGAACGGCCAGCCGTGGAACGAGGCCACCGTCGAGGCGGCCATGGCGAAATATGCCGAGGACTACCAGCCGCTGACCGACATGCGCGCCACCGCCGAATACCGCGCGCTGGTCGCAAGGAACCTGCTGATGCGGTTCTTCCTGGAAACGACATCCGCCGCGGCGCCCGCCCAGGTGTCCAGATACGAGGCTGCGTGAGGCCATGAACAAGCACACCCCCGACCTCAAGGCCGAGAAGATCGATGGCGGCGTTCATGCGAGCGTACGCCACGATTCCGCACACAAGCACGTCGCCGGCAGTGCCGTCTATATCGACGACATCACCGAGCCCGCCGGTACGCTGCATGCCGGGCTTGGCCTTTCCACCGTCGCGCATGGCATAATCCGGTTGATCGATCTTTCGGCCGTGCGCGCCGCGCCCGGCGTCGTCGACGTGCTGACCCATGCGGACATTCCCGGCGAAAACGACATCTCGCCGTCGGGCATGCATGACGATCCCGTGCTCGCCGCCGGCAAGGTGCAGTTCCATGGCCAGCCGGTGTTCTGCGTGATCGCCGAGACGCGCGAACAGGCCCGCCGCGCCGCGCGCCTCGCGAAAATCGACTATGAGGAAATGCCTGCCGATATCGACATCTGGGATCTCGATGCCACGACCCATCCGCAGGTCTTCCCGCCGCTGACGCTGAAGCGCGGCGAGGCGGCCAGCGCGCTCGAAAGCGCACCGCGCCGCATCAAGGGCCGCATGCGGCTCGGCGGGCAGGATCATTTCTACCTTGAAGGACAGGTGTCGCTGGCGGTGCCCGGCGAGGATGACGAGGTGCTCGTCTATTGCTCGACCCAGGGCCCGAGCGAGACGCAGCACATGGTCGCCCATGCGCTGGGCGTGCCGAGCCATGCCGTGACCATCGAGGTGCGCCGCATGGGTGGCGGCTTCGGCGGCAAGGAAACCCAGGCCAACCAGTGCGCGGCGCTCGCCGCCATCGCCGCCAAGCGCCTGAACCGCGCGGTAAAACTCCGGCTCGACCGCGACGAGGACATGGTGGCGACCGGCAAGCGGCACGACTTCGCCATCGACTACGATATCGGTTTCGACGAGGAGGGCCGCATCCACGCGGTCGACTACACGTTCGCGCTCAGGGCCGGCTTTTCGGCCGATCTCTCGGGCCCGGTCGGCGACCGCGCGCTGTTCCACTGCGACAACGCCTATTTCTTCCCCCATGTGCATGCCAAGACCGCGCTCTTGCGCACCAACACGGTCTCCAATACCGCATTTCGCGGCTTCGGCGGCCCGCAGGGCATGGTGGGTGCGGAGCGCGTCATCGACGAGATCGCCTTTGCAACGGGCAAGGACCCGCTGGACATCCGCAAGCTGAATTTCTATGACGCGATGGGCGTGGAGGGGGAACGCAACCTCACGCCCTACCATCAGAAGGTCGAGGATTGCATCATCCAGCGCATCGTCGCCGAGCTGGAGGAAAGCGCCGATTATGCCGGCCGCCGCAAGGCGATTGCCGACTTCAATGCCGAGAGCCGCATCGTCAAGCGCGGCATCGCGCTGACGCCGGTCAAGTTCGGCATATCCTTCACCAAGACGGAATCCAACCAGGCCGGCGCGCTGGTGCATGTCTATACGGATGGCTCCGTGCACATGAACCATGGCGGCACGGAAATGGGCCAGGGCCTGCACCTGAAGGTGGCGCAGGTGGTGGCCGAGGAGTTCCAGATCGATCTCGACCGGGTGAAGATCACGGCGACGACCACGGCCAAGGTGCCGAACACATCGCCGACCGCGGCCTCCTCGGGCGCGGACCTGAACGGCATGGCCGCGCAGGACGCGGCGCGCCAGATCAAGAACCGGTTGATCGATTTCGCCGCCGAAAGCCATCAGGTCCCGCGCGACCAGGTGGTGTTCCTGCCCAACCGGGTGCGCATCGGAAATGCGGAAATGGCCTTCAACGATCTCGTGCGGAAGGCCTATGTGGCCCGCGTGCAGCTCTCGGCCGCCGGCTTCTACAAGACGCCGAAGATCCACTGGGACCGCTCCAAGGGGCGCGGCCACGCCTTCTATTATTATGCCTATGGCGCGGCCTGCTCGGAGGTCTCCGTCGATACGCTGACCGGCGAATATGTCGTCGAGCGCACCGATATCCTGCACGATACGGGCCGGTCGCTGAACCGGATCATCGATATCGGCCAAGTCGAAGGCGGCTTCATCCAGGGCATGGGCTGGCTGACGACGGAGGAACTGTGGTGGGACGGCAAGGGCCGGCTGCGCACGCATGCACCCTCCACCTACAAGATCCCGCTCGCCTCCGACCGCCCGAAGATATTCAACGTCGCGCTGACCGACTGGTCGGAGGCCTATGAGCCGACGATCCACCGCTCCAAGGCGGTGGGCGAGCCGCCGCTGCCGCTCGGCCTGTCCGTGCTGCATGCGCTGTCGGATGCCGTGGCGAGCGTCGCCGGCCACGCGATCTGCCCGCGCCTCGATGCGCCCGCCACGCCCGAGCGCGTGCTGATGGCCATCGAGCGGCTGAAGGCGGCGCGCGCGACGTCAGGAAACGTGTGAGGGGATAGGGCGATGACCGGCGCGCGCGAAGACATCCGCGATTTCCTGCGCCGCGTGCCCGCCGCCGTGCTCGTCGAGGTGACGGGAGCGGCGGGCTCGACCCCGCGCGACACCGATGCCTGGATGCTGGTGTCGGAACGGGCGATCTTCGCCACGATCGGCGGCGGCCAGCTCGAATATATGGCGATCGATCAGGCCCGCCGGGCCCTGCGCTCGGGGCTGGCCGCCGCGCCGATGACCGTGCCGCTCGGCCCCGAGATCGGCCAGTGCTGCGGCGGGCGCGTCGGCCTGTCCTTTGCTGCCGTCACGCCCGATCTTGCCGCGCGGCTGATCGCGCGCTGCGACCAAGAGATGGCGTCGCGCCCGCATGTCTATGTCTTCGGTGCCGGCCATGTCGGCGATGCGCTGGCGCTGGCGTTGTCGCTCGCGCCGCTGCGCGTCGTGCTGGTGGATACCCGCGAGGATGCGCTGGAGGCATCGACCGTTCCGCGCGTCGAAACCTGCCTGACGCCCATGCCCGAAGCCGTGGTGCGCGATGCGCCCGCTGGCAGCAGCTTCGTCATCCTCACCCACGATCACGCGCTGGATTTCCTGATCGCCGCCGAGGCGTTGAAACGGCCGGACGCCGCCTATGTCGGCATGATCGGATCGAAAACCAAGCGCGCCACCTTCCGCAACTGGCTGTCGCGCGAAAGCGGAAACCCCGCGCTCAGCGAAAACCTCGTCTGCCCCATCGGCGGCACCACGATCAAGGACAAGCGCCCCGCCGTCATCGCCACCCTCGCCGCCGCGGAAATCCTGACGGCGGCGCTGGCGTGGCGGGCGCGAAGCCCTCAATCCGTTGCAGATACGCTGGCCGGCTCCTCGCCGAGCAGCTTGCCGATCAGGCGCTGACAGCGTTCGGCCATGAAGTCGATCATCAGGCGGACCTTGGGGTCCTGGAAGCGCTTGTGCGGGTAGATGGCGGCGAGCTGGGCGGAGGCGGGCGGGGCGTCCTTGAGGATCTCCACCAGCCGGCCTTCCGCAAGATGCGCCTTCACCTCGAAGAGCGGCTTGTTGATGATGCCGCGGCCCTCCAGCGCCCATTGGGTCAGCACGTCGCCGTCGTCGCTGTCATAGGGCCCGGCCACCTCGAACTTGCGCGGACCCTCCGCCGTCACCAGCGTCCAGTAATATTCCTTCGAGCCGGGATAGCGCAGCAGAAGACAGTCGTGCTTGTCGGAAATCAGCGCATCGGCGTTCGCCGGCGTGCCGCGCCGCGCGAGGTATTCGGGCGCGGCGCACAGCACGCGCTCGCATTTGAGGATGCCGCGCATGCGCAGGTTGGAATCCTCGAGCACGCCGAGCTTGAAGGCGATATCGACGCCTTCCGCGAGGATATCGACATTGTGGTCGGACAGGCGCAGGCGCACCTCGATATCGGGATACTTGTCGTGGAATTCGGGAATGCCCGGCGCGATGAGGCGGCGGCCGATGCCGAGCGGCGCGGTGATCCTCAGCGAGCCCTTGGGGTTGCGCGACAGGTCGGCGATGGCGCCTTCGGCCTCGTTCACCGCCTCGATGATCTTGACCGCACCGTCGTAGAAGACGCGGCCGTGCTCGGTCGGCGAGAGCTTGCGCGTCGTGCGGTTGAACAGCCGCACGCCGAGATGGCGCTCCAGTTCCTTGATGCGATTGCTGGCGACGGCCGGGGTCACGCGCTGGTCGCGCCCTGCCGCCGAGAGCGTACCGAGTTCGACCACGCGAACGAAGACGCGCACATTATCGAGATAGGACATGCGTCTTTCTACCACATCGGCGTGCAGTGCAAAGAGCTGTCCATCTTATAGATTTTTTTGAAAGTGTTCGGGACTTCCCGGGATTTCCGCGAAAATCACTTGATGGCACACAAGCCGGTGAAGATCGGGAGGAGGCCCCCATGTACGAATACGCCATCGCCTGGGACTGGCTGATGTTCGCCGTCCGCTGGCTGCATGTCATCACCGCCATCGCCTGGATCGGCTCGTCGTTCTACTTCGTCGCGCTCGATCTCGGCCTGAAGAAGCATCCGGCACTGCCGCCGGGCGCGCATGGCGAGGAGTGGCAGGTGCATGGCGGCGGCTTCTACCACATCCAGAAATACCTGGTGGCGCCGGCCAACATGCCCGAGCACCTCGTCTGGTTCAAATGGGAGAGCTACGTCACCTGGCTGTCCGGCTTCGGCATGCTCTGTCTGGTCTACTATGCCGGCGCGGACCTCTATCTGATCGATCCGAACGTGCTCGACGTCTCCAAGCCCGTGGCCATCGCCATCTCTCTCGGTTCGCTGGCGCTCGGCTGGATCCTCTACGACCTCATCTGCAAGTCGCCCTTCGGCAACGACAACACGCGGCTGATGGTGGCGCTCTATTTCATCCTCGTCTTCGTGGCCTGGGGCTACACGCAGCTGTTCACCGGGCGTGCCGCGCTGCTGCATCTCGGTGCCTTCACGGCCACCATCATGTCGGCCAACGTGTTCTTCATCATCATCCCCAACCAGAAGATCGTGGTCGCCGACCTCATTGCCGGCCGCACGCCCGATCCGAAATACGGCAAGATCGCCAAGCAGCGTTCCACCCACAACAACTACCTGACGCTGCCCGTGCTCTTCCTGATGCTGTCGAACCACTATCCGCTGGCCTTCGGCACGGAGTTCAACTGGATCATCGCCTCGCTGGTCTTCCTGATGGGCGTCACCATCCGCCACTATTTCAACACCCGCCATGCGGATGCCGGCAACCCGACCTGGACCTGGCTGGTCACCGCGCTTCTCTTCGTCGCCATCATGTGGCTCTCCACGGTGCCGAAGGTGCTGACGGGTGAGGCCGAGGACGCCAGGGTATCCGCCGCCCAGCAGCCCTTCGTGACGGCGGAAGCCTTCCCCAGGGTGCGCGACACGGTGCTGGGGCGCTGCGCCATGTGCCACGCGAAGGAGCCGGGCTGGGAGGGCATGGTCGCGCCGCCCAAGGGCGTGGTGCTGGAAACCGACGGCGAGATCGCCGCCCATGCCCGCGAAATCTACCTGCAGGCCGGCCGCTCGCATGCCATGCCGCCCGCCAATGTGACCCAGGTATCCGACGAGGAGCGCCGCCTCTTCGTCGCCTGGTATGAAAGCGCCGTGAACGGGGAGAAGACCCAATGACCGAACGTCTCATTCGTGGCCGCGTGCTGAGCTTCGTGGCCGAACCGCAGGGCATCGACGACACCGCTTCCTATCGCTACTTCGAGGACGGTGCCGTTCTGGTGCGCGATGGACGGATCGTCGAGACGGGCGATCATGCGGATGTGCGCCGGCGCGCCGGCGCGGATGTCGAGATTTGCGATCACCGGCCGAACCTCGTCCTGCCGGGGCTGATCGACACGCACCTGCATTTTCCGCAGACGCAGGCCATCGCGTCTTATGGCGCGCAGCTTCTCGAATGGCTGAACACCTATATCTTCGTCGAGGAGCAGAAGTTTGCCGAAGCGGCCCATGCAGGGGCGGTGGCGGATCACTTCATGGACGAGCTTCTGTCGAACGGCACGACGACGGCCGTCGCCTATTGCTCGGTGCATCCCGAAAGCGTCGACGCCTATTTCACGGCCGCCGAGGCGCGCGGCATGCGCATGATCGGCGGCAAGGTGATGATGGACCGCAACGCGCCGGATGCGCTGCGCGACACGCCGCAGCAGGGTTATGACGAGACGGCGGCGCTGATTGGAAAATGGCATGACCGCGGCCGCGCGCGGTACGCGATCAGCCCGCGCTTCGCCATCACCTCGACGCCGGAGCAGATGGAGATGAGCCAGGCGCTCGTCGCGGAAAATCCGACCTGCTACGTCCAGACCCATCTGTCGGAAAACTACGACGAGATCGCGTTCGCCACCTCGCTTTATCCGGATGCGAAGGACTACACGGACATCTATGCGCGCTACGGCCTGCTCAACGAGCGCATGCTGCTTGGCCATTGCATCCATCTGAGCGACCGGGAGATCGGCGTTCTCGCGGAAACCCGCAGCGTCGCGGTGTTCTGCCCCACGTCGAACCTCTTCCTCGGTTCGGGACTGTTCGACCGCGACCGCTTCGACAAGGCGGGCGCCCGCTGGTCGGTGGCGACCGATGTCGGCGCCGGCACCAGCTTCTCCATGCTGGAAACGATGGACGAGGCCTACAAGGTGCTGCATCTTAACGGCCAGAAGCTGACGCCGTTCAATTCCTTCTACCGCATGACGCTGGGCAATGCCCGGGCGCTCGGGCTGGAAAAGGAGATCGGCACCCTCGACGCCGGCACCGAGGCCGATATCGTCGTGCTCGATTCCCGCGCCAAGTCGGCGATGGAATACCGCATGCGCACGGCGAAATCGCTCGCCGAGGAACTGTTCATTCTCCAGACCATGGGCGACGACCGCTGCGTGGCGCAGGTCTATGTCGCGGGCCGGCCGATGAAGGGCACGGCGGGAGCTGTGAAGCAACGCGTGCTGGAAACGGCTTGAGGTGAAAAGTACCTGAAACCTTTCTCAAAAAGGGTAAGGGATCTCCACGACGGCACTGCTTGCCCTTCTCCCCCGCGGGGAGAAGGTGGCCCGAAGGGTCGGATGAGGGGGCCGGCACGACCGCTGACGTTAGCGCCACCCCCTCATCCCGCTGCCGCGGCCTTCTCCCCGTTGGGGAGAAGGGGGCTGGAGTAACCTTCCGATTCATGATGTGACGACGCGGTTGCTATTCCGGTTTCGTCACCCGCCCGCCCATCGCCTTCGTCAATCCCTCCGCCGCCGCCCGCACGACCGGGCCGAAGGCGTCGATCTTGCTGTCGGGCAGGCGCACGGCCGGGCCGGAGACGGAGATGCCGGCGACGGCCTCGCCATATTCGTCGAAGATCGGCGCGGCCACGCAACGCATGCCGAGCGTGTGCTCCTCGTCGTCGATGGACCAGCCGCGCGCGCGGATCGCCGCGATGTCCTCCAAGAGCGTCGGGATCGTGTCGCGGGTCTTTTCCGTGAAGTGCTGCAGCGCGCGGCCGGACAGCAGCGCCTCGATGCGGGCATCCGGCCAGGTCGACAGGATCGCCTTGCCGATACCCGAGGCATGGATCGGCCCGCGCCGGCCGGGCCGGAAGAAGGCGCGCATCGGCGCGTGGCTTTCCACCTGCGAGATGAACACCACGTCGCCGTCGTCCTCGATGGCGATGTTGGCCGTCTCGCCGCAACCTTCCATCAGCTGTTTCAGGAAGGGCCGGCTGATCGTGCCGAGCTTGCGGAAGCGCAGATAGGCGGTGCCGATCTCGAAGGCCTTCACGCCGATCGTCCAGGCGCCCGTCTCCGCATCATGGGCGACCATGCCGTGCTGGGCAAGCGAGGTCAAAAGCCGGTGCACGGTCGATGGCGCCATGCCGGACTGGTCGGCAAGGTCGCTGAGGCCGGCGCCGTCCGCCTGCGCCACGAGGTCGAGCAGTTTCAGGCTCCGGTCCAGCACCTGCACGGAGGAGGGCGCCGAATCCGCCGCCGGCTTGCGGCCGGGGCGTCCCCGCGTTTTTTCCTGATGCTCTGCCATGCGCATTTCTCCTGTCACCGCCGTCATGACATAGCTGCCCCGGATCGATTGTTCCAGATTCGTTGAAAATGTTTATTTCCATATGGTGGGATTGATTTCCATTTTATGATTGCGTGAACCGGCGGATGCGGTACCTTTGTCATCAGAGACGGAGGAAATCCCATGGCGAAAATGCGTGCTGTCGATGCAGCGGTGCTGGTTCTGGAAAAGGAAGGCGTCGATTGCGCCTTCGGCGTTCCGGGTGCCGCGATCAATCCCTTCTACGCGGCGCTGAAGGCGCGGGGCTCCGTGCGGCATATCCTGGCCCGGCACGTCGAGGGCGCAAGCCACATGGCCGAGGGCTATACCAGGGCGCGCGCCGGCAATATCGGCCTGTGCATCGGCACGTCCGGCCCGGCCGGCACCGACATGATCACCGGCCTCTATTCGGCGTCCGCCGATTCGATCCCGATCCTCTGCATCACCGGCCAGGCGCCGCGCGCCCGCCTCGACAAGGAGGATTTCCAGGCGGTGGATATCGCCAAGATCGCGGCCCCCGTCACCAAATGGGCCGTCACGGTCATGGAGCCGGGCCTTGTGCCCTATGTCTTCCAGAAGGCGTTCCACACCATGCGGTCCGGCCGTCCCGGCCCGGTCCTGATCGACCTGCCGATCGACGTGCAGCTCGCCGAAATCGAATTCGACATCGACGCCTATGCGCCGCTCGAGCCCTACAAGCCGGCGGCGACCCGCGCCCAGGCGGAAAAGGCGCTCGCCATGCTGAACGCGGCCGAGCGGCCGCTGATCGTGGCCGGCGGTGGCATTATCAATGCGGATGCCTCGGACCTGCTGGTGGAATTCGCCGAGATCGTCGGCGTGCCCGTCATCCCGACCCTGATGGGCTGGGGCGTCATCCCGGACGATCATCGCCTGATGGCCGGCATGTGTGGTCTGCAGACCTCCCACCGCTATGGCAATGCCACCCTGCTTGCCTCGGACTTCGTTCTGGGCATCGGCAACCGCTGGGCCAATCGCCACACCGGCAATATCGCCACCTATACGGAAGGCCGGACATTCGTGCATGTCGACATCGAGCCGACGCAGATCGGCCGCGTCTTCACGCCGGATCTCGGTATCGTCTCGGATGCCGGGGCGGCCCTGAAGGTGTTCCTCGACGTCGCCACCGAATGGAAGGTCGCCGGCAAGCTAAGCGACTGGTCCGCCTGGGGAGACGAGTGCCGCGCGCGCAAGCGCACCATGCTGCGCAAGACCCATTTCAACCAGACCCCGCTCAAGCCGCAGCGCGTCTACGAGGAGATGAACAAGGCCTTTGACCGCGACACCTGCTACGTCTCGACCATCGGCCTCAGCCAGATCGCCGGTGCGCAGTTCCTGCATGTCTACAAGCCGCGCAACTGGATCAACTGCGGCCAGGCCGGCCCGCTCGGCTGGACGCTGCCGGCAGCGCTCGGTGTGCGTGCCGCCGATCCCGACAGGCCGATCGTCGCATTGTCGGGAGACTATGACTTCCAGTTCCTGATCGAGGAACTGGCCGTCGGCGCCCAGCACAAGCTGCCCTACCTGCATGTGGTCGTGAACAATTCCTATCTCGGGCTGATCCGCCAGGCCCAGCGCGGCTTCAACATGGATTTCGAAGTGTCGCTCGCCTTCGACAACATCAACGCCACGGCCGATTCGGAAGCCGGCTATGGGGTCGACCATGTCGCGGTCGCCGAAGGCCTCGGCTGCAAGGCGCTTCGGGTGCGCAGCCCGAACGAATTCCAGGAAGCCTTCGCCACCGCGCAGCGGCTGATGAAGGAGCATCAGGTGCCCGTCGTCATCGAGTTCATCCTCGAGCGCGTCACCAACATCGCCATGGGCGCCGACATCAATGCCGTGGTCGAGTTCGAGGAGCTGGCCGAGCGCGGCGAGGATGCGCCGACGGCGACACTTGCGGCCCTGCTGGATTAAGTGTGGGTCGGACTGAATTCCGGGAGACGATGACATGCCGAAATTTGCGGCCAACCTGACCATGTTGTTCAACGAAGTGCCCTTCATGGAGCGCTTCGCGCTTGCCGCCAAGGCCGGCTTCGAGGGGGTGGAATATCTCTTCCCCTACGATTTCGACCGCGAGGCGCTGCGCGCGGCGCTCGATCTGCACGGCTTGACGCAGGTGCTGCACAACCTGCCGGCCGGCAATTGGGCCGGCGGCGAGCGCGGCATCGCCGTGCTGCCCGACCGGATCGACGAGTTCCGCCGCGGCGTCGCGACGGCCATCGAATACGCCACCGCGCTGGGCTGCAAGCAGGTCAACTGCCTGTCCGGCATCGCGCCGGTCGGCGTGTCCGACGATGTGCTGCGCAACACGTTCGTTTCGAACCTGAAGCTCGCGGCGGAGGAATTCGAAAAACACGGAATCCGGCTTCTGATCGAGCCGATCAACCGGTTCGATATTCCGGGCTTCTACCTCAACACGCCGGATCAGGCGGCCTCCATCATCGCCGAAGTCGGCTCGGACAACCTGTTCATCCAGTACGACCTCTACCACCAGCAGCGCACCGGGGGCGAGCTGATCGGCACGTTCCGGAAGCATCAGGCGAAGATCGCCCATGTCCAGCTGGCCGACAATCCCGGCCGCAACGAGCCGGGCACCGGCGAGATCGCCTGGCCCTTCGTGTTCCGCACGCTGGATGCGCTGGGTTACGACGGCTGGATCGGCTGCGAATACAAGCCGCGCACCACCACCGCCGAAGGCCTCGGCTGGCTGACGGATATCGGCCGCTGAGCCGGCAAAGAGTTTCAGGATCGGGAGTTCATCATGGCACATATCGGTTTCATCGGCCTCGGCATCATGGGCACGCCCATGGCGCGCCATCTTCAGGATGCCGGACACACGGTCGTCACGTCGCGGCATATCGTGCCGCCGCGCCAGGAGCTGGTCGACAACGGCCTTGAGGTGGTCGACAGCCCGAAGGCGCTGGCCGAAAGCGTCGACACAATCATCCTGATGCTGCCCGACACGCCGGAGGTGAAGGACGTGCTGTTCGGCGAGAACGGCGTGGCATTCGGCCTGTCCGCCGGCAAGCTGGTGATCGACATGAGCTCGATCTCGCCGATCGAGACGAAGGAATTCGCAAAAAAGGTCCGCGAGACGGGGGCCGAATATGTTGATGCGCCGGTCTCCGGCGGTGAGGTCGGCGCGCGCAACGCCTCGCTCTCCATCATGGCGGGCGGATCGCAGGAAAGCTTCGACCGCGCGCTGCCGCTGTTGCAGCTGATGGGCAAGAACATCACGCTGGTCGGCGATTGCGGCGACGGACAGGTGACGAAGGTCGCCAACCAGATCATCGTGGCGCTGACCATCGAGGCCGTCGCCGAGGCGCTGGTCTTCGCCTCCAAGGCCGGTGCCGATCCGGCCCGCGTGCGCGCGGCGTTGATGGGCGGTTTCGCCTCCTCGCGCATTCTGGAAGTGCATGGCGAGCGCATGGTCAAGCGCACCTTCGATCCCGGCTTCCGCATCGCGCTGCACCAGAAGGATCTCAATCTCGCGCTGCAGGGCGCCAGGGCGCTCGGCGTCTCGCTGCCCAACACGGCGGCCACGCAGGAGCTGTTCAACCAGTGCGCCGCCCATGGCGATGCCGGTCTCGATCACTCAGGTCTCGTCACGGCGCTTGAGCGCATGGCGAACCACGCCGTCGCCTGACGACGGCCTGGCCGGGCGGGGAGGGGAGCCCCGCCCGGCACCCTTTGGGGTATCGCATAGGCATGAAGACGAGGTTTGCCATTCTCCCTTCTCCCCCACGGGGAGAAGGTGCCCGAAGGGCGGATGAGGGGGCTGGCTCGCTCTCGCTCGTCAGCGCCACTCCCTCATCCCGCTGCCGCGACCTTCTCCCCGCGGGGGAGAAGGGGAGGTGGCTTGCTTCATTTTCAAACGCGACCGTCCCATCTGCATGCGATGGCCCTTCGCCAGCGAACCATAGCCTTCGTCCCGCCGCTTCGTTGCCATCCGGGAGGCGACGCCGGCTTGCGGATGAGGGCTTATGTTTTATAAGTGCAGCGCAGACCCGGAGGAGCCAGATGCCCGTAATCGCAGACCCGCGTGCCTTTCTCGAAAATCTGTTCTCCGTCGCGGTCGCCGCCGCCGATCCCGAGAAGGTGCTGGCTGCCAATCTGCCGGAAAAGCCGAAGGGCCGCACGGTGGTGATCGGCGCCGGCAAGGGCGCCGCACAGATGGCGCGCGCCTTCGAGCGTCTGTGGGATGCGCCGCTTTCCGGCGTCGTCGTCACGCGCTACGGCTATGCCGTCGCCTGCGAGCGCATCGAGGTCCTTGAAGCCGCCCATCCGGTGCCGGACGAGAGCGGGCTGACCGCCTCCGGCCGGCTGATGGCCGCCGTGCGCGATCTGACCGCCGACGATCTCGTCGTCGCGCTGATCTGCGGCGGTGGCTCGGCGCTGCTGCCGGCGCCGGCCGGCGACCTGACGCTGGCCGACGAGATCGCCGTCAACAAGGCGCTGCTCGCGTCGGGCGCGCCGATCAGCGCCATGAACGCCGTGCGCAAGCAGGTCTCGCGCATCAAGGGCGGCCGGCTGGCCGAACTGGCTTATCCCGCCCGCGTCGTCTCGCTCGTCGTGTCGGATATTCCCGGCGACAATCCCGCCCTCGTGGCCTCGGGCCCGACCATTGCCGACGAGACCACCCGCGCCGACGCGCTGCGCCTCATCGAACGCTACCGTCTCGATCTGCCAGACATCGTGATGCGCCATATCGAGGCCGGCCTGGACGAGCCGCCGCTGCCGGGCGATGCCTGCTTTGCCCGCAACGCGGTGAAGCTGGTCGCATCGGCCGCCGTCTCGCTGGACGCTGCGGCGGATGCGGCCCGCAAGGCCGGCGTCGAGGCCGTCATCCTGTCCGATGCCATCGAGGGCGAGGCGGCCGAGGTGGGCCGCGTTCATGCCGCCATCGCCGCCGAGGTCGTGCGCCGCGACCGGCCGTTCCGCAAACCCGTCGTCATCCTGTCCGGCGGCGAGACGACCGTCACGATCCGGGGCAAGGGCAAGGGTGGCCGCAACGGCGAATTCCTGCTCTCTTTCGCCTGCGCCACGGATGGTCTGAAGGGCCTTTCCGCGCTTGCCGCCGATACGGATGGCATCGACGGTTCGGAAGACAATGCCGGCGCCTTCGCCGACGGCACCACCGTCGCGCGCCTTGCCGACAAGGGCAAGGACGCCGCCGAATTCCTGTCGCGCAACGACAGCTGGACGGCCTTCGACGCGCTCGGCGATCTCTTCGTGCCCGGCCCGACCGGCACGAATGTCAACGACTTCCGCGCCATCCTTATCCAGTAGGCAAAACAAAACCCCGCCGGAAGCGGCGGGGTTCAGTCTTGAGATCCGTCGTGAGCGCGGCTCAGTGCGCGCCGGACATGTCGCCGAGCACATCCTTCGACTTCACCGTGGAATCGGCGTTCAGCACGTAGACCATCGGCACGCCGGTCGCGAGGTTGAGCTTGAGGATTTCCTCCTTGCTCAGCTTGTCCAGCACCATCACCAGCGAGCGCAGCGAATTGCCGTGCGCGGCGACCAGCACCTTCTCGCCGCGCAGCACGCGCGGCAGGATTTCCGTGAGATAATAGGGCCAGACGCGGGCGCCGGTATCACGCAGGCTTTCGCCGCCCGGCGGCGGAACGTCGTAGGAGCGGCGCCAGATATGCACCTGCTCCTCGCCCCACTTGGCGCGGGCATCGTCCTTGTTGAGGCCTGAGAGATCGCCGTAGTCGCGCTCGTTGAGCGCCTGGTCGCGGATCGTCTCGAGGCCCGGCTGGCCGATCTCGTCGAGGATGATCTTCAGCGTCTTCTGGGCGCGCGACAGGTCCGACGTGTAGGCGATGTCGAATTTGATGCCGGTCTCGGCCAGCGCCTTGCCGCCCGTCTTGGCTTCCTCGACGCCGAGCGCCGTGAGGTCAGGATCGCGCCAGCCGGTGAAGAGGTTCTTCAGGTTCCACTCGCTCTGGCCGTGGCGAACGAGGACAAGGGTTCCGCTCATAAGGTTGTCTCCCGAGGTTGCGGCACCGTCCCGAAAACGGTGCGAAATGCGTGTTGTCGATGGATCAGCCGAGCCCGAGCACGTCGAGCATCGAATAGAGGCCGGGCTTCCTGTCGCGCGCCCACAGCGCCGCCTGGACCGCGCCGCGTGCGAAGATCGAGCGGTCCGTGGCGCTGTGCGACAGCGTGACCATCTCGCCTTCGCCGGCAAGCATGACGGAATGTTCGCCGATGACGGAGCCGCCGCGCAGCGTGGCAAAGCCGATCGTGCCGGCGGCGCGCGGGCCGGTGTGGCCGTCGCGCACGCGCACCGAATGCTCGGCAAGCGAAATGTCGCGGCCCCTGGCGGCGGCCTGGCCGAGTAGCAGCGCGGTGCCCGAGGGCGCGTCCACCTTGTGCCTGTGGTGCATCTCCAGCACCTCGATATCCCAGTTCTCGGGCCCGAGCGCGCGCGCGGCGGTCTCGGTCAGCACGCCGAGCAGGTTGACGCCGAGGCTCATATTGCCCGACTTGACGATGCGGGCATGGCGCGCCGCGGCCTTGATCTTCTCGTCGTCTACAGCCGAGCAACCCGTGGTGCCGACGACATGCACGATGCGGGCCTGTGCGGCGAGGCCGGCGAATTCGACGGTGGCGGCCGGCGCGGTGAAGTCGAGCACGCCTTCGGCCGCGACGAAGGCTTCGAGCGGCTTGTCGGTGACGGCGACGCCGATCGGGCCGAGGCCGGCAAGCTCGCCCGCGTCACGCCCGACGAAGGGCGAGCCCTCGCGCTCGACGGCGGCGAAGAGTTCCGCGCCCTCGATGGCATTGATGGCGCGGATCAGCGTCTGGCCCATGCGGCCGGCTGCGCCCACGACGACCAGCTTCATTGCGTTGCCGCTCATATCCCGGCTCCCGTATCCTGTGATGTCTGTACGGCGCTCGCCGAGGGCGCCTGAAGGTTGTTGAGGCGAGCGTAGAGCCCGTTTTCACGCGCCGCAAGCGCCGCATGCGTGCCTTCCTCGACGACCTGGCCGGCCTGCATGACGATGATCTTGTCGGCGCGCACGACGGTCGACAGCCGATGCGCGATGACGACGACCGTGCGCCCGCTCATCGCCTCGTCCAGCGCCTTCTGCACCGCCTGTTCGGATTCCGTGTCGAGCGCGGACGTGGCCTCGTCGAGCAGCAGGATCGGCGCGTTGCGCACCAGCGCGCGGGCAATCGACAGCCGCTGGCGCTGGCCGCCGGAGAGCGTCACGCCGTTTTCACCGACAGGCGTGTCGTAGCCGAGCGGCTGGGCGAGGATGAAATCGTGCGCATAGGCATGGCGCGCGGCTTCCTCGATCTCGGCATCGGTGGCGTCCGGCCGGCCGTAGCGGATGTTGTCGCGGATCGTGCCCTCGAACAGGTAGGGCTGCTGCGACACATAGGCGATCGCGTTGCGCAGCGATTGCTTCGTGACATGCGCGATGTCCTGCCCGTCGATCAGGATCTCGCCGGCCGCCGGATCGTAGAAGCGGGGAATGAGGCTGATCACGGTGGACTTGCCGGCACCCGAAGGGCCGACAAGCGCCGTCGTCCTGCCCCCCTCCGCCGTGAAGGACACGTCTTTCAGGATGGTGTCGCTGTCCGTATAGCCGAAGCGCACATTGCGGAAGGTGATCGTCGCGTCGCTGATCGCCAGCGGCTTGGCGTCGGCGCGGTCGGCCTGGCGCGGCTGGATGTCGAGGATCTCGTAGATCATGCGCGCGTTGACCGCGGCGCGTTCGAGCGAGACCTGGAGGCGGGCGAGACGCCGCGCCGGATCGTAGGCCATCAGCAGGGCCGTGACGAAGGAGAAGAACGCGCCCGGCATCACGCCGTCATAGATGGAGCGATAGGCGGCATAGGCGAGAACGCCGGAGATCGCGAAGCCCGCAAAGGTCTCGGTCATCGGCGCGGTGCGCTCGGTCAGCCGCGCGATGCGGTTGGAGCGGCTTTCGGCCTGGCCGATGATGGCCTCCACCTTGTCCTTGAGCTGGGCCTCCATGGTGAAGGCCTTGACGATGGTGATGCCCTGCACCGTCTCCTGCATGGCGCCCAGCACGTGGCTGTTGAGTTCCACGGCGTCGCGCGTCGCGCTGCGCAGGCGCTTCGACACGTAGCGCAGGCCAAGCAGCAGCGGCGGCGCGACGACGAAGACGAGCAGCGTCAGCAGCCAGTCCTTGGAAATCATCACGCCGATCAGCGCCACGAGTGTGAGCACATCGCGGGCAAGCGACGTCACCGTCATGTTCAGCACATCGCGGATGCCGGTGACGTTCTGGCTGATCTGCGCCGCCAGATAGGCCGAGCGCGATTCGTTGTAGTAGCCGACGCTGAGCGCCATCAGATGCGAATAGAGGCGGCGCTGGTAGCGCGCGACGATGTTGTTGCCGATCTTCGAAAGGATGACGGCTTCGAAATAGGTGGCGAAGCCGCGCAGGATGAAGGCGACGAAGATCGCGCCGCAGATGATCATGACGAGGTCGGCGCGCTTGTTGGCGAAGGCCTCGTTGACGACCGATTCCATGATCCAGGCGGTGAAGGCCGTGGTGAGGGCGACGACCACGAGGCAGCCGATCGCCATGGCATAGCCGCGCACGTGGTCACGGCCGTTTTCGGCAATCACACGCTTGAGCACGGTGGCGACGGTGTCGGAACTGATGGATTTGCGCTCGGTTCGACTCTGATCGGCCAATGACTTGCTTCCTGAACGGTCTCGACGGCGGGCGACACAAAAACCGCCCTGCTGGCCGCTCTATAGGGGCTCGATCCCCCTTTGGCTACTCTGCCGGGCTGTCCGGCGCGGCGTGGGACGTCACCTTTTCCAGCGGCGTCCCTCGGTTGCAACACCAAAACGGTCCGGCATGCGCGCGAAGGCGGCAAGCCCCGCGAGTGCTGCGACGGGATGGGTGACCACATAGGTCGGGATGGTCTTGAGCAGCGCACCGTGCGGCGCCTTGTCCTCGAAACCGGCGCGGAACTCCGGTCCGCGCAGGGCCGGCAGGATCTTCTGCGAGATGCCGCCGGCGAGGAAGACGCCGCCCTTGGCCATGAAGATCATCGCCATGTCGCCGGCCACGCGGCCGAGATAGGTGGAAAACAGCGCGATGGTCTCGATGGCGGCGCGGTCGTCCTGCGCGAGCGCCCGGGCCGAGACGTCGGACGGTTTCTGCAACGGCGCATCCACGCCGTCGGCAGCGCAGACGGCGCGGTAGATATTCATGATGCCGCGGCCGCACAGCAGCTGCTCGGCGGAGATGCGCCCCTCGATGGGCTCCAGGAAGGGCCAGATGTGATAGTCGCGCTCGCTGCGCGGGCCGACATCGATATGGCCGCCTTCGCCCGGCACCGGGATCCAGCTGTGGCGCGCATAGACCAGGCCTGCGACGCCGAGCCCGGTGCCGGGACCCAGCACGGCGCGCGAGGCCGTCTGGCGCTCCGTGCCGGGGCCGATCTTCTCGCGGTTGGCCTCGTCGAGCGAGGCCACGGCCAGCGCCTGCGCCTCGAAATCGTTGACCAGCAACACATCCTCGAAGCCGAGATTGGCGATCATGTCGCGCGGCCTAACCACCCAGGGGCAATTGGTCAGCGGCACCTCGTCGCCTTCGATGGGACCCGCCAGCGCCAGAATGGCCGAGCGCGGCTGAACCGAACTCTTGTCGAGGATGCACTGCTGCAGCGCCTGGTCGATATTGGCGAAATCGGCGGTCTGGACGATCGGGAACTGTTTCGGCTCGGCGAAGGCGTCGAGCAGAAGCGAGAAGCGCGCATTGGTGCCGCCGATATCGCCAACGAGGATGGGGAAGGGGAAATTCGCGTCGTAATCGGCCGGCCGTGCCATCGAGCTGTTCCGTTCTGCTGGTGGGGTCCGCTTTTTCGCTATCGTCGCAGAGGGATGCCGTCAACCGGTCGTCGCGGCGGCAAGCAGCTCTTCGGCCGTCGCGCGGTTCAGCGCCATCGGGATGTCGTAGACGATCGCGAGCCGCATCAGCGCCTTCACGTCCACGTCATGCGGCATGGGCGTCAGCGGATCGACGAAGAAGATGAGCAGGTCGACCTCGCCGGTGGCGATGAGGGCGCCGATCTGCTGGTCGCCGCCGAGCGGGCCGCTTTTGAGCCGCGTCACGTCGAGGCCCGGGCAGGCCTCCAACACCCGTCCGCCCGTCGTGCCGGTGGCGACGATCCGCGCCTGCGACAGCATCTTTTCGTGCCGCGCCGCAAAGGCCGCCATGTCGTCCTTTTTCTCGTCATGCGCGATGAGCGCGATGCATTTCTGGCGAGACATGGACGTTTCTCCGGGATCGGCGGGGAAATTTAAATCGATTTGATCGCCTTATACAAAAGCGGCGGGAGCTTGAAAAGCCCCGTGCGGGGCCCTTGCTTCGATGTCGTTTAGTAGAACGGCCGTGGGATCGGGATCGGCACGATGGCCGGCAGGGTCGTGTCGGCGTTGATGATGGCCTCGACCGCCCCGCCCGCGCTCTGGTCGCCGCCCGAGAAGGCGAGCGCCGTTGCCGCGCCGCCGCCGCGATAGGTCACTTCCTGCTCCGAGGCGGGCGACGCGCCGGCGAGCACGGTGCTGCACGCCTTCGGCAGGTCCGACAACATGACATAGCGCGGCTTGACCGGCTTTGCGCCGGGGTTCGGCTTCGCCTTGGCCCACGGCTCCTTGGTGAACCACCAGGCGAGCGACGCGTCGCAGCCGTCGCCGGGCGGCACCTTGGCCTGCGGCTTGCAGCCCGGCGCGCCCTCCGGGCACTTGATGCGGATATGGAAATGCTCGTCGTGACCGTAGATCGGCCGCACCTTGCCGAGCAGCGCGCGATCGCCCTGCCAGGTCTCGCAAAGCTTCTTCTTGATCGCCGGATTGACGAAGACGCGGTCGACCTGCGGATAGCTCGCCGCCTTCATGACGAGGCGGGCATGCGTCGAGGTCCAGCGCTTCGAATCGACCGTCAGGAACTTGCTCTTGTCGAGCATGGAGGTGAAGGGCAGCTTCTCGCGCTCCTCGGCCGAAAGCCGGTGGTCGGGCATCGGCGTGAACCAGATGTCGGCATCGAGGCCGACCTGGTGCGAGGCATGGCCCGACAGCATCGGTCCGCCGCGCGGCTGCGAGATATCGCCGAGCAACAGGCCCGGCCAGCCGAGCTGCTGGGCGTCCTGCGAGAACTGCTCCAGAAGCGCGATCATGTTGGGATGGCCCCAGCGCCGGTTGCGCGAAAGCCGCATCGCCTGCCAGCCCGGCCCGTCCGTGGGAATGGCCACCGCGCCGGCAATGCAGCCCTTGGCGTAGGAGCCGTAGGGCGCCGTCACCATCTTGGCCGGCAGGCGCTTGGCGCCGAACAGCTCCTTGGCGGGGCGTTCCTCCGCGGAAAGCGGCGAGGCGAGCGCGGTCAGCGCCATGCCGGCGGCGATCAGGCAGGTGGTCAGTCGGGCAAGCATGGGCACGGGTCCGTCTCGATGCGTCATCGTTGCGAAAGGCTAAAGGATCATCCTTTCGCAGAAGTGAATCGTCGCGCCGGATAGGGATGGCAAAAATCGCCGCTTTCATGGCAGGCCTGTCATTTGCCCGGATTTTGCCTATTCTCTGCGGCAAGCTTCGGCAAACATCATGAAAGGGTAGACGCATGAAGGTAGCCTTCGGGAGAACATTGGTCACGGCGGCGCTGGCTCTGGCGCTCACGGCCTCGGCCGGCACGGCGCAGGATGCGGCAAGTCCCGTCTGGCGCACCGGCATCTCCACGATCGGCGACCTGAAACACCCCGACGGGTTCGAGCGCTTCGACTATGTCAACCCGGACGCGCCGAAGGGCGGCGAGCTGAAGCTCTCCGAAACCGGAACCTTCGACACGTTCAACCCGATCCTCGCAAAGGGCGAGGCGGCGGCCGGCGTGACGTCGCTCGTCTTCGACACGCTCCTGAAATCCGCCGAGGACGAGATCACGGCCTCCTACGGCCTGCTCGCCGAGGGCGTCTCCTATCCCGACGACTTCTCCAGCGCGACCTTCCGGCTGCGCGCGGAGGCGAAGTGGGCGGACGGCCAGCCGGTGACGCCGGAGGACGTGATCTTCTCCTTCGACAAGTCGAAGGAGCACAATCCGCTGCTCGCCAACTACTATCGCCACGTCGTTTCGGCGGAAAAGACCGGCGAGCGCGACGTGACCTTCCGCTTCGACGAGAAGAACAACCGCGAGCTGCCCAATATTCTCGGCCAGTTCCCCGTCGTGCCGAAGCACTGGTGGGAAGGCACGGACGCCAAGGACAACAAGCGCGACATCGGCCGCACCACGCTGGAGCCGGTCATGGGCTCGGGTCCCTACAAGATCGCGTCTTTCCAGGCCGGCGGTTCGATCCGCTTCGAACTGCGCGACGACTATTGGGGCAAGGACCTCAACGTGAATGTCGGCCAGAACAATTTCCGCGTCATCAGCTACACGTTCTTCGGCGACAAGAACGTGGAATTCGAGGCCTTCCGCGCCGGCAATGTCTCGTTCTATCAGGACAACAGCGCCAGCCACTGGGCGACCGCCTATGACTTCCCGGCCGCGAAGGACGGCCGCGTCGTGCGCGAGGAGATCGAAAACCCGTTGCGGGCGGCCGGCATCATGCAGGCCTTCGTGCCGAACATGCGGCGCGACAAGTTCAAGGACCAGCGGGTGCGCGAGGCGCTGAACTACGCCTTCGACTTCGAGGATCTCAACCGCAGCCTCGCCTACAACGCCTATCAGCGCGTCGACAGCTATTTCTGGGGCACCGAGCTTGCCGCCTCCGGCCTGCCCGAGGGACGCGAGAAGGAAATCCTGGAAGAGCTGAAGGACAAGGTGCCGGCGTCCGTCTTCACCACGCCCTATACCAATCCCGTCAACGGCGATCCGAAGAAGGTGCGCGAAAACCTGCTCAAGGCGCTCGCGCTCCTGAAGGAGGCGGGATACGAGCTCAAGGGCAACAGCCTCGTCGATACGAAGACCGGCAAACCCTTCGCCTTCGAGATCCTGCTGCCCAGCGCCTCCTTCGAGCGCACGGTCTCGCCCTTCGTCAACAGCCTGAAGAAGATCGGCATCGCCGCCACCATGCGCACCGTCGATGCCTCGCAATACACCAACCGCGTGCGCAGCTTCGACTATGACATGATCTACGGCATCTGGGCGCAGTCGCTTGTTCCCGGCAACGAGCAGAGCGACTACTGGGGCTCGGCCTCCGTCGACAAGGAAGGCTCGAAGAACTATGCCGGCATCGCCGATCCCGCCATCGACGAGCTCATCCGCAAGATCGTCTTCGCGCCGAACCGCGAGGAACTCATCGCGACGACGCACGCGCTCGACCGGGTGCTGCTGGCGCACAATTATGTGATCCCGCTGTTCTATTCGAAGGCACAGCGCATCGCCTACTGGAACAGCCTCGCCCGCCCGCAGGAGCTGCCCTATTACAGCCTCGGCTTCCCGGGCGTCTGGTGGTCGAAAGACGCGGCGAACTGAGGCGGGGGTTGCGCCGGCCCGCCGGCTGGGCTCCATATAGCGATGACGAATCACCGCCTTGACGGCGGCGGAAGAACGGAAGGATCGGGCTTGAGCGGCTTGACATCGACGCGGTGCATTCCGGAGGGTGATCGCTGATGGGCGCCTATATCCTGCGCCGCATCCTGCTGATGATTCCGACGATCTTCGGCATCATGGCCATTTCCTTCGCGATCGTGCAGTTCGCCCCCGGCGGACCGGTCGAGCAGGTCATTTCCGACCTGACCAGCCAGGGCGGCGGCGACCGGCTTTCGGGCGGTGGCAGCATGGTGCAGGAGGTCGGCCAGGACAGCGCCTATCGCGGCGCCCGCGGGCTCGATCCCGAATTCATCGCCAAGCTCGAAAAGCAGTTCGGCTTCGACAAGCCGCCGCTCGAGCGCTTCTTCACGATGATGTGGGATTACATCCGCTTCGATTTCGGCGAGAGTTTCTTCCGCAACACCTCCGTGATCGACCTCATCGCGCAGAAGATGCCGGTCTCCATCTCGCTCGGCGTGTGGATCCTCATCTTCTCCTATGCCATCTCCATTCCGCTCGGCATCAAGAAGGCGGTCAAGGACGGGTCGACCTTCGATGTCTGGACATCCGGCGTCGTCGTCGTCGGCTATGCGGTGCCGAGCTTCCTGTTCGGCATCCTGCTGATCGTGGTGTTCGCCGGCAATTCGTTCTTCAACTGGTTCCCGCTGCGCGGCATCGTTTCCGACAATTTCGACAGCCTGACCTGGTGGCAGAAGCCGCTCGACTACATGTGGCACATGACGCTGCCGCTGATCACGCTGCTGCTCTCGGCCTTCGCCACGACGACGCTGCTCACCAAGAATTCGTTCATCGACGAGATCAAGAAGCAGTACGTCACCACGGCGCGCGCCAAGGGCCTGACCGAACGGCAGGTGCTGTACGGCCATGTCTTCCGCAACGCCATGCTGATCATCATCGCCGGCTTCCCGGGCGCCTTCATATCGGCCTTCTTCACCGGCTCGCTGCTCATCGAATACATCTTCTCGCTCGATGGCCTCGGCCGCCTGGGCTATGATTCCATCGTGCGGCGCGACTATCCCATCGTCTTCGCCACGCTCTTCATCTTCTCCCTCATGGGCCTCGTCGTCAGCCTCATCTCCGATCTCATCTACACCTGGGTCGATCCGCGCATCGATTTCGACCGGAGGGATGTGTGATGAGCGCCGTTGCCGATACGCCACCCGTCGCGCCGCCGCGCAAGGGTCTTCTGAGCCCGACGAACCTGCGCCGCTGGGAGAACTTCAAGGCGAACCGCCGCGGCTACTGGTCGCTCTGGATCTTCCTCGTCATCTTCGTTTTGAGCCTGTGCGCCGAGCTGATCGCCAACGACCGGCCGATCATCGCCTCCTACAAGGGCGAGATCCTGTTTCCGGTCGTGGTCGACTATCCCGAGGAAAAGTTCGGCGGCTTTCTCGCGACGACGGACTACCGTTCCGATTTCATCGCCGAGGAGATCGAGGCCAATGGCTGGATGATCTGGCCGCCGATCCGCTATTCCTACGGCACCACGAATTCGAACATTCCGCATTCCGCGCCGACCGCGCCGTTCTGGCTGATGTCGAAGGAGGACCGCTGCGCCGGTTATCCCGGCGGCGCGGCGGACCCGAACTGCAATCTCAGCAATCTCAACTGGCTCGGCACCGACGACCAGGCGCGCGACGTGCTCGCCCGTGTCATCTACGGGTTCCGCATTTCCGTGCTGTTCGGTCTCGCCCTGACGATCTGCTCGGCCGTGGTCGGCGTTACCGCCGGTGCCGTGCAGGGCTATTTCGGCGGCTGGACGGATCTTCTGATGCAGCGCTTCATCGAGATATGGTCCTCGATGCCGGTGCTCTACATCCTGCTCATCATCGCGTCCATCCTGCCGCCCGGCTTCTGGATCCTGCTCGGCATCATGCTGCTGTTCTCCTGGGTCGGCTTCGTCGGCGTGGTGCGCGCGGAATTCCTGCGCGCGCGCAATTTCGAATATGTGCGGGCGGCCCGCGCGCTCGGTGTCGGCAACGCCACGATCATGTACCGGCACCTCCTGCCCAATGCCATGGTCGCCACGCTCACCTTCCTGCCCTTCATCCTGTCCGGCTCGATCACCACGCTGACCTCGCTCGATTTCCTCGGCTTCGGCATGCCGCCGGGATCGCCGTCGCTGGGCGAGCTGATCGCGCAGGGCAAGGAGAACCTCCAGGCGCCGTGGCTCGGCCTCACCGCCTTCGTCGTCATGTCCCTCATGCTGTCGCTGCTGATCTTCGTCGGCGAAGCGACGCGTGATGCCTTCGATCCGAGGAAGACCTTCCGGTGAGCGCTCCCGAAACCATTCTGTCCGTCCGCGATCTGTCGGTCGCCTTCCATCAGGGCGGCAACACGACGCTCGCCGTCGATCGCGTCTCCTTCGACATCCGGCGCGGCGAGGTCGTGGCGCTGGTCGGCGAATCCGGCTCCGGCAAGTCGGTCACGGCCAATTCCGTGCTGCGCCTGCTTCCCTATCCCGCCGCCAGCCACCCCTCGGGCGAGATCCTGTTCAAGGGCCAGGACCTGCTGAAGGCATCGGACGCCGCGCTGCGCGACGTGCGCGGCAACGACATCACCATGATCTTCCAGGAGCCGATGACCTCGCTCAACCCGCTGCACTCCATCGAGCGGCAGATCGGCGAGATCCTCAAGCTGCACCAGGATATCGAGGGCACGGCCGCGCGCGCGAAAATCCTCGAACTGCTGAACCAGGTCGGCATCCGCGAGCCGGAAAAGCGGCTTGCCGCCTATCCGCACGAGCTTTCGGGCGGCCAGCGCCAGCGCGTGATGATCGCCATGGCGCTCGCCAACCGGCCGGAACTGCTGATTGCCGACGAACCCACGACGGCGCTCGACGTGACCGTGCAGGCGCAGATCCTCGAGCTTCTGAAGAACCTCAAGGAAGAGCACGGCATGTCCATGCTCTTCATCACCCACGACCTCGGCATCGTGCGCAAATTCGCCGACCGGGTCTGCGTGATGACCAAGGGCAGGATCGTCGAGACGGGCCCGGTGGAGGAGATCTTCACCAATCCGCAGCATTCCTATACGCGCCACCTGCTCGCTTCCGAGCCGAAGGGCGCGCCGCGCCCGGCCGATGACAGCCAGCCCGTCATCATGCAGGCCGAGGACGTGAAGGTGTGGTTCCCGATCAAGGCGGGCTTCCTGCGCCGCGTGGTCGACAATGTGAAGGCGGTCGATGGGATCGACCTGACCCTGCGGGCCGGCCATACGCTCGGCGTCGTCGGCGAATCCGGCTCCGGCAAGACGACGCTCGGTCTCGCGCTGACGCGGCTCATCGCCTCGAAGGGCCGCATCGCCTTTGTCGGGCAGGACATTGCCGGGCACACCTTCGCCGAGATGCGGCCGCTGCGCCGGCGCATGCAGATCGTCTTCCAGGATCCCTTCGGCTCGCTGTCGCCGCGCATGTCGGTCGCCGATATCGTCGCCGAGGGCCTGAAGATCCACGAGCCCTCGCTGTCGGAGGGCGAGCGGGACCGGCGCGTCGCGGCCGCCCTTGAGGAAACCGGCCTCGATCCGGCCACCCGCTGGCGTTATCCGCACGAATTTTCCGGCGGCCAGCGGCAGCGCATCGCGATTGCCCGCGCCATGGTGCTGAAGCCGGAATTTGTCATGCTCGACGAGCCGACCTCCGCGCTCGACATGAGCGTGCAGGCGCAGGTGGTGGAACTGCTGCGCGACCTGCAGGCGAAGCACAATCTCGCCTATCTCTTCATCAGCCACGATCTCAAGGTCGTGCGGGCGCTCGCCAACGACATTATCGTCATGCGCAGCGGCCGCGTGGTGGAGAAGGGTCCGGCGAAGGACATCATCGAGCGGCCGACGGAAGCCTATACCAAGGCCCTGATGGCCGCCGCCTTCAACCTCGAAGCCATCCGCAGCGAGGCAATCAGCCAGTAGCAGGCATAAAGCAGGACACAGCATGCACACGAAAAGCCCTGTCATCATCGATCTGAAATTCGATCAGGAGCAGGTCGCAGCCGCGCTGAAAGGGGCCTTTCCCGACCGCGAGGTCATCAACCTCCTGCATCCGGCGAGCCGCAAGCGCGATCTTTCTGGTGTCGAGTACGCCGTGGTCTGGCGGCCGGGCGCCGATCTTTTCGAGCGGGCGAAGGATCTGAAGGTCGTGTTTTCCGGCGGTGCCGGCGTCGATCATGTGCTGACGCTGCCCGGCCTGCCGGATGTGCCGCTGGTGCGCTTCGTCGACGAGACGCTGACGACGCGCATGAGCGAATGGGTCGTCATGCAATGCCTCCTGCACCTGCGCCAGCATGCCGCCTACGAGGCGCTGCGGCGCGAGCGCGTCTGGCGCGAGCTCGACCAGCCGGAGGCGAGCGACATGACCGTCGGCATCATGGGCTTCGGCGTTCTGGGGCAGGACGCGGCGCGCAAGCTGAAGACGCTCGGCTTCAACGTCATCGGCTGGTCGAAGAGCGGCCGCGCGGTCAAGGGGTTCGAGGTCTTCGACGAGGCCGGGCTCAACACCTTCCTGGCGAAAACCGACATTCTCGTCGGCCTCCTGCCGCTGACGCCGGATACGAAGGGCATCTTCAACACCGGCCTGTTTACCCGGCTTTCCCGCAAGGGTCCGTTCGGCGCGCCCGTCTTCATCAATGCCGGGCGCGGCGGCAGCCAGGTCGAGGCCGATATCGTCGCCTCCATCAATGACGGCACGCTGCGTGGCGCCTCGCTCGACGTGTTCGAGCAGGAGCCGCTGCCGCTCGAAAGCCCGTTTTGGGCGATGGACAAGGTGTTCCTGACGCCGCATGCGGCGGCGGCCTCGGATGTCGGCGCGCTGTTCGATCACGTCGCCATCCAGATCGCACGCTACGAGAGCGGCAAGCCGCTGGAGCATCTGGTCGACCGCAGCGCCGGCTATTGAACGGCTGACGCCGTCAGGGCCGGCGGTAGCCCGTCGGCTGCTGGTAGAGCCAGCCGATCCGCTCGATCGCCGCATCCAGCCCCTCGCGCGCCACGCTCATCGTGTGGCCGTTGGCATGCAGGATGGTCTTGTCATCCTCCATGATGGCGACATGGCCCTTCCAGAACACGAGATCGCCGCGTTGCAGGTCTGCGCGGTCGATAGGTCTGCCGAGGCCGGCGGCCTGCATGTCGGAATCGCGCGGCGCCGTGCGGCCCACCATCATCATGGAGAGCTGCACCAGGGCCGAGCAGTCGAGCCCGAAGCCGGAGCGCCCGCCCCACAGATAGGGCGTTTCGAGAAAGCGCGCGGCCACGCCGACATAGTCGTTGCCGGCGGTGGCGCCGATGTCGAGGCAATGGCCCGCCACGACGGATTGCCCGCCCTCCAGCGTGAGGTAGCGCGTGCCGCGCGTCTCGCTCTCGCCGATAACCGTTAGCCGGCTTCCGATGGAGAGCGCGAATGCGGCGGGCGTGCGCAGGTCCGCGCCCGTATAGGCGAAGGTGCGCGGGACGGCGACACGATGGGTCGCCGCACCGCTGCCCGCATCCAGCGCCGTCTCCGCGACATAACCGACATAGCCGTCGAAATCCGATTTCACCCAGGCCCAGCCGTCCGCCCGGTCGAGCACGCGCACCGTTTCGCCGAACAGCACTTCGGTATCGATACCCGCGGCAAGGTCCGGGCGCGGTCGCAGTGCCGCGACGGGCGCGGCGATACGCGCCGGCGTGCCGGCGACATAGCGTTCGGCGGCAACGGTGCCGCGCAACGCCTCCTCGGCGAGGTCGGGGCGATAGGCGTTCAGGCGGCGGTCGGGCAGGGTGGTCATGGCAGTCTCACAGCGGCTGTGCGCGTCCCTTGGCGATGATGAGGTCGCCCAGGCGTTCGAGATAGAGCGCACCGTCGACGGTGCGCTTGATGATGACGTTGCGGCGATCCCGCTCGTCGCGGACCCGCGTGACGAGGCCAAGCTCGCCCATCGTGTCGAGCGCGCGGGTGATGACCGGCTTGGTGACGCCGAGCTTGGCCGCCAGCCCCCGCACCGTATGCGGCGGTGGCACGAGATAGATTTCGAGCAGGATGGCAAGCTGGCGCAGCGTCAGGTCGCGCCCGTCCCCCTGCACCTGTTGCAGCGTCACGGCATGCCAGAGGCCGAGCGCCTGCGATGGGGTGAGATCTACCGGCAAGGGGCCTCCGGGGCGAATGCGATTTCGTTACGCTACCGTATCGTTCGCGCCGTGACAATCGCTTGCCGGTCGCCCGCCTCAGGCCGCGAGGCGGCGCATATGGTGGTAGAGCGCACGGATCGCCTGCGCCTCGCCGCCGATGGGCGAATGCGGGCGCTCGCTCTGCGCCCAGGCGAAGATGTCGAAATGCGCCCAGTGGCGGTTGCGCGTCACGAAACGCTTGAGGAACAGGGCGGCCGTGATGGCGCCCGCCATGCCGCCGGCCGGCGCATTGGTGAGGTCGGCGATACGTGCGGAGACGTCCTTGTCGTAGCCCATGTAGAGCGGCATGCGCCACATCGGATCGTCGGCCGAAAGGCTCGCCTCGGCAAGGTCCTGGGCGAGATCGTCGTCGTCGGTGAAGAACGGCGGCAGGTCCGGCCCGAGCGCGACGCGGGCCGCACCCGTCAGCGTCGCCATGTCGATGATGAGATCGGCCTCTTCCTCGTCCGCATAGGCCAGCGCATCGGCGAGGATCAGCCGGCCTTCGGCGTCGGTATTGTCGATCTGCACGGTCAGGCCCTTGCGGCTCCTGTAGATATCGCCGGGACGGAAAGCATTGCCGGAAATGGAGTTTTCCACGACAGGCACCAGAACGCGCAGGTCCACCTTCAGCTTGGCGTCCATGATCATCAGGGCAAGGCCCATCACATTGGCCGCGCCGCCCATGTCCTTCTTCATCAGCAGCATCGAGGAGGCCGGCTTGATGTCGAGGCCGCCGGTATCGAAGCACACGCCCTTGCCCACCAGCGTCACGCGCTTGTGGCCCTTCTTGCCCCAGCGCAGTTCCAGCAGGCGCGGCGCCTGTTCGGAAGCGCGGCCGACCGTGTGGACGAGCGGGAAGTTTTCCTTCAGGAGGTCGTCGCCGGCGATGACGGAGACCTTGGCCTTGTAATGCGCGCCGAGCGCCCGGAACACGTCTTCCAGCGCATCCGGCCCCATGTCGTTGGTCGGCGTGTTGATGAGGTCGCGCGCCAGGAAGACGCCGGCGAGCTGGCGCTTGATATCGGCAGCGTCGGCATCGGCGGGAATGAGCAGGGTCGGCGCGTCGGAAGCGGACGCCTTGTAGCGCTCGAAGCGATAGCTGCCGAGGCCGTAGCCGAGCGCAAGCCGGTTGGCGGTCAGCGGCGCGGTTTCGATATGCCAATCTCCCGCGGGCAGCGTGCGGGCGAGCTTGCCGGTGAGATAGGGCGCGTCGGAGGGGTTCTTGCCCAGGCCGAACAGCGCGCCGCCGAGATGGCCGTCCGCCGTCGGCACCATCAGCAGGCCGCCGGATTCCGCCTTGAAACCGGCCTTCTTCGCCCAGTCCAGCGCAACCGGATCGATGGTCCCCGTCTCGATATGCGCGGGCGTGATCGCGAAGATCGGCAGCGTCTTTCCGTTCTTCGTGTTGAAGGGAGAGGGCCGGTCGATGAACTGGAAGGGGGCCATGGCGGAACCTTTGGAAGAGCCTTGAGAATCGCTGCAATTAACACTCTGTTAGGGTTAACAGATTATTGCTGGAGCGGAGATTGCGGCGTGATTCCTTAACCGCCGCGACACTGGGGAAACCGCTTCGGGGACTGATCATGGCTGTATGCCGCCTGCCTTCGTCACTTCGACCGGCGCTTTTGACGGGCGCGGCACTCCTGGTCATCGGCGTCGGGCTGGCAGGCTGCGCCGGCAAGAGCAACCTGACCACCGGCTCCGTCCGCCCGTCGTCAGCCGCCAGCGGCACGATGAACACGACGGACCTGCGCGGCGCCGTCGACAGCATCGGCCGGGCCTACGAAAAGAACCCCAGGGATGCGGCGACCGGCATCAACTATGCCAGCGCGCTGCGCATGAACGGCCGCAATGCGCAGGCGCTCGCCGTCATGCAGCAGGTCGCCATCAGCAATCCGAACAACCGCGAGGTCCTCGCCGCCTACGGCAAGGCGCAGGCCGCCGCCGGACAGCTCGAGCAGGCGCTGAACACCATTCTGCGCGCCCAGACGCCTGACAGACCGGACTGGCGGCTGAAATCGGCCGAAGGCGCAATCCTCGATCAGCTCGGCCGCTCGAACGAGGCACGCCAGCGCTATCGCGAAGCCCTCGATATCCAGCCCGACGAGCCGTCGGTGCTCTCCAATCTCGGCATGTCCTATCTTCTGGCGAAGGACCTCAAGACCGCGGAAACCTATATGCGCGCTGCCGCCAGGCAGCCGGGCGCCGACAGCAGCGTGCGGCAGAACCTCGCGCTCACCGTCGGCCTGCAGGGCCGCTTCCAGGAAGCGGAAACCATCGCAAGGCAGGAGCTGACCTCGGGGCAGGCGGAAGCCAACGTCGCCTATCTGCGCTCCATGCTGGCCCAGCAGAACGCCTGGAAGACGCTTGCCGCCAACGACACCGGCAACACCAATTAAACCGATCGTCCTCCCAGGACCAAACGAAGAAGCCCCGGTCGATACTTTCGCCGGGGCTTCTTTCTTTTGTCTTCGAGCGGTCAGAAGCGGTCGGAGACCTGGATGCCGGCCGGGCCGAGAATGACGGCTACCAGCACCGGCAGGAAAAACAGGATCATCGGCACGGTCAGTTTCGGCGGCAGGGCGGCGGCCTTCTTTTCCGCCTCGTTCATGCGCTGGTCGCGGCATTCCTGCGCGAGAACGCGCAGCGCCTGGGCGAGCGGCGTGCCGTAGCGCTCGGCCTGAATGAGCGCCTGCGTCACGGATTTCACCGTGTCGAGGCCGATGCGCGTGCCAAGGTTCTCATAGGCCTGGCGGCGTTCCTGGAGGAAGGAAAGCTCCGCGGTGGTCAGCACGAGTTCCTCGGCCAGTTCCGGCGAGGCCATGGCGATCTCGTCGGCCACGCGTTTGAAGGCGACCTCGATCGAGATGCCCGATTCCACGCAGATCAGCATCAGGTCGAGCGCATCCGGCCAGGCGCGGCGGATCGACTGCTGGCGCTTCGAGACCTTGTTGGAAATGAAGATGTTGGGCGCGTAGAAGCCGAGATAGGCGATGCCCAGCGTCGCCAGGATGCGAACCGAGAACGGCTTGTCGCCGAGGAAGCCGATATAGAAGATGTAGAAGGCCGCGACGGCAAGAAACAGGAAGGGCAGCGTGAAGCGGGCGAAGAGGAAGATGTTGAGCGCGTTCTGCGAACGATAGCCGGCCTGCCGCAGGCGGTTCATCGTGTTGGCGTCGACGAGGGCCTCGCGCAGGTTCAGCCGCTCCACCACGTTGCGCACGGACGTGTTGTGCTGCGCCCTGAGCGATGCCTTGTTCTGGACCGTTTCGGCCGAGAGCCGCGCCCGCTCGCGCGCCCGCATCTGCTCGCGTTCCAGCGCGACGCTCTTCATGCGCTTGTCGAGATCGCCCCGTTCGAAATAGGGCATCGCCAGCGTGTAGAACGTGGCGAGCACGGCGATCACCACGAAGGCGGGCAGGAGAACCGCGGGATCGGTGAGCATGGCGATCATGATCTCAGGTCCTAGATGTCGAAGTTGATCATGTTGCGCATCACGAGAATGCCGATGGACATCCAGACGCCCGATATGCCGAGAATGAGATGGCCGCGCGAATCCTGGAACAGCACCATGATGTATTCCGGCGACGTCAGGTAGACGAGCAGCGTGACGATGAAGGGCAGCGCCCCGATGATCGCCGCCGACGCCTTGGCCTCCATCGACAGCGCGCCGACCTTGGCGCGCATCTTGCGCCGCTCGCGCAGCACGCGCGACAGGTTGCCCAGCGCTTCGGAGAGGTTGCCGCCGGCCTGGCTCTGGATGGCGATGACGATGGCGAAGAAATTGACTTCCTGAAGCGGAATGCTCGTGAACATGCGCGCGCAGGCATCCGGGACGCTGAGGCCGACCTGCTGGCTTTCGACGATCTTGCGGAACTCGGTCCGGACCGGCTCCTGTCCCTCGGCGGCGATCAGGCGCAGCGCGTCCGTCAGCGGCAGGCCGGACTTGATGGAGCGCACCATCACGTCGAGCGCGTTGGGAAACTCCTCGAGGAACTTGTTCTGCCGGCGCTTGACGAGAAAGCCGACGAACCAGCGCGGAAGGCCGGCCCCGGCGATGAAGGCGATGCCGAGCGCGACCAGCGGCCCCATGCCGCCGATGAGCGCGACGACGAAGGCGAAGACGCCGAAGATCGCGCTGAACACGTAGAACCTGGTCTCGGTGATCGAAAGGCCCGCCTGGGAGAGCTTGGCCTTCAGCGTCGCGGCGACGCGCTTGGACTGCTCCTGCTGCTTCTTTTCGAGGTCCTTCAGCGAATCCTGCACCGAGCGGCGGCGTTTGGATAGCTCCTGCACGCGGTCGCGCGCCGCCTTGGCCCGCGACTGGTCCGTCTCTGCCGACTGGACGCGGCGCATGCGGCTTTCGGTCTTCTTCTCCGTCTCGATGCGCGAGAAAAGCAGGCCATAGGCGAGGCCGGCGGTGGAGAGCGCCGCCAGCGCGAAGATCGCCACGATGGTGATATCCATTCCGAACATCGCGTCTACCCGCCCCTTACGGCTTCTCCATCGCGTCGAGCGTTGCCGCCAGGCGCTTGTCCTCGTTGAAGTAGCGGGCCCGATCCCAGAAATGCGGCTTGCCGATGCCGGTGCCGGTGTGCTTGCCGATGAGCCGCCCGTTGGCGTCCTCGCCCTGGATCTCGAAGCGCATCAGGTCCTGGGTCACGATGACGTCGCCTTCCATGCCCACCACTTCGGTGATGTGGGTGATGCGGCGCGAGCCGTCGCGCAGGCGCGAGGCCTGGATGATGACGTCGATGGAACCGGCGATGATCTCGCGCACGGTCTTGGCGGGCAGGGTATAGCCGCCCATGGCGATCATCGATTCCATACGCGAAAGGCATTCGCGCGGCGTGTTGGCGTGGATCGTGCCCATCGAGCCGTCGTGGCCGGTGTTCATCGCCTGGAGAAGGTCGAAAACCTCCGGTCCGCGCACTTCGCCGACGATGATGCGTTCGGGACGCATGCGCAGGCAGTTCTTGATGAGGTCGCGCATGGTGATCTCGCCCTCGCCCTCGATATTCGGCGGGCGGGTTTCGAGGCGCACGACATGCGGCTGCTGCAGCTGGAGTTCGGCCGAGTCCTCGCAGGTGATGACGCGCTCGTCGCGGTCGATGTAGTTCGTCAGGCAGTTGAGCAGCGTCGTCTTGCCCGAGCCCGTACCGCCGGAAATGACGAGGTTGCAGCGCACGCGGCCGATGATCTGGAGAAGCGCCGCACCCTCGGGCGTGATCGAGCCGAAGCGGACCAGCTGGTCGAGCGTCAGCTTGTCCTTCTTGAATTTACGGATGGTGAGCGCGGTGCCGTCGATGGCGAGCGGCGGGGCAATCACGTTGACGCGCGAGCCGTCGGGCAGGCGCGCGTCGCAGATCGGGCTCGATTCGTCGACGCGGCGGCCGACCTGGCTGACGATGCGCTGGCAGATGGAGAGGAGCTGGGCATTGTCGCGGAAGCGGATCTCCGATTCCTGCACCTTGCCGGCCACTTCGATATAGGTCTTGCCGGCGCCGTTGACCATGATGTCGGCGATGTCGTCGCGCGCCAGAAGCGGCTCCAGCGGGCCGTAGCCGAGAACGTCGTTGCAGATGTCGTCGAGCAGTTCCTCCTGCTCCGAGATCGACATCGCGAAGTTCTTGATCGTGATGATGTCGTTGACGATGTCGCGGATTTCCTCGCGCGCGCTCTCGGTGTCGAGCTTGGCGAGCTGCGACAGGTCGATCGTGTCGATCAGCGCGGAGAAGACCTGGCTTTTCGTATCGTAATAGTCCTCGGTGCGCGGCGTGCGGCGGCGCACCGCCGCGGCGGGCGCGGGACTGGGTGCGGCGTGCGGCACCGGCTCCGCGACGGGTTGCACGACAGCGGCGGCGGCCGGCCGTTCCGCCGTCACGGTCGCGCCGGAGGCGACGCCGGCATGGGCCGCCTGGCCCGCCGTGCCGCTCTTGCCGAAGCCTTCATTTCCGCGTTTGCCGAACATTTCCACTCATCCAGTCTGTTGCATCGCCCGTCGGGGCTTACTTGCGGCCGAGGAGACCCAGCATCTTGCCGATCCCGGCCTTCTTGGGCTTCTTCATCGTCGCGCGCCCGGTCACGAGGTGGGCGATCTGCGAAAAGGTTTCCGCCGTCGGCGACTTTCGATCCATTTCCGCAATCATGCGTCCGCTGTTGGAGGCCGCGCCGAAGAGCTGGGCATCGAAGGGGATGATGGCCACGGGCTCCACGCCGAGCGGCTCGCAGAAGTCGGATGGCGAGATCTCCGGCCGTTTCGGCAGACCGACCTGGTTGAGGATCAGGTGCGGGGGCTTGTCGTTGGGCCTCAGCTTCTTCAGCGCGTCGAGCATGTTCTTGGCGTTGCGAAGGTTGGCGAGATCGGGAACGGCGGTAATCACCAGCTCGTCCACTTCCGAAAGCAGCGTACGCGTCCATTCCGACCAGGCATGCGGCACGTCGAGCACGGTGATCGGCGCGCTGCGCTGGAGCACTTCGAGGATCGGCTGGAACGAACCGCGCTCCAGATCGTAGCCGCGGTCGAGCATGGAGGGCGCGGCCAGCAGGGAGAGGTGCTGCGAGCACTTGGCAAGCAGGCGATCCAGGAAGACCTCGTCGAGGCGGTCGGGCGCATAGATCGCCTCGGAGATGCCCTGCGGCGGATCCTGGTCGAAGTCGATATTGGCGGTGCCGTAGGGCAGGTCGAGATCCGCCAGGATGACTTCGGTCTGGAAGAGGTTCGAAATGTCGAAGGCGCAATTGTGCGCGATCGTCGAGGAGCCGCATCCGCCCTTGGCGCCGATGAAGGCGAGGCTGCGGCCGAGCGGCTCGGCATCGGGATCGACGAAGATCGCCGACATGGCGGCCAGCACGTCGGTCATGCCGACAGGCCCCACCATGTATTCGGAGATGCCGTTGCGGATCAGCTCGCGGTAAAGCGGGATATCGTTGTAGCGGCCGACGATGACGACCTTGGTGCTGGGATCGCAGACCTCGGCGAGCGGCGCCAGCTCCTCCATGATATCGCCGGGCTGCGCGGACGTTTCCAGGATCAGCAGGTTCGGCGTCGGCGCGGAGGCGAACATGTTGGCCGCCGCCGCGATGCTGGCGCTCGATATCTTCAGGCTCACCTTGGCCAGGCGCCGGTCCTGGGCGCAGCGTTCCATGGTGCGCAGCATCGCCTCGCTCTCGCAGAAGGCGTGGACCGAGATGCGCGGCAGCGGGCGCATGGTTTCCAGCTCCGCCGGACGGATCGCGTCGTCCGCCTCGTCCGCGGCATCGTTCTTGAAAGTGTAATCGACCGTGCTCATGGCGTTACCTGGCTTGGAGACGCAAGCGGCGTCAGTTCATATCTCTGAGTTCGGTGTAGGAATCACGATAGCGCTGCATCGCGTTGCCGCGCTGGGTCGCATCCGCAGGCGTCATGCGGCGCGGGCCGAGCAGGTCGTTCGGATCGGCGATCTGGGCCGCGAGGTTGTTCTGCTGGGCGCAACCGAAGTTGTGATAGTTCTTGTTTCCGTAGGTGTTGATCAACAAATCCTCCGGCCACTGGCCGCAGGCCGGCGTGGAAGCCGTGATGGCGAAGTAGCTCAGCCGGATCGGCGCGGCCTCGGCGGGGTCGGCGGCGGCATAGCTCTCGATGATCACCTTGCTTGCCGGAATGCCCTGCCGCGCGACGACCTTGCGGATGTGCCGGCTTGTCACGGCGGTGGCCGCGTCATTGCGCGCGCCGTGCGGCACGATGATGCGGAACGTGCCCGACGTGCTGGACTTGTAGCCATCGGCGAAGCCGGCGATCACCTCGGCCTGGCCGCGCGTCAACTGGCTGGCGCCGGTCGCGATCGGGATATCGATGACCTTTTCCTGCTCGCCGACGACGATCGGGTGGCGCGTGCGGTAGTCGTCCGGCAGCGAGCCGGTCGTCGTTGCATCCCGGTTGGCGCAGCCGGAGGCGACAGCGACCAGCGCCGCCATCGCAAACAGGGTGACGGCGCGTCCGGCGTTAAATCGCCCGGTGCGGTTCGTGGAGTGCATTTCGTTTGCCATCGGCTGGGCCCGTCCCTTTTTCACGTCGCACCCGTTCACTTGTAGATGAAGCCAACGCTGCCTTCGTAGCGCTGGGCGGGCAGGTTGCTCTTCCTGCCGTAGATCTGGTTGACCTGGCCGAGGAAGACGCTCGCCGCGTCATTGGCCGGGTTGAAATTGTCATCCGGCCGCGCCAGCGCGTTGCGGTTCACCGGCTTGACGAGATAGGGCGTGGCGATGATCACCAGCTCGGTCTCGTTGCGCTCGATGGATTTCTGACGGAACAGCGCGCCGAAGATCGGAACCTTGGAGGCGACGGGCGTGCCGTTCATGCTCTGCTGCACGTCGTCGCGGATCAGGCCGGCGAGCGCGATGGAACCGCCCGAGGGCAATTCGACGACGGTTTCGGCATCGCGGCGGCGGTATTCGGCGCCGCTCGCGCCGGCAACCGGTTCGGAAACCTTGGTCTGGATGCGCAGGCTGATGCGTCCCGAAGACAGGACCGTCGGCGTGAAACCGAGCGAAATACCATACTGATAGGTCGTCGTCGTATATCCGCCATTGCCGTCGGAGACTGCATAAAGGCGCTCGCCACCCGAATTGAACGTTGCGGCCTGTCCGGAAATGGCCGTCAGCGTCGGCTCGGCCAGCGTGCGGATCGCCTTGGCCTGCTCCAGCGCGTTCACGACGGACTCGATGCCGAGCTTTCCGACATTGCCGGCGACCGTTCCGCTCAAGCCGCTCGCCGCCGTATTGAAGGAGAGAACGTCGAGATTGGAGCCGGACGCGCCGGCGATCCGGCTGAACGTGTTGTCGAAGCCGAGCTGCTTGAGAACCTCGCGGCGGATTTCCGCCACGGTGACTTTCAGCGTCACCTGGTCCTCGCCCTGGACCTGGAGCATGTTGACGACCTGCGACGCCTGGCGGCCTTCGCCGAAGATCGCCGCGTCGCCGTTGTTGCCCTGGGAAACGATCGTGCGGGTCGTCGCCTCGCCGCCCTTGAGGAAGATCTGCGCAAGGTTGACGGCCTGCGTGGCATCCTGCGGCGTGCGCACGCTGCCGCTCAGAACGATGTTGTCGGAGATGATCTCGACCTGGATGTCGGAATCCGGGATGAAGCGCCGCAGGTTCGCCTGGAGGCTGGAGACGTCGCGCTCGACATTGAGGTCGATACTGACGATTTCCTCGCCGCCGGGGCCGAAGACGAAGATGTTGGTCTGGCCGACTTCCTTGCCGAAGAGATAGATGCGGCGCGACGTGCGCGTCACCGCATCCGCCTTCACCGGGTCGGCCACGAGAATGTCATGCGCGTCGGAGGGCAGGTCGATGACGACCGCCTTGTTGAGGCCGAGGCTGATCGTCTTGCGCGCGCCCGGGCCGGCATTCTGGATGCGGATGATCGACGCGCTGGCCGCCTCGGCCGTGGCGATGACCTTGCCCGTGACGATGGCGGCAGGCAGGCCCGAAAAGGCCAGGCAGAACGTCAGTCCGCCGGCAACAGAAGCCCGAAAAGTCTTTGAGAGTGCGAACACGGGTCAGCTCCTGATCATTTACTGCGCTTCGGACGCATTGCCGTCGACGATCTTGCCGGTCTTGATCACCTGCACCTGCGGCACGCCATCGGCGCCGCTGAGCAGATAGTCGGCCGCGCCCGTATCGGGCTCCTGGGCATCGGCGACGCTGCGCAGCGCAAGCGACAGCCGTTCGGCCATCTGCTGGGCGACGCTCATCACCTTCGCCTGGTCCGGCGTGAGTTCGAGTGTGGCGGTGGTGCCCAGCACGGTCTTGGAGCCGTCCGGGTTTTCCTGGATCTGCTGGTCGATGGCCAGCACGCGCACGTTGGACAGCACGTTCTCCGTCAGGAAGGCGCCGGTGCTGCTCTTGCGCACCATGATGACGTCGACGCGGTCGTTCGGCAGGATGAAGCCGCCGGCGCCGGTTGCCACCGTGATCTCGGTTGCGACCGCGCGTTTGCCCGCGGGCAGCAGCGACGACATGATGCGACTGGAGGAATCGACGATCTTTTCCTGGCGAACAGGCTCGCCGTTGAAGATCGGCATGCGGGCGATGGCGCCCTCGAGCGCCTGGATCGCGTCCGGCCGGCCCTGCTCGGTGATGAAGCCGTCGACGACGGAGCCTTTCGGCCAGTCGGCCCAGGCGACGGAGTTCGCATTGAGGCGCGTGCCGACGGGCAGGCTTTCGGTCGCGACCAGAACCTTGACGGTCGGCTCGCGCTCCAGGACCGTCTGGGTCTCGACAACCGACACACCACCCTTGCGCGCGACCTGCAGCGCAAGAAAACCTGCGACGCCGGCCGACACGACGGCCACTGCCAGAATGATGATTCGCGCCGGTTTCATGTGGTTTCCCTGAGCTGCGGACTCTTCTATCCGCCGACATTGCCCGGGAAAGGTATAATTATGGTTAATAGTCGCCTTACGCTTATGGTTAACGACCGGTTGACGGCGTTGCGACCTTTAGTTGCCGAGCGCGGCGAGCATGAGCGGCGAGGACGGATAGGCCATGAAGGCCGCAATGCCGATGGCGATGCCGTAGGGCACCTTCTTGGCCGTGACGAGCGAATCGGGCACGGGCAGGCCGCTGGCGAGGATGGAATTGGTGTGCGCCCGCAGGGACAGGATCACCAGCGTCAGCACGCCGCCGAGGAACGAGACATAGACCAGGAACTCGAACAGCGAGAAGGTCAGGCCGAACCACACCGCGCTCGCGGTCAGAAGCTTCGCGTCACCGCCGCCCATCACGTTGAAGGCGAAGAGCGCAAAGCATACGGAAAAGACGATCGCGCCGGCCGCCAGATGCGTCGCGATCTCGGTCAGGCCCAGCCCGGCAAGCGGGGCCACGATGAAAAACGACGCGAGAAGAATGGCCGACACCCGGTTGGGAATGAGCATCGTCAGGAAATCGGAACAGGCCGCAACCGCAAGGCAAAGCGGGAAAACCACGAAGATGATCGCTTGGGCCACGGCGCTTCCTCCACAGATCGATAAATTAACGATCTATCGTTAAAAAAGAAACCGCCCCATGAACGAGGCGGTCTCCGTATTATTATCAAACCGGTGCCGCTTGATTGATTACTTTGCCTCTACGTCCAGATAGCTAGACAGGTTCTGGAACTGGTTGTTCAGCGAGCCGCCGAGTGCGGTGGCGCCGGTGATCAGCGCAACGGAAATCAGGGCGGCGATCAGGCCGTATTCGATGGCGGTTGCACCCGATTCGTCCTTCATAAGGCGAGCGAAAATCTTGGTCATGGTATTCTCCTAGCTCCACGATGTTGGTTCAGCACGTCCGCCAACTGTTTCCGTTGTTCGGATGACTGCAACCTACAGGCCTGCCATTTCCATCGGCTTAAGGAAGTGCGTTAATATTTCCTTGCTTCTGCCCTGTCGGAATTATGGTCAAAAAATGGTTTATGCAGATTCTGACAGAGTTTTTGGCGCCTAATGGCCTGGTAAAGTACGTAAAAGCGAAAAAGCGCGGAAGTTGAGTAGGTTCAACACGCACGATACTTAAACCTTCATTTACCATTCCCGGCGATGCTATCCCTGACTTGTCTTCGGGATGACTGTTTATGGGACGCCACCGCACCTTCGCCGTTCACGCTGCAAAGCTCGTGACGGCCTCTTCTCTCCTGCTTTCGGCCGGCGCCTCCGCCATGGCCCAGGAGCAGTTGATGCGCGTCTATATGGATCACGCCCGCGTGCTGAGGCTCGACCGGCCCGTTAGCAAGGTCATCATCGGCAATGCCCAAGTGGCCGATGCCACCGTGGCCGACGCCAAGACGATCGTCATCACGGGCCGCAGCTTCGGCACCACCAATCTCGTTCTGCTGGATGCCGACGGCAACGCCATTGTCGACGAACGCATCCTCGTGTCCATCGATGAGGGCAACACGGTGCGGGTCTTCCGCCAGACGGAGCGCTCGGTCCTCTCCTGCACGCCGAACTGCGAGGAGCATGCCTCCCGCGACAAGGCCTCCGGCAATTGATGATCGTCGTCGCGCCGGCGTGCGAAAGCGGGAAACCGTTCAAGTCTTCGCCGCCGCACACACGAAAAATAAACGGTCGGCCTTCTATCCTGACATGATCTGGGATTTGGGAACGGATCGCGATGTCGCTCGATCAGGATGTGTCCAGCCGCCGACAGCCTATGAAGGGGCTGTTGAAGCGCTTCTATCGTCGCCGTGACGGCGCGACGGCAATCGAGTTCGCCATTCTCGCCATTCCGTTCTTCGTTATGATCTTCGCGTCGCTCGAAACCTTCGTGGCATTCACCGGCGAACAGCTTCTTGCCAATGCGACCGAAAACATGGCGCGCAAGATCCGCACCGGCCAGATCAAATCCGACTATTCCGTAAGGGACTTCCGGAAGGAGTTCTGCGAAGAAATCAGCATCCTCATGCCCTGCTCGGCCAAGGAAATCGATACGCCCGACAAGCTGCTGATCGATGTCCGCAGCTTCGATAAATTCACGGATATCCCGCAGGCCGTTCCTCTTGTCGATTCCGACCTCGATACGAAATCTTTCAAGTTCGCACCGGGCGGCAAGAAGTCGATCAACATCGTCCGCGCCTATTACCGGTGGGACGTCATCACCGATCTCGTGCGTCCGCTGCTCTCGAACGTCAAGTCGGCGAACGGCTCGCAGAACTATCTCATGATCGCGACGGCTGTCGTCCAGAACGAGGATTATCCGTAATGGCCGGGTATGTGTCACGAGCCCGCAAGGACGATGTCCGGCCAGCGAAAGGCTTCCTTTTGCGTTTGCGCCGCTTCATCGACGATCGCCGGGGCGTCGGTGCCATCGAATTCGCGATCGTCACGCCGATGCTGATCATCACCTATATCGGTGCCTTCGAGATTTCCGTCGCCGTCTCCATGTCGCGCAAGATCAGCCGTGCCTCCAGCACCGTGTCGGATCTCTTGACCCGCAACGAGAGCACGACGAAGGCGGTGCTCGACAGCATGAAGGATGTCACGAGCAACGTCATCACGCCGTTCAAGCAGGATGGTTATACCCTGAAGATCACGGGTGTCGCCATCGATGCCGCCGGCAGCGCCAAGGTGGCGTGGTCGCGCGATCAGAATGGCGGAACGCCCTATACCAAGGGCAGCACGGTCACCTTGCCGCCGGATGTGGCGGTAAAGGATGCCTTCATCGTGCGCACGGAATATACCGTGCCACACAAGATCCTGCTGATGGCGCCCGGATTGAGCTCGCATATCAACAACATCACGCTCGGCAAGACGAGCTACTTCCGCAAGCGTACGGGCGAGACGGTCATCACCTGCTCCGATTGCTGACGACATCCGTTTAAGGCGCGATTTCGCTTGAACCTGCTGTCATCGCCGTGTCATGTCACCCGAATGCGGACGGATAGCGGGTGACCATGGCAAGAGCCTTTCTCTTTGTTCTCGATTCCTTCGGCATCGGCGGTGGCCCGGATGCGGCCGCGTTCGGTGATCTCGGTGCCGATACACTCGGCCATATCGCGGAATTCTGCGCCGCCGGCGCCGCCGACCGGCAGGGGCTGCGGCAGGGTCCGCTGAAACTTCCCAACATGTCGGCGCTTGGTCTGCTGCATGCCGCGCGCGCGGCGACGGGTCGTTTTCCGATCGGCATGGAGGTGCCGCAACGCGTCTTCGGTTATCACGGCGCCGCCAGCGAGGTCTCGAACGGCAAGGACACGCCGTCGGGCCATTGGGAAATCGCCGGCACGCCCGTCACCTTCGACTGGGGCTATTTTCCCGCCGAAGGCGAGGCGTTCGAACCGGACCTGGTCGCGGCCATCCGCGTGGCGGGCAAGGTGCCCGGCATCCTCGGCAATTGCCACGCGTCGGGCACAGATATCATCGCCCGCGACGGGCTCGAGCACATGCGCACCGGCAAGCCCATCTGCTACACCTCGACGGATTCCGTCTTCCAGGTTGCCGCGCACGAGCGGACCTTCGGGCTGGAGCGCCTGCTCGCCTTCTGCGAAACCGTGCGGGCGATCCTCGACGAGCGGCCGGGCGGGCGCATCGGGCGGGTCATTGCACGCCCCTTCGTCGGCGAAAGCCCGGAGACGTTCCGGCGCACCGGAAACCGTCGCGATTATTCCGTCCCGCCGCCGGAACTGACCCTGCTCGACCGGCTGACGGAGGCCGGCCGCACGGTGCACGCCGTCGGCAAGATCGGCGATATCTTCGCCCACAAGGGCATCGGCACGCTGACCAAGGCCGATGGCAACATGGCGCTGCTCGACGCGACGCTGCGCGTGATGGACGAAGCGAAGGACGGCGATCTCGTCTTCACCAATTTCGTCGATTTCGACATGCTCTACGGCCATCGCCGTGACGTCGCCGGCTATGCGGCGGCGCTGGAGGCCTTCGATCGCCGCCTGCCGGAGGTGGATCGCAAGCTGAAGCCGGGCGATCTCGTCATCCTGACGGCCGATCACGGCTGCGACCCCACCTGGCGCGGCACCGACCATACGCGCGAGCGCGTGCCGATCCTGAGCTTCGGGCCCGGCATCCGTTCCCGGCTGATCGAGACCCGGTCCACCTTCGCCGATATCGGCGAAAGCGTTGCCCGCCATCTCGGCATCGCGCCCGGCAAGCATGGACGGAGTTTCCTGTGACGACATCCATGCCCAAGGCGGAACTGCACTGTCATATCGAAGGCGCCACGCCGCCGGCGCTCGCGCTGTCGCAGGCCGCGCGCTACGGCATCGATACGTCCGCCTTCATCCGCGACGGCGCCTATGCCTGGCAGGATTTCACGAGCTTCGTGCAAAGCTACGACGCGACCGCCAACCTCTTCCGCACGGAGCAGGATTATGCGCTGCTCGCCGAAACCTACCTGACCGAGATCGCGCAGGCCGGCGCCGTCTATAGTGAACTGATCGTCTCGCCCGACCAGGGCGATGCGGTGGGAATCGGCGCGGACGCCTATATCGCCGGGCTTGCCGAGGGCGCCGAGCGGGCGAAAGCGAAAACCGGCATCGAGACGCGGTTCATCATCGTCGGCATCCGGCATTTCGGGCCGGAGCGCGTGGTGAAGGCCGCGGAATATGCCGCGCGCCGGCCCCATCCGCTGATAACGGGCTTCAACCTCGCCGGCGAGGAGCGCATGCACCGCGTGGCGAATTTTGTGCGCGCCTTCGATATCGCCCGTGATGCGGGCCTCGGCATCACGATCCATGCCGGCGAACTCTCCGGTGCCTTCAGTGTGCGCGATGCGCTCGATCATGTGTGCCCGTCGCGCATCAGCCACGGCGTGCGCGCCATCGAGGATGCCGATCTCGTGCGCCGGCTGGCCGACGAGGGCGTGGTGCTGGAAGTCTGCCCGGGCTCCAATGTGGCGCTCGGCGTTTTCCCGGATTTGGAGAGCCATCCGCTGCGTGCCCTGCACGCGGCCGGCGTGCGGGTCACGCTCAACGCGGATGATCCGCCCTTCTTCCATACGTCGCTGGCGCGCGAATACGCACTTGCCGCCACCGCCATGGGCTTCAGCGACGCCGACATCCGCGGCATGACGCGGACGGCCATCGAGGCGGCCTTTGTCGACGAGCCGACGCGGCAGAGGCTTCTGGCGGCGCTTTGAGGCAAGCCGGCTGGGGATGGTGCCGGCCTCCCGCTCTCTTCACTTGCGGCCCCGCGCCGTTCCGTGGAAAAAGAAGCGTTCAGATATTTTCGGAAGGTTGGCCATGGACGGCGTCACAGTCATCGATCACCCGCTCGTGCAGCACAAGCTGACCATCATGCGCAAGGAGGAGACGTCGACGGGCAGTTTCCGCCGCCTGCTGCGCGAAATCTCCACGCTGCTCTGCTATGAAGTCACGCGCGACCTGGAGCTGACGACCGCCCGCATCAAGACGCCGCTCGAGGAAATCGATGCGCCGGTGCTGGAAGGCAAGAAGCTCGTCTTCGCTTCCATCCTGCGCGCCGGCAACGGCCTGCTGGAAGGCATGCTGGAGCTGGTGCCCTCGGCCCGCGTCTCCCATATTGGCGTTTACCGCGATCACGAGACGCTGGAGGCGGTCGAATATTTCTTCAAGGCGCCCGACAGCATCGACGAACGCCTCGTCATCGTCGTCGATCCGATGCTGGCGACCGGCAATTCGGCGATTGCCGCCATCGATACGCTGAAGAGCCGCGGCGCGACGAATATCCGCTTCCTCTGCCTGCTGGCGGCGCCCGAGGGCATCAGGAGCTTCCGGGCGCATCACCCCGACGTGCCGGTCTATACGGCGTCCATCGACCGTCAGCTCAACGAGAAGGGCTACATCGTGCCCGGCCTCGGCGATGCCGGCGACCGCATGTATGGCACGAAGTAGCCGTTAACCGCCGCTTTACCAAGTCGAGCGAAGATCGTGGAGAGGGGCGCCATCCGGCGCCCCTTTTTGCCGTCCGTTAGCCGGTGCTGTGCTAGTTCGGGACAGATTGTTCCGGAGACCGGCCATGTTCGTTCGAAGCCTCGTCCTTCTCGTCGGCGGCGTTCTTGCCGCCGCGGCCTTCGTGCCAGACCTTGCCAGCCGTTATGTCGGCGAAAAACAGAGCCCGACCGCCGAAGCCAGGGTGGAGACAGCGTCCGTGCAGCCGGGGCAGGATGCCGCGCGTTACACCGGCAACCGCAGCGCCACGATCGATGCGGACGCCGGCGGTCATTTCACCGGTCTCTTCGCCATCAATGGCCGCAAGGAACAGGGCATGATCGATACGGGCGCCAGCATGGTGGCCATCAATGTCTCGACTGCCCAGCGCATCGGCATCGACAGGGCGGATCTCGATTTCCGCTATGCCGTGGATACCGCTAACGGCAAGGCGCGCGCCGCCTATATCCGTCTCGACAAGATCGAGATCGGCCCGGTGCGCATGGACAATGTCGGCGCCATGGTGCTCGACGACAAGGCACTATCCGGCACGCTGATCGGCATGAGCTTCCTCAAGGGCCTTTCGTCCTACAAGGTCGAAGGCGGCAAGCTGCACCTTACCCGCTGATGCGGGACAGGATCTCGGCTGCCGGGGCCGGCGCCTCCGGGTTGATCCGGCAGAGCGCCGTCAGCCGTTCGGCGGCACGGTCGGCATCTGCGTCGGTTGCCGCGTGAACGCGAGCGATCGTGTCGCCCTTTTCCACTTTCGTGCCAAGCGGCAGCAGGCCGTCGAAGCCCACGCGGTGATCGATGGCGTCATCCGGCCGGCTGCGCCCGCCGCCAAGCTCGATGACGGCAAGGCCGATGCCGCGCGTGTCGCAGGCGGCGAGATACCCGGCCTGCGGCGCCGTCACCGGCCGGATGACGGGCGCCGTTGCGAGATACCGGTCCGCCCTGTCCAGGAGATCGGCGGGTCCGCCGAGCGCGTGCACCATGCGGGCGAAGGTCTCGGCCGCCGCACCGCTCGCCAGCGCACCGGCCGCCTTCGCGGTTGCGGCTTCGACATCCGTTTCCAGACCCGCTGAAACCAGCATCTCCGCCGCGAAGGCCAGCACGATGCGCTCGAGCCGCGTGCCGGCCTTCTCCCCCTTCAGGAAGGCGATGCAGTTGGCGATTTCAAGCGCGTTGCCGGCGGCGTCCGCCAGCGGCTGGTTCATGTCGGTGATGAGTGCGGTGGTGCGCACGCCCGCGCCGTTCGCGACCTCGACCAGCGCGCGCGCCAGGGTTTCCGCCTCGGCGGTATCCGTCATGAAGGCGCCGTTGCCGACCTTCACGTCGAGCACGAGGGACTGGAGCCCTGCCGCCAGTTTCTTGGACAGGATGGAGGCGGTGATGAGCGGTATGGAATCCACCGTCGCCGTCACGTCGCGGATGGCATAGACGCGCTTGTCGGCAGGCGCGAGGTCGCCGGTCTGGCCGATGATCGCGCAGCCGATATCCCTCACCGTGCGGCGAAAATGTTCCGCCGAGGGCATGATCGTATAGCCGGGGATCGATTCCAGCTTGTCGAGCGTGCCGCCGGTATGGCCGAGCCCGCGCCCCGAGATCATCGGCACGGCAAGCCCGCAGGCGGCGGCAATCGGCGCCAGCATCAGCGAGACATTGTCGCCGACGCCGCCCGTCGAATGCTTGTCGGCGATCGGCCGGCCGATGCCGGGCCAGTCGAGCACATCGCCCGAATCGCGCATGGCAAGCGTCAGCGCGACCGTCTCGTCGCGCGTCATGCCGTTGAACCAGACCGCCATGGCGAGCGCGGCGACCTGCCCCTCGGAGACGCTGCCATCCGTCACGCCGGCGATGAAGGCGGCGATCTCCTCCCGGGAGAGCGCATCGCCGTTGCGCTTGCGGCGGATCGTCTCCTGCGGCAGCATCTCAGCCGCCGCCGGCGATCATTTCGGCGAGGATGGCGGCAAGCCGCTTGCCGCCGACGGGGGCCATGTCCTTGGTCTCGTGGTGGCTGAGCTCGTTGCCCGTCATGCCGGCCCCGAAATTGGTGATGACGGAGGCGGCGGCGACCTTCAGGCCGAGATGGCGCGCGATCAGCACCTCCGGCACGGTCGACATGCCCACCGCATCCGCGCCCAGCACCCGCGCCATGCGGATTTCGGCCGGCGTCTCGAAGCTCGGGCCGGAGAACCACATATAGACGCCGCTCGAGAGCGGGATATCGAGCGTCCGTGCGGCCGCCTCCATGCGGGCGGCGAGGCCGGCGTCATAGGCATTGGTCATGCCGACGAAGCGGTCGTCGCCGTCGAGGCCGACAAGCGGGTTGGTGCCGGAGAAGTTGATGTGGTCGGAAATCCGCATCACGGAGCCCGGCGGCATGTCCTCGCGCAGCGATCCGGCCGAGTTGGTGAGGATGAGCTCGGTGACGCCGAGCCCTTTCAGCACCTCGATCGGCGCACGCATGGCATTGGCATCGCCGCGCTCGTAATAGTGCACGCGGCCGGACAGCATGATGACGGGCACGGCGCCGAGAGAACCGATGACCATCTCGCCGGCATGGCCGGATACGGAACTGACCGGGAAGCTCGGCAGGTCCGCATAGGGAATGCGGATGGCGTTTTCCACGGCATCCACCAGCGAGCCGAGGCCCGAGCCGAGAACGATGCCGGTGCGCGGTGCGACGCCGCCGAGGCGGGCAAGCAGAAGGTCTGTCGTCGCGCCGCTCATCCGATGACATCCGTGCTGAAGCCGTGCGGCAGGAGTTCTTCCATGGTCATGGTCTTCTTCACGCCCGTCTCGTCGCACAGATAGATCGGCGTCGTCGCGCTGGCGAATTCCGCGATCTTCTGACGGCAGCCGCCGCAGGGCGGGCAGAGCGGCAGCTTTTCGGCGATCACCGCCATCTCCACGATCTTCTTTGCGCCGCCCATGATCATCTGGCTGATGGCGGTCGGTTCGGCGCACCAGCCCTGCGGGAAGGACAGGTTCTCGATATTGGCGCCGGCATAGATCCGTCCGTCCTCGGCGCGGATCGCCGCGCCGACGGGGAACTTGGAATAGGGGGCATGCGCGAAGGCCATCGCCGCGCGTGCCGCCTCGAACAGCTCATGGGACATTCTAGCGCTCCTTCACATAGGGCACGCCGCCGGCCTTCGGCGGAATGGCCTTGCCGATGAAGCCTGCAAGCAGGATCACGGTGAGGATATAGGGCAGCGCCTGCATCAGCTGTACCGGCACCTTGCCGATCAGCGGGAAGGCATAGCCCTGGTAGCGGATGGCGAAGGCATCGAGGAAGCCGAAGAGCAGGCAGGCGAAGAGGATGTTCTTCGGCCGCCACTTGGCGAAGATCAGCGCGGCCAGCGCGATATAGCCCTTGCCGGCCGTCATGCCCTTGGTGAAGCCGGCGCCCGCGGCAAGCGACAGATAGGCGCCTGCGATGCCGCACAGGATGCCGCAGCAGATGACGCCGCGGTAGCGCAGCCAGATCACCGAGATACCGGCGGTATCGACCGCGCCGGGGTTCTCGCCGACGGCGCGCAGCCGAAGGCCGAAGCGCGTGCGATAGAGGATCCACCAGCTGGTCGGCACCATCAGGAAGGCGAGATAGGTGAGCGGCGAATGGCCGGAGAGCAGGCCGGAATAAAGTGGCCCGAGAATCGGCACGTCGCGCACGGCATCCGCAAACGGCAGGGTGACCGTGCCGAAGCGGCCGTCCGCCGAAAGCGCAGGCGTGCGCCCGCCCTGCCGGAACCATGCCTCGCCCAGGATGACGGTGGATCCGGCCACGACGAAGTTGATGGCGACGCCCGAGACGATCTGGCTGCCGCGCTGGGTGATGGAGGCATAGCCGTGCACCAGCGAGAGCAGAACCGAGACGAGCACGGCGGCGAGCAGGCCCATATAGACCGACTGGCTGATATAGGCGACGCAGCCGGCGGCAAAGGCCGCACCCAGCATCTTGCCCTCGAGCCCGATGTCGAAGATGCCGGCACGCTCGGTGAAGAGGCCGGCGAGCGCCGCCAGGATCAGCGGCGTGGAGAGGCGCACGGTCGATTGCGCCAGTTCGATGAAGACCTGAAAGACATCCATATCAGGCTCCCTTCGTCACGGCGGCGTCGCGCGTCTTCGGCGACAGGCCGAGGATGACGCGGGTGATGGCCGGGCGGAACATGTGCTCCAGCGCGCCGGCAAACAGGATCACCAGGCCCTGGATGATGACGATCATGTCGCGCGAGATCGAGGGCATCTCGAAGGAGATTTCCGCCCCGCCCTGATAGAGCATGCCGAACAGCAGGGCTGCGGGAATGATGCCGGCCGGATGCGAGCGGCCCATCAGTGCCACCGCGATGCCGACGAAGCCCGCGCCCTGCACGAAATCCAGCTGCATGCGGAACTGCTCGCCCATGATCGGGTTCAGCGCCATCATGCCGGCAAGGCCGCCCGAGATCATCATGGCGATGACGATGATCTTCGCCTCCTTGATGCCGGCATAGCGGGCCGCGGCGGGGCTGTGGCCCATCGTGCGCATCTCGTAGCCGAGCCGCGTGCGCCAGATCAGCACCCACACGCCGAAGGCGGCGAGAAGGGCAAGCAGGAAGGAGATGTTGAACGGCGCGGAGCCGACCGAAAGCCCGAAGATCGACATCAGCCAGTCGAGCTTCGGCAGCTGCCCGCCGGCATCGAAGGTGCGGGTCTCCAGCGACATCGAGCCCATCGGCTTGAACACCCGGTTGAGCAGGTAGTTCATCAGGCTCGCGGCGATGAAGTTGAACATGATCGTGGTGATGACGATATGGCTGCCGCGCTTGGCCTGCAGCCAGCCCGGGATCATCGCCCAGAGCGCCCCGAAGAAGGCCGCGCCGACGATGGCGATCGGGAAGACGAGATACCAGGGCAGCGTGCGGTCGAAGGCAAGGCACGCCAGCACCACGCCGATGCCGCCGATATAGGCCTGGCCTTCCCCGCCAATATTGAACAGCCCGCAGTGGAAGGCGACCGCGACGGCAAGGCCGGTGAAGATGAAGGTCGTCGTATAGTAGAGCGTGAAACCGATATATTCGCCGCGGCCGAAGGCGCCGTTCACCATGTGATAGGCAGCCTCCAGCGGGCTTTCGCCGACGATGAGCACGACGAGGCCGGAAATCAGGAAGGCGACGGCGAGGTTTACCAGCGGGATCAGGCCATATTCGGCCCAACCGGGCAGCTTCGCATAGGGAACACTCATTCCGCGGCCTCCTTGCGGCCTTCCACACCGGCCATCAGCAGGCCGAGTTCACCCTCGGTCGCATCGGGCGCGCGCTCGCCCACCACCCGGCCGGCAAACATCACGAGGATACGGTCCGACAGCGCGCGGATCTCGTCCAGTTCGACGGAGACGAGCAGCACGGCCTTGCCCTGGTCGCGCATCTCGATGATGCGCTTGTGAATGAATTCGATGGCGCCGACATCCACGCCGCGCGTCGGCTGGCCGATGATCAGCACATCGGGATTGCGCTCCATCTCGCGCGCCAGCACGATCTTCTGCTGGTTGCCCCCCGAGAAGTTGGCGGTCTTCAGCCGCGGGTTCGGCGGGCGGATGTCGTAGGCGGCGATCTTCGCCTCGGCATCGGCGCGGATGGCGTCGACATCGAGCAGCATGCCCCTGCGGTATTTCGCATCGTCGTGATAGCCGAGAATGGCGTTCTCGCTTTCCTCGAATTTCAGCACGAGCCCGACATGGTGCCGGTCCTCCGGCACATGGGCCAGGCCGCGCCGGCGCAGGTCCGCCGGGTCGGCATTGCCCGTCACGTCGATTTCCCTGCCGTTCAGCAGGACCGTGCCCGACGTCGCGCGGCGGATGCCGGAAATCGCCTCCAGCAGTTCGGACTGGCCGTTGCCGGCCACACCCGCGATGCCGACGATCTCGCCCGCGCGGATGTCGAAGGACACGTCGTCCACCATCGTCACGCCGCGGCTGTCGCGCACCGTCAGGTTCTTCACCGAAAGCTTAACGTCGGCGGGCTTGGCCTCGCCCTTCTCGACGCGCAGCAGAACCCGGCGGCCAACCATCAGCTCGGCCAGTTCCTCGACGGAGGTCTCCTTCGTCGTGCGCGTCGCCACCATCTCGCCGCGGCGCATGACGGACACCTCGTCGGTGATCGCCATGATCTCGCGCAGCTTGTGGGTGATGAGCAGGACGGTCTTTCCCTCGTCCTTCAGCTGGCCGAGGATACGGAACAGATGATCGGCCTCGGCCGGCGTCAGCACGCCGGTCGGTTCGTCCAGGATGAGGATATCGGCCTTGCGGTAGAGCGCCTTCAGGATCTCCACGCGCTGCTGGATGCCGACCGGCAGTTCCTCGATCACCGCGTCGGGATCGACCTCCAGCGCATATTCCTTTTCCAGCCGCTTCAGCTCGGCGCGCGCCTTGGTGATGCCGGCATTGAGGATCTGGCTTTCCTCGGCGCCGAGCATGATGTTTTCCAGCACCGTGAAGTTCTCCACCAGCATGAAATGCTGGTGCACCATGCCGATGCCGGCGGCGATCGCCGCATTGGGGTCACGGATCTTGATCGTCTTGCCGTCGATGACGATGTCGCCGCGGTCGGCCTGGTAGAAGCCGTAGAGGATCGACATGAGGGTGGATTTGCCGGCGCCGTTTTCACCGATGATCCCGTGAATGGTGCCTTTGCGGACCTTCAGGTTGATGTTCCGGTTGGCATGGACGAGGCCGAAGCTCTTGTCGATGCCCTTCAGTTCGATTGCCAGTTCGCTCATTGACGATCCACTCTGACGGGGATTTCAGGCCGGCGGGCCGTTGTTCGGCCTGCCGTGTCGCAGTCTTGTTGCTTCCGCAGCGCTTGTCCAGTGCGATTGCGGCGCGGTGGCCTGCCCGCTATAGCTCGTGCCGGCCGCATGAAGCCGAGAGGACAGCCATGACCGATCTTTCCGACGACACCGCCGATGCACGCATCGCCCGCCTGGAAGAGCATGTCGCCCACCAGGCCCATACGATCGAGGAACTCTCCGACCAGCTCGCCGAGCAATGGCGTGTGGTCGAGCAGATCCGGACGAAGCTCGACCGCCTGACGGAGCGCTTTCTCATGCTGGAGGAAGGGTCGCGCGAGGCCCCGGCCATCACCCGCCCGCCGCATTACTGAGCGGGCAGCGCCGACGCGGTTTGCGGAAAAAGGGTCATGCCCGGAAACGGAATCGGCCCGTCTGCTTGGCGCAAACGGGCCGTCCGATACCTTAGTAGGGGCAGGTCTCGTCCGACATGTAGTCGTGGACCTTCACCGTGCCGGCGATGATGTCGGCGCGCGCCTTGTCGATGGCGGCCTTCATTTCCGGGGTGACGAGCGAGGCGTTGTTGTCGTCCAGGGCCACGTCGACGCCGTTCTCCTTCAGGCCGAGCACGTTGATGCCGGGCTGGAACTTGTCGTCCTTGGCCGACATGAAGGCGTCGTAGACGGCGACGTCCACGCGCTTGACCATCGAGGTCAGCACCTTGCCCGGATGCAGGCCGTTCTGGTTGGAATCCACGCCGATGCCGAGCTTGCCCGCGTCGGCCGCAGCCTGCAGGACGCCCACGCCCGTGCCGCCGGCGGCGTGGTAGACCACGTCGGAGCCCTGGTCGAACTGCGACTTGGCGATTTCACCGCCCTTGACCGGATCGTTCCAGGCGTCCGGCGTCGTGCCGGTATAGGCTTCGAGCACGTTGTAGTCGGCGCCCAGCGACTTGGCGCCGCCGATATAGCCGCAGGCGAACTTGTGGATCAGCGGAATGTCCATGCCGCCGACGAAGGAGACGGTCTTCGACTTGGAGGCCATGCCCGCCATGATGCCGGCGAGCCACGAGCCTTCCTCTTCCTTGAAGACGACCGAGCGCACGTTCGGCTTGTCGACGACCATGTCGATGATGGCGAACTTCGTGTCGGGATACTCGGCTGCGACCTTCTCAAGCTGCGCGGCCCAGGAGAAACCGGCCATCACGATCGGATTGTTGCCGTCGCCGGCGAAGCGGCGAAGCGCCTGCTCGCGCTGGGCGTCGTTGGCGATTTCGAATTCGCGGTATTCGATGCCGGTCTCGGTCTTGAACTTTTCCGCGCCGTTATAGGCCGCTTCGTTGAAGGATTTGTCGAACTTGCCGCCGAGATCGTAGATGATCGCGGGCTTGATGTCTGCGGCAAGCGCGCTCGCCGACATGGCAGCGGTGGCAAGAAGGGTGAGAAGGGTTTTTTTCATTGTGCAGCCCTGTTCGCTATTGATCTTATAGGGATCTTCCGGGCTGCGCCTCACGCAGCGCGCACCGAAGTCACCGACCCTTTCCCTTGGGTCAGGCTGGCGGCATCCTTGCACGGCGTTTGGAAAAATTCACCAGAAATTTTTCAACTGGTAAAATATCGTCCGCCGCCAACAGTCGTTTCGACCCGTTGGCGGCGGCGTGTGGAGAGGTCAGGTCTGGCGGCTCTCAACCGATGGCGCAGGCCACCCCGGTGCCGCGCAGGCCGCAGTAACCGCCCGGATTCTTGGCGAGATACTGCTGGTGCTCCTCCTCTGCGAAGTAGAGCGGGCCCGCCTTGGCGATCTCGGTCGTGATGCGGTCGCGCCGCCCGGCGGCGTCGAGCGCCGTCTGGTAGGCGTCGCGGGCCTGGCGCGCGATGGCGAGGTCCGCCTCGTCGTCGAGATAGATCGCCGAGCGGTAGGTCGTGCCGACATCGTTGCCCTGGCGCATGCCCTGGGTGGGGTCATGCGCCTCGAAGAACGCCTTCAGGAGGGTCTGGAGCGAGACTTCGGCGGGGTCGTAGACGACGAGCACCACTTCCGTATGCCCGGTCAGGCCCGTCGTGGTTTCGCGATAGGTCGGGTTGGGCGTGAAACCGCCGGCATAGCCGACGGCGGTCACCCACACGCCGGGGATCTGCCAGAGCAGGCGCTCCGCGCCCCAGAAGCAGCCCATGCCGAGCAGCACGGTCTTGTACCCCGCGGGATAGGGCCCCTTGAGCGGCCGTCCGTTGACGAAATGGGTGGCGGCTGTGGGAATGGCGTTCTCGCGGCCGGGCAGGGCTGCCTCCGGCGCGGGCATGACGGTCTTCTTGCTGAACATGTCGATATTGAACATGGTGGCCTCCTGGCCGGGCCGCTTTCGTCGCGGCGGTTGGTGTCAGGCGGTGAAGCGGCCGGCAATCGGCGGCCGCCTGTAGGCGATGATCCAGAAGAACAGCGACACGGCGAGCAGCACGGCAAAGGCCGGCTGCGACAGCACCCACATCGCCGCCGGATCCCAGACATAGGGATGGAGATGGCGCATGATGCCATCGGCGACAAGGGCGATCGTATCGGGGCTCGCGGTGCTCCAGGCAACGGCGAGCGGCGTCAGCACGGGTTCGGAGGCCGACACGGACTGGATCGCATCGATCGTGCCCGCCATGACGGCAACCACGAGGGCAAACAGGCTGATCGCCTTCAGGATGAACCGTATCATCGACCTTCTCCGCGCGCGGTTTGCGCACCGCTTCTCCGGCTTCCATAGATAAGAAGGCGACGGGCCCTGCGCAATCCCTCGGGCTTTGGCGAAGAACCTTCAAAAATCTGTCAGAAAGCGGTTGATCCCTCGTCAAACCTCGGTATATATCGCGCCGTCTCGCAGAGCTTGAAAAGGCCGAAGCGACCCGCGCCGGACTGACCGTCGGCGACGAGCGGACGGACAGGTGGCCGAGTGGTTGAAGGCGCACGCCTGGAACGCGTGTATAGGGGAAACTCTATCGAGGGTTCGAATCCCTCTCTGTCCGCCATTTTCCGTCCATAGCCCTCTTTACTGCGATCGTAGCCGCCCCCGCTGACCGGGTGCGAAAGCAAGCCGCGTCGTGTGCGCCTCTCCAAGTCCGGCGGGATGGGCGCGGTCGTTCAGGCGAGGGCGGCCCGGACGATGGCGCGATCCCTCTGGCGTTCCGTCGCCGTCAAGCGAAAGGCACGTTGCATCCGCAACGGTTCCGTATCCTCGATCCTGCGGGCCAAGGCCCGATCTTCCCGGTCGGCCCAAGCCCACAGGCGCATCAGCCGGCCGTCGGTCACGATCCGCCGAAGAGCGTCCAGTGCGAGCCGGTCCAAGGCGCCGATACCGTTGCGCAGCAAGGGTTCGTCGGTGGCATCGTCCAGAACGTAGTAGGCGGCCTCATCAACGAGATGCTCATGGATCGTGAGATCGACCAGGACGGCCCGCGCCCGGGTCGAGTTCGCTCGTGCCAACCAGGAAAACAGATCGAAGGGGTCGACCCTGAGCATCAGGAGCGCTTCGACGATGCGTGCGGAAATATAGCTGTCCATGTCCCGGTTCGATTTGCGCATCACACGTTCGAACGGCGCGGGATCGCCGCCATCAAACCAGTTCGACGCGACGCTGCAGAACAGGGCGCGCAGGCCATCCTGTTCCTCCTTCGGCCAGCGCCAGAGCCCCAGCCGCATGGCGCCTTCCATCGGAAAATAATCATTCTCAAAGTTCAGGAATGTCAATTCCAGCCCGCGGGGCAGCCAATGCAGGAACGTGTCGCGGCCACCGGAGCAGTTCGGATGTTCGAAGTAGATCTGCGCGAAGCTTTCGAGGGTGGCGCGACGCGGATCGCCCGCATCTCGCGTTCGCGCCTCCTCCTCGGGCGTAAAACATTGGCGGCACCAGCCCCAGTTGGGACGGTATCGGGAGAAAATCTCGTAGAGGTGCGAGAGGCAGCGACCGGCATCGGGAGGATTGCGATCGAAGCGATACAGGGTTTGCTCGACCCGGCGTTCTGATGGCAGTTGAAGATGCTTCAAGGAGCGGGCGTCCCGAGCGCACGATGGATCACGGCATAAGGCGATGAAACGTTCATTTGTTCTCCGCACAGACGCATCGCCTGCTTTCTGCCGATGATCGCTCAAAAGCGGATTGATCGCAAACCAACCATGAAATCCATCGCCTGCGACCTGACGCCTTGTCGCGGATGGGTGACCGCTATACTTCTTTCAAACGCCTCATGAGGAGGTCGAAGACGGAAGGAACCGCCATGGGAATTTTCAGCTCCATCAAGGAAAAGCTTTTCGGCAAGGCAGCACAGCCGGCCGCAGTCGAAACCGCATCGACGACGACGATCGGGGGCGCCGGCGTGGCGCCGGCGACCGCGGATGTTTCGGCCACGCCTTCTTTGAAGGACGACGCCACCGGCACGCTCGGGGGTACGCCCGCGGCCACGCCGCAATCGGTCCAGGCGGGCAATGTCGACGTGGCCGCCATTCTCGATGATGCGGTCGCCAAGAATGGCCAGAAGCTGGATTGGCGCCGCTCGATCGTCGATCTGATGAAGGCGCTCGGCATGGACGCGAGCCTCGCCGAGCGCAAGGAGCTCGCCGACGAACTCGGCTACACCGGCGACAAGGGCGACTCGGCTGCGATGAACATGTGGCTCCACAAGGCGCTCTTGAAGGCGCTCGCCGACAACGGCGGCAAGGTGCCCGCCGAACTGCTCGACTGAGACGCGTACGCATCAGCCACTCGCCCCCTAGGGCGGGTGGTGTCGGACAAAACGATGTCCGCTCCGCCGACGGCAAAAAACCGCTCACCCCTTGGGTGAGCGGTCAAATGTGCTGAACATGATCGGAACGGGATTACCAGGTCTGGCGGCCGTACCAGTCGTCAATGTCCTTCTTGGTCTGATCCTTGGCGTAGCCGTAACGCTCCTGGATCTTGCCTTCCAGCTGGTCGCGCTTGCCGTCGATGACGTCGAGATCGTCGTCCGTGAGCTTGCCCCACTGTTCCTTGATCTTGCCCTTGACCTGCTTCCAGTTACCTTCGACGCGATTCCAGTCCATTTTTCTCTCCCTTTTAGGATCGTGATGGGAAGGAAATGCGCAGGACGCGATTTTGATCCATCGTGCCGATGCGATCTGCCATCTGGCTGTAATCATCGCCGTCTATATCCCGCCCATGGCAGCCGCGCCGCCTTTCCGGTGGCCCGCTTGCTCAACGGTCGCGCCGACGGGATAGCCCATGGTCAATATTGCGGTCGCCGGCATCGGTTATGTCGGTCTTTCCAACGCCGTGCTGCTGGCGCAGCACAACGGCGTGGTCGCCTATGACATCACCGGCGAGCGGGTCGACAGCGTGAATGCCGGCATCTCGCCGGTGGCGGACGCCGAGATCGAGGATTACCTGCGGACGAAGCCGCTCCACCTGCGCGCCACCACGGACAAGACGGAGGCGTTTGCGGAGGCGGATTTCGTCGTCGTCGCAACGCCCACCAATTACGACCCCGACTATAATTACTTCGATACGACGAGCGTCGAGGCCGTCATCGAGGATGTCAGGCAGGTGAACACGCAGGCCACCATCGTCATCAAGTCGACCATTCCCGTCGGCTATACACAGTGGCTGCGCGCGGCCCGTGGCGATGAGAAAATCCTGTTTTCACCGGAATTCCTGCGCGAGGGCAGGGCGCTCTACGACAACCTGCATCCCTCGCGCATCGTCGTGGGCGCGGATACGCCGGAGGCGCACCAGTTTGCCGGGCTGCTACGGCAGGGCGCCGTGCGGGACGATGTCCCGGTGCTGTTTACCGGCCCGGGCGAGGCCGAGGCGATCAAGCTTTTCGCCAACACCTATCTCGCCATGCGCGTCGCCTATTTCAACGAACTCGATTCCTATGCCATGACGCATGGCATCGATACGCGCGCGATCATCGAGGGCGTCGGGCTCGATCCGCGCATCGGCCAGCACTACAACAATCCCTCCTTCGGCTATGGCGGTTACTGCCTGCCCAAGGATACGCGCCAGCTGCTCTCCAACTTCAGCAATGTGCCGCAGAACCTGATCCGCGCCATCGTGGATGCCAATGCGACACGCAAGGATTTCCTTGCCGACGACATCGCCGCCCGCGACCCTGGTGTGGTCGGCGTCTACCGGCTGGCGATGAAGACGGGATCGGACAATTTCCGCGAATCCTCGGTCCAGGGCATCATGCAGCGCCTCACGGCGCGCGGCATTCCCGTGATCGTCTATGAGCCGGATTTTCCAGGCGAAACGGTCTTCCGCCACGAGATCGTGCGTGACCTGGAGGCCTTCAAGCAGCGCGCCGATATCATCATTGCCAACCGCCACGCCGACGATCTCGGTGATGTCGCCGGCAAGGTCTACACCCGCGACGTCTTCGGCCGCGACTGACCGGCCGGGACGCACGGGCCGCGAGCGGCCCGTGCGTCCTGTCGTCATTCCGTTAGTCGGCGAAATCTTCCGGCAGCAGGCCTTCGGGCATGTTCTGGTAGGAGACCGGCCGCAGGAAGCGGCGGATCGACATCGTGCCGACGCTGGTCGCGCCGAAATTGGTCGACGCCGGATAAGGCCCGCCATGCACCATGGAATCCACCACCTCGACGCCGGTCGGGAAGCCGTTGACCAGCACGCGGCCGGCCTTGCGCTCCAAGATCGGGCGCAGGCGCCTGGCATCGTCGAGATCGCCGGCATCCATATGGATGGTCGCCGTCAGCTGGCCCTCGAACTTGCGCGCCAGCGTCTCCATCTCGTCGACCGAGCCGACGCGCACGACGAGACCGAGCGGGCCGAACACCTCTTCGGAGAGCGCGTGGTCGGCCAGGAAATGGTCGCCGGAGATTTCGAACAGGTTCGGCAGCGCCTCACGGCCGGTGGATTCGGTGGTCAGCAGCGGCTTCACCGTGTTGCGGCTTTCGAAACGCGCCTGGCCGTCGTGATAGGCCTTGGCGATGCCGTCCGTCAGCATGGTCTGCGCGCCGACTTTCGAAAGGGCCTCAACGGCGGCGGCGGTGAAGCGGTCGGCATCGGGGCCGTCGGTGACGACGGCGATGCCCGGATTGGTGCAGAACTGGCCCGCACCCATGGTGAGCGAGCCCGCCCAGCCCTGGCCGAGCCCTTCCGCCCGCGCCTTGAGCGCTTCGGGCAGCAGGAACATCGGGTTGACGGAGCCGAGCTCGCCGAAGAAGGGGATCGGCTCGGGGCGGGCGGCGCACAGGTTGAACAGCGCGCGGCCGCCGGCAAGCGAGCCGGTGAAGCCGACGGCCTTGATGAGCGGGTGCTGTACCACGGCCTCGCCGACCTGGCGGTTGCCGCCCTGGATCAGCGAGAAGACGCCCGGATGAACGCCGGTCTTCCGGATGGCGGCCAGCACGGCCTCCGCGACGATCTCGCCGGTGCCGGGATGGGCCGAATGACCCTTGACCACGACGGGGCAACCGGCGGCCAGCGCGGCCGCGGTGTCGCCGCCGGCGGTGGAGAAGGCGAGCGGGAAGTTCGAGGCGCCGAACACCGCCACCGGGCCGATCGGCCGCTGGATCAGGCGGATTTCGGGACGCGGCGCCGGCTGGCGATCGGGCAGGGCGGCGTCGAAGCGGCGGTCGAGATAATCGCCCTTCTCGATATGATCGGCAAAGAGCCGCAGCTGGCCGGTCGTGCGGCCGCGTTCACCCTGCAGGCGCGCCACCGGCAGGCCGGTTTCCTGCGTGCCGATCTCGGTGATGGCATCCGCGCGCGCCTCGATCTCGTCGGCGATGGCGCGCAGGAAGGCGGCGCGCGTGGCGCGCGAGGAATAGCCGTAGCTGAGGAACGCCTCTTCGGCGGCCTCGGCGGCGCGGTTCACCAGCTCGACCGTGCCCACGGCGAAATCGTAGGAGGGGCCATGCGCCGGTGTGGAGGCGAAGGTGCCGTTGCCGTCGAGCCATTGTCCGGCCACGAGGTGTTTGCCGTTGGGAGTGAAAGCCATTTTGGGTACCTTTCTCACGGGAAGGGGATAGCCGTCGCAAAACCGCGCGGGGCGAATTGAACTTGTCGGGGGGTTCTATACGCTGTGGGCACAAATGTTCAATCGCTTACCCGTCGTAATAGCCAGCCTTGAAGAGATGATGATGACACAAGACACCCACCTGACGATCGCCGCCCTGCATGCCCGCGTGGAAGCCATCTTCCGCCGCGCGGGCCTCAACGAGCGGCAGGCGGGGGCGCTTTCCCGTGTCATCGTGGCCGGCGAACGGGATGCCTGCAAGTCGCACGGCATCTACCGCATCGAAGGCGCGCTGCGCACCGTCAAGGCCGGCAAGGTCAAGCCGGATGCCGTGCCGGTCCTCGATGCCAACGAGGGGTCGGCCATCGTGAAGGTCAATGCCGACGGCGGCTTCGCCAACACCGCCTTCGAACTGGGCCTGCCGGTGCTTGCCGAGCGCACCCGCGCGCTCGGCATCGCAGCACTTGTCATCAACGACTGCACGCATTTCTCGGCACTCTGGCCCGAGGTCGAGGCCGTGACGAAGGCGGGGCTTGCCGCGCTCGTCATGTGCCCGAGCTATGCCACCGTCGCGCCGACGGGCGGCACCAGGCCGCTGCTCGGCACCAATCCCTTCGCCTTCGGCTGGCCGCGCAAGGAAGCCGCGCCCTATGTCTTCGACTTCGCGACATCGGTGGCTGCCCGCGGTGAGATCGAGCTGCACCGGCGTGCCGGCAAAAAGCTGCCCGAAGGCTGGGCGATCGATGCCGACGGCAATCCGACGACCGATCCCGAAGCCGCGCTCGCCGGCGCCATGCTGCCCTTCGGCGGCCACAAGGGTTCGGCCATCGGCACGATGATCGAGCTTCTCGGCGCCATCATGATCGGCGATCTCACCAGCCCGGAAGTGCTCGATTATCTCGGCACGACGACGCTCGCGCCCTTCCACGGCGAGCTCATCATCGCCATGTCGCCGGAAGCCTTCGCCAAGGGCCGGCCCGGCGATCCCTTCGCCCGCGCCGAACAGCTCTTCGAAGCCATTGTCGGCGGCGGCGCCCGCCTGCCGTCGCAACGCCGTTTCGCCGCCCGGAAGGTCTCCGAAACCGATGGCATCAAGCTCACCGCCGCCGAAATCGAACAGCTCGACCGTCTGCTGGACAAGGGACTGGACGCCGTCGCGTGATGAAACCGCAATTTCGTTAGCCGGCGAAGGATAACGGAACGCCCCAGGGTGAGATTGCCAACAAAAAAGCCCTCCACGCGGAGGGCTTTTCGGTCATGCGGTTTGCGTCTCAGACCTTGTAGCTCTGCACGGCGCCCGGCAGCTGGCTCCAGGCGGCATACCAGGTGTCGAACAGTTTCAGCTGGCTTTCGACATAGCCGCGCTGGCTTTCCGAGAGCGCGTCGGTCTCGTTGAAGTGCAGCGTGTATTCGGCGTCGCCCTTCAACACCATCATGTGCTTGAAATAGAGCACGAGGTCGGGGCCTTCGTCGAAGGAGGAGAGCACGGCAAGCGCCGATTCCAGCTCCAGCGCACGCTGGCGCGCGTCCGGGTCGCCCTTGGCCGCACCCTGGGCGAGGCTGCACAGATGCAGCACTTCCTTGGGCAGCACGCAGCCGATACCGGTGATCGCGCCGACGGCGCCGCAATTGACGAAGCCGTGGAACACGCAGGTATCGACGCCGATCATCAGCGACACGTCGTCGTCGCGGCTGGTGATCGTCTCGGCCGCATAGCGCATGTCGGCCGCGCCGCCGAATTCCTTGAAGCCGACGAGGTTCTTGTGCTCCTCGCGCAGGGCGAAGAACAGGTCGGCGCGGGTGGCGAAGCCGTAATACGGGCTGTTGTAGATGACAGCCGGCAGATCCGGCGCGGCACTCAGGATGGCCTTGAAGTGGTTCTTCTGCGCGGCGATGACGGAACCGCGCGACAGCACGCGGGGAATGACCATCAGGCCCTGTGCGCCGACCTTCTGCGCATGGGCGGCATGCGCCACGGCCGAGGCGGTGTTGACGGCGCCCGTGCCGACGATGACGGGAATGCCGGCCTTCACCAGCCGCTCCACGCCTTCCATGCGCTGCGCGTCGGTGAGCAGCGGCCAGTCACCCATCGAGCCGCAATAGACCACGGCCGACATGCCCTTGCCGATCAGCTCCTTGCCCTTGCGCACCAGCGCGTCGAAATCCGGCGTGCGGTCGTCCTTGCAGGGCGTCATCAGGGCGGGGATCACGCCGGAAAAAATCTGCGCCTTCATGTCGGTCTCCTCTGGGGCTTTGGGAATGTCGGCAGCGTCCGCGCCGCCGATCATCGTTCTGCAGCGTGATATATCAGTTTGTATTCTATTTGTCGACAGAAAAGATTCGGGCGTGTTTAAAGCGGGATATCGAGCCTGTCGTTGCGGCTGAACAGCGCCTGCACCTGCGCGACGATCGCCTCCGCATGGGTCTTGCCCAGCCGGTCGGCCGCGTCGAGGTCGCGCGCTTCGATGGCGGCGATGATGTCGGCGTGCTCGTCGACGAAGCGTTGCGGGAACTTCTCCTCGTAGGAACGGTAATAGAGGTGCAGCATGCGCCGGGACTCATCGAGCAGGCGGCTGAACAGGCCGGTGAAATAGGGGTTGCGGCCCGCCTCCGCGATGGCGGCGTGGAAAGCGGCGTTGGTGGCGATCATCGCTGACGTGTCGCGCGCGGCCACAGTGGCCGCGTATTCGGCATGCAGGCGGTGAAGGGCCGGAAGGTCCTCGGCGCGGTGGTTCTGCGCGGCCAGCCGCGTCGTCACGCGGTACATCAGCACCAGCGCGTCGAAGAGCGGGCTGAGATTCAGGAAGTCGATGGCCGATACCATGGTCGAGCGGTTCGGCAGCGTCTCGATCAGCCCCTCGCCGGAAAGCCGCACCAGCGCCTCGCGGATCGGCGTGCGCGACATGCCGAAGCGCTCGGCAAGCTGCACCTCGTCGATCGGGCTGCCCGGCGCGAGCTTCAGGTCGAGAATCTCGTCGCGCAGGAGGTCATAGACCATCCTGGCGCCGGAGCCGCGCTTGCGTTCGGAGAGGGTGTCGCTCATCGGGGATATCCTGTTGTCGACAAGACAAATACAGCGCCTGGAGGGTGCCATCAATCGCCGGGGTGCACGAAGCCGCGCGCCGTCGACCGACACGGAGGCGTCACCGCTGGTCGCATGCAATAAGAGCGATCGTTCGTCGCTTGCCACGCAGGGAAGAGAGAGATTTCCCTGCCGGTTATCCTACTCAGTTGCTGGGCGGCGCGGTCCGTATCGCGATGGTTCCCAATATGCCGCTGAAGAGTGCCGCGTGCATAAACGTGCCCGACACCAAAGCCACTTGGCATGATCGCCGAAACCCTCTACTACAAGTCATCTGATGATTTTATGAGTTGACGATGCAGACGATCAGCAAGACGTCCCTCGCGGAGACCGCCGTGCAGGCGATCCGCGCCGAAATCCTCTCCCGTCGCTGGGCGGTGGGCGAAAAGCTTCCCAACGAGGCGACGTTGTGCGCCATGCTGTCCGTCAGCCGCGGCACGGTGCGCGAGGCGGTGCGTGTTCTGGTCTCGCAAGGCTATCTCGAAACGCGGCAGGGCTCGGGCACCTATGTCCTGTCCGTCGCCGATGCCGCGGGCCCGCTGGTCATGGCGCGGCGCGCCGGCCTGCGTGACCAGTTCGAGACGCGGCTTGCGCTCGATACGGAGGCGGCTCGCCTCGCCGCGATCAGGCACGATGCCGCCGATATCGCAAAGCTGCGGGTGCTGCTGGCCGCCCGCGGCCCCTCTGGTGGCGCCGACTTCATCGCACGCGACCTCGCCTTCCATCGCGCCGTCGTCGCGGCCTCGCGCAATAGCGTGCTGATCGGCATGTACGATTTCTTCGCCACGCTGATTGCCGAGACCATCGCGGCGACGCTCGGCGCCGACCTGCCGGAGCCTGATGCGGCGGCCCACGCGGCCATCATCGATGCCATTGCGACCGGCAGCCCTGATGCGGCGGATGCCGCCGTGCGCGCGCTCACGGCGCCCGTCCTTTCCGCCCTCGACCGGCTGCTGCTGTCATGACCGCGCGCCCCGATCCCGGTTCCATCGAGCGCATGGAAGCCGAAGAAGGCGGCGTGCCGTCGCCGGTGGCGCACCGGCCGAAAAGCGGGCTGGCGCGCTTCCTGCTCGGCCTGAGCCTCATGCTCATCGCCTTCAACCTGCGGCCGCTGTTTTCCAGCGCGTCGGCGCTCCTGCCGGAAATCCGCGAGGTGCTCGGCCTGTCGGCCACCGGGGCCAGCCTGCTGACGACGCTGCCCGTCGTCTGCCTCGGCCTCTTCTCGCCGCTGGCGCCGCGTCTTGCGCAACGCATCGGCACGGAGCGCACGCTGCTGGGCGTGGTCGTGCTGCTGGCGCTCGGCACGGCCATGCGCGGCCTCTCCTCCATTCCGCTGCTCTTCCTCGGCACCGCACTTGCCGGCGCCTGCATCGCGGTCGGCAATGTGCTGCTGCCCGGCCTGGTCAAGCGCGATTTTCCCGACAAGGCCGCGCTGATGACGGGCCTCTACACCATGACCATGTGCGCCGGTGCGGCCGGCGCCGCCGGGCTGACACTGCCGATCGAACACGTGCTCGGCGGCTCGCTTCCCGCCGCGCTGGCGGTCTGGGCGCTGCCGGCCCTCGTCGTCAGCCTGCTCTGGCTGCCGCAGGTGGTGATGAGCCGCGGCCAGGCCCGCCGCGCGGCCGTGCGTGTCGAAGGCCTGTGGCGTGATCGTCTCGCCTGGCACGTCACGCTGTTCATGGGCCTGCAATCCGCACTCGCCTATTGCGTCTTCGGCTGGCTGGTGCCGATCCTGCGCGAACGCGGCCTCGATGGCGTGACGGCCGGTGCCGTCGTCTCGGTCTCCGTCATGGTGCAGGCCGTCGCCTGCCTCGTCGCGCCGCATCTTGCGGTGCGCGGACGCGACCAGCGGCTGATCAATGTCGCGCTGTGTGCCGTCGCCGTCATCGCGCTGATCGGCCTGCTTTTCGCGCCGCTGTGGTCCGTCTGGTTCTGGGCGGCGCTGCAGGGCGTCGGGCAGGGCGGGCTGATCGCGGTGGCGCTCACCGTCATCGTTCTGCGCTCGCCCGAACCCATCGTCGCCGCGCATCTCTCCGGCATGGCGCAATGCGTCGGCTATCTGCTTGCGGCCATCGGCCCGCTCGTCGTCGGCCTCATTCGCGGCTGGACGGGCAGCTTTGCCTGGAGCGCCGCGCTCTTCGTGCTGCTGGGCCTGGGCGCGGCCGTCAACGGCTGGTTTGCCGGGCGCGCGCTCTACGTCAAGGCGCGGGTGGTGGAGGCATAGGGCCGCACGATCCCGTTTTCCGTCACGATCACGTCCATCGCAATGTCGTGCGGCTGTGGATGGATCGTCGCGCACCGCGCGCCGCTGTAGCCGACGCCGATGACGCGCGGCCTGCGCGGCAGGGCGGCGAGCGTGCGGTCGAAGAAGCCGCCGCCATAGCCCAGCCGGTAGCAGGCCGGATCATAGCCGACGACGGGCGCGAGCACGATATCGGGAATGACGGGCGCATGCGCGGCGGGGATCGGGATGTTCCACACGCCCCGCTCAAGCGGATCGCCCGGCCGCCAGACATGAAATTCCAGCGGCTGGCCCTTGGCGATCACCACCGGCAGCGCGGTTCGCGCGCCCGAGCCGGCGAGGTTTTGCAGGAGCGGGCGCAGGTCCGGTTCGCCGCGAAACGGCCAGTAGCCGCTGACCACGAGCCCCGCGGCCGCACCGATCTCCGCCAGCACCTGTTCGGCGATCGAGGCCCCGAACGCCGCCCGTGTCTCGGCCGGCACGGCAAGACGCGCGGCGAGCAGCCGGTCCCGCTCGGCCTTGCGCCAGCGGTTGACCTGCGGCCAGTCACGCGGCGCGGCGGGGTCGGGCAGGCCGGCATAGGCCGGGTCGACCTCGTGCAGGAAACAGGCCGGCGAGGCGAGGGAAGCGGGCTTGTCATCGTTATCCATGCTTCATCCCTTTGCGAGAACGCCATCGGGCGAGGATTGCGCGCTTTCGCCCCTTCAGCAAACGAATTCGGCCCTGGCGGCTTCGGATCCGGTTGGCGACAACCACCTCTGCCGCCTTCGACTTGACTTTGCGCCCCTGCTCACCCCATCATATGGACATGATGACGACGCCTTCCATTGCCCGGTTCCTGAAACGGTTGTTTCCTCTCGCAGGACACTAGCCCCTCGGCTCGGTCGCGTCGCGCCCCGGCCGCGGGGCATTGCGGTTCTGTGAATTTGCAGACACCGCACCGATAAAGCGCGACATCATCCCCTTTTTCAGATTTCCGTGTGCCCGCTGGGCCGCGAAGCACCGTGTCGTGAGGTTTCCATGACCGCAAAGACCAAGGGCACCCGCCTGCCCGCCATCACCATCGCGCGTTCCGAACATGCGCGCCTGTCCAATCTCGCCGACATGCTGGCCGAGCGCGATCCGCATTCGGCCGAGCAGCTGGCGACCGAGCTCGACCGCGCAAGGGTCATCGACGATGCGCGCATGGCGCCCGGCATCGTGCGCATGGGCTCCGTCGTCGAATTCCGGATCGACGACGAGCCGCCGCAGACGGCCGAGCTTGTCTTTCCCAAGGATGCCGATATCGCCCGCAAGCGCATCTCCGTGCTGACATCGGTCGGCGCCGCGCTCATCGGCATGTCGGCCGGCCATGCCATCGAATGGGCCGCGCGGGACGGTAAACCGCGCCGCCTCTCGGTCATCGCCGTGCATGACGGCGTGCCGGACGCCCACGCGTCTTAGGATCGCGCAGAACGCCATGAAATTCCTGACTTTTCCCGTATCCGGCCGCATCGGAGGCTGCCTCGTCGCAGGATCGTGACCCCCTGTGCCGTGCGCGGCCAGGGGGCTCTCCACCATGGATATCTGGAACCCGCCTTCCGGGCGGATGGAGAACACGATGAAACGCGAACCGGGAATGCTAGTGGCGCGCGACGCCTATGTGCTGGAAAAGATGGCGCGCGGCCGCCCGCCGCTGACACGGGAATGGCAGGCGCTGCTCGATCGCAAGCTTGCTGGCGCCCGCCTGCCGGAATGTGGCACCGTGCCCCCCGGCCTTGCGATGATCGATGCGCGCGTGACCTTCCACTGCGCAAGCGGGCTCACCGATACGCGCACGCTCTGCCTTCCCGGCACCTATGTGCCCGGTGGCGCCTTCCTGCCGATCACCACCTTTTACGGCCTTGCTTTGCTGGGGCTTCGCGAAGGTGAAAGCATCGCCTTTGCCCGGCCAGAGGGCCGGCGCGACTGGCTCGTGCTGGATCGCGTGCATTTCCAGCCGTCGGCGGATGACGCCGCGCCGGAGCAAAGGCCGGCCTTCCGCCTCGTCTCGGGCGGGCTGGAAGACCGCAGTTTCGTTCCCGCCAACGAAAACGGCCCGGGAGAAGGTCCCGGGCCGTCGGCTGCCTGAAAGGCGAAGCGATCAGATCACGCCCTGCGCGCGCATGGCTTCCGCCACGCGGATGAAGCCCGCGATATTGGCGCCGAGCACGTAGTTGCCCTTGGCGCCATATTCGTCCGCCGTCTCGGCGCAGCGGTCGTGAATACCCTGCATGATCTGGCCAAGGCGCTCGCGGGCCTGCTCGAAGCTCCAGCTGTCGCGGCTGGCATTCTGCTGCATTTCGAGCGCCGACGTGGCGACGCCGCCGGCATTGGCCGCCTTGCCGGGGCCGAACAGCACGCCCGATTCCTGGAAGGCGCGCACGGCTTCCGGCGTGGACGGCATGTTGGCGCCTTCCGCAACCGCGATGACGCCGTTGGCGATCAGCGTCTTGGCGTCCTTGCCGGTCAGCTCGTTCTGCGTGGCGCAGGGCAGCGCCACGTCGCAGGTCACGTCCCAGATCGAACCCTTGCCGGTCGGAATGAAATGCGCCGATTTCTTCACCCGCACATAGTCCGACATGCGCTCGCGGCGCACTTCCTTGATGTCCTTGACGAGATCGAGATCTATGCCCTCGGCGTCATGCACATAGCCGCTGCTGTCGGAGCAGGCGACGACGGTCGCGCCATACTTGATCGCCTGTTCCATGGCGTAGACGGCGACATTGCCGGAGCCGGAGACCGTGACCTTCTTGCGCTCGAAATCCGTGCCGCGGCTTTCGAGCATGGCGCGGGTGAAATAGACCGCGCCGTAGCCGGTCGCCTCCTTGCGCACCAGCGAGCCGCCATAGCTCAGGCCCTTGCCGGTGAAGACGCCGGCCTCGAAGCGGTTGGTGAGGCGCTTGTACTGGCCGAACATCCAGCCGATCTCGCGGCCGCTCACGCCGATGTCTCCGGCCGGCACGTCCGTGTGCTCGCCGAGATGGCGGTGCAGTTCCGTCATGAAGGACTGGCAGAAGCGCATGATCTCGCCTTCCGAGCGCCCCTTCGGGTCGAAGTCCGAGCCGCCCTTGCCGCCGCCGATCGGCAGGCCCGTCAGCGCGTTCTTGAAGATCTGCTCGAAGCCGAGGAACTTGATGATGCCGAGATTGACGGAGGGGTGGAAGCGCAGGCCGCCCTTGTAGGGACCGAGCGCCGAGTTGAACTGCACGCGGAAGCCGCGGTTGATGTGCACCTGTCCCTTGTCGTCCACCCACGGCACGCGAAAGATGATCTGGCGCTCCGGCTCGCAGATGCGCTCGATCAGCGCGTCCTTCAGGTAGTCCGGATGCTTCGTCACGACGAGCCCCAGGCTCTCCAGCACTTCGCGCGCCGCCTGGTGGAATTCCGGTTCGGCCGGGTTGCGCTGTAGAACCTGGGCGAGGATCGGTTCAAGCTTTTCATCGACGGTCGGCATCGCGACGCTCCTTCGTTTCATATTCGCAGTTCTTGGCGGGGCCGGTCCGTCAGGACAGGCCCCGGTGACATCGCTCGGGCATGGTCAGATACCCTGTCCGTGGCCGGCCATCAGGCCGGTGCGTGCGGTGTGGGAGAGGCTTCTGGCCAGGGTGGCGAGAAGATCGGTCTGGGAAACGATGCCGATGACACGCTCCGCATCGTCGATGACGACCACCGCGTGGATCGTGCCGTCCGTCAGGCGCGGCAGGAGGCCAACCGCCGGGTCGGAGGAACGCGCGGTCGCGGCCGCGGTCACGGGAAGCGCCGCCCCGGGCACAGCCGTCGCCAGTTCGCGAAGGCCGACGGTGCCGGCAAGGCGGCTTTCGCCGTCGAGCACAGGCAGGGTGCGGATATCGTGGTCGAGAAGCTTGCGCCGCGCTTCATCCGGCGTGGCGTCGGCATGCACCGTCACCACGTCGCGCGACATGATGTCATCGACGGTCAATTCGCCGTGGCGCCGCGCCAGCGCCTGCCGTTCCACCTCGCGCAGCAGCGCGTCGATATCCGCGCGGCTGACATCGAGCGTCTCGTCGAGGCGCGCGATGGCCGCGTCGATATCGTCGGCCGTGAAGCCGGCCCGCAAAGCCGCGGGCGGGTCTGCCGTTCCATGCGTGTTGACCGGCGTGGCGGCCGGCCGGTGCGGATATTGCCGCCCCGCCAGCCGATGGAACGCCATGCCGATGAGAACGAGGATCAGCGAATTGAGCGCGATCGGAACGAGCGGAAACCAGAAGCCGGCGCGGGTGACCGCCGCGCCCCCGATGACGGCCGTCAGCGCGGCCGCACCACCCGGTGGATGCAGCGAGCGCGTCAGCGACATGACAAGGATGGCAAGGGCGACCGCAAGCCCGATGGCGAGCGCGGGATCGGAAACGAGCGAGGCGATGGCAACGCCCGCGAAGGCGGAGATCGTGTTGCCGCCGACAATCGGCCAGGGCTGGGCGAGCGGGCTGGCGGGCACGGCAAAAAGCAGCACGGCGGATGCGCCGATGGGCGCGACGATCAAGGGCAGGTGCGGGCCGTTGCCCATCGCCATGCCGCAGACGAGGCCGGTCACGCAGATGCCCAGAAGCGCGCCGAGGCAGCCGATCAGCCTTTCCTTCAGCGTGGCGCCGGCCAGAATCGGAGAAAAAAGCCGGATTTTGGACAGAATGCCCGACTTATGGGCATCGTCATGGGGTTTGGCCACGATGATCCTGATCTTTAAAAGGCATATGATTATTTTATAGGCTTATGTGCCTAACGAGGCGGCGATGCAAGCCGGCAATGGCAAGATTCTGCATGGCTGGAAACGAGTGCGCCAAAGTGTCCGCAAGCCCGCCGGCAGCGCTTGCCGCAAAAGCAAAAGGCCCCCGCGAAGCAGGGGCCTTTTCGATGTTTCCGATTGCCGTCAAGGCAACTGAAACAGGGGATTGGTGCCCAGAAGAGGACTCGAACCTCCACACCCTTTCGAGTACCAGCACCTGAAGCTGGCGCGTCTACCAATTCCGCCATCTGGGCGACGGAGAGCGATGTAGAAGGACCGCCCTTCGGTGTCAACAGGCTTTTTGAAGTTTTCGCAACAGCTTGGCGAAAAGCCTGTTTTCATGTGCCGTGCCGGCCTCTAGCGGGCCGCGGCCCAGTCGCGGATGCGCGTCAGACCCGCCTGAAGCAGCCGGGCGGCGGCCGCGTCGTCGCGGGCTTCCACATAGCAGCGCATTTCCGGCGCATTGCCGGACGGGCGCAGGTGGATGATGCTTGCGTCCGCGAGCGTCACCCGCAGCCCGTCGATATCGCTGACGCCGGCGGGCACGCCGATCGGGGCGAGGAAGGCCGCAAGCGCCTCGCCACCGCTGCGCAGTGTCGTCATCAGGGCCGCACTGGTTTCCACGGGGAAGTTTTCCAGCCGGTCGCTGGCCGCCGCGGGAAGCAAAAAGCCGGCCGCAACGGCCGAGAGCGGCTGGCGGCGGCTCTTCGCCAGCGCCAGCACGGCCAGCACCGGCATCAGGCTGTCGCGGGTCGGCAGCGGCGTCAGCGTGCGGCCGTTCACGGTAAACGGCGTCGCGGTCAGCGTGCCGCCGTTGGCCTCGAAACCGACGACGGCGGTTTCGCCCGCCGCCACTGCCTCGTTCATCGCGGCAATGACGAAGGGCGAGCCGACGCGGGTGCGCAGCACGCGCCCGCCGGTTGCGGCCTCGATGCCGGAGTTGGAGGTGACCGGCGTGGCCACGACCGTCGCGCCGAGAAAGCGGCTGGCGATCAGGCCGACGAGATCGCCGCGCAACGGCGTTCCCGTCTCGTCGGTGATAAGCGGCCGGTCGCCGTCGCCATCGGCGGAGACGATGGCGTCGAGGTCGTGCTGCGCCGCCCAGCCCCGCAAAAGGGCGATGGTGTCGGTCGACACCGCTTCGGTATCCACGGGAATGAAGGTCTCGGAGCGCCCGAGCGCCACGACATCGGCGCCATGATGCGCCAGCACCGAAACGAAGAGGTCGCGCGCCACCGTGGAATGTTGGTAGACGCCGATCCTGAGGCCCGAAAGGCTGCCCTCGGGCAGGAGCGCGCGGTTGCGCGCGCCGTAGAGCGCCATGGCGGCGTCATGTGCGTCCGGCGCTGCCTCCTGCGCTGCATCGACGATCGCGCCTTCGGCCCGCAGCGCCTCGGCGGCGGCGTTGATCGCGGCTTCGTCCGCCTTGTCGATCTCGCCGTCCGGCCGGTAGAACTTGATGCCGTTGCGGTCGGCGGGAATGTGCGAGCCCGTCACCATGAGGCTCGCCGCGCCGCGCTTGAGGCCGAGGAGGGCGAGTGCCGGCGTCGGCAGCGTGCCGCAGTCGTAGGGCGCAAGCCCCGCCTTGCGCAGTGCCGCGATGGCGATGGCCGAGATCGCGGGGCTGGAGGCCCGGAAATCCCGCCCGACGAGGATTTCGTCGCCCGGTTCGGCGATTCCGGATCCCAGGAGGTGGCGGGCAAAGGCGGTGGCATAAAGCGCTGTCGCGGGACCCTCCAGATCGACGGAAAGTCCGCGCAGTCCACTGGTGCCGAATTTCAGGCTCATTGCTTACCCCTCCACTTGCGGATCGCGATGGCTGCGATACATCTCGTCATGCCCGCGCGATCACGAATAAAACAAAATGCGTGGCCGTAATGCTAGGCAGGGACGTGACAGGGAAATATCCCGCAAGGATAGTGAGGATCAACATGTCGAAGATTCGAAATATCATTTTCGGTTGCGCGATGGGTCTCGCCTCGGCAATCGCTCCGCTTGGAACGGCCCAGGCCGCTCCGCTTGCCGTGCCCGCGCTCAAGCTCCAGACCGCAAACGACGTCACGCAGGCGCAGTACTGCGTCGGCTACGGTTGCGAGCGGCGCTGGCATCGCCGTCATCATTATCGCCCGCATTACGGCTACGAGCGCCGCTACTATCGCCCGCGCTACGAGCGCCCGCGTTATTACGGCGGCGGACGTAATGCGCATGTGCGCTGGTGCATGAACCGCTACCGCACCTATGACCCCTATACCAACCGCTACCATGCTGGTAACGGCATCTACCGGGTCTGCTATTCGCCCTACCGTTAAGGCGGCCGGGCGAACGATTGGCGGCGGGCTTCAGGCCCGCCGTTTTCGTTTCAGGCGTCGGGAGCCGATACCCGGTCGGTATGGCCGAGATCGCGCTCGGGCTCGATGATGTCGCGGACCCGCTGCTTCAGTTCCTTCGGCCCGGGAAAGCCGCCGTCGCGCTTGCGCTCCCAGACCACGGTCTCGTTCACGCGGATTTCGAAATGGCCGCCCGTGCCGGGAATGAGCGCCACTTCGCCGAGCGAATCGGAGAAGGTCGACAGCAGCTCCTGCGCCATCCAGCCGGCGCGCAGCAGCCAGTTGCACTGGGTGCAGTAGAGAATGGAAACACGCGGCTTCGCGTCGGACATGGCTGCCTCCTTTGCAATGTCGGCAAGCTATAACAGGCATGCCGGCGCCAAGGCGATGGCGCTTGCGGCCCTCACGGAAATGTCAACCGAATTCATCATGTTTTGTCGACGGACATCTTGTCGCAGCCGACTTCATGGTCGAGAGGACGTGCACTGCAACATGTCCAACGGAGCCCCGCATGACCGACGTTTCAACCGCCCGCCCGCGTCTCATCATCCCCAAGCTTGGCGGCCTTTATGCCGCACTGCATGAAAGCGCCGAGACGATCCTGCGCGTCGCCGCCGGCCTGCTGCTCGTCACGCACGGCTACGGCAAGATCATGAACCCCTTCGGCGCCGTCGGCATGGTGGAAAGCCTGGGCTTCTATCCGGGCGTCTTCTGGTCGCCGCTGCTGGCCGCCACCGAATTCTTCGGCGGCATCCTGGTTGCCATCGGCCTCTTCACGCGCCCGGCGGCGTTCGCCTCCATGATCGTGCTGGCCGTGACCGTCTACTTCCATGGCGTGGTAAAGGCCGAGGGCCTGATGGGTGCGGAGAAGTCCATCCTCTGGACGCTGATCTTCCTCTTCTTCGCGGTCCGCGGGTCCAACAGCCACTCGGTGGACGCCAAGCTCGGCCGTCAGTTCTGATCGACGTCCTCGGCCGGCTGAGCCCCCCGGTGCAGCTGCGCCTTGACCATGGCCAGCAGCGTGTCGGCCTCGAAGGGCTTGGTGGCGACGGGCAGCGTCTCGAAGCCGGCGACCCCCCTCTGGTGCGCCTCGCTCACCGTCGTCAGAAGCAGCGGAACACCGGCGTCGACAAGCCGCTGGATCGCCGGCGCGATGCCGGACATGTCGAGCGGAACGTCGATCAGGCACAGATCCACATCCGCAAGTGCTGATGTGTTCCACTGGCCGAGCTGCTCGGGCCGAACGAGCGTGGTGCGACAATCGATGGCCGAGCGGATGAGATATTCGGCGTCCAGGGCGATGAGAAACTCGTGCTCGGCGATCACGATATGGGGGAACGACTGGTCCATGGCGCGATACTCCTCGTCCATGCGAATCCGCCGGGAGGGGCGGTTTGGGAGGCGGAATGTGGGGCGGCGGCACCGATGTGTCATTTAAAAAAGACATAGTGCCGGTGCGATGGAACAAGTTCGCGCCTGCCCCGTTTCGAAGGCCAGTCCGGTCGATAAAGGGGGCAATATGGCGAGCGGAACCACGGCCAGGCAGCAAACCCGGTGGCAAACGCCATGCCAGCACTGTCCCCTCCGCGGGCTCGAGACCTTCCGCGATTTCACGCCCCGAGAACTGGATTTCGTCGCACAGTTCAAGACCGGCGAACTGTCGGTCGACCGCAGCTCGACCATCCTCGTCGAGGGCATGCACAGCGCCCATCTCTTTACCGTGCTGTCGGGCTGGGCCTTTCGCTACAAGCTCCTGCCGGACGGCCGCCGCCAGATCATGAACTATGTCATGCCGGGCGATCTGGTCGGCCTGCAGGGCAGCCTCATGGGCGAGATGGACCATTCGGTCGAGGCGCTGACACCGGTCACGCTCTGCGTCTTCGAGCGCGCCAAGCTGGAACGCCTCTTCGAGCGTCATCCCTCGCTCGGCTACGACCTGACCTGGATCGCCGCGCTGGAGGAGCGCATTCTCGACGAGCATCTGCTGTCGATCGGCCGGCGCACGGCGCTGGAGCGCACCGCTTACCTGCTCTCCTTCATCCAGCGACGCGCCCATACCGCCGGGCTGAACGGCGGGCGGCTGGTCATTCCCATCACGCAGCAGCATGTCGCCGATACGCTGGGCCTGTCGCTCGTCCACACCAACAAGACGTTGCGCAAGCTGTCAGACCGCCAGCTGATGCGCTGGCATGACCGGGGCTGCGAGATCCTCGATGCCGACGGGCTTCAGGCGCTTGCCGGCTGGGAAGGGTTGCAGCGCGGGCCGCGCCCTTTCATCTGAGGCGCCCTTCATTTAAGGCGAAAGATCACGCCACGTCCCAGTAGAGCGGGAACATCGGGTCGAACACCGTCACCGGTCCCGCGCCCGTCTCGATCTTCGCCGGGAAGGCGACCGGCTCCGGGCGCCTGACGAGGCGGATCGTCTCCGCGTTTGCCGGCAGGCCGTACCAGGCCGGGCCGTTCAGCGAGGCGAAGGCCTCCAGCGTGTCGAGCGCGCCGTCCTCTTCGAAGACATGGGCGAGGCAGCTCATCGTGTTGATCGAGGTGTAGATGCCGGCGCAGCCGCAGGCGCATTCCTTCAGCGGATCGACATGCGGCGCCGAATCGGTGCCGAGGAAGAAGCGCCTGTCGCCGGAGGTCGCGGCAGCGCGCAATGCGAGGCGATGCTCCTCGCGCTTGGCGACGGGCAGGCAGTAATAATGCGGCTTGATCCCGCCGACCAGGATGGCGTTGCGGTTGATGATCAGGTGATGCGTGGTGATCGAGCCGGCGAGGTTGGCCCTGGCGGCCTTGATGTAGTCGATGCCGTTCTTCGTGGTGACGTGTTCCATCGTCACGCGCAGGTCCGGCAGGCGGTTGCGCAGCGGATCGAGCACCGTTTCGATGAAGACCGCCTCGCGGTCGAAGATATCGACCTCGGGCGTCGTGACCTCGCCGTGCACGCAGAGCGTCAGCCCGATCCTGGCCATGCGCTCCAGCACGGGCATCGCCTTGTCCATGTCGCGCACGCCGCCATGGGAATTGGTGGTGGCGCCGGCGGGGTAGAGTTTGACCGCACGGATCAGGCCGCTCCTGAAGCCTTCTTCCACGTCGTCGGGGTCGGTGTGCTCGGTGAGGTAGAGCGTCATCAGCGGCTCGAACCGGTCGCCCTTGGGAAGGGCTGCCAGAATGCGGTCGCGATAGGCGGCCGCATCGGCGGTCGTGACGACGGGCGGCACGAGGTTCGGCATGATGATCGCGCGGGCGAAGTGGCGGCTGGTGTCGCCGATCACGCCCTCCAGCATGGCGCCGTCGCGCAGATGCAGGTGCCAGTCGTCCGGCCGGCGGATGGTGAGTTCAGTGGTCATCGGCGTCTCTCCCGTCTTTGGCGTTGCGATAGCACTCGACGGGTCGGACGACAATTCCTCAGAACAGGTCGATATGCAGGTCGGCGGGGCGGGAGTGTTCGAGGATGCGCTTTCCGTTCGGCAGGTCGTTGCCGTAGAGCTTCCAGCCGATCTGGTCTTCGGGCAGGTCATAGCTCATCCAGCGGCGGCGCAGGCGTTCTTCCAGCACGGCATAGGGCGGGCCGACGAAGATCGTGAAGTCGAAGACGCCGTCGAGCCGGTCCCAGGGCGCATCCTTGAACAGCAGGTAGTTGCCCTCGGCCAGAATGAAACGGGTGTCTTTCGGAATGGCGCGCGCGGCATTGACGGCAAGCTCGCGCGAGCGGTCGAAGACCGGCACAAGAACCTCGTCCTCGGCGCGCTTCAGCGCATGCACGATATCGATGAAACCGCGGCCGTCGAAGGTCTCGGCAATGCCCTTGCGCGGCAGCAGGCCCCGTTCGGCCAGGATGCCGTTATCCAGGTGGAAGCCGTCCATGGGCAGGATTTCGGCGCTTTCGCCGCGCGCGAGAAGCCCCGCCCTCAGCGCCTCGGCGAGCGTCGACTTGCCGGCCGCCGGCGGACCCGCCAGCCCGACGAGAAAGCGGCGCGCGTCTCCCGCGCGCCGCTGGATGGCATCCACGATCGTGGCAGGCGATATCATGCCGCAATGGCCTCCGTCGGCACCTTGGCGCCCGTCATGAAGGCGACGGCGTCGGACATGGTGTAATCCTTCGGATTGATGACGGTCAATCGCCGGCCGAGCCGATGGATATGGATGCGGTCCGCCACCTCGAAGACATGCGGCATGTTGTGCGAGATGAGCACGATGGGAATGCCGCGCCGGCGCACGTCGAGGATGAGTTCCAGCACGCGCCGGCTTTCCTTGACGCCGAGTGCGGCCGTCGGTTCGTCGAGGATGATGACCTTCGAGCCGAAGGCTGCGGCACGCGCCACAGCCACGCCCTGGCGCTGGCCGCCCGACAGCGTCTCCACCGCCTGGTTGATGTTCTGGATCGTCATCAGGCCGAGTTCCGAGAGCTTGTCGCGGGCGAATTTCTCCATCGCGCCGCGGTCGAGCTTGCGGAACACGCTGCCCATGACGCCGGGTTTGCGGATCTCGCGGCCGAGGAACATGTTGTCGGCAATCGACAGCGCCGGCGAGAGCGCGAGGTTCTGGTAGACGGTCTCGATCCCGGCCTTCTGGGCCTCGATCGGCGAGCGGAAGCTGATGGGCTTTCCCTCCAGCCGGATCTCGCCCTCGTCGGGGGAGATGGCGCCGGAGATCGCCTTGATCATCGAGGACTTGCCCGCGCCGTTGTCGCCGATCACGGCGAGGATCTCGCCGGGATAGAGGTCGAAATCGGCATGGTCGAGGGCGGTGACGCGGCCGTAGCGTTTGACGAGACCGCGTGCGGTGAGAATGGGTTCGAGAGCCATCAGCCTGCTACCTTTCTGATCCACTGGTCGATTGCCACTGCCGAGATGATGAGGACGCCGATCAGGAGATAGGTCCATTGCGGGTCCGTGCCGATCAGGCGAAGGCCGAGCGAGAACACGCCGACGATCAGCGCGCCGAAGATCATGCCGAGGATGGAGCCGCGTCCGCCGAAGAGCGAGAGCCCGCCGATCACCACGGCGGTGATCGATTCGATATTGGCGAACTGGCCGGCGGTCGGCGAGACCGAGCCGATGCGGCCGATGAGGGCCCAGCCTGCAAGCGCACAGATGAGGCCGGACAGCGTATAGACGGAGACGAGCATGCGCTTGACGTTGACGCCGGCCAGTTCCGCCGCATCCGGGTCGTCGCCCACGGCATAGACATGGCGGCCCCAGGCCGTCTGGTTCAGCACGTACCACAACAGCGCCACGAGCAGCACCATGGCGATGACGCCGTAGGTGAAGACCGCGCCGCCGAGGCGGATATTGTTGCCGAAGAACTGCAGCAGCGGCGCCTGCGCGGCGAGGTCCTGCGAGCGGATCGTCTCGTTGGCGGAATAGAGGAAGTTGGAGGCGAGGATGATCTGCCACATGCCGAGCGTCACGATGAAGGGCGGCAGTTTCATGCGTGCGACGAGCAGGCCGTTGATATAGCCGCACAGCGCACCACAGGCGAGGCCGCACAGCACCGCCACCGAGGGCGGCAGGCCGTAGCGGAAGGTGAACTGCCCCATCACGACGGAGGAGAGCACCATGATCGCGCCGACCGAAAGGTCGATGCCCGCGGTCAGGATCACCAGCGTCTGCGCCGCGCCGACGATGCCGACGATCGCCACCTGCTGGAGGATGAGCGTCAGCGTGAAGGCGGAGAAGAACTTGCCGCCGAGAACGATGCCGAAGACGGCAACCGAAAGCACCAGCACGATCAGCGGCACGGCAGAGGGATTGCCGTGCAGGAAGTGCTGGAATTTCTGCACGGCCGTCTTGTCGTTCGTATCGAAGGACGCGACCTGCGTTGCGCTGCCGGACAGCACCTTCTCGAATTCCTGCGAAGGCTGCGACCCCTGAACGGGTTGCGTCGCCGTCGTTGTCTCACTCATGATCCTTTTCCTCCCCTTCCGATGCCGACCGTCGCGGCAGTGCCGGATACATTGGGTGCGTGAACAATCGGTCGAGATGCTCGTGTGCACCGGCCGCCTTCTTCGGGCGGTCTCCTGCGCCAGCCGCATCATAAAGCGCGGCCGCTTGCAGGGGACGATGGTGCCCACGTCTTTTAGCGATTGTCAAAACAAGGGTGCGTTCACCCGGTCCGCCATGGCGGATGGCCGGCCCGGTCAGACCGGGCCGGCATGAGGCATCAGCCCCAGCACTTTTCCTTGCCGGCCTTGGTATCGATCGAATCGATCCCGGCGGCCGGCTTGTCGGTGACGAGCGTCACGCCCGTGTCGAAGAAGTCCTTGCCTTCGGTGGCCTTCGGCTTCTCGCCGGTATCGGCGAACTTCTTGATGGCCTCGACGCCAAGCGCCGCCATCATCAGCGGATATTGCTGCGAGGTGGCGCCGATCACGCCGTCGGCGACGTTCTGCACGCCCGGGCAACCGCCGTCGACGGAAACGATGAGCACGTCCTTCTCGCGGCCGACGGCCTTCAGCGCTTCATAGGCGCCGGCAGCGGCCGGCTCGTTGATCGTGTGCACGACATTGATGGTCGGATCCTTCTGGAGAAGGTTTTCCATGGCGGTCCGGCCGCCTTCCTCGTTGCCGTTCGTCACGTCGTTGCCGACGATGCGCGGATCGTCCTCGTCGCCGATCTTGTTGATGTCCTTCACGTCGATGCCGAAGCCCTTCATGAAGCCCTGGTTGCGCAGGACGTCGACCGACGGCTGCGACGGCGTGAGGTTCAGGAAGGCGATCTTGGCATCCTTGGCGCCGTCGCCGAGCGTGGCGGCGGCCCACTTGCCGATGAGTTCGCCGGCCAGCAGGTTGTCGGTGGCAAACGTCATGTCGGCGCTGTCGAGCGGCTCGAGCGGGGTGTCGAGCGCGATGACGAGCAGGCCGGCGTCGCGCGCCTTCTGCACGGAGGGAACGATGCCCTTGGTGTCGGAGGCGGCGATCAGGATGCCCTTGGCGCCATCGGCGATGCAGGTCTCGATGGCGGCGACCTGGCTTTCGGAATCGCCGTCGATCTTGCCGGCATAGGACTTCAGCGTCACGCCGAGCTCGGCGGCCTTGGCGGTCGCGCCTTCCTTCATCTTGACGAAGAAGGGATTGGTGTCGGTCTTGGTGATCAGGCAGGCGGTGGTGTCTGCCGCAGCGGCCGGCGTGGAAAAGGCCACGCCAAGCGCCAGCGCGCCGAGAGCGGCGGAAATGATGGATGTCTTCATGTAATCCTCCCAAGGACAAAACGGGATGCGCCCCTCTCCCGGGGCCATCCGGTCGCGGGTGGACAGGGTTCCTGCTGTCCGACCGGCTTCCGACGGTCAAGAGAACACCAAAAGAAATGCCTGTCAATAAATAAATCGAATTGAATTATTAATCCGATGTGGCATGCTCCGCTCAACGGTGGGCGACGGCCCCGGCTGTAACGTTTCCGGTGGAAGAGCGGAGCGCCAGCCGATAAGAGGACCGGAACGGGCGTCTTGCGCCAGGGCCGGCACGGGAGGACACGATGATCAAAGATGCCGCGTCGGCGATGGCCGCGCCGGCCGATATCCTCGATCCCAGCGGGGGAGCGAACCAAGTGCGCGTGCGCGCCTATAACGAGCGCCTCGTCATGTCGCTGGTGCGCCGGCACGGCAGCCTCTCCAAGGCCGAGATCGCGCGGCGCAGCGGCCTGTCCGCCCAGACGGTGACGGTCATCATGCGCGCGCTGGAGGCCGAAGGCCTGCTGATCCGCGGCGAACCCCTGCGCGGCAAGGTCGGCCAGCCCTCCGTGCCGATGCGGCTCAACCCGGAGGCGGTCTATTCGCTTGGCATGAAGATCGGCCGGCGCAGCGCCGATATCGTGCTGATGGATTTCGTCGGCGGCATTCGCCGGCAGGTGCGCTGCACCTTTCCCTATCCCATGCCCGGGCCGCTGCTGTCCTTCGTGGAGGAGGGGCTGGCCGAGCTTCAGGCGTTGATGAGCCCGCAGGAGCGCGCCCGCATCGCCGGCTTCGGCGTCGCCGCGCCCTTCGAGCTGTGGAGCTGGGCAAGCGAGGTGGGCGCCCCGCAGGCCGAGATGGACCAGTGGCGCGGCGTCGATCTCGAGGCCGAGATCGCCGGGCGCGTGCCCTATCCCGTCACCTTGCAGAACGACGCCACCAGCGCCTGCGCCGCCGAGCTGGTCTTCGGCCGCGGCCCGCACTATCCCGATTTCCTCTATCTCTTCATCGGCTCCTTCATCGGCGGCGGCGTGGTGCTGAACTCCGCGCTGTTTACCGGCCGCACCGGAACGGCGGGCGCCGTCGGCCCGCTGCCCGTGCAGGGCCGCGATGGCGAGACCGTGCAGCTGCTCAAGATCGCCTCCATCTACCGGCTGGAAAACCTGCTGCGCGAAGCCGGCATCGACCCCATGCCGCTCTGGTATTCGCCCGACGGTTGGGTGGATTTCGGCGCGCCCCTGCAGCTGTGGATCGACGATGTGGCGGCGGCACTCGCCCAGGCCGTCATCGCCTCGGCCTCCGTCATCGACTTTGCCGCCGTCATCATCGACGGCGGTTTTCCCGACTGGGTGCGCGCGCGCGTCGTCGACGCCACCAAGGCCGCCGTCGCGCGGCTCGACCTGCAGGGCGTCACCATGCCCGAGATCGTGGAGGGTGCCGTCGGCAGCCATGCCCGCTCGATCGGCGGGGCGAGCCTGCCGCTGTTTTCCCGTTACCTTCCCGACCAGAACGTTCTCTTCAAGGAGCTTGGCTGAATGCTGAAGAATATCGATCCCATCCTGAGCCCGGAGCTGCTGTCGACGCTGCGTGCCATGGGCCACGGCGACGAAATCGCCATCGTCGACGGCAACTATCCCGGCGTCGAGCATGCCCGCCGGCTCATCCGCCTCGACGGCCTGCCGCTGGTGCCGGTGCTCAACGCCATCCTGTCCGTCATGCCCATCGACGATTTCGTCGAGGAGGCGATCTTCCGCTCGACCTACCGGCAGGAACGCGACCGGCTGGAGCCGGTGCACAGCGAGATCATCGACTGCTGCGCCCGCCACGAGCCGCAGCGCACCGTCGTGCCGCTCGTCGGCGCCGATTTCTACAATCGCGTGCGTGCCGCCCATACGCTGGTGCAGACCGGCGAGCCGCGGCTCTATGCGAATGTCATCCTGCGCAAGGGCGTCATCTATCCCTGAGCCGGCCCGCCGGCTCCGATCTCTTTCTGCCGGCCGGTCTTGAACGAACCCGCGGAGCATGGTTGTGTCGTCTCCTATCGAAGGCGGGAGTATCGCATGCGGGTTCTGGTGGTGGAAAACGACAAGGTGACTTTGCTCGGGCAGATCGGCGTCGCGCTTGAAGAAGCGGGCGCCGAGATCGACATCTGCCGCCCCCATGCAGGCGACGCCATCCCCGCCGATGACACCGCCCATGACGCCATCGTCGTGATGGGCGGTCCGCAGAATGCGCTCGACGACGAGAGCCATGCCTACCTGCCCGCGCTTGCCGCCCTGATGCGCCGCTTCGGCGATGCCGACAAATCGGTCCTGGGCGTGTGCCTCGGCAGCCAGCTTCTGGCCCGCGCCTATGGCGGCGACAACCTGATCGGCACGGCGCCGGAATTCGGCTGGTGCACGGTGTCGCTGACCGCGGAAGGCGCGGCCGACCCGGTGCTGTCAGCCGCCGCGTCCGCCTTCCCGATCTTCGAATGGCACAGCGATACCTTCACGCTGCCCGAGGGTGCCGCGCGCCTTGCCGGAAGCGACGCCGTGGCGAACCAGGCCTTCCGGCTCGGCAGGGCGGTCTACGGCACGCAGTTCCATTTCGAGGCGAGCCGCGCGGTGGTCGACGAATGGGTCGCCACCTTCCCGGATCTCATCGCCGGCATGGCGCCGGACTGGTATGCAAGGCGCACGGAACTGGCCGCCGAAAGCGGGCCGAGCGCCGATGCCACGGGCCTGGCGCTGGCGCGTGCCTGGGTGGCGACGGTGCGCGCCGCCGACCGCCGCCGCGTCGCCTAAAGGGGGCCAAGCGCTGCCGCAAACCGCAAGGCCGCGTCGCGCAGCACCTCCGGCGCGAAGCCGGAAAAGCCGATCACCAGGCCCTGCCGCGGCGGCTGCGTGACCGCCATGGCCGAGAGCGCCCGCACACCGAGCCCCGCCTTACGCGCCATTTCGACCGCCACCATATCGGGCACATCGTCCGGCAGGCCCGCGACAAGGTGCAGGCCCTGGTCCGGCACGGCGACGGCAAGGCCGGGTGCCGTGCGAAGCCCTTCCAGCAAACCATCGCGCGCCGCCTGCGCCTGCCGCCGGGCGCGGCGCAGATGGGCGGCGAAGTGGCCCTCGCGGATGAGGTCGGTCAGCGCCGCCTCGGCCAGCGTCGGCGGGCTGCGATCGCTGCGTGTCCTGAGCGCGACGATCCGGTCGACAAGCGGTTCGGGAAGGACGGCATAGCCGAGGCGCAATCCGGGAAACAGCACCTTGGAGAAGGTGCCGAGATAGATCACGCGGCCGCTGTCATCCATGCCCTGCATGGCGGCGAGCGGCGGGCCGGCATAGCGGAACTCGCTGTCGTAATCGTCCTCGATGATCCAGCCGCCGGTGTCCCGCGCCCAGTCGATCAGCGCGAGCCTCCGGCGCATCGTCATCGTCACGCCGAGCGGAAACTGGTGCGACGGCGTGACATAGACGGCGCGGGCCTCCGGCACGGCCCGGGCGATATCCGCCCCCTCGCCATCGACCGGCAGGCCCGATACGGCAAGCCCGTTGCCGGAAAAGACGGCCCGGGCGCTGGGATAACACGGGTCCTCGATCATCACCCGCTCGCCCGGCGAAAACAGTGCGCGCGCCACGAGGTCGAGGCCCTGCTGCGTGCCCGAGGTGATGAGGATGGACTGCGCCGTGCAGCGAACCCCGCGCGCCTGCCGCAGATAGGCCGCGAGCGCCTGTCGCAACGCTTCGCCGCCGCGCGGATCGCCGTAGTGGAAGTGCTCCGGTCCCGGGCGGGCGAGGTGGCGGTTGAGCAGGGTGCGGAAGAGCGAGAGCGTGCGGGCATCCGCCATGGCGACGCCGAGCGTGCCGGGCAGCGGCATCCGCACCGCGGCACCCTCCATCGTCGCGGGCGCGGCGGCCTGCCGGACCGTCGGCACCCGGTCGGCGACGAAGGTGCCGGCGCCGGGACGGGCGACCGCGTAGCCCTCGGCGATCAGCATCTCGAAGGCCGCGACCACGCTGCCGCGCGCAATGCCCAGACGGGCGGCGAGATCGCGCGAGGTCGGCAGCTTGCCGCCGGCGGGCAGGGTGCCGGCCTCGATCAGCCGGCGCAGTTCGCGGTAGAGCGCGGGCGTGCGCTTGCCGGCGGCCGGCAGCACGGGAACGAGCGCCGACCAGTCGGGCGAATTGGTCTTCTTTTTTCGCTCTGAATTGGTGCTTTTTCGATCCAATGCCATGGCGCACCATGGCGGCATCGTTTTCGAAAGGCAAGCCCGCATGACCGCCGATACCGCCGCCTATCCCGTCACCCCGCGCAACCGCGTCAAGCGCATGCATGAGCGCGCCAGCTATGACCGCGCCGCCGTGCATGCCGTTCTCGATGCGGCGATGCTCTGTCACGTCGCCTATGTCATCGACGGCCAGCCCTATGCCACGCCCACGCTGTTCTGGCGCAGGCAGGACACGCTCTACTGGCACGGCTCGTCGGCAAGCCGCATGCTGCGCCACCTGAAGGCCGGCACGCCGGCCTGCCTGACGGTCGCCCATCTCGATGGCCTCGTGCTCGCCCGCTCCGGCTTCAACCATTCGGCCAACTACCGCTCCGCCATGTGCTTCGGCACGGCCCGCCTCGTCGAGGATGCCGACGAGAAGATCGAGGCGATGCGCGACGTGGTGGACCGCTTCTATCCCGGACGCAGCGCGCTTCTGCGCCCGATCACGCAGCAGGAGGCCAAGGCCACGGTGATCATCGCCATGGAGATCGAGGAGGCCGCCGCCAAGGTGCGCGCCAAGGGCGTGGGCGACGACGAGGCGGATTTCGCCCTGCCGGTCTGGGCGGGCGTCATCCCCGTGACGATGGTCATCGGCGCGGTGCAAACCTGCCCCCGGCTGGTGGCGGGGGTCGAGCCGCCGGAGGGCCTGTCGATCTTTGCCGAGAACGGCCGCCTGGACGACGCGCTGCTGGCCGGACAGCGCCTCTACGAGGATGGCTGACG